>NZ_OGTP01000013.1 GCF_900258035.1 Caballeronia novacaledonica | reverse complement strand
ATCCCGCCATGTTTGGCGATGTGCCGGTGCGTTGAGCCGACATCCCGCTGTAATGCCCGCGCAATCCCACTGACGCTGCCGCTCCGCTTTGCCCATCCAAGGCTTTCTCTGTCGACTCATCGATGCTCCCACACCCTTTCCCGATAATTAAACCAGAGGTGTTGCATCGACCGGTTGAATCCGCCGCTGCTTTCTTTGGCCACTTTATTTGCAGCAGCAAAGAAAGTAACTGCCGCGCCCCGCACAGGGGCAACGCCAATAAACCGACGCGAAAGCAAGTTTCACTCACACAAAGAACCCCCGCGCCGAGCGCGACAAAAGCAGCTTTCTGTTGGTCACTTTCTTTGCAGCAGCAAAGAAAGTAACTGCCGCGCCTCGCACAGGGGCAACGCCAATAAACCGACACAAACCCTCAAACCTTCGAAGCCTCAAAAAGCCCCCGCGCCAGACGATTGTGGCGCTCCACAACCACCCCGAGATCGAGCGTCGTCAGCCGGCCTTCTTTGACCACCACCTTGCCGTCGACCACACTGGTCGACACCTGCGCCGGAGCGCAGAACACCAGCGCCGCCACCGGATCGTGCAACGCCCCCGCGAACGCCGTCTGCGACAGATCGAACGACACGAAATCCGCCGCCATGCCCGGCGCGAGCGCGCCGATGTCATCGCGATTGAGCACCTTCGCGCCGCCGAGCGTCGCAATTTCGAGCGCTTCGCGCGCCGTCATCGCATCCGGGCCGAAGCCGACACGCTGCAACAGCAGCGCCTGCCGTACTTCCGCGACCATCTGCGCGCCATCGTTCGACGCCGAGCCGTCCACGCCGATGCCCACCGGCACGCCCGCGTCGCGCATCGCGCGGATCGGCGCGATGCCGGACGCCAGCCGCATATTCGAGCACGGGCAATGCGCGACGCCCGTGCCCGTGCGCGCGAACAGTTCGATGCCCGACTTGTCGAGTTGCACGCAGTGCGCATGCCACACGTCGTGGCCGACCCAGCCGAGGTCTTCGGCATATTCGGCGGGCGTCATGCCGAATTTCTCGCGGCTGTAGGCGACGTCGTTCACGTTTTCTGCCAGATGCGTGTGCAGCGACACGCCGTATTCGCGCGCGAGCAGCGCCGCATCGCGCATCAATTCGCGGCTCACCGAAAACGGCGAACACGGCGCAACGACCACGCGCAACATCGCGTAGCGGCCTTCGTCGTGATACGTCTCGATCAGGCGCTGCGAGTCCTTCAGAATCGCATCTTCCTTTTCCACGACCGAATCGGGCGGCAGGCCGCCGTCCTTCTGCCCGACGCTCATGCTGCCCCGCGCCGCATGAAAGCGCATGCCGATCTCGCGCGCCGCCGCGATGCTGTCGTCGAGCCGGCTGCCGTTCGGGTAGATATACAGATGGTCGCTCGACGTCGTGCAGCCGGAGAGCAACAGCTCGGCCATCGCCGTCTTGGTCGAGACGTTGATCATTTCGGGCGTGAGATGCGCCCAGATCTTGTAGAGATTCGTGAGCCAGCCGAAAAGCTCGGCGTTCTGCGCGGCGGGAATCGCGCGCGTCAGGCTCTGATACATGTGATGGTGCGTGTTGACGAGGCCCGGAATGACGAGATGGCCGCGCATGTCGAGCACTTCGTCGGCGGATGGCGGCAGTTCGCTCGTCGGGCCCGCCTGGACGATCCGGTTGTCTTCGATATACATGCCGCCGTCGCGAATCTCGCGGCGGTTCTCGTCCATCGTGACGAGCATGTGGGCGTTTTTGACCAAAAGACTGCGTGGCATCTGCGTTATCTCCAGAGACGGTTAGGGAAACCAGTGAAAAGCCCCGGTTACCCAGCGTCGGCCGCCGTCTTCGGGACGCCGCCAATATCGATCGATATCGCGCGCATCGCCACTGTCCCCAATCAAAAAATCGGACGCAATCAAGCAGCCGTCATACTCGTCTTCACAACGCCGATATATTGCCGAATTTTGGCGCGGGTAGCATCGGCGAAAGCGCCGTTGGAAGCGGCGGCGAGCCCCTTCCAGCAAGGCTTACGCATCGCTGTCATGCGTTGGGCATTATCTTTCCTATCGCGGGCGCACAGCGCATCCCAAATTCCTACAATGCTGTACACGGCGCGCATCTGAAACGCCGACGGGTATGTAGCCACTGACGTGGAGCCTCGATCCGCCGCAGACGCACTGACTTTTCAAGGTGCCGAATTTCGGATCGATGCGCAAAGCCGGATCTCGCACAACTCAAGGAAACTGCGAATGGGCAAGCTCACCACCCACGTCCTCGACACCGCGCACGGCCGCCCGGGCGCCAACCTCAAAGTCGAACTGTTCGCGCTCGACGGCGACGCCCGCCGCGCGATCAAGACCATCCACACCAACGACGACGGCCGCGCCGATGCGCCGCTGCTCGAAGGCGCCGACTTCGAAACCGGCGAATACGAACTGGTGTTCCACGCGGGCGATTACTTCGCCGCGATCGGCGTGAACGTGCCTGAGCCCCGCTTCGTCGATCGCGTCGTGTTGCGCTTCGGCATCGCGGATTCCGGCGCGCATTATCACGTGCCGCTGCTCGTGTCGCCGTGGGCGTACAGCACGTATCGCGGCAGCTAAAACCCGGCTTGAACCCCACAAGCACATAACGAATCGGTAGTGGAGGAGTACATGGAAGGCTTTGTCACCGACTGGCTCAATCTCGTATTGCGCTGTCTGCACGTCATCGTCGCGATCGCGTGGATCGGCGAATCGTTCTATTTCGTTGCGCTCGATAACAGTCTGAAACCGCCGACGGACCCGAACGCGCGCCGTCGCGGCGTGTTCGGCGATTTCTGGCACGTCCACGGCGGCGGCTTCTATCACATGCAGAAGTATTCCGTCGCGCCGCAGGACATGCCGGAGAACTTGCACTGGTCGTTCTGGCCGTCGTACACCACGTGGATGTCGGGCTTCGGCCTCTTCTTCGTGCTGTATCTGCTGTCGCCGAGCACGTATCTCATCGACAAGAGCGTGCTCGACATGGGCCCGGTCGTCGCCGTGTCCGCCGCGCTCGGCTTCCTGATGGCCGGCTGGATCGTCTACGACACGCTGTGCCGCGTGCTCGGCACCAACGACAAGCTGCTCGGCATCTGCGTCGGCATTTACGTGCTGATCGCGGCGTTCATCGCGTGCCATGTGTTCGCGGGCCGCGCCGCTTATCTCATCACCGGCGCAATGATCGCGACGATCATGTCGGCGAACGTGTTCTTCGTCATCATTCCGGGCCAGCGCAAGATGGTCGCCGCGATGCTGAAGGGCGAAACGCCGAACGCGATCTACGGCAAGCGCGGCAAGCAGCGCTCCGTGCACAACACGTATTTCACGCTGCCCGTGGTGTTCGCGATGTTGTCGAACCACTACGCGATGACCTACACGCACAAGTACAACTGGCTGATCCTCGTGCTGATCATGCTGGCGGGCGCGCTCATTCGCCAGTTCTTCGTGATGCGCCATCGCGGGCAGGTGCTGTGGTACATGCCGGTCGCGGGTCTGGTGCTGGTGCTCGGGGCGTTCGCATGGACGATGCCCGCGCCGACCGTGCCGGTCGCACAGGCCGCCGGCGCGCCGACCATCAAGGTCTCGGACATCCAGCCGATCATCCAGCAGCGTTGCGCGACGTGCCACTCCGCGCATCCGACGATGATGGGCAGCGCGCCCGCCGGCGTGTTGCTCGATACGCCCGGAGAGATCAAGCAGAACGCGCAGCGCGTGCATCAGCAAGCCGTGACGTTGAAGGCGATGCCGCTCGGCAATGTCACGCAGATGACGGATGCCGAGCGTCAGAAGGTGGCGGCGTGGTTCGCAGGCGGCGCCGTCGAATAAATTTGCCGTTCCGAGTGCGAAATGCCCCGCGTCGGTGTCGAGCGGGGCATTTTTCATTCAACGCGCGAAGTAGTCTTTCACCGCGCGAACGACCGTGTCGATATCCGCGCGCGACACATCGCGATGCGTGACGAAGCGCGATGCATAAAGCATCTGCATGAGAATGCCGCGCTCTTTCAGGAAGGCTTCGAGCGGCCCGCAATGCGCCTCGGGAATTCGCGCGAAGACCATGTTCGTCGCGTGCGACTGCACCTCGATTTCATCGATCCGGGCGAGACCGGCGGCGAGATGCGCGGCGTTGTCGTGATCCTGCGCGAGCCCTTCGACGTGATGATCGAGCGCATACAGACACGCCGCCGCGAGCAGGCCCGACTGACGCATGCCGCCGCCGAGCACCTTGCGCCAGCGGCTCGCGATATCGATCAATGCTTTCGATCCGACCAGCACCGAACCGACCGGCGCGCCGAGCCCTTTCGAGAAGCAGATCGACACGCTGTCGAACGGCGCGCACAACGCAGCGACCGGTTTATCCGACGCCACCGCCGCATTGAACACGCGCGCGCCGTCGAGATGCGCCGACAAGCCGCGATCGCGCGCGAGTTGCGTCGCCTTCGCGACGTAATCGGCCGGCAGCAGCTTTCCGCCGATGGTGTTTTCCAGCGCGAGCAAACGCGTGCGCGCGAAATGATTGTCGATGGGCTTGATCGCCGCCGCGATCTTGTCGAGCGGCAGGGAGCCGTCGGGCGCGTTTTCGATCGGCTGCGGCTGAATGCTGCCGAGCACCGCCGCGCCGCCGCCTTCGTATTTGTAGGTGTGCGCGCTCTGTCCGACGATGTACTCGTCGCCGCGCGCGCAATGCGCCATCAACGCGGCGAGATTGCTTTGCGTGCCGCTCGGGAAGAACAGGCCCGCTTCCTTGCCCGTGCGTTCGGCAAGCGCGGCCTGCAGCCGGATGACGGTGGGATCGTCGCCCCAGACATCGTCGCCGACTTCGGCGGCCGACATGGCGGCGAGCATGGACTGGCTGGGACGGGTGACGGTATCGCTGCGGAGATCGATCATCGTGGGGTCGGGGTCGTCGGAAATGAACTGCTTATCTTAACGCCCCAAAAGCAAAAGGACCGGCCTTACCGCACCGGTCCTTCCCTTGTCCGAAAGAAGCGCCTTAGCGCATCGCCTCTTCCGTCAGCCACAGCGATTCCTTCAGATCCAGCTCGTTGAGGTTGTGCCCTTCGCCGCCGCCGCGATCGACGACGATGTAATCGCTCACCTTCCCCAACGCCAGCAGCGGATGGTGCCACACGCCCTTCGCATAGTTCACGCCCTGCCAGCCGCTCGTGACGAACGCGCGGATTTTCGACTCGTCGAGATCGCCCGCCGGCGCGACGACGACGAGATACGGCCGGTCATCGAGCGGAATGAACGCCTGGCTGCCGAGCGGATGCCGTTCCATCATCTTGCATTCGAACGGCAGCGTGCGCGGTTGCCCGCGAAAGAGATTGACGATCGCCTGGCCGCCCTGATCCGTCACGTCTACGTTGCACAGATCGTGAAAGCGGATCGTGGTGCCGAGGTTGATCGGGATCTGCTTCGCGCCATCGAGTTCGATGACATCGCCGTAAGGCTTGAACGCAGCGCGCGTCAACGGAACGATCTCGAGTTTTTTCATGATGCGAGGGTTCCGAAGAGACGCAGACGCGACACGCCGCCGTCGGGATAGATATTGAAGCGCACGTGCGTCACCGGGCCGAGCGCGGCCACTTCCGACTCGAAGAAATGCTGCTTGTCCATCTGCAGCTTCTGTTCGCCGAGCAGCGCCGGCCAGAACATGGCCTGCGTCACAAGCGAACTGTCCGTGCCGCCCTTCACGTAGGCCGCCTGCAGCGAGCAGCGATCCGGGAAATTGCCCTTGAAGTGCGCGGTATCGACTTCGACCTTCCTGATGACGCCCGGCTGCGCCAGCGCGACGATACACCAGTCGTTGCCCGGCTCGCGACGGCGACGCGTTTCCCAGCCATCGCCCATGTTCACGCCGCGGCCCGGCATCAGGAGCGTCGATGCGAGACCGAAGTGCTGGTTGTTCGTGCCGACCATGTACGCGCCGTTTTCCATGGCGCCGAGATCGACGAGCTGGTTGCGGTCCGCGTTGCTCCAGTCGAGCTGCGGCTGGCCGTACACGCGCAGACGCGCGATCCCGCCGTCCGGATAGATGTTCACGCGCAGATGCGTGAACGGCTGTTCGGCCTTGACGTCGAGATAGTGGTGATTGTTGCCCTGAAGGGTTGTAGACGGAACGATTTCGGTCCACTGACCCGGCGCTTCTCCGTCGGCTGCATAGCCGCCTTCGATCGACGCCGCCGGCGGGAAGTTACCCGTGAAATGGCTCGTGTCCACGTCGATGCCCTTGATCACGCCCGGGCGCGCCAGCTTGACGATGCACCAGTCATAGCCCGTCGTGCGCTTGCGGCGCGTTTCCCAGCCGTCCATCCACTTGCCGTGGTCGTCGTACTTGCCGGGAATGAACACCGCCGGTTCCGGGTTCAGCATGCGTTCCTTCGGCGCGAAGAAATCGTCGCTCGCCTCGAGTGCCTGCGCGCCCAGACGCGGATCCGCGAGGTTCACATAGCGGCGCGTGAAGTCGGGCGCGTTGGGATCGAGTGTCGGAATTGCCATGTCTTCTTCCTTGCTTTTCGTTCAGTTGCGGTTGATGCGTAATTAGGCGGCCTGGATCAGGTCGTTCAGCCTGAAACCCGCGATCCGGTAAATCTGGTCGAGACTCGTGCGCAGTTCTTCGGCGCGGTCGTGATTCACGCGCTTTTCGAAGTTCGCGATGATGCCGTGACGGTCATACCCGCGCACCGCGAGAATGAACGGAAAACCGAATTTTTCGCGATATTGCGTGTTGAGCGCTTGCAGCCGGTCGAACTCTTCCTGCGTGCAGAGATCGAGGCCCGCGCCGCTCTGCTCGCGCGTCGATTCGGCCGTCAGCTCGCCGCGCACCGCCGCCTTGCCCGCGAGCTCCGGGTGCGCGTTGATGAGCGCGAGCTGCTTTTCGTCGCCCGCCGTTTCGACGATGCGCGACATCGCCGTGTGCAGCGAATCGATGTCCTTGAACGGACGCGCTTTCGCCGCCGCTTCCGGCACCCACGGCGAATGTTCGAAGATGCCCGCGAGCACGGTCACGAACGTGTCGGCGGGCATGGTGTTGAGTTGGTCGAGTGTGTATTGCATCGCCTTCATGCCGCCGTCCCGTTGTTGGATTTTCCGAAAGGATGTTGCTCGCGCCAGTGACGCGCGATGTCGACACGCCGCGTGACCCACACGCGGTCGTGCTTCTCGATGTGATCGAGGAATTTCTGCAGGCCGCGGAAGCGCCCGGGACGCCCGAGCAGACGGCAGTGCATGCCGATGGACAGCATCTTCGGCGCTTCGTCGCCTTCCTCGTACAGCACGTCGAACGCGTCTTTCAGATACGTGAAGAAGTGTTCGCCGGTGTTGAAACCTTGCGGCGTCGCGAAGCGCATGTCGTTCGTGTCGAGCGTGTACGGCACGATCAGATGCGGCTTCTTCTCGCCGCCCGTCACTTCCACTTCGGTCCAGAACGGCAGGTCGTCGCCGTAGTTGTCCGAGTCATAGAGAAATCCGCCGTATTCCGCGACCAGCCGATGCGTGTTGGGACTGTCGCGCCCGGTGTACCAGCCGAGCGGACGCACGCCCGTCACGCGCTCGATCGCTTCCATGCCGAGGCGCATGTGCTCCGCCTCGCGCTCCGGCGACATGTCCTGATAGTGGATCCAGCGATACCCGTGACACGCGATTTCATGCCCCAGCTCGACGAACGCCTTCGCCAGTTCCGGATGCCGCTCGATCGCCATGCCGACGCCGAAAATCGTCAGCGGCATGCCGCGCTTTTCGAATTCGCGCAGGATGCGCCACACGCCCGCGCGCGAGCCGTATTCGTAAATCGATTCCATGCTCATGTGCCGCGAGGGATACGCCGCCGCGCCCACGATTTCCGACAGAAACTGTTCCGAGCCCGGATCGCCGTGCAACACGCAATTCTCGCCGCCTTCTTCGTAATTGAGCACGAATTGCACGGCGACGCGCGCGCGTCCCGGCCAGTTCGCCTGCACCGGGTGGCGGCCGTAGCCGATCAGGTCGCGTGGATATTTCGGATCGAGTGACATGGCGGGCGGTAAGCTCAAGCGTTGAAAAAACGGGATTGTTGACGATTCAGTGTAGCTAAAAGACCCGGACACGCCCATACATCAGGGCAGATAATCCGGGTCACGTCGTCCGTATGTGTACGCCGGAAACGCCATCAGCGCGGACTGAAATCTGACAGCACGCCGTCATACCGTTTCGCGAGCGGGCGCGCGTAGTCGCCGCGTTTCGCGGTGTGGAGCTTCAGCGCGATCAGCGCCTCCGTCCATTTCACCGCCGCCGTCACGCCCTCCACCACCGGCGCGCCGATCGCGTCTTCCACCTCGCGGCAGAATTCCGCCATGCCCGCGCAGCCGAGAACGATCGCGTCCGAGCCGTCTTCGTCGAGCGCGCGGCGGCATTCGTCGATGATCGTCTGGCGCGCGGGCGAGCCCGGCACGTCCAGTTCGAGCACGGGCACGTCGGTCGCGCGGACGTTCTTGCAAAAGCGCGTCATGCCGTAGCGCTCCGCCAGATGCCACGCCATGCCGACCGTGCGCTGCAACGTCGTGACGACGGAAAAGCCCGGCGCGATCACGCTCGCCGCGTGCATCGCCGCTTCCGCGATGCCGATCACCGGACCGCGCGCCAGTTCACGCGCGGCGTAGAGGGCCGGATCGCCGAAACAGGCGATCACGTAGCCGTCGAAGCCCTGCTTTTCGCCCGCTTCGACTTCCGCCAGCAGCCCGAGCGACGCGATCGCTTCGTCGTAATAGCCTTCGATGGACGGCGGGCCCATCGTCGGGCTGACGGCGACGATTTCCGTGCCGGGCGCGGCGACTTCGCGGGCGCAGCGGCCCATCGAGTCGGTCATGCGCTGCGTCGTGTTCGGGTTGATCAGTTTGATGCGCATTGCGGTTCTCCATCCATCCTTCAAAAAGTTCTCTCAGGTTCTGTCTGTTTTTTAGACCGGGTGCTTGCGGTCGGCAAGGAAGTAATAGAACACCGCGCCCAGGCCCGCACCGATGAACCACGAGAAATTCGCGGCGCCTTCGAGCGACGGCACCATCACGCAGAGAATGGCGAGTGCCGCGGCGGGCAGGAGCGCCATCACCGCGCGGCGGTTCACGCCCTTCGTGTACCAGTATTTGCCTTGCTCGGACACCGAGTAGAGATCGTCCACGACGAGCTTGCCGCGCTTCACGAGATAGAAGTCGAGGATCAGCACGCCATACAGCGGTCCGATAAAGCTGCCGAGAATATCCAGCGTGTAGTGGATCACCGCCGGGTTGTTGAACAGGTTCCACGGCGTGATGAAGATCGACGCGGTCGCGGCCATCATGCCGCCCATGCGCCAGCTGATGAGCTTCGGCGCGACATTGGAGAAGTCGAACGCCGGCGACACGAAGTTCGCCACGATGTTGATGCCGATGGTCGCGATCGTGAAGGTCAGCGCGCCGAGAATTACGGCCGTCGGATGATCGATGCGGCCGACGGTCTCGACCGGATCCGTGATCAACTGGCCGAACACGGGCAGCGTCGCGGCAGTCGTGATGACGGTCACGAGCGAGAACGCCAGGAAGTTCACCGGCAGGCCCCAGAAGTTGCCGCGCTTCACGCTGCGATAGCTCTTGCAGTAGCGCGAGAAGTCGCCGAAGTTGAGCATCGGGCCGGAGAAGTACGAGACGACGAGCGAGATCGCGGTGATCATCACGGGAATCACTTCCATGCCGTGATACTTCACGCCACCGAGATTCAGGCCGATATTCTTGATGCCCGCGCGCCACACCATGTAGCCGGCGAGCATGAACATCACGACATAGACGGCGGGACCGGCGAAGTCGATGAACTTCTTGATCATCTCCATGCCGCGCCAGAACACGATGGCCTGCAACACCCAGAGCAGCATGAAGCCCGCCCAGCCGAGCGCCGAGAGTCCGACGAAGCCGTACTTGTGCACGTCGGCATAAGGCATCAGCGAGGGCACGAACTTCAGCACGACGATGACGAGCGCGCTCGAAGCGAGATACGTCTGAATCCCGTACCACGCGACCGCGATGAGCCCGCGAATCACGGCGGGAATGTTCGCGCCGAGCACGCCGAAGGTGGCGCGGCACGCGACGGGATACGGCACGCCGGCGACCTGGCTCGGCTTCGCGATCATGTTGCACAGCGCGTTCACGAGCCCGATGCCGATGAGCAAGGACACGAGCACCTGCCAGCTCGTCAGACCGAGCGCGAAGAGACTGCCCGCGAACACATAGCCGCCGACGCTATGCACGTCCGACATCCAGAAAGCGAAAATGTTATACGCGCCCCAAGTCTGGTTCTTGAGCGGGGCGAGGTCCTCGTTGTAAAGCCGGTCGCTGTAACCGGCGGGCAGATGCGGATCGTGCTCCGTTGTCTGCTCTTCGTATTGCGGCAGGGCTGAACTGCCGGGTGCACTGAACTGGGCCATGACGTCTCCTTCATTGGCTGCTTGCGTAATGAAAAAATGCAAATGCTGCTGTGACGAGCTTCGATCGGATGCCTTCACTGACATCGAATCAGCGCGGCATTCTTCAGATTTGCGTTTTCGCCTTGCGGCGACTTTCATTTCACGCTCACAAGAGCGTCCTGTCCGATGCAGCGCACGCCGCCGATTTTTTTGCGCGTGCAACTCTCCGCGCGCCCGGCGCGGGGCACGTCAATTATTTAGTCCTGCTACATTCATCCGATGGCAGATCCTGCGATCCGCCTGTCACTGCCGCCTACGTATCGAGCGCCCTTTCGCGCTCGGCGGGTCTCGTGAACACTTCCTTCAGATCGACCGCGCCACGCGCCGGCCGCTCCAGCATCTTCAGCTCGACGTCGCGCAGATGCTGCGCCATCAGGACGGCGGCTTTCGCTGCGTCGCCGGTATCGAGCGCGGCGAGAATCTCTTCGTGATCCTCGAATGAGCACGAACTCTTTCCGAGCGATTCGTACAGCGCCGAGATGAGCGTCGAACGTGCGACGAGCCCCGACAGACATTCGCACAGCACCGTATTGCCGGTGAGCGCCGCGAGCTCGGTATGGAACTCGCCGGAGAGCCGGATCCACGAAGAAAAATCGTGGCTCTCGAAGGCGCGGCGCTCCTTGCCGATGGTCGCGCTGATCGACTTCAGCCGGCGCATGCCGTGTCCCTGCGCAATCCGCTCCACCACAGCCAGTTCGATGATGCGGCGCATCTCGAACACCTCATGCACTTCCTGCAGCGATGGACTCGCGACGAACGCGCCGCGATTCGGCTCCAGATCGACGAGCCTTTCGTTCGACAACTGCGCAAGCGCCTGACGGACCGTGCCGCGCTTCACCGCGAATACCTCGCACAACTGCGCTTCGGTCAGCTTCGCGCCCGGCGCCAAGCGATGCTCGAGGATCGCGGCGCGGATACTTTCGGCGATCGACTCGGCATTCGCCCCGTTGGAAGCGGCCGGGGAAGCATCGGTTGCAGCACTAAGCTTGGTGTCGGACATGATGTGCTCGCTTGCATGTTAAGCATCTTAGAATCGACATAAAGATTGTCAACAATTCATTTTAAAAATTGGCGATTGTCGGCTTGTTTTCGGGTATTGCGTTTGGCTCAAGCCCAATTACGGCGGGCGTCTCGAAGAATTTCACAAGTTTTTGTCAGCATTGAAGCCACTTTTTTGTCGACAATCCAAGCGTCGCCTTTGGTGCGCGGCTGATTCGTAGACGGTGCAGAAAAGGACGGTTAGTTGCGAATAAGGACAAAAAACAAGGCGCATTGGAGCGCCCATTTCTGCCGACGTCAAGCCAGATGCGGGTAATCGGACAGTTTCATCGTGAATCCTCGCTCGGTTGCAACGAGGTGCGCCGTCGCACCGAAAGGCAGCGTCAGGAGATTCTCGACGTGCCCGAACTGCAGGCCCGTCACCACCGGAATGCCGATCACCGATCTGATTTGCTCGATCATCGCGTCGAGCGTAAAGCCGTTGTCGTAGTCCGAAAGCCGGCCGCCCGAAAATTCGCCCATCACGATCGCCTGCTGACGGCCGAGCATGCCCGACTGATGCAACTGGTAAATCATCCGCTCGATGCGAAACGGATGTTCGTTCACATCTTCGATGTAGAGAATGCCACCGTCGATCGGCGGCATATACGGCGTGCCAACGAGCGACGCCAGAATCGCGAGATTGCCGCCCCACAGCATGCCGCTGGCGTCCACGGTCTGGCGCTGCGGCGTGTTACTCGTGACCGTGAAGCTCGAATGGGAGATCGCGTTCCAGAAATGCTGCATCGTGAACGAACTCGGTTGCTCGGCGCCTAAATCGCCGGCTAGCATCGGACCGCCGAAGCTCTTGACGCCGGCGCGCGCGAAAAGCGCACACTGGATCGCCGTGAAATCGCTGTGACCGACGATCGCGACCGGCTGATCGGCGAGCCTGCGCAAGCCTAGATAATCCAGCCCGTGAAGAATGCGCGACGCGCCGTAGCCGCCGCGCACCGCAAGTACGATGTCAGGCAACGGCCGCGATGTGTCCGCGAGACGGTTGAGGTCGGCCGCGCGCTCGGCATCGGTGCCGGCGAAGCGCTGAAAACGCCGCCGCGTCGCGTCGACGTTTTCCAGGCGATGCCCTTCCCTGCGCAAGCGCACGAGCGCGCGTTCCACGGCCGCCGGATCGTGCGGATAACCAGACGGTGCAACCAGGTCGATGGTGCGTGATTTCACGATGTTGTTGGATTCGTTGTCGGAGAGGCTTCGCGCGCGCGGCGCGCATCGCGCTCTTCACGCGCGAGACGACGTCGTTCGGCGAAGAAATTCTTGAGCGCGTGAGCGCATTCGTCGGCCAGCACGCCGCCTGTCACCGTGGTGTGGTGATTGAGCTGCGCATTCGCGAACATGTCGACGACACTGCCGCACGCGCCCGTTTTCGGGTCCGTGGCGCCGTAGACGACGCGCGCGATCCGCGCATGCATGATCGCGCCTGCGCACATCAGGCACGGCTCGAGCGTCACGTAGAGTTCGCAGCCCGGCAAACGGTAGTTCTGGAGTTTTTGCGCGGCGGCGCGCAGCGCGGCCATTTCGGCGTGCGCGGACGGATCGTGTCCGCGAATCGGATGATTGAAGCCGGTGGCGATGACTTCATCGCCGAGCACGATCACCGCACCGACAGGCACTTCGCCCGCGCGACGGGCCTCGTCGGCGGCGCGTTGCGCCAACGCCATGAAGCGGCGATCGCGTTCGCTGGAGGAATCGGCGATGGAAGCGTTCGGCGCCGAATCAGGCGCGTCCGGCATCCCGGTCACTTGGCTTCCACCGCCACGCGCGACTGTGCGCGCTCGGAGAGCCGTTCGGCGATGCGCCGGCGATACTCGTGCGGCACGCAACCGCCGCCGCGCAGCGATTCGAGCGCCATGTCGAGCGCGAGCATTCTGGCTTGCAACTGGCAACGGGCCGCGGGGTCCGTCACCTTGTCGAACTCTTCCTGAAGCCCGCGCAGCGCGCGAAGCTGTTCGACGGCGGGCGGCACGAAGCCCGCATTCTTGAGGATTCGATTGGCGACACGCACTTCCTCGGGAACGAGGACGTCGTCGTCGAAATGGAGCGGAGCGCCCGCGCCCGGCAGGTTGTTGAACTCGCCACGCGTAGCGGCTTCGTTGATCCGCTGTTCGACCAAAGCATCTAGCAATTTCATCGGGGATTACGACCGGCTTTCACCCGCGAACGGGCGCGGTCTGTCACGATTTCCGTTGGTTAGCTCGAAGTCGGAAGGCAGCCGGAAGACCACGCTCGCGCGTTGTTCGGCACGTCTCGACAATCCAGCGCCTATTCTATCAGCCGCTGCGGCGAGGTTTTCGCGCGAAGCACGCCTGTTCGCGGCCCTGCACCGTATACCGGGCTTGTGGCCGTCGATATGCGTCGTTTGCGCAACATGCGTTGACTGGGCCGCGACAAGTGTGCTTGTACGATGACTAGGCGCCCGGTCGCGTCGCGTTTTCGCGTGTGTAGCCTTGCGTCGCGAGGAGAAGCCGCCGCGTGTATTCGTGCTCGACGTGGTGCGAGCGCACCGCATCGACGCCGAGCTGTTCGACGATCTCGCCATTGCGCATCACCGCGACGCGCTGGCACAGAAAGCCGATCACCGCGAGGTTATGGCTCACGAGGATCATCGTCAGCTTGCGCTCGCGATGTAGCCGCCGCAGCAGGTTCAGAATCTCGGCCTGCACGGAGACGTCGAGCGCGGAAGTCGGCTCGTCGAGCAGCAGGACGCGCGGCTCGACGATCAGCGCCCGCGCGATCGACACGCGCTGCCGCTGCCCGCCCGACAACTGATGCGGATAGCGAAAGCGAAACGCCGGGCCGAGACCGACTTCGGCGAGCGCATCGAGAATGCGCGCGTCTTCGCCGCCGATGCCGTTGATCGCGAGCGGCTCGCGCAAGGTTTTATCGACGGTGAAGCGCGGATGCAGCGCGCCATACGGATCCTGAAACACCATCTGCACGTCGCGCCGCGCGGGACGCGAGCCGATGCGTATGCTGCCGCCCGCGAGCGGCGTCAGTCCGGCGAGCGCGCGCAGGAGCGTCGACTTGCCGCTGCCCGATTCGCCGACGAGCCCGAAGACTTCGCCCTCTTCCACGCGCAGGGACACGTCGCGCACGGCATCGACGTGGCCGGTCTTCGTCCTGAAGCGGATGTGCGCGCGTTCGACGTCGATCATCGCGTCGTCCTTTCGTCGAGCCACGCCGGGTCGCGTCGCAAGGTAGGCAGTTCGTCGGGCGGGTTATCGAGCGGCGGATTCGCTTCGAGCAGCCCGCGCGTGTACGGATGCGTCGCATGAACGAGGTCGCGCGCGGCGCACGTTTCGACGACGCGTCCGCCATACATCACCGCGACGCGGTCGCAAAACGACATCACGAGCGGCAAGTCGTGGCTGATGAACACGAGCCCGGTATCGTGACGCTCGATCATCTCGTCGAGCACGGCGAGCACCTGCATCGACACGAGGACGTCGAGCGCGCTCGTGGGTTCGTCGGCGATCAGGAGGCGCGGGCCGGAGCAGACCATCATCGCGATCATCACGCGCTGGCCCATGCCGCCCGACAGTTCGTGCGGATACGCATCCGCGACGCGCTGCGGATCGCGGATATGCACCGCTTCCAGCGCCGCGACGATGCGCTCGCGAAGCGCACGCCGGTTCTCCCTCACGCCTTGCCGCACGAAGGTTTCGCGCAGCTGCTGCGCGACGGTCATCACGGGATTGAGCGAATATTTCGGGTCTTGCAGGATCATGCTCATGCGTGTGCCGCACAGGCGCCGGCGTTCTTTCGAGCGCATCGCGAGCAGGTCTTGATCCTCGAAGCGCAGCGCCTTCGCCGACCATTTCGCCTCGGGCGGCAAAAGCCCGAGCAACGCGCGCCCCGTCAGCGATTTGCCCGATCCGGATTCCCCGACGATCCCGAGGCGCTCGCCTCGCCGCACCGTCAGCGACACGCCGCGCACCGCGGGCATGAGCACGCCGTCGTGGCCCGGGAAGGCCACTTCGAGTCCGTCGATCTGCGCCAGCGCGTCGGTCAAGTCAGCCTCCATGACGCGGATCGAAAACGTCGCGCAGACCGTCGCCGAGCAGGTTGAAGGCGAGGCTCACCGAGAGGATCGCGAGGCCGGGAATCGTCGCGACCCACCATGCATCGAGCAGCACGTTGCGGCCCGCCGCCACCATGTAGCCCCATTCCGGGCTCGGCGGCTGCGCGCCCAACCCGAGAAACCCGAGACCCGCGACGGCGAGAATGATGCCGGCCATGTCGAGCGTCGCGCGCACGATCACCGACGACGAACACAGCGGCACGATATAGCGCAACAGAATGCGCAGATGCGAGGCCCCTTGCAGACGCGCCGCGTGGATGTAATCGGACCGCGCGAGCCGCAGCGATTCCGCGCGCGCGAGACGCGCGTACGGCGGCCACGCGGTGATCGACAGCGCGATCACCGCGTTGAGCACGCCCGGCCCGAGCGCCGCGGCGAACGCCAGCGCGAGCACGATTTTCGGGAAAGCCAGCGCGACATCGG
Organism: Caballeronia novacaledonica; assembly: GCF_900258035.1. Classification (GTDB taxonomy): domain Bacteria; phylum Pseudomonadota; class Gammaproteobacteria; order Burkholderiales; family Burkholderiaceae; genus Caballeronia; species Caballeronia novacaledonica. Next base: position 154,100 of record NZ_OGTP01000013.1, on the reverse strand, counting down.
TCACGCGCATGAGCGCCGTATCGACGATGCCGCCGCAATAGCCCGCCACCGTGCCGATCATGAGCCCGACCGGCACGACAAGCACGACGACCAGCACCGCGATCGCCAACGTGAGACGGGAGCCGTACACGAGCCGCGAGAGGATGTCGCGGCCGAGCTGATCGGTGCCGAGCCAGTGCGCCGCGCCGGGCGGCGTGAGACGCTCGGCGAGCACTTGCTGCAACGGGTCCTGCGCGACGAGCATCGGCCCGGCTGCCGCGACCACGACGAGCAGCACCAGAATCGCGAGCCCGAGCATGCTCAGCGGATTCGACGAGAACCGTCGCCAGCGCCGGTATGCCCGCCCGAGCGCGGCCTGCCGCGGCGACGCGGGCGTGTCGGTGAGCAGCCACGCGCGCAAACCCGTTCGCGCCGGTTTCATGTACGCGGAATCCTCCATGTCAGCGCGTGCGCGGATCGAAGACGCGGTAGAGCGCGTCGGTCAAGAGATTGAGCGCGATGAACGTCGCGCCGATCACGAGCGTGCTGCCGAGCACCGCGTTCATGTCGGCGTTGAGCAGCGCGCCCGTCAGATACGAGCCGATGCCCGGCCACGCGAACACGATTTCGGTCAGCACCGAGCCTTCGAGCAGATAGCTGTAGGCGAGCGCGATCACCGTGAGCAGCGGCACCGCGATATTGCCGAACGCGTGCCGCCAGATCACGCGGCGCTCGGGCAGGCCTTTGGCGCGCGCGGTCGTCACGTATTCCTGGCTCAGTTGTTCGAGCATGAACGAGCGCGTCATGCGCGACAGATACGCGATCGAATAAAACGCGAGCACGCTCGCCGGCAGCGCGATATGCGAAAACGCGTTCCTGAAGACGTCCCATTCGCCGGCGATGAGCGAGTCGATCAGCAGACTGCCCGTGCGCGTATCGACCATGCCGTCGTAGAGCGGATCGATGCGCCCCGGCCCCGACACCCAATGCAGCCGCGCATAGAACAGCAGGAGGCCCATCAGCGCGAGCCAGAACACCGGCACCGAACTGCCCGCGAGCCCGATCACGCGCGCGATGTGATCGGCGATGCGATTGTGCTTCACCGCCGCCGCCACGCCGAGCGGCACACCGGCCGCAATGCCGATGAACGTCGAGAGCGTCGCGAGTTCCAGTGTCGCGGGAAAGACGCGCCTGATGTCGTCGATCACCGGATTGGCCGTCAGCAACGAAATGCCGAGATTGCCGTGCAACACGTCGCGCGCATAGATCAGGAACTGGTCGATGAGCGGCTTGTCGAGCCCGAGCCTCACGCGCGCGGCGGCATAAGCGGTCGCGGACGCGCGGTCGCCGAGAATGGCGAGCACCGGATCGATCGGAATCTTGCGGCCGATGAAAAACGTGATCGCGAGCAGTCCCGTGAACGTGATGACGAGCATCGCGATCCACTGCGCGAGCGCCAGCGCGATGCGCACGCCGCCGCGCCGCGAGCCGATGAGCGTAACCGTGCTCACTGCTTCCTGATGTTGCGGTAAGACACGAGATCGTTGATCGGCCCGACGTCGAGACCGGTCACGCCGGGACGCGCCGCCACCTGCGACACCTTCTGGAACATGATCACGAACGGCGATTTCGCGAGCACTTCACGCTGCATCTTCTCGTAGAGTTGCGCGCGTTTCTTCGTGTCGCTTTCGGCGAGCGCCGCGTTGGTTTCCTTCGTCAGTTGCGGAATGTCCCACGCGTTGCGCCACGCGAGCATCTTGTAACTCGATGCATCCGAGTTGTCCGGGTTCCACACGAAACCTTGCGCGTTGCTGTGCGGATCGATGTAATCCGCCGACCACTCGCCGATATAGATGTCGTGCGCCCGCGCCCGATAGCGTCCGAGCGTCTGCTTGTTGTCGCTCGGCACGAGTTGCACCTTGATGTTCGCGAGCGCGAGATTCGCCTGCACCGCCTGCGCGATCTCGCTGTACGGGTAGTCGTTGCGCACGTCCATCTTCACCGTGAAGCCGTTCGCTAGACCGGCCTTGGCGAGCAGCGCCTTCGCCTTCGCGACATCCTGGTGATACGGATTTTCGTTCAGCGCGCCGAGAAAGCCTTCGGGCAAAAACGTTTCGTGGACCTTGTAGGTCGTGCGGATCACGTTCTTCTGGATGCCCTGATAGTCGATCAGCCACTTCATCGCTTCCCAGACTTCGGGCTTCGCCAGATTCGGGTTCTTGTTGTTGAGGCCGAGATACATGAGCGTGGCTTGCGGCACGGCCGTCGCCTTGATGACGCCGCTCTTCGAGAGCGTGTCGAGATCGTCGGGGCTCAAGTCGCGCGCCACGTCGATGTCGCCGTTCTGGATCATCAGGCGCTGGCTTGCCGCTTCGGTCACGTGACGCAGCACGATGCGCTTCATCGCGAGCGGCATGCGATAACCCTCGAAGCGCTGCAGCACGATGCTGTCGTTCGCGGTCCATTTCACGAGCTTGTACGCGCCCGAGCCCGCCTCGTTGGTCTTGAGCCAGTCGTTGCCGTAGTCGCCGCCCTTCGCGTGCGATTCGACGAGCTTGCGATTCACCACCGACGCCGGCCACGAGCCGAGCACGTTGAGCACGAAAGTCGGCGCGTAACGTTGATCGGTCGTGATGGAGACGGACGTATCGTCGATCTTCTTCACGTTTTGCAGCGCGTTCGCCTTGGTCAGGCCGATGCCCGCGAGCACGGCCGCCGCGCCCTTGTCGAGCAGCGCGGTGCGCTGGATGGACCAGGCGACGTCGTCGGCGGTCAGCGGATTGCCGGAGTGGAACTTGAGGCCCGGCCGGATCTTGAACGTGAACGTGAGGCCATCCGGACTGACGGTCCAGGATTCGGCGACATCGCCATTGAATTTCGACGGATCTTTCAGATCGACACGCACCAGCCGGTCATACGTGTTCGCGGCATATTCCTCCGGCACCAGTTCGTAGATTTCGCCGGGATCGAGCGAAGTGAATTCGTCGAGCAGCGTCGCCATGACGAACATGTCCTTGGGCGTCGCGGCCAGCGCCGGTTGCGCGCCGGCCAGCGTAAAAACCAGCGCCGTGATCACTGCACTCAGTTTCATATGCGATTTGTCCTGTTCACATCAGCCGCAGCGGGCCGCTTTCTTCGTTGTCGATCAGAGCAAGTTCGCGCGAGCCTGGCAATTCGTAATGCCACCACTCGCTTTTGATGTGCGTGAAGCCTGCGCCGTGCATCACGCCGAGCAACAGCGTACGGTTGCGCTGGACGTGCTCCGGCAGGCCGAAGTGAAAATGCTCGGATTCGACGACCATCGCGTCGAAGCCGGTGCCCATGTCGAGCTCGTTGCCGTCGCGATCGACGAGCGTCAGGTCCACGGCCGTGCCGCGGCTATGGTTCGAGCCGCGGCCGAGTTCGGCGATGAAGGTCGGATCGGGCAGGAAGTCCCACAGCACTTTTTGCGCTTGCGGCGGACGATAGGCGTCGAAGATCCGCAACGTCGCGCCGATGCTTTGCGCGATATCGACGGCCTTGCGCAGCGCGGCTTCGGCGGGTTCCAGCAGGAGGCAATGCTGCGCCTTGTAGATCGGCTTGCCGGTGAAATTGCGATCGGTCGCGTAGACGAGATCGATCTGGACGTTGTGCGTTTCGGGCGTGATATGCAGCAGGCGGGACCGGGTCATGTAAGCGCGTTGTATCGATTTATTCCGATACACGAACCTTAACGCGTTAGAAAAATCCGCGAAACCCTTAATTTCGGGCGATTCCGACGGCTCACGACATGAGCGGCCAGCGCGCGAGGACTTCGTGTTGCGATCGGCCGAGCAGGCTGCGTACGAGCGCGAACTCATGCGCGATCCATGCGACGGGCTCGACGGCCTGGCGTGGAAGGCGGCGCTCGTCATAGAGCAAGGTGACGTGCGGCGTGAAGCGCGGATGGCGTTTGAGCGCGATGCCGGAGGCTTCGAGCGCGGCGCCGAGAGTTCGTTCGAGGGCTTCGAGTGGCGCGGCGGCATCGCCTGAAAGGACGATCGGGCGTTTGGCGCGTCGCCCGGAAAAGCTTTCGATGCGGTCGAGCGTCAGTTCGACGGGCGGTGATGCGATTTGGGAAGCGGCGGCGTGTGCTTGCGCGAGGACGTCGGCGGGAACGCCTGCGAAGGCGCCGAGATAATGCAGCGTGATGTGAAGGCGATCGGCGGGGATCGCCCTCGCCTTCAGTTTATAGTCGATGCGCAGTCGCGCCGCCAGCTCGGCGATGCGTGCGGCGGCGGCAGCGTCGGGATAGAGGGCGAAGAAGAGCGAGTCGCTTGGGCGTGGAATCGGCGCATGCTCGTTAGCGGTGGCACTCATGTCTCGCGATCCGATCCGTGGCTACTGCGCGTGCTAACTCCCATGCCCTTCGTAAGCCATCAATATCAGCGGCTTTGTCTGCTCGAAATCGTCAAAACTCGCGATAGAGAACTCCAGATCGCCTGTCCCCCAGTGGCCAACTTTTCGGACGTCGCGAGCATTATTCGGCAACGGATTGATTTTGTCGGGATCGAGATGCAGGAAAAGAAGAAACCTCGCCTTTTGCGGAACGATGGAAGCAAAGTTCTTCAACCGCTTGAACGCGACATAGAGCTTGAGTTCTCTACGCTGAACGTCATCGCCTAAAGAACTGACGAAGTCTTCCAGCGACTCCAGCAGCTCCAGCATCGAAGCCGGATATTGCTCAACCCATTCAGCATAGCTCTTGTCCCCGCCAGAGCCGACCGGTCTTGCCGCCGTGGCGGGCAATGTCGGCAATGTCGGCGCTGCCGGCTCCGCCGGCACGATCGAAACCGGCGAGAGAACCGCCTTCCCTGGATTGACCGGTTTCGGCACTATCTTCGGTTTCGCGGCGACGGTTGCATTGACCAACTCGAAGAGCAAAAGGTCCGACCCAAATCGGCGATACCGAATCAACTCCACGTTGCGATTGATCTGCTGCACGGCATGGACGTCATATCGCGTGAAATCAGCGGCGATACAAAGAAGTCGAGGAAGACTCCAGTCGATCTGGGCCGCTGCTTCGTGTCCCAGTTTGTCCATTACCAGCAGCTTGAATTCCGCTTGGTGGTCCATCAGCCAGTCGAGATAAAACAACCCCTGATTGATGACGTTCTCACCCACGGATCGCTTGTACTCGAGGATCACCGGGCTGTTGTTTTCGTCTATCCCCAACGAATCAATCCGACCGGAATGAGTCTTTCCGGTCGCGTATTCCGTAGCGAGAAAGCGAATCCGGAGAAGCGCTTCAAGATTTTGCTCGATCAACGACTGCAACGGTTTCTCAAGATCAGAAGCGTGGCCGTCCAGTTCCACTGCCATGCCCTCGACCAGCTTGAAGAGCTTAATATCACTCATTATTCGTATTGCTCGACCAAAAGGCGCGCATCCATCACGCGCCCTTGCCATCTCGCCAAAATCAGCCGTTGAACTATCGCGTCTTCCCGAATCGACGCGCGACTCGCCCCGTCAACCCTGAGAAGCCTCTCACTCCCACTCGATTATTAACAGCACTTTCTATGCCTTATCTGGCAAGGCTTCATGGCAATCGATTCGCACTGATACCACGAAAAATACCATTTACAGCAGTAGTCAGCGATTGAACCTCGTCTCGCCACGGGCTGTCGGGCGGCTCGACGCCGAACTGCACATACCGCTCTCCGATCCATCCCCAGTCTGACACACTAGCTGAATTCCAAATCGCATGACACTGTATATATACAGTATTTTGATGAGAAACATGGAACCGATGTGGGAATACGAGTGGGAATTCGTCGAGACGGGACATTGGGGCGGCGTGAAGCGCACAAATTTCCACATGACCGATCGAGAGGCGGAGGTCTGGTGGGCAGAGGCCCGCGGCGTACCGCACGATTACGGTTGACCGCGCCTTGCTAGCGTTGGCGGTCACCGAGTCAGCGGAGTCAGACCGCAGCCTTCGCGAGGATTTCCCGTCACAACGTCAATCTGCACGTCGAATGGATAGTGGCCCGTAATATAACGTCCGCGTTTCGACGTCAGACGGTTTTTTTTGCCATGCCGATTTGTACAAGCCAATTTTAAAATAGGCATCGTCATCGGAAGGATATGCATTAGGTGCTCGGTTGGCCGCAAAAACTATCTTTTCGTTCTTCGAAAGCTCTGTCACGGCGACCTTGCCGCTATCGTCAGGAATGTATCTCAGCCGCCAGTTGACGACGCGGCCCTTATCCTCGGCGACGCGGCCGAATCGCGCGCCCATCGAGGGGCGGCCGTCGCCCGATCTGGTACGAACCGCATACTCTCCACGTTCCGTTATGAAGAGCGCGAATGTAGGGAATCCGGCGTGCTCTCCTTGATGAATCTGGGAAATTACCTCTGGCTGCTTACTATCAACACTAAAGTCGTCTGGAAAGTACGTCTGCCAGTCAACGATATACTCAACACCGCGACGAAACGTCGCAACCTTCGAAAATGAGATTTCGGCTCTCGGCACTCCATTTGTGATCCCGCGATAATCGTCATTCCGCCCGATTGTGACTTCAAGAGCCTGGGGCAAGTCAACATCGTTCAGCTTGATAACACGTATTGCCCCGTCAAGCGCCTCGCGCTCAAGCACTTCAGGTATCCCACTTTTCCATGTTGTGCTAAACAGCACTTCGTCCTGACACCCACGCCCCTCCAGTCCAGCCTGCTGGCAAGCAGCCAATACGACCACGACGGGTAAGAAAATAGACTTGAGCATCGGCGACCTTAATTTAGGATAGTGCTGACAGACACGCGCTTCACCTCTGGCATCATCCGGCGTTCGATCCAAGATTGCCGCCAGATGGAGCCATGACGTATGAGGTTTTCTCTTCGAGGCCGTCGCGCCTCTTCTTCGCACGAAAACGAACGTGCGAACGAAGTTGCACACATGAATCCGCTGACCCTCTTCTTCGTTGTTTTCGCCTTCTACAATCTGTTTGGGCTGGTCAATACGCCGTGGACGAGCGAGGGAGCATACGACAAAACTCTAGGCTGGCAACTCTTTCTGATAGGTTGTTTCGGATTCCTCTTAGGCTCGGCCCTAACCCGAAAAACGACGAGCCGTAGGCCGATAAGCGTACTTCAGCCGCGCACCTCTCGCCAATTGACCTTCGTATTTCTCGCGCTATTTTCGACATGCGTTGTCACAACCATAGCCTTAAGCGGGGGGATTCCGTTACTTCAGGGCGAGGAACGGTTTGGTAATTCGGCACTGATGTTCAATCTTGCCCAACTCTATGGGTTTTGGGAGCTTGTACGGACAATATCAGACGCAGAAGCAGGCCGACGATTCCGCGTTTTTCAGCCGATCTTGTATCTGACGGGTGCCCTTTGTTTTGGGTATCGGACGCCGATCCTCATGTTCATGCTGGTGCTTCTGCTTTACTTCGCCGTCTTTCGTCTTGCTGTTAGAAAGGCGCTTCTCATTTGCTTATCCGTCGGAATTTTTATCGTCGGCTTTTCTGCCGTCTTTGCCGCGTTCCGTGTTTCGCAGAATTACGATCTTGTTCTTTTCTTCAAGAACATCGATTTTCGCTTTACCCGTGAGAACCCGTACCTGTTGCCGTTCGTTCCCGCCATGGCCATGTTCGACTTCAGTCAGCAGACGGTCGCTACGATCGGAACGTCGCTGCATGAATTCATGTATGGCGAACTGTTCCTTAGCAACTATGAGACGTTTCTCCCCGGAAAACATTGGGGCGCGCGAAACATCATTGGCGACATCACAGGTGCAAGATGGGTTGCGGGCCGTCCTATGAGCATCACTCCAACACTGCAGGGCGCGCTTTATGTCGACTTCAGCTATTACGGCGTCTTTTTTGGCTTCTTCTTGCTCGCATCTGGAATAAAGCGTCTTTGGAGGATGGCCTTGCATTGGGGACCATTAGGAAAGTTCAGTTTTTCGTACCTTCTCGCGCTCTCAATCATGGCTGTGCATAACGGCTATTGGGACGTTGGGTTTGTATTCTTTCTGCTGTTCCTGCTCGTCATTCGTGTATTCGATGCGCTCAAGGCACGATTCAATCACCAGCCTGCATAGAGCGCTTTTGGAGTTTCGGTCCATTTCATTGCGCTGTCGGGAGAATTCGACCGATCGCTTTTCCGCGGCGCACCCACATTCGACGAAGCCGATCGCGGCCGGCGCCTTGTTTTCGTCAACTCGATTCAAGCACGGCCTTTCATTTCCAAGGTCGCCGGTTTTCGACATTGTTGCCCGGAAGGCCCGCCGACCGACGCCGCACCAGTGCAGAAGCAAGGACTGCGGCATTGAACAGCACTTCGAATGGCACTTCGTTGACGTGACTTTCGAATGCGATCGGACGTATCAATACGCGGCCGATAACCCGGACGTGCCGATCACGAGCAGCAGACACGGCGGCGTGGCGCCGGCTTGGCGGAAGCGTCCAGCGATCCACATGCCTCGCTCAGCGTCGCGCATCACGCTCCGGCTGGCCGGCGTCCGCGTCGAGCATCTGCAAGACATCAGCTACGAGGACTTCTGCGCAAGCGCGTACGTGAGCGTGAGCACTTGATTCAGCGTCGCGCTGCTCATGGGCCGGTCGCTGTCGTATCGCGTAGGCAGCACGTAGTCGGAGCCGCCCGCGAACGTCTTCAGGGCGATGAAGATGTCGAGCGCTTGCCGCGACAGGAAAACCAGGTGCGACGTGCGGCGCTTCATGCGTTCTTTCGGAATGGTCCACACCGCGTCGCTGAAATTGATTTTTCCCCACGTCGCGTTGGTGAGTTCGCTCTTTCGAACCAGCGTCAGCAGCAACAGGCGCGCCGCGGCACGTATAGACGGCGTGGTGCGATCCGCTCGATGTGATACATCAGTCCGATCTCGTCAGGCGTAAGCGCGCGGTCGCGTGGTTCGAAGCGCGCGATGGTTGTCGGCCGCACCATATCCGCCGGGTTCTCGACCTTCTGTCCGCGCTCGATGGCCCATCGGTAGACCTGCAAGACCACCTCGCGCACATGCACGGCGGTCGCCGGCGCTCCGCGCGCGACGATGGCATCGGTAAGCGTCCGTAGATCCTCGTGTGTGATTTCGTTGAGCTTCAGGTTGCCGAACCTCGCCTTCAGGTCACGCTCGTAGATCGACCTGCGCATGTCGCGCGTCGAGTCGGTCATCTGGTGCCCGCGCAGCCACTTGTCGGCCCATGCGCCGAAGGTCTCGGCGTCCTTCACGCGCGCCTTGTCGCGCGCCTTTTCCTTGGCGGGTGAGTTGCCTGCGGCAACCAGCTTCTTCGCCTCATTCAAGCGCTCGCGCGCCTCCGACAGCGTGATGCCGCCGACGCCATAGCGCCCGAACGTCAATGTCGCCTGCCGTCCGTTGATCGAGTAGTTGTAGCGGAACGAAATCGAACCGGCAGGTGTGATCGCGACGTAGAGACCGTCGCGGTCGTTGACCTTGTAGAGCTTGTCCTGCGGCTTGAGGTTGCGCAGCTGGTATCGGTCAGCATGGTATCCGTCCAGAGGGGCCAGAAATACCATGAATAAAACCGCATCGAAAAAAAAGATTAATCGTCTTTATAAACAGTACGTTACGCGATTTAGATACCATGCAACGGCGAGACGAGCTCGCATGGTATTAACTGCGACTCATGGCATTTTCGCGAACCATACCACTGGAAATGCCATGCAAAAATGTTGCTTATCGATGCTCCGTTGTGCCAGAAGTTGCCAAGTAAAAAATGAAAAAAGCCCGCAATTACGCGGGCTTAGGTGTGTCTTACTGCTCGGTCGTGCCGGTGCGTGCCAGACGTCCAATCACTCCCACTCGATCGTCGCAGGCGGCTTCCCCGAGATGTCATACACCACCCGATTGATCCCGCGCACCTCGTTGATGATGCGATTCGAGACATGCCCGAGCAACTCATGCGGCAGATGCGCCCAATGCGCGGTCATGAAGTCGAGCGTCTGCACGGCGCGCAGCGCGACGACGTACTCGTACGTGCGGCCATCGCCCATCACGCCGACGCTCTTCACCGGCAGGAACACCGCGAACGCCTGACTCGTGAGGTCGTACCACGACTTGCCCGTTTCCTTGTCGATGGTATTGCGCAGCGTCTCGATGAAAATCGCATCCGCGCGGCGCAGCAGGTCCGCAAACTCGCGCTTCACTTCGCCGAGAATCCGCACGCCGAGGCCCGGCCCCGGGAACGGATGGCGATACACCATTGCATGCGGCAGACCGAGCTTCACGCCGAGCTCGCGCACTTCGTCCTTGAAGAGTTCGCGCAACGGTTCGAGCAGCTTGAGATTCAGCGTCTCCGGCAAGCCGCCGACATTGTGATGGCTCTTGATGGTATGCGCGCCCTTCTTGCCCTTGCCCGCCGATTCGATCACGTCCGGATAGATCGTGCCCTGCGCGAGCCACTTCGCATCGGTGAGCTTGTCCGATTCCTTGTGGAACACTTCGACGAACTCCGCGCCGATGATCTTGCGCTTCGCTTCCGGATCGGTCACGCCCGCGAGTTTCTGCAGGAATTCTTCGCTCGCGTCGACGTGAATCACCTTCACGCCGAGATGATCGGCGAACGTCGACATCACCTGTTCCGCCTCGTTCTGACGCAGCAAGCCGTGATCCACGAACACGCACGTCAGTTGATCGCCGATCGCGCGATGCAGCAGCGCCGCCGCCACCGACGAATCCACGCCACCCGACAGGCCGAGAATCACGTGGTCGCTACCGACCTGCGCGCGAATCTTCTCCACGGCTTCGTCGATGTAATGACCCATCTCCCAATCCGCCTTCGCGCCGCACAGCTCCAGCACGAAGCGGTCGAGCATCGCGCGGCCCTGCACCGTGTGCGTCACTTCCGGATGCCATTGCAGGCCGTAGAAGCGGCGGTCGTCGTCGGCCATCGCGGCGATCGGGCATGAGGGCGTCGAAGCCATCAGCTTGAAGCCCGCGGGCAAGTCGACGACCTTGTCGCCGTGACTCATCCACACCTTGAGCATCGACTCGCCCTTGTCACTGGCAAAGTCCTGAATGCCTTCGAGAAATCCCGTGTGATTCAGCGCCTGCACTTCCGCATAGCCGAACTCGCGCACGTTGCCCAGTTCGACCTTGCCGCCGAGCTGATCGGCCATCGTCTGCATGCCGTAGCAAATGCCGAGCACCGGCACGCCGAGATCGAAGACGATTTGCGGCGCGCGCGGCGACTTCGCCTCGGTGACCGAATTCGGCCCGCCCGACAGGATGATGCCCTTCGGAGCGAATTCGCGGATGAAAGTCTCGTCGACGTCGTACGGATGGATTTCCGAGTAGACGTGCGACTCGCGGATGCGCCGTGCGATGAGCTGGGTGACTTGGGAGCCGAAATCGAGAATCAGGATTTTGTCGTGCATGGCTGCGGCCAAAGGCTAAGTGAACGAATAATGTCTGTGCGGCCGGGGCGCGACGTCGCGCGGCCCGCGTGCCAATAAATCGACGGCCGGCGCAAAGGCCGACCGTGCTTGTCCTGCGTATTTCCGCTGCTGCGCCTGCGTGGCTTGCGTAACTCGACGCATACGCTTCGCGCCCTCAACGTGGTGCGCGGTGCGCGTCGGGCGCGAGCGGATCGACTCTTCGACCCGTTGCCGGATCGATCTCGCCGCTGATGACGGGTTCGATGCGCTTGCCGGTGACCGGATCGACCGCGCGGCCCGTGACCGGATCGAGCGTGCCGCCCGTGACGGGATCGACGGCGCCGTCCGGATGCGCGCGCACCGCGGCGGATGAAATCGGCGAAACCGGATCGAGCGGACGTCCCGCCGAATCGATCGTGCGGCCCGAAATCGGGTCGATGGCCGTCGCGTCCGGCGCGCGCGCCGCGGGACGGACCGCGGTTTCGATCGGCTCGACGCGCGCCGAAGGCACCGTGGCGCTCGCGCGAACGTCCTCGCGCTTTTGCGCCGCCTTCTTCTCCGCGCGCTGCGCCGACGCCGCGCCAGCCAGCGCCGCACGCTCGCGCCGCCGCACCGCCGACGACAGTCTCACGCTGCCCAAGCCGAGCACGAGCAGCACGGCGCCGACGACCGCCGCACTGATCTGGCCGAAGCCATCGAGTTGCGGCGCGTGCAGCCCGAGCAGCCAGACCAGCACCACGACGCCCGAAAGCCACTGCACATGACCCGAGACGCGGGCGGCTCGCGCCGTCAACGCGCCATCGACGGCCGCATGAAACGCGAGCCAAGCAAGCCCGATGAGCGCGATGCCGAGCAGTTGCCCGGCAAACGCCGGCTGCACGCGGATCGAATCCAGTTGCAGCGCGCCGTACAGGCCCGCCCAGGGCGTCAGCAGAAACAGCAGGCCGAACGCCAGAAAAATCAGGGCGTTGATGACGAGCACGACCCGCAGCAACGGTTTCATGAGCGCTCCGCTCGATTAATCGACGTGATAGTTGGGGGCTTCCTTCGTGATCTGCACGTCATGCACGTGCGACTCGCGCATGCCCGCCGCCGTGATCTGCACGAATTCCGCCTTGTCGTGCAGTTCGCTGATGGTGCGGCAACCGCAATAGCCCATGCTCGCGCGCACGCCGCCGACGATCTGGAACAGGATCGCGTTGACCGAGCCCTTGTAGGCCACACGGCCTTCGATGCCTTCCGGCACGAGCTTGTCGATGTTCGCGGAGTTGTCCTGGAAGTAGCGGTCCGCCGCGCCGTCCTTCATCGCGCCGACCGAGCCCATGCCGCGGTACGACTTGTACTGGCGGCCTTGGTACAGGAACACATCGCCCGGGGATTCTTCCGTGCCCGCGAGCATGCTGCCCATCATGACGACGTTCGCGCCCGCCGCGAGCGCCTTCGACACGTCGCCGGAGAAGCGCACGCCGCCGTCCGCGATGACCGGCACGCCGGTGCCGCGCAGCGCTTCGGAGACGTTGGCGATGGCCGTGATCTGCGGCACGCCGACACCCGCGACGATACGCGTCGTGCAGATCGAGCCGGGGCCGATACCGACCTTCACCGCGTCCGCGCCGTACTCGACGAGCGATTTCGCCGCCGCCGCCGTCGCGATATTGCCGCCGATCACCTGCACGTGCGGGTACTTCTGCTTGACCCAGCGCACGCGCTCGAGCACGCCCTGGCTGTGGCCGTGCGCGGTATCGACGACGATCACGTCGACGCCCGCCTGCGCCAGCAGTTCGACGCGCTCTTCATTGTCCGGACCCACGCCCACGGCCGCGCCCACGCGCAGCTTGCCGTCTTCGTCCTTGCAGGCGTCGGGATTTTCGGTCTGCTTGGTGATGTCTTTCACGGTCATCAGGCCGCGCAGTTCGAACGCGTCGTTGACGACCAGCACGCGCTCCAGGCGATGGCTGTGCATCAGCGCTTTCGCTTCGGCGAGCGACGTGCCTTCCTTGACCGTCACGAGACGCTCGCGCGGCGTCATGATGTTGCGCACCGGCTCGTCGAGACGTTCTTCGAAACGCAGGTCGCGGTTGGTGACGATGCCGATCAGTTGCGCGCCCTCGACCACCGGAAAGCCCGAAATGCCGTGCTGCTGCGTCAGCGCGATGACGTCGCGCACGCGCATTTGCGGCGGAATCGTGATCGGGTCGCGCACGACACCCGATTCGAAGCGCTTCACTTTCGCGACTTCGCGGGCCTGTTCCTTCGCGGTGAGATTCTTGTGGACGATGCCGATGCCGCCCATCTGCGCCATCGCGATGGCGAGCCGGCCTTCGGTGACCGTGTCCATGGCGGCGGACACGAGAGGCATGTTCAGGGAAATATTGCGAGTCAGCTGGGATTTCAGGCTGGTGTCGCGCGGAAGAACGCTGGAGAACGCGGGCACGAGGAGCACGTCATCGAACGTGAGTGCTTTCTGGATCAGACGCATGGCAAATCCTATGGGCGCAAAAGCAGATTATACCGATAGTTCCCTGCATTTTCACTGCCCGAACAGCAGCTTAGGCCGTTCGGACGCAAATTCCGGGCCGTTCGCGCCCGCGCGCCGGACGCTCGCGCCGTTGCAGTTTTCGACAAGACCGCCGCCCGGGGCCGCGTGCTACGCTTCGCGCCGTCAAGTGAAATATCGACAGGAGTCGGGCAATGCAGCGCGGTGTGATGTATGGAATGGCAGCGGGCGCGATCTGGGGCTTCATCTTTCTCGCGCCACGGCTCTTGCCGGATTTTTCGCCACTCGCGCTGAGCGTCGGACGCTATCTGATGTACGGGGCGGTGTCGCTCGCCGTCGCGTTGCCGTTCGCGCGAAAGCTCCTCGCCAAACTCACGCGCGCCGATTTCATCGCGCTCGTGAAGCTGGCGCTGGTGGGCAACCTGCTCTACTACATGCTGCTCGCGAGCGCGGTGCAACTGGTGGGCGTCGCGCCTTCGTCGCTGATCGTCGGGATTCTGCCCGTGACCGTCACCCTCGCCGGACGGCGCGACCACGGCGCAATCGGCCTCAGGCGGCTCGTCGGACCTTTGCTGCTGATTCTGGCCGGCATTTCGTGCATCAATCTGGACGTGTTCAGCGACGTGCTCTCGTCGTCGGAAGGCGGCGAGCATGCGGCCAGCGTGCTCACGCGCCTCACCGGTCTCGCGTGCGCCCTCGGCGCGCTCGCGTCGTGGACCTGGTACGCGGTCGTCAACGCGCGCTATCTGCAAGCGAACGATCACTTCGACGGCAACGAGTGGTCCGTGCTGTGGGGCATCGTGACGGGTCTGCTCGGACTCGTGCTCGGCGCCGTCATCTGGATGCTGCCTGCGGGAACGGTTCAGGCGAGCGTGCCGGCCGCGCGCTGGCACATGTTCTGGATCGTGTGCGCGGCGCTGGCGACCGGCGGTTCGTGGCTCGGCAACATGCTGTGGAACGCGGCGGCGAAGCGCCTGCCGCTCACGCTCGCGGGTCAGATGATCGTTTTCGAAACGCTTTTCGCGCTGCTCTACGCCTTCGTCTACGACGGCCGCTGGCCGCGCGTGCCCGAAATGCTCGCGATCGTCCTGCTGCTCGCCGGCGTGCTCTGGTCGGTCAGGCAACACACGCTGGAGCCCGCGCCAGCAGGGGCGAAGGAAGCGCCCGCGCATTGAAACGGCTCAGCGCGAATCTTTCGACTGCCACTTGCGCCCTTCGATCGAACCGGCCCTGCGCGCCTTGTCGACGCGACGCTGGCGCGCGGCCTTCGGATCGACCTTCAGCGGACGATAGATCTCCACGCGGTCGAAGTCGGCGAGCGCCTCGTCGAGCGCCTTCACCTTGCCGAACACGCCGACTCTTTGCGTCGTCAGATCGATATCGCGATGCGCGAGCAGCACACCGCTCGCATCGATTGCGTCGCGCACCGTTGCGCCGTCGCGCAGTTCGACGCGCTTCAGAAACGCGCCCTCCGGCAGACCGTAGCAAACGTCGATATGCATCATGGCTTGCCGTAGCGCTGATCCGCGCGCTTCACGAAGGAATCGACGAACGTGTTGGCGATATGGCTGAACACCGGCCCGATGAGCTTTTCCAGAATCACATTGGAGAATTCGTAGTGCAGCGCGAATTCGATCTTGCACGCGTCCGCGCGCAGCGGCGTGAAGCGCCAGTAACCGGTGAACTTCTTGAAAGGGCCGCTCAGAAACTCCATATCGATATTGGTCGGACGCTTCTGCGTATTGCGCGTCGCGAAGTGCTGCTTGATGCCCTTGAAGCTGATGTCGATCTTCGCTTCCATGCCGTTCTCGTCCTGGCGGCCGATTTCGACGCCGCCGCACCAGGGCAGGAAATTGGGGTAATCGGCGACATCGGTGACGAGGTCGAACATTTCTTCCGCTGAATGGCGGATCAATACGGTTTTCTGGACGTCTGCCATATAGGGCGCAGCGGAGGCTGAATTGGGCGGCAACGCGAGAAGAGAACGCGGCAAGAGTTCGAATGCCGGGCGTCGCGCTGCTAAAATCGTGATTTTAAACGAGTTGGGCACTTTCCATTCATGAGCATCATCGACAACAGAAAAGCCTTCTTCGATTACTTCGTCGAAGAGCGCTACGAGGCCGGTCTCGTGCTCGAAGGCTGGGAAGTCAAGGCGCTGCGCGCGGGCCGCGCGCAGATCAAGGAAGGCTATGTCGTGATCAAGCACGGCGAGCTCTTTCTGATCGGCACGCATATCAGTCCGCTGCCCGAGGCATCGAAATTCGCCAATCTGGACCCGGTGCGCACGCGCAAGCTGCTGTTGCATCGCGACCAGATCGACAAGCTCATCGGCAAGGTCGAGCAGCGCGGGCATACGCTCGTGCCACTCAACTTCCATTACAAGGACGGCCGCGTCAAGTGCGAGATCGGGCTGGCGAAGGGCAAAAAGCTGCACGACAAGCGCGAGACCGAAAAGAAGCGCGACTGGGAACGCGAGCGCGGGCGCCTGATGCGCACGGCGTCGCGTTAAACGAATCGGGGCGCTTCTCAGCGCCCCGATTGCCTTGCCGCGTCAGCTCTTCTTGATGACGCCGCCGCCCTCGCCTCTTACGATGGTCAACGCCGAGGCGATCATCGAACTCATGTCGGACAGGTTGCCCGGCACGATCAGCGTGTTGCCCGTCTTCGCGATATTGCCGAACGCGCCGACATACTGCTCCGCGATCTTCAGGTTCACCGCTTCCATGCCGCCCGTGGTCTGAATCGCCGTGCCGATCTTCTGGATGGCCTGCGCGTTCGCCTCGGCCACCGCGAGAATCGCCGATGCCTCGCCCTGCGCCTGATTGATCGCCGCCTGACGCTCGCCCTCGGACTTCTGGATGGCCGCTTCGCGCGCGCCCGCGGCGAGGTTGATCTGCTCCTGCTTGCGGCCTTCGGACGCGGCGATCAGCGCGCGCTTCTCGCGCTCCGCGGTGATCTGCGCCTGCATCGCATGAAGAATTTCCTTCGGCGGCGTCAGGTCCTTGATCTCGTAACGCAGCACTTTCACGCCCCAGTTCGACGCGGCTTCATCGAGTGCATTCACGATGCTCTGGTTGATGAAATCGCGTTCCTCGAAGGTCTTGTCGAGTTCCAGCTTGCCGATGACCGAACGCAAGGTCGTCTGCGACAACTGCGTGATCGCAAACACGAAATTGCTCGAACCGTACGACGCCTTCATTGCATCGGTGACCTGGAAGTACAGCACGCCGTCGACCTGCAACTGCGTGTTGTCGCGCGTGATGCACACCTGGCTCGGCACCTCGAGCGGAATCTCCTTCAGCATGTGCTTGTACGCGATGCGGTCGATAAACGGCAGCACGATATTGAGGCCGGGCGTCAGCGTCGCGTGATAGCGGCCGAAGCGCTCCAGCACCCATGCATGCTGTTGCGGAACGATTTTGACTGTGTTCACCACGATCACGATGGCGATGATGAGCACGATGAGCGCGAAGTACATTGTTTTTCTCCTTATAGAACTAGCGTTTGGCCGCGACGATCAGCCGGTTCCCGTCCAGCGCCGTGATGCGGTAATAGCGCGCGCCTTCGATTTCGCCCGGCGCGAGTTCGACGTCCCACTGCGCGCCGCGATACATTGCGCGCGCGCGGCCATCGCGCCATTGATCCACTTCCAGCGTCGCGCCGATATCGAGATTCACGGCCGCATCCCGCGACGCGTCGCGCCGCTTCCAGCTACCGAAGCGCGAGCGCCGCAGAGCCGCGACTGCGATCAGCGCGATCACGGCGGCTGCGCCCATCTGCACATGCGGCAACGCGCCGGACACATGAGCGACACCGCCCGCGATCATGCCGAGCGCGATCATGAGCAGATAGAACGTGCCGGTGAACAGTTCCGCGACGATCAGTGCGCCCGCCGCGACCCACCATATCAATCCACTCGTTTCCATCAGCGGTCTCCAAACGAAAACACCCCGGAGAAGTCCGGGGTGTTTTTATAGCACGCTCGCGCCTTTCCGAAAGCAACCGGAAAGGCGTTGCTGACTTATTTTGACAAGGTCTTCGCCAGTTGCTGCCACGTCTCGATGATCGTGTCCGGATTCAGCGACATCGATTCGATGCCTTCCTTCGCGAGCCACTCCGCGAGGTCCGGATGATCCGACGGACCCTGGCCGCAAATACCGACGTACTTGTTCAGCCTGAGACACGTTTCGATCGCGCGCTTGAGCATGAACTGCACCGCTTCGTCGCGCTCGTCGAAGTCCGCCGCGAGCAGTTCCATGCCGGAGTCGCGGTCGAGGCCGAGCGTCAACTGCGTCAGGTCGTTCGAACCAATGGAGAAACCGTCGAAGCGTTCGAGGAACTGCTCGGCGAGAATCGCGTTGGACGGCACTTCGCACATCATCACGAGCTTCAGATCGTTCCTGCCGCGCTCGAGGCCGAACTTCTTCAGCAGTTCGACCACGCGATCCGCCTGCTTCAGCGTGCGCACGAACGGCACCATGATCTGCACGTTGTCGAGACCCATTTCCTCGCGCACCTTCTTCAGCGCGACGCATTCCATGTGGAACGCTTCGGCGAAGTCTTCCGCGATATAGCGCGACGCGCCGCGGAAACCGAGCATCGGATTCTCTTCGTCCGGCTCGTAGCGCGAACCGCCGATCAACTTCTTGTACTCGTTCGACTTGAAGTCCGACAGACGCACGATAACGGGCTTCGGATAGAACGCCGCCGCGATCGTGGCGATGCCTTCCGTCAGCTTGTCGACGTAGAACGCACGCGGCGACGCATGGCCGCGCGCGACGCTCTCGACCGCCTTCTTCAGGTCGGCGTCGACGTTCGGGTACTCCAGAATCGCCTTCGGATGCACGCCGATGTTGTTGTTGATGATGAACTCGAGCCGCGCGAGGCCGACGCCCGCATTCGGCAACTGCGCGAAGTCGAACGCGAGTTGCGGATTGCCGACGTTCATCATGATCTTGACCGGAATCTCCGGCAGCTCGCCGCGCTGCACTTCGGTCACTTCGGTTTCGAGCAGGCCGTCGTAGATCTTGCCTTCGTCGCCTTCCGCGCACGAAACCGTGACGAGCGCGCCGTCTTTCAGAATGTCCGTTGCATCGCCGCAGCCGACTACCGCCGGCACGCCCAACTCACGCGCGATGATCGCCGCGTGACACGTGCGGCCGCCGCGATTCGTCACGATGGCCGATGCGCGCTTCATGACCGGCTCCCAGTTCGGGTCGGTCATGTCGGCGACGAGGACATCGCCCGGCTGCACACGTTCCATTTCCGACGGATCGTGGATCACGCGCACCGGACCCGCGCCGATCTTCTGGCCGATCGCGCGGCCCGTCGCCAGCACGTTCGACTGGCCCTTCAACTTAAAGCGCATCTCGGCCTTGCCGGACGCCTGGCTCTTCACCGTTTCCGGGCGCGCCTGGAGAATGAAGATCTTGCCGTCGCGGCCGTCCTTGCCCCACTCGATGTCCATCGGACGCTCGTAGTGCTTCTCGATGATGACCGCGTACTTCGCGAGCTCGATCACGTCTTCGTCGGTGATCGAGAAGCGGTTGCGCTGCTCGTGCGGCACGTCGACGGTCTTCACGCGGCCCGGCTCGCCCGGCTTCGTGAATTCCATCTTGATGAGCTTCGAGCCGATCGAGCGGCGGATGATCGGGTACTTGCCCTGTTCGAGCGTGGTCTTGAAGACGTGGAATTCGTCCGGATTCACCGCGCCCTGCACGACCGTCTCGCCGAGACCGTAGCTCGACGTGATGAACACGGTTTCCTTGAAGCCCGATTCCGTGTCGATGGTGAACATCACGCCCGCCGCGCCGACGTCCGAGCGGACCATGCGCTGCACGCCCGCCGACAACGCGACTTCCGCATGGGTGAAGCCTTTGTGGACGCGATAGGAGATGGCGCGGTCGTTGTAGAGCGACGCGAACACGTGCTTCATGCGATCGAGGACGTCCTCGACACCGACCACGTTCAGATAGCTTTCCTGCTGGCCCGCGAACGATGCGTCGGGCAAGTCCTCGGCGGTCGCGGACGAGCGCACGGCGAACGAAAGCTCTTCGGGCGAGCTGTTCTGGAGGACTTCGAAACCGCGGCGGATTTCGTCTTCGAGACGCGGCTGCATCGGCGCGTCGACGATCCACTGGCGGATTTCCTTGCCGGCTTCGGCGAGCGACTTGACGTCGTCGACATCGAGCGTTTCGAGACGCTTGGCGATGCGGTCGGTCAGGTCGTTGTGCTGGAGGAAGTCGCGGAATGCGAGTGCAGTTGTGGCAAAGCCCGTCGGCACACGAACGCCGGCTTCGGAAAGCTGGCTGATCATTTCGCCGAGCGACGCATTCTTGCCACCGACGATTTCCACGTCGGTCATTCGCAACTGCTCGAATGGAACTACATACGCCTGATCCTTTGCGACATCTTTCGCGACATTGACTGCGTTAGTCATACAAGCCCCTAAGGTGGATGGAATTCACGATCGCACGAGTGGGCTCATATGCGGCGGCGCTCATTGGAAGCGCGGGCGCATCTCGTACAACCTGTTTGATAAACGATCGGGGAGCGTGCAGCCGGGACCGGCGCGCGTTGCAAAGAGAAGCGGGACGTCTGAAATCTGCTCGAAACCGTGGGTTTTTGCTGCCAAAACCGACGAACCGACCGCGATTTGACGAAAATCCGAATCAATTTGTCCGCAATTGCTTATCGAACAGGTTGCCGCTATTCTACCGTGCCGATTCTCAAATTGTTTCGGCAGAGACGGTAATTCCACGGCAGAATCGAAGTCTTTCACGCCGTTCGGTTGGCCGGCGCACACGCCGGGCAATCAATGTAACACAGGCGCTTCGTCCGCCGTGCCGGGCGTTCCCGCGGTCTATTTCGCGTGTTACCGTTTGAGCGCGCCCACCCCAACTCGTTCCCCATTTGGTCTTTTGCCGATGCCGCCTTCCGTATTCATCGTTTCCGACGGGACCGGGATCACTGCCGAAACCTTCGCGCATTCGATCCTCGCCCAGTTCGATCAAAAATTCCGGCTCGTGCGCGTGCCTTTCGTCGATTCGATCGACAAGGCGTATGCGACGGTCGAGAAGATCAACGAGGTCGTGGAACTCGATGGCCGCCGGCCGATCGTCTTCACCACGCTCGTCGACAGCGCGTCGAACGAAGTGGTCAAGGGCTGCAATGCGCTCGTGCTCGACATGTTCCAGACCTTCATCGAGCCGCTCGAACACGAACTGGAAATGAAGTCGACGCACGCGATGGGCCGCGTGCACCAGAACGCCGACACCGAGGAATACAAGAATCGCATCGAGGCGATCAACTTCTCGCTCGCGCACGACGACGGCCAGTCGAACCGCAATCTCGCCGATGCCGACGTCATTCTGGTCGGCGTGTCGCGCAGCGGCAAGACGCCGACGAGCCTCTACCTGGCGATGCAGTACGGCGTGAAGGCCGCGAACTATCCGCTGATTCCCGAAGACTTCGAGCGCGGCAAGCTGCCTACGCCGTTGCTCGAACATCGCTCGAAGATGTTCGGCTTGTCGATCGACGCGCAGCGGCTCGCCGAGATCCGCAACGAGCGGCGCCCGGGCAGCAAGTACGCGGCGCTGGAGAACTGCCGCTTCGAGATCAACGAAGCGGAGATGATGATGAAGCGCGAAGGCATCAAGTGGCTTTCGTCGACGCACAAGTCGATCGAGGAAATCGCCACGACGATCCTGCAGGAAATCAAGCCGGAACGGCCGTCGTATTACTGATTCGTTCGCTCAGCGCTGCTGGCGGCACTGCTCGAAAAGACAGATCGCCGCCGCGGCTGCCACGTTGAGCGACTCCATGCCGCCCGGCTGCGGAATCGTCACGCGATGCGTCACGGCATCGCGCCATACCTGCGACACGCCCGCCCCTTCGTTGCCGAACACCCAGGCAAGCGCGCCCGACAGATCGCAATCGTAAAGCGCGACCGCGCCGTGGGAATCCGTGATGGTCACGGGCGCGTCGAGCCGCGCGATCAGATCCGCCGGCTCCACGTCTTCGAAAATATTCAGCAGAAAGTGTGCGCCCATGCCCGAGCGCAAGACTTTCGACGACCACGCGTACGCCGTGCCCGGCGCGCAGAACACGCGCGTGATGCCCGCCGCCGCCGCGCTGCGCAGAATCGAGCCGACGTTGCCCGCGTCCTGAATGCCGTCGAGAATCACGCAGGTTTCGCCGACGCGCGCGGGCAATTCGGCCTCGATCTTTTCGACCAGCAGCAACATGCCCACGCCGTGCACGACGCTCGAAAGCTGTCCGAAGAGCGCGTCCGGCAACACGACGATCCGCTTTTCCTCGATACGCGCGACGATCTCGCGCGCTTCGTCATGCGTGAGCGCGCCTTCGGTGACCACGCAGGTTTCCGGCTGTCCCGCGGCATCGAGATACGCCGACGCCAGATGCAGCCCTTCGAGCAGCGCGTGGCCGCTGCGACGCTGTTGCGCGGTCGAGCCGGCCAGCGCCTTGATGCGCTTATAGAGCGGATTGTCCCGCGAAGTGATGGATTTCACGTTGAATTGAATGCCGCTCAGAAGGCGAGCGAATCGGGATCGTTGTCGAGCGTCGATGCGACCTGCAGCACTTCGGGCGCGATCTCGGGCAGCACCGAACCGAACACGAGCGCATGCGCCTCGCGCACCGGCGCAAACGAACGCCGATGATGCTCGCACGGGCCATGCTCGCGCAACGCCCGCAGATGCTGCGGCGTGCCGTAGCCGGCGTGCGCGTCGAAGCCGTACATGGGGAAGGTTTCGTGAAGCTCGACCAGCATGCGGTCGCGCGTGACCTTCGCGAGAATCGACGCCGCCGAAATCTGCTTGATCAGCGCATCGCCACCGATCACGGCTTCCGCCCGAATCGACAGCATCGGGCAGCGGTTGCCGTCGACCTTGACGAGCGTCGGCATGACCGACAGCCCTTCCACCGCGCGCTTCATCGCGAGCATGCTCGCATGCAGGATGTTGATCGTGTCGATTTCCTCGACGCTCGCCGATGCGATGCAATACGCGAGCGCGCGATCGACGATCTTTTCGTAAAGCTCCTCGCGCCGTCTGGCGGTCAGCGCTTTGGAATCGTCGAGACCGTTGATGCGCGGTTTGGCCGGATCGAAGATCACGGCGGCCGCCACGACCGGGCCGGCCAGCGGACCGCGCCCCGCCTCGTCGACGCCGCAGATGATGTCGAAAGGTGAACTGAAATCGAGTCCCGCCTGAGCCGGCCGTTTCGCCGCCATTATCGCGGCCTCCGCGTTTCGAGCACCCGCGCGACCGCCTCGGCCGCCTTCTGCGCCGTGTTCTGGCGCAGCGCGATGTGCATGTCGGTGAAGATTTCCGTCAGGGTACGGCGGTTGGCGTCGTCGTTCAACTGTTTCAGCGTTGCGTCGGCGAGCGCTTCGGGCGTCGCGAAGTGCTGGAGGATCTCCGGCACGACGAAGCGGCCCGCCAGAATGTTCGGCAAGCCGACGTACGGCAGATAACCCTGCCGCTTCATGATCTGACCCGTCAGCCAGGGCACCTTGTACGAGATGACCATCGGCTTCTTGAGCAGCGCCGCTTCGAGCGTCACGGTGCCGCTTTTCACGAGGATCGCGTCGGCGGCGGTCATCGCGGTTTGCGCGCGGCCATCGGTGATCGTCAGCGACAGATGCGGATGCGCGTCCACGAGCGGTTGCAGCAACGCGCGCAACGCCGGATTCGCGGCGGGCATCAGGAAGCGCACGCCGGGCTCGCGAAGCTGCATCAGCTCCATGGCGTCGAAAAACGTCGGGCCGATCAGCGAAATTTCCGAGCGGCGGCTGCCCGGCAGCACGGCGATCACCGGTCCGCCTTCCGCGATGCCGAGTTCGCGGCGCGCGCCCGCGACGTCGGGTTCGAGCGGAATCTCGTCGGCGAGCGGATGACCGACGTAGCTCGTCGCCACGCCCGCCTTCTCCAGCAGCGCGGTCTCGAACGGAAACACGCACAGCATGTGATCGACCGCTTTCACAATCTTCTTGATGCGGCCGCCGCGCCACGCCCAGATCGACGGACACACGAAATGCACGGTCGGAATGCCGGCTTCGCGCAGCGGCTGTTCGAGGCCGAAATTGAAATCCGGCGCGTCCACGCCGATGAACACCGACGGCGGCTCCGCAAGCAACTGACGCTTGATTTCGTTGCGGATGCCGAGAATTTCGGGGATGTGCTTGAGCGCTTCGACATAGCCGCGCACGGTCAGCTTGTCCATCGGCCAGTGCGCTTCGAAGCCTTCGGCCGTCATGCGCGGGCCGCCGATGCCGCTATAGCGCGTGCCTTCCGGCAGCGTTTGCCTCAGGCCCTTCAGCAGCGAGGCCGCGAGCAGGTCGCCGGACGGCTCGCCCGCGACCATCGCGACGCGTGGCGGGTGGGTGATCAGGGTCATCGGGCGGCGTGTCTAGCGGATGATGCCGCGCTGCGACGCCGCGATGAAATCGGAAAATGCCTTGACAGGTTCGTCGCCCTCGCCGCCCGCCGTGCTCAGTTCCTTCAACTGCGCCTTCGCCTCTTCGAGCGACAGACCGCTCTTGTAGACGATGCGATACGCCGAGCGCAGCGCGGAAATCGCATCCGGCGTGAAGCCGCGGCGGCGCAGTCCTTCCACGTTGATGCCATGCGGCTCGGCCTTGTTGCCGGCGGCGATCACGAAAGGCGGCACGTCCTGCACGAGCGCCGACGCGCCGCCGAGCATCGAATGCGCGCCGATGCGCACGAACTGATGCACGCCCGACATGCCGCCGACGATCGCGTGATCGCCGACGAGCACGTGTCCGGCCAGTTGCGCGTTGCTCGACATGATGACGTTGTCGCCGAGCCGGCAGTCGTGGCCGACGTGCACATACGCCATGATCCAGCAATCGCTGCCGATGGACGTCAGGCCCTGATCCTGCGCCGTGCCCGTGTGCAGCGTCGTGAATTCGCGGATGGTGTTGCGGTCGCCGATTTCGAGGCGCGTCGGTTCGCCCTTGTACTTCATGTCCTGCGGGCGGCCGCCGATCGATGCGTAATGGCCGATGGTGTTTTCGCGGCCGATCGTCGTGTGGCCTTCGATCACGCTATGCGAGCCGACGGTCGTGCCCGCGCCGATCACGACGTGCGAACCGACGATCGCGTACGGCCCGATCTCGACGGACTCGTCGAGCTGGGCGCCCGGCTCGATGATCGCGGTTGGGTGAATCTTGCTCATGCGCATTTCGCCTATGCTGTTCGTGCTGCTCGTTACGATGAACGCGGGGTGAACGCCGACGCGCTCAGGCGTCCGTGCTCTTGACGGTACACATGAGCTCGGCTTCGGCGGCGGTCGTGCCGTCGACCTCGGCGCGCGCCTTGAACTTCCAGATGCCTCGCATGTACCGCTCGAACGTGACGTTGAGGATCAACTGATCGCCCGGCTCCACCACGCGCTTGAAGCGCGCGCCGTCGATGCCGACGAAGTAGTAGAGCGTGTTGGTCGGATCGTGCGGCTCTTCCGCGAACGTCAGGAGCGCCGCCGTCTGCGCGAGCGCTTCGAGAATCAGCACGCCCGGCATGACCGGACGCGTCGGAAAGTGGCCCTGGAAGTACGGCTCGTTGATCGTCACGTTCTTCAATGCTTTGATGCTCTTGTGCGGCTCAAGTTCGAGCACGCGATCCACGAGCAGGATCGGATAGCGATGCGGCAGCAGCGTGAGGATCTTGTGGATGTCGAGATTGATTTTTTCTGTGCTCATGGTCGTTCTGCTCACGCGCGCGTCGGGCGCGGAAATTTGGATGGCGGGCCGTATCGGATGCCCGCCCGAAATTGCTTTCTCGCTTCGGCGGCTTTGAACGGGCCCGCTCTGTTCGAGGTTCGTTCTTCGTCTGAAACGAGCCTGGCGCTCAGGCGCCGCCGCTCGTCTCGTCACGCTTGCCCGCATCGGCGAGCGCTGTTTCCAGCGCCTTGATGCGGTCGCGCATCTTGTCCAGATTGCGCATGATGGCCGCGCTCTTGTTCCAGTCGCCGTGCGGCACGGCCGGAAACGCGCTGGTGTACATGCCGGGCTTCAGCAGCGACTTCGAGACGCCCGATTGCGCCGTGACGATCACATAGTCCGCGAGCGTCACATGGCCCGCGATACCCACCGCCCCGCCGATCATGCAATGCTTGCCGATGCTCGTACTGCCCGCGATGCCCGCGCAGCCGGCGATCACCGTATACGCGCCGATGCGGCAGTTGTGACCGATCTGCACGAGGTTGTCGATCTTCACGCATTCCTCGATGACGGTATCCGCCATCGCGCCGCGATCGATCGTGGTGTTCGCGCCGATTTCAACGTCGTCCGCAATATCCACCGCGCCGACCTGCGGAATCTTCACCCAGCTCCCGGTGCGCGCCTCGCCTTCGCCGACGAAATCCGGCGCGAAGCCGAAGCCGTCCGCGCCGATCACCGCGCCCGCGTGCACGATCACGCGCGCGCCGAGCCTGCAGCCGTGATACACGGTGACATTGGGATACAGATGCACGTCGTCGCCGAGCTTCACGCCGCGACCGACGACCACGCCCGCATCCAGCTTCACGCGCTCGCCGATGACCGCGCCCGCCTCCACCGTCACGTGCGCTCCGATCACGGCGCTCGCCGCGACCTTCGCGTCCGGATCGACAGACGCGCTCGGATGCACGCCCGGCCTCGCTTTGGGCGTCGCCAGGTCGATGAACGCCTGGGCCACGCGCGCGAAATAAGCGTAGGGGTTCGGCGTGACGATGAAATTACTGCCCGCGCGATTCGTCACTTTCACGAGATCGTCGGGAGAAATCAGCACTGCGCCGGCGCGCGTCGTCTCGACCTGCGGCAGATACTTCTGGTTCGCGAGAAACGCGAGTTGCGCGGAGCCTGCCTTGTCGAGGGGTGCGAGACTCCCGACCGCGTGCGCGCCGTCGCCGATCACCTCGCCGCCGAAGCGCTTCACCAGTTCGTCGAGGGTAATCGCCATACCTGATGCCATCTCGTCTGAGTCCTCGTCAGTTCGGGCTCGTGAGCGAACCGGTGCCGGTCGCGCCCGCCGCCAGCGCCTTCAGCACCTGATCCGTGATGTCGATGCGCGGGCTCACGTACACCGCCTCTTGCACGATCAAATCGTAGTGCTGCTGTTCCGCGATCTGCTTGATCACCTTGTTCGCGCGATCCAGCACCGCCGCGAGTTCCTCGTTGCGGCGCTGGTTCAGATCTTCGCGGAATTCGCGCTGCTTGCGCTGAAAGTCCGCGTCGAGTTGCGCGAGGTCGCGCTGGCGCGCCGCGCGATCGGTCGGCGACATCGAGGAACCGTTTTTATCGATGTTGTCCGACATCGCCTTCAGGCGCTGCGCCATGTCCTGCAACGCCTTGTCACGCTTGGAAAATTCCTGCTCGAGCTTCGACTGGGCCGCTTTCGCCGCCGTCGATTCGCGCAGGATGCGGTCCGAATTCACCGCAGCGATGCGCGCTTCCTGAGCACTGGCGGAGATCGCCGTGCCCAGGCCGAGAACCATCGACAACGCAAGCGCCAGCGCCCTATGTTTCGAATGCTTACCGGTTCCCAAAGTGTTCCTCACGTTACGTCTGAATGGATGAAGTTCGTTTCCGTCGGCGTGCCGCTTAGAAGGCCGTACCGATCTGGAACTGGAACTTCTGATACTGGTCGCCGTCGTGCTTCTGCAGCGGGAAACCGAGGCTCAGCTTGAGCGGGCCGATCGGCGAAATCCACGCGAGACCCACGCCGTAGCCGTAGCGCAAGCCGTTCGCGCCGCCGCTCGTGCCACCCTGGTTCGGGTCGCCCCAGACGTTACCGGCATCGAGGAAGGTGAAGACACGCAGCGTGCGGTCGTAACCTGTGCCCGGCAGCGGGAAAGTCAGTTCGATGTTGCCGACCGCCATGCGCGAACCGCCGATCGGGTCGCTCGTCTTCGAGTCGCGCGGACCCAGCGAACTCGGCGAATAGCCGCGCACCGAGCCGATACCACCCGCATAGTAGTTCTTGAAGATCGGGTACGTCTGGCCTTGCAGACCCTTGCCGTAACCGCCCTGCAGGTTGAAGCCGAGCACGAAGCCGCGCGCGAACGAATAGTAGTACTGGAACTGCGCGTCGAACTTCGCGTACGTCGTGTTGCCGAGCGGCGTGCCGTACTCCGCGTTCGACTGGATGTAGTAGCCGCGGCTCGGGACGAGCGCGCTGTCGCGATTGTCGCGCGACCAGCCCATCGTCAGCGGATAGTTGTTCACCACGCGCCCGAACTCGTTCACGTAGTTGATGTACGACTGCGGCGTGTTCGAGTCGACGTCCATCGTGTTCTGTTCGGCGCCGACGCCGAAGAACACCGTGTCCTGCTCGGAGAACGGGATGCCGAACTTGGTGTCCGCGCCCATCGTCACGATCTTGAAGCTCGAATCGGTCGAGTAGTACAGCGGCTGATACGTGCGGTAGTACGCGTCGGTGATGCGCTTGATGCCGTCGATCGTGAAGTACGGATCGACCTGAGTCACGGTCAGCGTGCGGTACGTCTTCGCGGTGTTCACGTTGACTGCGAGACTCGTGCCCGAGCCGAACACGTTGTCCTGCGACACGCCCGCCGAGAGCACCACCTTGTCCGTCGACGAAAAGCCCGCGCCCAGCGTGATCGCGCCGGTCGGCTTTTCCGCGACCTTCACGTCCACGTCGACCTGGTCGTTCGTGCCTTCCACGGGCGTCGTGGTGACGTCCACGTCGGTGAAGTAGCCGAGACGGTTGACGCGGTCCTTCGACAACGCGAGGCGGCTCGAATCGAACCACGAGCTTTCGAGCTGACGCATTTCGCGGCGCACCACTTCGTCGCGCGTGCGCGTATTGCCGACGATGTTCACGCGCCGCACGTACACGCGGCGGCTCGGGTCGACTTGCAGCGTGAGCGCCACGGTGTGGTTCGACTGATCGATCTGCGGCTGGGCGTTGACCTGCGCGAACGCGTAGCCGTATTCGCCGAGCTTGTCGACGATCGACTTGGTCGTCGCCTGCAGCTTTTCGGCCGAGAAGCGCTCGCCCGGCTTGATCTTGATGAGCTTGTTGAGTTCGGCCTCGCGGTCGAGCAGATTGCCCGAGAGCTTGATGCTGCTGATCTTGTACGGCTCGCCTTCGTGCACGGCGATCGTCAGATACATGTCCTTCTTGTCCGGCGAGATCGAGACCTGCGTGGAATCGATGCTGAACTCGAGGTAACCGCGGTTCAGGTAGTACGAGCGCACGTTCTCGAGGTCGCCCGTGAGCTTTTCCTTCGCGTAAAGGTCGCTCTTCGTGTACCACGAGAACCAGTTCGGCGTGGAGAGCTGCATTTCTCCGAGCAGCGTGCCCGAACTCACCGCCTTGTTGCCGACGAAGTTGATCTGGCGGATCTTCGCGCTCGGACCTTCGGCAACGGAAAACAGAATGGCGACGCGGTTGCGGTCCACCGGCGTCACGGTGGTCGTGACTTCCGCCGCGTAGTAACCGCGCGTCAGATACTGGCGCTTGAGCTCCTGCTCCGCCTTGTCGACGAGCGCCTTGTCGTACGAACGGCCTTGCGACAGACCGACCGAGCGCAGCGCCTTCGTGAGATTGTCCTTGTCGAACTCGTGCAGGCCGGCGAAATCGATGGCCGAGATGGCCGGGCGCTCCTGCACCTGGACGATCACCACATTGCCTTCGGTGGCGATCTGAACGTCGTTGAAGAAGCCCGTCGCGTAGAGCGCGCGAATCGCTTCGGAGGCCTTGTCGTCGGTGAAGGTGTCGCCTTGCTTGATCGGCAGGTAAGCGAACACGGAGCCCGGCTCGATGCGTTGGAGACCGTCGATCCGAATATCCTGCACGACGAACGGCGTGGTGGCGTGTGCCGCCATACCCGTTGCGGCGAGCGCCGCGGCCACAGCCGTCTTAGGAACAAAGCGATGAGGTTTGAACAACGTGCTTCCCCAGTATTTAAAGCTGCATTCGTTCCGGCGGTCGCTCGAAGGGCGCCGCCAGAAATTGTCAAAGTGGATCAAAAACGAATCAGACGAGCGAGGTCGTTGAATAGCGCGATCATCGACAATGCGACGATGCAGACCAGGCCCGCCCTTTGCAGAACCAGCTGCCAGCGATCGGATATAGCCTTGCCGGTAACAGCCTCAACCAAATAATATAACAGATGCCCACCGTCCAAAACCGGAATCGGTAACAAGTTCAATACGCCGAGGCTGATACTGACGAGCGCCAGAAACGAGACGAAGGCCGCCACGCCGAGCCTTGCGCTCTTGCCCGCATAGTCGGCGATGGTGACCGGCCCCGAGAGATTCTTGAGCGACGCCTCGCCCACGACCATCCGGCCGAACATGCGCAGCGAATAGATGCTGATGTCCCACGTGCGGTTCACGCCGAGGCGCAGGCTTTCGAGCGGCCCGTAACGCACGTCCACGGTCGGCAACTGATTCGCGAGCGCCGCGCCGATACGGCCGATTTCCTTGCCCGACGACGCATCGTGCTTCAGGTCCGGCACGATCTGCACGGATTCGCGCTTGCCGTTGCGCTCGATCAAAAGCGTGACGGGCTTCGCGCCATGTGCCTTCACGTAGTCGATGAAGCTCGTTGCGTTGTCGACGCTGCGGCCATCGATCGCACGCAGCATGTCGCCCTGCTTCAGCCCGCTCTTTTGCGCAGCGCTGCCCGGCTCGACGCCCGCGACGGTCAGCGTGCCGCCGCCCGGCGCGAAGCCGAGCTTGTCCATGAAATCCTGATCGGCCTCTGCGTCCGTGATGCCGGCGACCGTCACCGGGAAATCGAACGTGCCGTCGTGCGTCTTCGCCGTCAGCACGACGCGCCGATGATCGAACGACGCGTCGAGCAACTTCCAGCGCAGATCGGACCACGAGCGGATCGGATGCGTTTCGCCGGCTTGCGCGTCGCGCATCGAGAGAACCGTTTCGCCGCCTTCGAAACCCGCGTGCGCCGCCGCCGTGTCGGGCGCGGGCTGCGAGACGATCGCGGCGGGCTCGGTCACGCCGCCCGCGAACACGGCGGAAAAGAGCGCGATCGCGAGCAGGAAGTTGGCGACGGGCCCCGCCGCGACGATCGCGATCCGCTTGGCGACGCTCTGACGGTTGAAGGCGCGCGGCAGGTCTTCGACGGGAATCTTCGTGCCGCTGTCGGGATCGATCTCGCGCTCGTCGAGCATCTTCACGTAGCCGCCGAGCGGCAGCGCGGCGATCGTCCATTCGACGCCCGTCTTCTTGCTGACCCATTGCACGAGCGGCTTGCCGAAGCCGACCGAGAATCGCAGCACTTTCACGCCGCACAGCCGCGCGACGCTGTAGTGACCGAATTCGTGGACGACGACGAGTACGCCTATCGCTACGACGAAGGCGACGATTTCGGTCAGAAAGTTCATGACGGCCTCAATGGGCGATGGGTTCGGCGCCCGGCGCGCTCGCGGTGAGCTCAGCGACGAAACGGGATGCGAGACGGCGCGCGTTCGCATCGGCGGCGAGGACGTCGGCCAGCGTCGCGGCGCTCGTGTTCGGCAGGTCGTTCAGCACGCGCTCGACCACGCCGCCGATCGCCATGAAGCCGATACGGCGCTCCAGGAACGCTTCCACGGCGATTTCGTTGGCCGCGTTCAGCGCGGCGCTCGCGATGCCGCCCGCTTCGAGCGCCTGAATGGCCAGCGCGAGGCAGGGAAAACGCGTGAAATCCGGCTTTTCGAACGTGAGCGTGGCGATCTGCGCCAGATCCAGCGGCGCCACGCCCGAATTCACACGATCAGGATACGCCAGCGCGTGCGCGATCGGCGTGCGCATGTCCGGATTGCCGAGTTGCGCGAGGACCGAGCCGTCGGCGTAGGAAACCATCGAATGAATCACGCTCTGCGGATGGATCAGCACCTCGATGCGCGATCCCGGCAGATCGAAGAGCCAGTGCGCCTCGATCACTTCGAGGCCCTTGTTCATCATCGTCGCGGAATCGACGGAGATCTTGCGGCCCATCGCCCAGTTCGGATGCTTGACGGCTTCCTCGGGCGTGACGTTGACGAGCGTCGCCGGCTCGCGCGTGCGGAACGGGCCGCCCGAGGCCGTCAGGATGATCTTCGACACGCCGCCGTGCATCTGTGCTTCCTTGTCCGCGCAAGGCGGCAGGCACTGGAACACGGCGTTGTGCTCGCTGTCGACCGGCAGCAGGATCGCGCCGTTGTCGCGCACGGCGTCCATGAAAATCTGGCCGGACATCACGAGCGCTTCCTTGTTCGCGAGCAGGATGCGCTTGCCGGCGCGTGCGGCGGCAAGCGTGGGCGCGAGGCCCGCCGCGCCGACGATGGCTGCGACGACCGTGTCGCACTGAGCCGCGCGGGCGACCTCGACGAGCGCTTCCGGGCCGTGCGTCACTTCGGTCTTGCAGCCTTGCGCGCGCAACGCGGCCGCGACGCGCACCGCCGTTTCGGCGTCGCCGACGACCGCGACTTCGGGCTGGAATTTCAGGCACTGGGCGACGAGCTTGTCGCCGTTGCGGTGAGCGGTGAGCGCGTAGACCGAGAAGCGGTCCGGATGCCGCGCCACGACGTCGAGCGTGCTGTCGCCGATCGAGCCCGTGGAGCCGAGCAATGTGAGACGTTTTTGCATAAATTCTTCTCTAGCCGATTAGCCGAGCATGAGCAATGCGATCGGCAACACCGGCAACAATGCGTCGATGCGGTCGAGGACGCCGCCGTGACCCGGCAAGAGGCCGCTCGAGTCCTTGACGCCGGCCTGGCGCTTCAGAAGCGACTCGAACAGGTCGCCGACCACGCTGAACGCGACCAGCACGGAAAGCGCGACGAACGAGCGATCCCAGCCGAGATGCCCGACAAAGGCCGTGAATACGGTAGGCGCATAAAAGTTGGTGGCGGCGGCGAGCGCACCGATGACGATGACGGCGAGCCACCCGCCGATGGCGCCCTCCCAGGTCTTGCCCGGGCTGATCGACGGAGCGAGTTTATGGCGGCCGAGCGCTTTTCCGGCGAAGTATGCACCTATGTCAGCCAGCCAGACTACTAGCAGAAGCGATAGCACGAAGGCCACGCCCCGCGTGCGCGCGTCGACGACGGCGTGCCAGCAGGCCAGAAACACGACGATCCCCGCGAAGAGCAGGAACGCGCGCCACGTGTGGGCGGCCAGCGCGGGCTTGCGCAGCAACGCGTAGGGACCGGCCAGCACCCAGAAAATTGCGGCCATCTGATACAGCGGCGTCGACTTGATGCCGAGAAACGTGCTGAAAATGAGCGCGAGCCCCGCGACGAGCGCGTAGGCGACCGGCCCCGCGCCATTCAGCTTGAGCAAACGCCCCCATTCCCAGGCCGCGAACACCACGACGAAACCGATGAGCGCTCCGAACGCGCCGATCGGCGCGAACAGCGTAATCGGCACGAGTACCGCGAGCAGGACGATTGCCGTGATAACACGGGTTCTTAGCATGAAAGGGTGTCGGCCTTCTGCGATTGGGAAGCGAGTTGCGCGCTCGTGCGCCCGAAACGGCGCTCGCGGCCGCCGTAGGAAGCGATCGCGCGATCCAGCGCGTCGGCGTCGAAGTCGGGCCAGTAGATGTCGGTGAAATAAAACTCGGTGTACGCGAGCTGCCACAGCAGGAAATTGCTGATGCGCTGCTCGCCGCCCGTGCGGATGAAGAGATCCGGCTCCGGCGCGTAGGCCATCGCGAGATGGGCGGCGAACGACTCGTCGTCCACGCGCGCGGGCGTGCCCGTTTCGAGCGACTCGGCGATGAGCTTCTTCGTCGCCTGCATGATGTCCCAGCGCCCGCCGTAGTTGGCGGCGATGGTCAGCGTGAGCCGCGTATTGCGGGCGGTCTTGGTTTCGGCGCGCTGGATCAGCGCGCGAATGCGGTCGTCGAACATGCTGATGTCGCCGACGACGCGCAGGCGAATGCCGTTGGCGTGCAGCTTGCCGATCTCGCGTTCGAGCGCGGTGACGAACAGGCGCATCAGGAACGACACTTCGTCGGTCGGACGGCGCCAGTTTTCGGAACTGAATGCGAAGAGCGTGACGAATTCGACGCCGCGCCGCGCGCAGCTTTCGACGGTCGCGCGAACCGCATCGACGCCGCGCGTATGACCGGCGACGCGCGGCAGGCGGCGCTCCGTCGCCCATCGGCCATTGCCGTCCATGATGATCGCGACGTGGCGCGGGACAGCCGCGACATCGGGCACGGTAACGGTGGAACTGGTATAGGTCATGGCCGCTGAATCTGGGAATCTGAAGGAGTGAGAGCCAGCCCGAATGTATAACCCCCGGGGCTGGCAGAACCGTCTCTACGGCCTCACACCGTCATGATTTCGGATTCTTTGGTCTGGACGAGCTTGTCGATCTCGGCGACGAACTTGTCGGTGAGCTTCTGCACTTCCTCGCTCGCGCGGCGCTCGTCGTCTTCCGAAATCTCCTTGTCCTTCACGGATTTCTTCAGTTGATCGTTCGCGTCGCGGCGCAGGTTGCGCACGGCGACCTTCGCGGTCTCGCCTTCGCTCTTCACGACCTTCGTGAGTTCGCGGCGGCGCTCTTCGGTGAGCGCGGGCATCGGCACGCGGATCAGGTCGCCCTGCGTGGCCGGGTTCAGGCCGAGATCGGATTCGCGGATCGCTTTCTCGATCACGGCGACCATCTTCTTTTCCCACGGCTGCACGCCGATCGTGCGGGCATCGACGAGCGTCATGTTCGCAACCTGGGAAATGGGCACATTCGAGCCGTAGTAGTCGACCTGGATGTGGTCGAGCAGACCCGTGTGGGCGCGGCCCGTGCGAATCTTGGCGAGATCGGCCTTGAAGGCTTCGATCGACCGCTGCATCTTCTGGTCGACGCTTTTCTTGATGTCAGCCACACTCATTTTGAACCTCCAAACCTGGGTTTTACCGGCGATAGCGGCGCGTCCCGCGCGAGGCTTCCCGCCCGCCGCGCGGCGCCTGATATCGCGAGAGTTTACACGTGGACGAGCGTACCTTCGTCGTCGCCCTGCACGATGCGCTTCAATGCGCCCGGCTTCGTGATGGAGAACACGCGAATCGGCAGCTTCTGGTCGCGGCACAGCGCGAACGCGGTGGCGTCCATCACCTGAAGGTTCTTGCCGATGGCTTCGTCGAAGCTGATCGTGCTGTAGCGCGTCGCGTGCGGATCCTTTTTCGGGTCGGCGGAGTATACGCCATCGACCTTCGTCGCCTTCAACACCACTTCGGCGCCGATTTCCGAACCGCGCAGCGCGGCGGCCGTGTCCGTCGTGAAGAACGGATTGCCCGTGCCGGCCGCGAAGATCACGACCTTGCCCTCTTCGAGCTGGCGAATGGCGCGCGGGCGGATGTACGGCTCGACCACCTGATCCATGCGCAGCGCCGACTGCACGCGCGCTTCGATGCCCGCGTGGCGCATGGCGTCCTGCAGCGCGAGCGCATTCATCATCGTGGCGAGCATGCCCATGTAGTCGGCCGTCGCGCGATCCATGCCGGCCGCGCCGCCCGCCACACCGCGGAAGATATTGCCGCCGCCGATGACGACGGCGAGCTGCGTCCCGATCCGCACCACCTCCGCGACATCCGCCACCATCCTTTCGATCGTTGCGCGATTGATGCCGAAGGCATCGTCGCCCATCAGGGCTTCGCCGGAGAGTTTGAGGAGTACGCGTTTGTAGGCTGTGGGCATATGAGGTTCCGATCGCGCCGAGGAGGGTTGCAACAACGTAGAACTGTAGGGGTGAAACATTACTTACCGCAAGCGGGCCGGATCGGGCGGCGGGCGCGATAGATCAGGGTTTTCCCTAGCCTAACGCGCCCGCTGCTGGTGCGATCCGGATCGCTGAATTGCGCGCGGCGGAATGTTCCGCCGCAGGTACTGCGGGCCCGGCGCGCCGCCGTCTATCACAACACACGCGCCTTAAGCGAGCCTTAGGACTGCTTGGCCGCCGCGACTTGCGCCGCGACTTCGGCCGCGAAGTCGTCCTGACGCTTCTCGATGCCCTCGCCGACCACGAACAGCGCGAACTTCTGCACCGACGCGTTGCCCGCCTTGAGCATCTGTTCGATCGTCTGCTTGTCGTTCTTCACGAACGGCTGGTTCAGCAGCGACACTTCCTTCAGGTACTTCTGGATCGAGCCGTCGACCATCTTCGCGACGATCTCGGCCGGCTTGCCCGACTCGGCGGCCTTCTGCTCGGCGATGCTGCGTTCCTTGGCGATCAGGTCGGCCGGCACTTCGTCCGACGACAGCGAAACCGGCTTCATCGCGGCAACGTGCATCGCGACGTCCTTGCCGATCTGCTCGTCCGCGCCGGCGAACTCGACCAGCACGCCGATGCGCGTACC
Source organism: Caballeronia novacaledonica (assembly GCF_900258035.1). GTDB lineage: Bacteria > Pseudomonadota > Gammaproteobacteria > Burkholderiales > Burkholderiaceae > Caballeronia > Caballeronia novacaledonica. Next base: position 117,907 of record NZ_OGTP01000013.1, on the reverse strand, counting down.
GTGCAGGTACGACGCGATCTTGTTCGCGGTTTCGAAGCGCACGAAACGGCGGATCGACAGGTTTTCGCCGATCTTGCCGACGAGCGCGAGACGCACGGCGTCGACCGTCGAGCTTTCGAGCGGCAGCGCCGACAGGGCTGCGACGTCCGCCGGGTTTTGCTTCGCCACGAGTTCGGCGACGGTCTTGCCGAAAGCCATGAAGTCGTCGTTCTTCGCGACGAAGTCGGTTTCGCAGTTCAGTTCGACGAGCGCGCCCACGCCGCCTTCGACGTGCGCCGTCACGATGCCTTCAGCCGTCACGCGCGATGCCGCCTTGCTCGCCTTGTTGCCGAGCTTGACGCGCAGCAGTTCTTCCGCGCGCGCCATGTCGCCGTCGGCTTCCGTCAGCGCCTTCTTGCATTCCATCATCGGCGCATCGGTCTTCGCGCGCAGTTCTGCCACCATGCTTGCGGTAATTGCCGCCATCATTCGCTCCTTGGGTCTGTTTGATACGTGCCGCCGGCTTTACAGCGCGCCCACGGCAGGAAAATTGACACTTCTATCGCTTTGGCAAATGCGCGACTAAAAAAAAGGGGCCTTTCTCAAAGCCCCCTTTTTTGTCGGCCACAGGGCTCGATTACGCCTCTGCGTTGACCTCGACGAACTCGTCGCCTTCGCCGTTACGGACGGCCTGAACGACGTCGTTCACTGCGTTTGCGCGGCCTTCGAGGATCGCGTCGGCAACGCCCTGAGCGTACAGCGACACGGCCTTGGATGCGTCGTCGTTACCCGGGATGACGTAGTCGATGCCTTCCGGCGAGTGGTTCGTGTCGACCACGGCGATGACCGGAATGCCGAGCTTCTTGGCTTCCGTGACGGCAATCTTGTGATAGCCGACGTCGATGACGAACATCGCGTCCGGGATGCCGCCCATGTCCTTCACGCCGCCGATCGACTTTTGCAGCTTGACCATTTCGCGTTCGAACAGGAGCGCTTCCTTCTTGCTCATGCGCTCGGTTTCGCCCGATTCCAGCGCCGCTTCCATGTCCTTCAGGCGCTTGATCGAAACTTTCAGCGTCTTGAAGTTGGTCATCATGCCGCCGAGCCAGCGGGCGTTGACGAACGGCATGCCTGCGCGCGCTGCTTCCTGAGCGATCGTGTCGCGCGACTGACGCTTCGTGCCGACGAAAAGAATCGTGCCGCGGTTCGCTGCCAACTGGCGCACGTACTTCAGCGCGTCGTTGTAGAGCGGCAGCGTCTTTTCGAGGTTGATGATGTGAATCTTGTTGCGATGACCGAAGATGTACGGGGCCATCTTGGGGTTCCAGAAGCGCGTTTGGTGACCGAAGTGGACACCGGCTTCCAGCATTTGACGCATCGTGACTGCCATGAAATTCTCCGCGAGGGTTGGGTCTTAAGCCGGCTGCCGCATCCTGCGCCCGGTGGTTTTGGTTTCCGGACGCCGGACACCCTGGGTGCGCCGGCTTGCGAATCGACTTAAAACTACTTTCCAAACCGTGATCCGCGCTGTTTTGCCGTAGATTGTCATAGGAAATCATGACGGCAATGTGGATCACGACTTAGCCTTCGAGTATAGCATGTGAGGATTACTCGCCTCAAGCCGTACGACGAGCCGTCACACCGCGCCTTTTCGAACTTCCCGCTTGCCGCCGCGCCGCCCGCCCCAAACTAACCGGGTGCGGCACATTTCTTATGGTGCGATAATGCCGCTTTCGCGGCTCACTCCCGCATACACGCATTTCGGGCCAAGTCATGTCCATTACGCTGAAAAACGAACACGATATCGCGCAGATGCGCGTCGCCTGCCGGCTCGCCAGCGAAGTGCTCGATTTCATTACGCCGCATATCGTTCCCGGCGTGACGACCGAAGCGCTCGACCGTCTCTGTCACGAATATATGGTGAAGGAACAGGGCACCGTTCCCGCACCGCTGAATTACCAGCCGCCCGGCTACCCGCCGTACCCGAAAGCCACCTGCATCTCCGTGAACGACGTGATCTGTCACGGCATTCCCGGCGAAAAGGCGTTGAAGAACGGCGACGCGCTGAATATCGACGTCACCGTCATCAAGAACGGCTATTTCGGCGATACGAGCCGGATGTTCATCGTCGGCGAAGGTTCGATCCTGGCGAAACGCCTCGTCCAGACCACGTTCGACTGCATGTGGCTCGGCATAGATCAGGTGCGCCCCGGCGCGCATCTGGGCGACATCGGCGCGGCGATCCAGAAGCATGCAGAAGCGCAAGGCTACAGCGTCGTGCGGGAATACTGCGGCCACGGCATCGGGCAGGTGTTCCACGAAGAGCCGCAGGTGCTGCACTACGGCCGTCCGGGCACGGGCATCGAACTGCAGGCCGGCATGATTTTCACCGTCGAGCCGATGATCAACGCGGGCCGCCGCGAAATCCGCACGATGCCGGACCAGTGGACCGTCAAGACGCGCGACCGCAGCCTCTCGGCGCAGTGGGAGCACACGGTGCTCGTCACGCCGACCGGCTACGACGTGCTGACGGTCTCTGCGGGCACGCAGGCGCGCTCGCAACTGATCGCCGCGACCGCCTGATTTCACCTCTCCCGGCGCTCGCCGTGCACGCACGCGGGCGCATTCTTTCGCCGTCCTCGCCACTTTCCATTCATGAGCGTAACCGCCGCTGTCGCCACGCCCTGTGAAACGTTGCGCGCCGCCTACAAGGTGGCGAAGGCGGCGCTCGTCGAACGCTTCGGGACGGCGTCGAGCGTCGAGCCGCTGATGCACGCGCTCGCCCGCGCCACCGACGACGTCCTCAAAGGCGCGTGGGCCGCCTGCGGCATGCCCGAGAGCGCGGCGCTCGTCGCCGTCGGCGGATATGGGCGCGGCGAGCTCGCGCCCTATTCGGACGTCGATATTCTCGTGCTTCTCCCCGAGCCATCGCCGCAAGCGAACCATGCGGACCTGAACGGCCGCGTCGAGCGTTTCATCGGCATGGCGTGGGATCTGGGACTCGATATCGGCAGCAGCGTGCGTTCTGTCGAGCAATGCATCGCCGAATCCGGGAACGACATCACCGTGCAGACCTCGCTGCTCGAAGCGCGGCGCATCTGCGGCGACCTGCCGCTGTTCCAGCGTTTCTCGGCGCGCTATCGCGAGACGCTCGATCCGCGCGCGTTCTTCCAGGCGAAAGTGCTGGAAATGCGTCAGCGTCACGCGAAGTTTCAGGACACGCCCTACAGCCTCGAGCCGAACATCAAGGAGAGCCCCGGCGGCCTGCGCGATCTGCAACTGATTCTGTGGATCGCGCGCGCGGCGGGCTTTGGCAGCAACTGGCGCGAACTCGATACGTGCGGGCTCATCACCGAGCGCGAAGCACGCGAACTGCGGCGCAACGAAGGCTTTCTGAAGGCGCTGCGCGCGCGGCTGCACGTGATCGCGAAGCGCCGCCAGGACATTCTCGTTTTCGATCTGCAGACGCCGCTCGCGGAGAGCTTCGGCTTCAAGGCGACCGCCGCTAAGCGCGCGAGCGAGCAGTTGATGCGCCGCTACTACTGGGCGGCGAAGGCAGTCACGCAACTCGCGACGATCCTGATTCAGAACGTCGAGGCCCAACTTTTCCCGTCGACGAGCGGCATCACGCGCGTGATCAACGGGCGCTTCGTCGAAAAGCAAGGCATGCTCGAAATCGCCCGCGACGATGTCTTCGAGCGCGAGCCGCACGCGATTCTCGAAGCGTTTCTGCTGTATGAACAGACGCGCGGCATCAAGGGATTTTCCGCGCGCACGCTGCGGGCGATCTACAACGCACGCGATCTGATGGACCGCGACTGGCGGCGCGATCCGGAGAACCGGCGGCTTTTCATGGAGATTCTCAAGCAGCCCGAAGGCATTACGCATGCGTTCCGCCTGATGAATCAGACGAGCGTGCTCGGCCGCTACCTGCTGAACTTCCGGCGCATCGTCGGGCAGATGCAGCACGATCTCTATCACGTCTACACCGTCGATCAGCACATCCTCATGGTGCTGCGCAACCTGCGGCGCTTCGCGATTGCCGAGCATGCGCACGAGTATCCGTTCTGCAGCCAGTTGATGGGCAACTTCGAGCGTCCGTGGGTGCTTTACGTCGCGGCGCTCTTTCACGATATCGCGAAGGGCCGTGGCGGCGATCATTCCACGCTCGGCATGGCCGACGCCCGGCGCTTCTGTCGCGAGCACGACATCGGCGCCGAAGATACGGAGCTCGTCGTCTGGCTCGTGCAGCAGCATCTAATGATGAGTCAGGTCGCGCAGAAGCAGGACACGAGCGACCCGGAAGTCATCAAGCAGTTTGCGTCGGCGGTGCAGACGGAGCGAAGGCTCACCGCGCTCTATCTCCTGACCGTCGCCGATATCCGCGGCACGAGTCCGAAGGTCTGGAACAACTGGAAGGGCAAGCTGCTCGAAGACCTGTTCCGCGCGACGCAGGCGGTGCTCGGCGGCGCGCAGCCGGATACGCATTCGGAGCTCAAGTCGCGGCAGGAGGCGGCGCTCGCGCTGCTGCGGCTCGAAACCGTGCCGGAGCACGCGCAAAAGCGTCTGTGGGATCAGCTCGACGTCGGCTATTTCCTGCGCCACGATCCGGCCGACATCGCGTGGCAGACGCGCGTGCTGTACCGGCACGTGGAGAGCGACGAGCCGATCGTGCGCGCGCGGCCCTCGCCCATCGGCGCGGCGCTGCAGGTGCTCGTCTACGTGAAGGACCGGCCCGATCTGTTCGCGGGCATCTGCGCGTATTTCGACAAAAACGGTCTCTCCGTGCTCGATGCGCGCGTGACTACGACCCGTCACGGCTACGCGCTCGATAACTTTCTCGTCGCGCATCCGGATCACGACGGGAGTTATCGCGACATCGCCAATCTCGTCGAGCAGCAACTGGCCGCGCTGCTCGCGGACGAGCGCATTCTGCCGGAACCGTCGAAGGGCCGTGTGTCGCGGCTCGTGCGGACGTTTCCGATTACGCCGCGCGTGGACCTGCGTCCCGACGACCGCGGCCAGTACTACATCCTGTCGGTGTCGGCCAACGACCGGCAGGGCCTTCTTTATTCGATCGCGCGCGTTCTGGCGCAACACCGGATCGGCGTGCAGGCGGCACGGATCAACACGCTCGGCGAACGTGTCGAGGACGTGTTTCTGCTCGACGGCAAGAGCCTGTCGAGCAACCGCACCCAAATCCAGGTGGAAACCGAGCTGCTGCGCGCGATCGCAGCCTGAGACTTTATGCGCGTCAAACTGACAGCCAAACATCCGCGTCCCACATCGGCGACGCGTTCACCGGTTCGAGCCGGCACGGTCACCGGGCGCAAGCCCGTTCGCGCGACGGCGCCGGAAGAGGCGCATCCCAAGCGCGCGAGCCAGCCGGCATTTGAAAAGCGCGAAGGGCGCGCGTTCAAGCCGCGTGGTGACGATTCGCGTCCTGCGTTTGGGGATCGCGGTCCGCGTAAGTCGTTCGAAGGTCGTCCGCCTGCGCGTGGCGAGCGGCCGGCGGGCGGTGATGAACGTCGTCCGTTCAAGCCGCGTGGCGATGATTTTGGCGATCGCGGTCCGCGTAAATCGTTTGAAGGTCGTCCGCCGGCGCGTGGCGAGCGGCCGGCGGGCGGTGATGAACGTCGTCCGTTCAAGCCGCGTGGCGACGATTTTGGCGATCGCGGTCCGCGCAAATCGTTCGAAGGCCGGCCACCTGCGCGCGGCGAGCGGCCGGCGGGCGGTGATGAACGTCGTCCGTTCAAGCCGCGTGGCGATGATTTTGGCGATCGCGGTCCACGTAAATCGTTCGAAGGCCGTCCGCCGGCGCGTGGTGAACGGCCGGCGGGCGGTGATGAACGTCGTCCGTTCAAGCCGCGTGGCGACGATTTTGGCGATCGCGGTCCGCGTAAATCGTTTGAAGGCCGTCCGCCTGCACGCGGCGAGCGACCGGCGGATGGCGATGAACGTCGTCCGTTCAAGCCGCGTGGCGATGATTTTGGTGATCGCGGCCCGCGCAGGTCCTTCGAAGGCCGTCCGCCTGCGCGCGGCGAACGACCAGCGGGCAGTGACGAACGTCGCCCGTTCAAGCCGCGTGGCGATGATTCGCGTCCTGCGTTCGGCGATCGCGGTCCGCGTAAATCGTTCGAAGGCCGTCCGCCTGCGCGCGGCGAACGACCAGCGGGCAGCGACGAACGTCGCCCGTTTAAGCCGCGCGGCGACGATTTCGGCGATCGCGGTCCACGCAAATCCTTCGAAGGCCGTCCGCCTGCGCGTGGCGAGCGACCAGCAGGCAGCGACGAACGTCGCCCGTTCAAATCGCGTGACGATCGCGCACCAGGCACGCGCCCCACGCGCCGTGACGACGACCGACCGTTTGCCAAACGCGACGATCGTAGCGAAGCACGCAAGCCCGCCGCCCCCCTCACCGAATCCACACCGAAGCACCGCGACCACCACGACGGTCTCGTGCGTCTGTCGAAAGTGATGTCGGAACTCGGCCTCTGCTCGCGCCGCGAAGCCGACGAATGGATCGAGAAGGGCTGGGTGCTCGTCGACGGAGAAGTCGTCGACACGCTCGGCACGCGCATCCGTCCAACCCAGAACGTCGAGGTCCTGCCCGCGGCGCGTTCGGCGCAGTCGCAACTGGTCACGATCCTGCTGCACAAGCCGGTCGGCTACGTGTCGGGTCAGGCGGAAGACGGCTACGAGCCCGCGGTCACGCTCATCAACCAGGCCAATCACTGGGACGAAGATCGCTCGGGCATTCGTTTCGCGCCGGGACATCTGCGCACGCTCGCGCCGGCCGGCCGTCTCGACATCGATTCCACCGGGCTTCTCGTGCTCACGCAGGACGGCCGCATCGCGAAGCAACTGATCGGCGGCCATTCGGAAGTCGACAAGGAGTACCTCGTGCGCGTGCGCTTCGGCGAGCATACGGTCGATGTCGAGCAGCATCTGCCCGCCGAAAAGCTCGCGCTCCTGCGCCACGGCCTCGAACTCGACGGCGTGCCGCTCAAGACCGCGCAAGTGAGCTGGCAGAACGGCGAGCAGCTTCGCTTCGTGCTGCGCGAAGGCAAGAAACGGCAGATTCGCCGGATGTGCGAGCTGGTCGGGCTGGAAGTCGTCGGCCTGAAACGCATTCGCATGGGCCACGTCACGCTCGGCTCGCTGCCGCCCGGTCAGTGGCGCTATCTCGCGCCGAACGAGACTTTCTGAGCCAGGCAGCGACGCCGCACGCTTGTCCGTGCGGCGTCTGCTGCGTCGCAAAAATACGACGTTCCAGCGGAAAAATCGGCACGATGCAATCCCGGTCGTGCCTTTTCGTTTTCGGCCGCTTTTTGGCTAAAGAAAATGAATCATCGATCCGTTACATCTTTCAGGAGGATGCGCGCCGCGCGGCCTCGTCGATCGAGGTGGACGGCGGCAGGATCGGCAGCATTGAACGGCATTGATGGAGAATCGCCATGTCAGTTGAGATCATCGTTCGTGAGACAGGAACCGGTCTGGAGATCGTGAGCGGCCGACGACGGCTCGAAGCCCTGCTTGCCCTGCGCGACGAAGTCGTCGTGATGAGCCCCGGTATCGGGGAAATGGTCATTGCCCGCCTGCCCGACGGACGCCTCCAGGCATCCGCGAATCCGGAGCACGTCGCGCTGTTCCGTCAGCCGGAAATCAGCGGCAGCTCGAAAACGTTGGCGTAGAAAAAAGCCGCTTCTCCCGAAGCGGCCTTCCTCGTGTTTCCCTTGCGATTCGAACGGCGCAACCTCAGTCGTCGCGCGCCGGATCGAGCCCCGGAAAAAGCACTTCGGTGAAGCCGAACTTGGAGAAGTCGGTGATGCGCATCGGATAGAGCTTGCCGATCAGATGGTCGCACTCGTGCTGCACGACGCGCGCGTGAAAGCCCTCGGCGAGCCGCTCGATGGCGTTACCGTATTGATCGAAGCCCTGGTAGCGGATCATCGAGAAGCGCTGCACCGCGCCGCGCAAACCCGGCACGGACAGACATCCTTCCCAGCCCTCCTCCATGTCGTGCCCGTTCGGCGTGATGATCGGATTGATCAGCACCGTCTCCGGCACCGACGGCGCGTCTGGATAACGCTCGTTCTGCCCGAAGCCGAAGATCACCACCTGCAGATCGACGCCGATCTGCGGCGCGGCGAGGCCCGCGCCGTTGGCGTCGCGCATCGTCTCGAACATGTCCTGCACGAGCGCGTGCAGTTCGGGGGTGTCGAAATGCTCGACCGGCTGCGCGATACGCAATAGCCGCGGATCGCCCATCTTCAGGATTTCGCGAATCATGGAGTGACTCCTTCCAAAAGCTTACGCATGCCGTCTTCGTCGAGAACGGGAACACCGAGTTCCTCTGCTTTCGCGAGCTTGCTGCCCGCTTCCGCGCCCGCCACGACGTAGTCGGTCTTCTTCGATACCGAGCCGGCCACCTTGGCCCCGGCCGCCTCCAGCATTTCCTTCGCTTCCTCGCGCGCGAGCGTGGGCAGCGTGCCCGTCAGCACGACGGTCTTGCCCGCCAGCGCGCCTTGCGGGGCTTTCGGCGCGGGCGGCCCTTCCGGCCACGACACCTTCACGCGCAACTGCTCGATCACATGCTGGTTGTGTTCTTCGCTGAAGAAGTTGTGAATCGCCTCGGCGACGATCGGGCCGACGTCGTTGACTTCGAGCAGCTCGTCGACGGATGCCGCCATGATCGGGTCGAGCGAGCCGAAGTGCTTGGCCAGATCCTTCGCCGTCGATTCGCCCACGTGCCGGATGCCAAGCGCATAGATGAAGCGCGCGAGCGTCGTCTTGCTCGCTTTTTCCAGCGAATCGATCAGGTTCTGCGCGGATTTGTCCGCGAATCGATCGAGTGCGGCGAGCGTCGAAAAGCCGAGATTGAAGAGATCGGCGGGCGTGCGAACGAGGTTCTGCTCGACCAGTTGATCGATGATCTTCTCGCCCAGCCCGTCGATGTCGAGCGCGCGGCGCTGTGCGAAGTGCCAGAGCGCCTGCTTGCGTTGCGCCGGGCAGAACAGCCCGCCCGTGCAGCGCGCGATCGCCTCGTCCGGCAGGCGTTCGATCTTCGAACCGCAGACCGGGCATTCCGTCGGCATCACGAATTCGCGCGCATCGGCGGGACGGCGCTCGAGAATCGCGCCGACGACCTCGGGAATCACGTCGCCCGCGCGGCGCACGGTGACCGTGTCGCCGATGCGGATGTCCTTGCGTCGCACCTCGTCTTCGTTGTGCAGCGTCGCGTTGGTGACCGTCGCGCCGCCGACGAACACGGGCGCAAGACGCGCAACCGGCGTGATCGCGCCCGTGCGGCCGACCTGCACGTCGATGGCGAGCAGTTCCGTCAGCGCTTCCTGCGCCGGAAACTTGTGCGCGAGCGCAAAACGCGGCGCACGCGACACGAAGCCGAGCTTGTCCTGCTCGTCGCGGCGATCGACCTTGTAGACGACGCCGTCGATGTCATACGGCAGTTTGTCGCGTTTCTCGCCGATCTTGCCGAAGAACCCGAGCAGGCCGTCCGCGCCTTCGACCACCGCGCGCTCCGCATTCACCGGCAGGCCCATTTCCTTGTACCAGTCGAGCAGCGCGGCGTGCGTGGCGGGCATCTCCGCGCCTTCCAGCACGCCGATGCCGTAAGCGAAGAACGACAGCGAGCGTTGCGCGGTCATTTTGGGGTCGAGCTGGCGCAGACCGCCCGCCGCCGCGTTGCGCGGATTGGCGAATTCGCGCTGCCCCGCGTCGCGCTGACGCGCGTTCAGGCGCTCGAAGTCGCGCTTGAACATCAGCACCTCGCCGCGCACGTCGAGCCGCTTCGGCACGTTCTCGCCCTTCAGCGTGAGCGGAATCGAGCGGATGGTGCGCACGTTCGCGGTGACGTCCTCGCCGGTCGCGCCGTCGCCGCGCGTCGCGGCCTGCACGAAATGGCCGTCGTCGAAACGCAGGGAAATGGCGAGGCCGTCGAATTTCAGTTCGCATGCGTATTCGACGGGCGTGCGGCCCAGCGCGTCGGACACGCGTTTGTCGAACGCGACGATGTCCTCGTCCGCGAAACCGTTGTTGAGCGAGAGCATCGGCACGTCGTGGACGACCGGCGTGAAGCCCTCGGCCACTTCGCCGCCCACGCGCTGCGTCGGGGAATCCGGCGTGACGAGGTCCGGGTGATCGGCCTCGATGCCCTGAAGCTCCTTGAAAAGCGTGTCGTATTCGGCGTCGGGCAGATCCGGCTGATCCAGCACGTAATACGCGTAATTGGCGCGCTCGAGCTCCGAGCGCAGCCACGCCGCGCGCTCGGCCGGACGATCGGCGCTGGGCACGGCGGCTTCCGACCTGGCGGAAACGGCGGACTCGGCTTTTGTTTTTCGGGACATGCGGCTTCGGGAAAGTGGATGAGTCAGTCAACCGACCGTTCGATTGTCTCAGAAGATCGGAAAATCGTGGCATCGGCTGAACGGCCTAAGTGCGGGCGTCGGTGCGGCGGCGCGCATGCAAAGAAAAGCGCCCCGTCCGGGGCGCGATGATCTTGCAGCGGGCGCGCGTCGCGAGCCGCGCGCATGAACGCTTACTGGCTGAAAAGACGCCGCGTCGCAGGCGATCCGGCCGGCATGCCCGCCTGCTCCAGCTTCGCATACAGCGTCATCAACTGCTTTTCGATGGCGAGCAGCGCGGACTCGGGCAGCGGCCGGCGCTGATCGTCGACGACGCGCGCGCCGATGCGCTCCGACAGCGACTTCGCGTAATCGCACATCAGGCGGAACGGCAGAATGTCCTCGTCGGCGACGGGCACGTCGAGCACCAGCGTGATCATCTGGCCGCCCTTGTAGGTGAGGTCGTCGCGCAGAAAATTGGTGTCGCCGAACTGGAGCATGAAGACGGGGTTCTGCTTGGCGTCGAGCTTCACGAAACGCGTGCCGTCACGCGACAACAGCAGGCCGTCCTGCGACGCCACCGCCTGCACGTAGTTCGCGGACCACGGCGCGCCGTCGGAGAGGATATTGATCGAGAGCTGCGCGTCGCATTGCGCGGCGAACGCGTCGAGCTCGCGCGCCATGCCGACGGTTTCCATCATGTCGGGGAATTCCGGCGCGCCGTCGATGGCATCGGCCAAGCGCTGCACGCCCGTCACGAACTCGGAGAATTCGAGCTCGTTGAGCGGACCGCTGCGGTTCGCGAGTTGCGCGGCCGCGCGCAGCTCGTCATAGCGCGCGCCGTTGCGCGGCAATTCCCACGTGGCTTCGCCCTCGGCCTTGCCTTCGATCGTGACGGGCTTCGTGCCCGCCCGGCGCAGACGCTGCGCGAGCGGAATCACGCGATCGCCCGCGACCGGCGCGGCGAGGCGAATCGGCACGACGCAGTCGATGCGCCGGTCCACGACCGCCGGCGGCGCCGAGGAAATCGTGGTCGCAGCGGGCATCACCGGTTCGGTGCGCTCGTCCTCGATTTCGCGTTCGGCTTCCTGTGCGGCGCCGTTGGCCGAAGTCGCCTCGGCTTGAAGATCGACGGCCGTGTCGGCCGGTGCGACCGGCACCGCCGGATTCTCGCCGCCGAAGCTCGGTTCGACGCGCGTATCGCGCGGCTGATCGTCGGCGGAATCGGCATCGCCCGCGACCGGCTCGCGCCGCGACTGGCGCACGGGCTCGATGAACGGCTGTTCGTCGTCGGCTTCCTGGCGCGCGAGCGCATCGGCCGCTTCGTCGGGCATGGGGCGCGGCATTTTCCGACGCACCTTCGCGCTCTGCCACGCGTTGTACACGACCACGCCGCCCACCACCACGGCTCCGGCTCCAATCAAACCGAGTGTCAACTCGTCCATGCAGGCTCCATCAATCTTTCAGGTTACGAAGCGCCGCGCGATCTGTCGCACGCATCGCGCCCTCCGGCCGATGCGCGCACTCCGCGCCGTGACGCACGTTGCCGGAACGTCGTCCGGCCTTCACTCAAGTCAAATCCGGCGCAGAACGTCAGCCGTTCTGCGCGAAACCCGCCGCGGCTTCCATGTCCACCGCAACGATGCGCGACACGCCCTGCTCCTGCATCGTCACGCCGATCAGTTGCTGCGCCATTTCCATCGCGATCTTGTTGTGCGAAATGAACAGGAACTGCGTCTTGGCAGCCATCGCGCGGACGAGGTTCGCGAAGCGCTCCGTGTTCGCGTCGTCGAGCGGCGCGTCCACCTCGTCGAGCAGACAGAACGGCGCGGGATTCAACTGGAACATCGCGAACACGAGCGCGGTCGCGGTGAGCGCCTTCTCGCCGCCCGAGAGCAGGTGAATCGTCGAATTCTTCTTGCCGGGCGGCTGCGCCATGACCTGCACGCCGGCGTCGAGGATTTCGTCGCCGGTCATGATGAGCTTCGCCTGCCCGCCGCCAAAGAGGCGCGGGAACAGTTCGCCGAAGTGACGGTTCACCTCGTCGAACGTGCCTTGCAAGAGCGCGCGCGTTTCCTGGTCGATCTTCTGGATCGCGTCTTCCAGCGTGCCGATGGCGTCGTTCAGATCGGCCGATTGCGCATCGAGGAAATGCTTGCGCTCGGTCGCCGCCGCGAGTTCTTCGAGCGCGGCCATGTTGACGGGGCCGAGCGCCGTGATCGCGTTGTTCAGGCGCGTGACTTCGCCTTGCAGATACGATGGCTTCATGTCCGGCGTGAGCTTTTCCGCGAGTTCGGCTTCATCGACGCCCGCCGCCTGCAATTGTTCGACGAACTGCTCGCCGCTGATGCGCGCGGCCTGCTCCTTCAATTGCAGTTCGTTGATCCTGTCGCGCAGCGGCTGCAACGAGCGTTCGGCCATGAGACGCTGCTCGTCGGCCTGACGCAGACGCGCGGTGAGATCGTCCAGTTCGACGCGCGCCGCATGCAGCGACTCCTCGCGCGCCGCGCGCACTTCGAGCGCGTCCTGCAGGCCGGTTTGCGCGGTCTGCTCGTTGATCGTTTCGAGCTCGGCGCGCGCGTCTTCCAGCGTGCCCGCGATGCGCTCGCTCTGATCGTGCGCCGTGTCGATGTTGCGCCGGTACTCGTCGATTTTCGCGGACAGGCCGCGCACGGCGAAGCTCGCGTCGCTCGCGGCGCGCTCCAGTTCGCGCAGTGCGTGACGCGCGTTCGTGAGTTCTTCGTCGAGCGATTCGAACGCGAGCTGGTTGTCTTCGAAACGCGCCTGCAATTGCGCGATCTCGCCGTCGTGGCGTTCGAACGCGGCTTCCGATTCGGCCCGGAGCGCGCGCTGCTCTTCGACCTGCGCGGCGATCTCTTCCAGTTCCTCGCCGATCTGCGTGTTGCGCTGCGTATAGCGTTCGTGCGCCTGGGCGAGCTTCAGCACGTCGAGCTGCAATGCGTGGACGCGTTGCGTGGCGCGCTCCGCGGCGGCGCGCGCCTCGGCGAGCGTCTGCGAGCCTTGCGTGTGCGCGGCATCGGCGCGCACGGCGTTGGCCTTCGCTTCGTCGGACAGCAATGCTTGCGCGCGGACCTGCTTCGTCAGATTCTCGATTTCCTGAGCGCGCGCGAGCATCCCCGACTGCTCGGAATCCGACGCGTACAGTTGCACGCCCACGCGCGTCACGATGTGTCCCGCCTTCACGACGAACGCGCCGCCTTCCGGCAACTGATTGCGCGAGGCGAGCGCCTGCGCGATATCGTCGACGATGAACGTCGTGGCGAGCCATTCGTTCAGCACGGCGCGCAGGCCCGGATCGTCGATGCGCACGAGCGACAGCAGCGGTCGCAAGCCTTCGGGCGTCTGAACCGGCTTGCCCGCGACGGGCGGCGAATAGAACGCGAGCTTGGCGGGCGGCGCATCGGTGGCGAACGCCTTGACCCAATCCAGATTCGATACTTCGAGCGCGGCCAGACGCTCGCGCAGCACGGATTCGAGCGCCCCTTCCCAGCCGGTCTCGACGTGCAGCTTTTTCCACAGACGCGGCAGCGCGCCGAGCTCGTGCTTGTCGAGCCACGGCTGGATCTTGCCTTCGGTCTGCACGCTTTCCTGAAGCTGCTTCAACGCGGCGAGGCGCGCTTCGAGCTGATGAATCTGCGCGCTTTCCTTCTGCACGCGCTCTTGCGCCGCGCGGCGCTCGGCGTCCAGACGCGGCGCCGTCTCTTGAGCGTCGGCGAGGCGCGCTTGCGCTTCGGCGAGAATCTCTTCGTTTTCGGCGAGCTGCATGCGCAACTCTTCGAGATGCGCTTCGTCGGGCGCGTCCAGCCCTTTCGCTTCGCCCTTCAAGCGCTCCTGACGCTGCTGCAATTGCTGAAGCTGCTGATCCGCATTGCGCTGATGCGCCGCTTCGAGCTTCAGCGACTGCTCCGCGCGCGCGATGCCCGCGCGCTCTTCGTTCAGTTGGGCCTGCGCGTCGCGCCAGCGGGCTTCGAGCGCGGGGAGCGCGTCGTGCTTCGCGGCGGCATTTTCCTGTGCGATGGCGGCTTTTTCTTCACCTTCGGCGAGCGCTTCGGTGGCGGTGTCGATTTCGTCGCGCGCCTTCTGCGCCTGCACCTGCCATTGCTCGCGCTGCGCGGTGAGCGCGGCGATCTGCGCCTGCACGCGATTGCGCGACTCGACGATGAAGCGGATCTCCGCCTCCAGCCGGCTCACTTCGGCATTGGCTTCGTAGAGCGAGCCTTGCGCGCCCTGCATTGCGTCGCTCGCGCTGTAGTGCGCGACGCGCAGCGTTTCCAGTTGCGCTTCGACTTCACGCAGACGCGCGGTCTGCGCCTCGAGCTCGACCTGCGCCTCGCGGATCGCGCGCTGCTGGCGCTCGGCTTCGTTGCCCGCTTCCTTTTTGCGCAGGAGCCACAGCAGACGCTGCTTTTCTTCGCCCTCGGCCTGCAGTTCCTTGTACTTCGTTGCGACGACCGCCTGCCCTTCGAGCTTCTCGAGATTGGTCGACAGTTCGCGGACGATGTCCTCCACGCGCGTCAGATTCTCGCGCGTGTCATGCAGACGATTCTCGGTCTCGCGGCGGCGCTCCTTGTACTTCGACACGCCGGCGGCTTCTTCGAGAAACACGCGCAGTTCTTCCGGCTTCGCCTCGATGATGCGCGCGATCATGCCCTGCCCGATGATCGCGTAGGCGCGCGGACCGAGGCCCGTGCCGAGGAAGATGTCCTGAATGTCGCGGCGTCGCGCGGGCAGATTGTTGATGTAGTAGCTGGAGGTGCCGTCGCGCGTGAGCACGCGCTTCACGGCGATCTCGCCGTAGCTGCTCCACTGACCGGCGGCGCGGCCGTCGGCGTTATCGAATATGAGTTCCACGCTGGCCCGGCTGCCGGGCTTGCGTGCCGTCGATCCATTGAAGATCACGTCCTGCATCGATTCGCCGCGCAACTCGGAAGCGCGCGATTCGCCGAGCACCCAGCGCACGGCGTCGATGATGTTGGACTTGCCACAGCCATTCGGCCCCACCACGCCGACGAGCTGGCCGGGGACCTGGAAATGCGTGGGATCGACGAAGGACTTGAAGCCAGCGAGTTTTATCGAGGTCAGACGCACGGCGATATCGCTGTTTGGAATTGATGACGGAGGATAGATAGCAGACGAGCCGCATTGCGGCCCGTCGATCGCATTCGGTCACGCTACACGGCAACTCGCAGCGTGTCCCGGCGAAGCGGACACCATCATACCATCGCACGAGTCGATTTCTTTTTGCTTTCCGGCGCGTCTTTCGCGATGCCGGGCGCTTCAGGCGCGGAAGACGCGCGCTCCCCGCCCTGCCGGTGCAGCCATGCGGACAGCACGCACGCCACGACGATGCACGCGCCGCCCGCCCATTCGCGCGGACCGGGCACTTCGCCCGCGAAGAGCCACGCCGAGAGCGCGGTGACGACGAGCTCGAAGAGCATGATGATCGACGCGCGATTGGCCGGCACGCGCGCGAGCCCGAGCTGCACGATCATGTTGTTGCCCGCGAGCACGACGCCCAGCCCGATCACGATGAACGTCACCGTGGGCAGAAGCGCGGCGGCGGGCGGCGCGGGCATCGGCTCGAACAGCGTGACGGCGCAAGCGATCAGCGCCGCGCCGCCGAAGATCACGGCCGTGCGCATCTCGGGCTTCATCGCGGGCAAGGTGCGCGTGATCTTGACGACGAGCACGTTGCTCATCGCGAAGCCCATGCCGCCGACGAGGCCCGCCCATTCCGCGAGACCGGCGGGCAGCGGCATGCCGAGCTCGGGCGACCAGAGCATCGTCACGGCGCCCGCGAGCGAGAGCAGCGAGAGCGCGGCATCGGCGCGGGTCAGTCGCTCTTTCAGGATGAAGTGCGCGAAGATCGCGGTCCACGCGGGCGTCAGATAGAAGAGGAGCAGCACGCGCATCACCTGACCGTGGATCGCGCCCCACACGAAGCCGATATTCGTCACGCCCGCCGCCACGCCGAGCGCGACGAGCAGCCAGTGCCAGGACAGCGTGCTGATCGAGCGGCGTTTCGCGAGCAGCACGAAGATGCACGCGGCGGCGCTCGTCGTCGCGCTGGCGGCGGTGCCGGAAAGGCCCATCGCGGCGAGCATGCGCATCGGGTACCAGACGAGGCCCCACACCGACGCGCCCAGCATGATCGCGAGCGTCGGCCATGCGTTGCCAAGGCTACGCGTCATTGCACTGCATCCTTCTTCATTTGCACACTTTCGTCCCTCGTGCCGCGCGCCGCCGCCCGCTTCCGGGCCAGGGCGCCGCGCTATAATCGTCAGCTTGCTTCGCGTCCGTTCGATGTCTTCCGATGCCGCGCTCGCAGGCGCTTTTCGCCTCGCGCGCATCGCTCACTGCTTACCGGTCACGCCGTGAATCCACTTCTCAAGAAACTTCAGCCTTATCCGTTCGAAAAGCTTCGTGCGCTCTTCAAGGGCATCGCGCCGCGCGCCGGATTCACGCCGATCAGCTTCGGCATCGGCGAGCCGAAGCACCCGACGCCCGCGCTGATCCGCGATGCCGTCATCAATTCGCTCGACGGCCTCGCCTCCTATCCGGCGACGCTCGGCAGCGAACCGCTGCGCGCGGCGATCGCGGCGTGGGCGATGCAGCGCTATGGCCTCGAATCGATCGATGCGGCGACGCAGGTGCTGCCCGTATCCGGCTCGCGCGAGGCGCTCTTCGCGCTCGCGCAGACCGTGATCGACAGCCGCACGGCGGACGCCGCCGAACCGCCCATCGTACTCTGTCCGAACCCGTTCTATCAAATCTACGAAGGCGCGGCCTTGCTCGCGGGCGCTGAGCCGTACTTCGTCAACAGCGATCCGGCGCGCAACTTCGCGTGCGATTATTCCGCGGTGCCCGATCACATCTGGGCACGCACGCAACTGCTCTACGTGTGTTCGCCGGGCAACCCGACGGGCGCGGTGCTCACGCTCGAAAACTGGCGCGAGCTCTTCGCGCTGTCGGACAGGCATGGGTTCGTGATCGCGTCGGACGAGTGCTATTCGGAAATCTATTTCGACGAAACCGATCCGCCGCTCGGCGGTCTCGAAGCGGCGCGGCGGCTCGGTCGCGGTTTCGAGCGCCTCGTGATGCTGTCGAGCCTGTCGAAGCGCTCGAACGTGCCCGGCATGCGCTCGGGCTTCGTCGCGGGCGACGCGTCGATCCTGAAGGATTTCCTGCTCTATCGCACGTATCACGGCGCGGCGCTCTCGACGGTCTTTCAGCGCGCGAGCGTGGTCGCGTGGCAGGATGAAACGCACGTGCGCGACAACCGCGCGAAATACGTGCAAAAGTTCGAAACGGTCACGCCGATGCTCGCCGGCGTGCTCGACGTCCGCCTGCCCGACGCCGCGTTCTACCTCTGGGCGAACGTTTCGGGCACCGGGCTCACGGATACCGAGTTCGCGGCGCGCCTGTACGCCGACTATAATGTGACGGTTCTGCCGGGCTCTTTTCTCGCTCGCTCCGCGCACGGCACGAATCCCGGCGAAGGTTTCGTGCGCATCGCGCTCGTGGCCGAGACCGGCGAATGTGTCGAAGGAGCCCGCCGCATCGTCGAATTCTGCCGCTCGCTCACGTCCTGATCCGCGTTGCCGGTCCAAAACTACCCATCCTTGATACCAACTATGTCGCAACAACTTCAGAGCATCATCGATACCGCCTGGGAAAACCGCGCCGAACTGTCGGCGAAGGCCGCGCCCGCCGAAGTCCGCGAAGCCGTCGCGCATGCCATCGAGCAGCTCGACAAAGGCCAGATGCGCGTGGCGGAAAAGCGCGACGGCGACTGGGTCGTGAATCAGTGGCTGAAGAAGGCCGTGCTGCTGTCGTTCCGCCTGGAAGACAACGCGCCGATGCCCGCGGGCGGCTACTCCCAGTTCTACGACAAGGTGCCCTCGAAGTTCGCGAACTACACGGCCGAAGACTTCGCGGCGGGCGGTTTCCGCGTCGTGCCGCCGGCCATCGCGCGCCGCGGCTCGTTCATCGCGAAGAACGTCGTCCTGATGCCGTCGTACACCAACATCGGCGCATATGTCGACGAAGGCACGATGGTCGATACGTGGGCCACCGTCGGCTCGTGCGCGCAGATCGGCAAGAACGTGCATCTGTCGGGCGGCGTGGGCATCGGCGGCGTGCTGGAGCCGTTGCAGGCGAACCCGGTCATCATCGAGGACAACTGCTTCATCGGCGCGCGCTCGGAAGTGGTGGAAGGCGTGATCGTCGAAGAGAATTCCGTCATTTCGATGGGCGTGTACCTCGGCCAGTCGACCAAAATCTACGACCGCGAAACCGGCGAAGTGAGCTATGGCCGCATTCCGGCGGGCTCGGTCGTCGTCGCGGGCAATCTGCCTTCGAAGGACGGCTCGCACAGCCTGTACTGCGCCGTGATCGTCAAGAAGGTCGATGCCAAGACCCGCGCGAAGGTCGGCCTGAACGAACTGCTGCGAGGCGACTGATCGTGGCGCGCGGTTCGACCACTGTGGTCTACGGCATTCCGAATTGCGACACCGTGAAAAAAGCGCGCGTGTGGCTGGAAGAGCACGGCGTGCCGTTCGAGTTTCACGATTTCAAGAAAGCGGGCGTGTCCGAGCCGCTGGTGCGCGACTGGCTCAAGGACGTTCCGCTGGAGCAGCTCATCAACAAGCGCGGCACGACGTGGCGTGGCTTGTCCGACGTGCACAAGGCCGAAGCCGACACGACCAGCGGCGCGATCGCGCTGATGATCCACAAGCCGTCGATCATCAAGCGGCCGGTTGTCGTCGTGAACGGGCGCGTGAAGACGCTCGGGTTTTCCGCCGAGCAGTACGAAACGCTTTTTGCGTGATTCAGGGCGATGGCTGCGAACTCGACGGCCATCGCACGAACACTACGAGTGCCGGCCTGCGCGCCGGCATTTTTTATCTCGAAACGACCATGTCCGAAACGCTCACACTCACCGAAGCGCTGATCGAACGCGCATCCGTCACGCCCGACGACCAGGCTTGTCAGGCGCTCATGATCGAGCGGCTCGCGGCAATCGGCTTCGAATGCGAAACGATTGAATCGGGCGGCGTCACGAACCTGTGGGCCGTGAAGCGCGGCACGGACGCTTCGGCCAATCTGCTCGCGTTTGCCGGCCACACCGATGTCGTGCCGACCGGTCCGCTCGAACAGTGGACCTCGCCGCCTTTCACGCCGGCGCATCGCGACGGCAAGCTCTTCGGCCGCGGCGCGGCGGACATGAAGGCGTCACTCGCGGCGTTCGTCGTGTCGAGCGAAGAGTTCGTCGCCCAGCATCCGGAGCATCGCGGAACGCTCGCGTTTCTCATCACGAGCGACGAAGAAGGCCCCGCGACCGACGGCACGATCAAGGTCGTCGAAGCGTTGCAGGCGCGCGGCATACGGCTCGACTACTGCATCGTCGGCGAGCCGACCTCGAACGTCACGCTCGGCGACATGGTCAAGAACGGGCGGCGCGGCTCGATGACCGGCAAGCTCGTCGTCAAGGGCGTGCAGGGGCATATCGCGTATCCGCATCTCGCGAAAAATCCGGTGCATCTGCTCGCGCCCGCGCTGGCCGAACTCGTCGCCGAACGTTGGGACGACGGCAACGAATACTTCCCGCCGACGACCTGGCAGGTGTCGAATCTGCACTCCGGCACCGGCGCGACCAACATCATTCCCGGCCACGCCGATCTGATGTTCAACTTCCGCTTCTCGACGGCGAGCACGGTCGAGGGCCTGCAAGGCCGCGTCCGCGCGATCCTCGACAAGCACGGCCTCGACTACGATCTGCAGTGGATCGTGAGCGGCCTGCCCTTTCTCACGCCGCGCGGCGCGCTGTCGGATGCGCTCGAAAAGGCCATCCACGATGAAACCGGCGTACGCACGGAACTGTCTACCACGGGCGGAACGTCCGACGGCCGGTTCATTGCGCGGATCTGCGACCAGGTGGTCGAGTTCGGCCCGCCGAACGGCACGATCCACAAGATCGACGAGCATGTCGAAGTGCGCTTCATCGAGCCGCTGAAAAACGTGTACCGGCGCGTGCTCGAAATACTGATCGCCTAATTCAACCCAAAATAAAAAGGAGCCTTCGATGGCGCTGCCTTTCACCACCGTGCGCGACCTGCTGCGCTTCGGCGTCTCGCGCTTCACCCAAGCGGGCCTGTCATTCGGCCACGGCTCGGCCAATGCCTACGACGAAGCCGCCTATCTGATCCTGCATACGCTGCATCTGCCGCTCGACACGCTCGAGCCGTTCCTCGACGCGCGCCTGCTCGACGAGGAAATCGACGCCGTCATGAAAGTGATCGAGCGCCGCGCGAAGGAGCGCATTCCCGCCGCGTACATCACGCAGGAAGCCTGGATGCATGGCCGCCGCTTCTACGTCGACGAGCGCGTGATCGTGCCGCGTTCGTTCATCGGCGAATTGCTGCAGGACGGCTTGCAGCCGTACGTGGCCGATCCGGATCAGGTCACGCGCGTGCTCGAACTGTGCACCGGCTCGGGCTGCCTCGCGATTCTCGCCGCGCAGGCCTTCGAGAACGCCGATGTCGATGCCGTCGACATCTCCGCCGATGCGATCGCGGTCGCGCGCCGCAACGTCGACGAATACGGACTCGACGAGCGCGTAAATCTCTACGAAGGCGACCTGTACGCGCCGCTGCCGAGCGCGCGCTACGAGGTGATCATCACCAATCCGCCCTACGTCAACGCACAGGCGATGCAGGCGCTGCCGGAAGAATACCGGCACGAGCCCGAACTCGCGCTCGCGGGCGGCGCGGACGGCATGGACGTCGTGCGGCGCATCGTGCGCGATGCGCGCAACTGGCTGACCGAGGACGGCGTGCTCGTCGTCGAAATCGGCAACGAGCGGCCGAACGTGGAAGCCGCGCTCGGCGGCCTCGATCTCGTCTGGCTCTCGACGAGCGCCGGCGACGACAACGTGTTCCTGATCCAGGCCGCCGATCTTCCGGGGTAATCCCTCTGCTCCGGCGAACGTTGCGGCGACGCACGCGCTGCAACGTTCGCCGACACTTCGCGCGGAAGGGTTGGGTAATATGGCGCATCGCCATTAGCGAAGCATTTCGCTCCCTTTCGCGTCCATGCAAGCATCAGACTGGCTACACCTCGGCACGCTCGTGATGGCCGCGCATGTGCTCGGCGTGATCGCCGCGATCCATGCCGTCATCAACACCCGCACATCGCAAGGCGCGGTGGCGTGGGCGGTGTCGCTCGTCGCGATGCCTTACTTCACGCTGATTCCCTATCTTTTCCTCGGCCGCAGCAAGTTCGCCGGGTATATCGACGAGCGGCGGCTGGAGATCGAAATCCTGCGCAGCCGCTCGAAGCCCGCCGAATGGGACTCGGGCGCGCGTAGCGATGCGCCCGAAGCCGTGGCGCTCGTCGACGCCACCGGTGCGCGCGGCGAGATTGCGCCGGGACCGGCCGCCTATCTCGGCAATCCGACGATCCGGACGTTGCAGCGGCTCTCCGGCATGCCGTTTCTGCGCGGCAACTCGGCGCGCGTGCTCATCAATGGCGACGCCACCTTCAACGCGATCCTCGAAGCGATCGCCGCAGCCGAACGCTATGTGGCCGTGCAGTTCTTCATCGTGCGCGCCGACGCGCTCGGCGACATGCTTAAGGACGCGCTCATCAAGAAAGCCCAGGCGGGCGTGCGCGTGTATTTCCTCTACGACAGCATCGGCTGCTTCGACCTGCCGCATCGCTACGTGAATGCGCTGCGCGCGGGCGGCGTCGAGGCGCATCCGTTCGCGGCCACGCGCAAGTTCGTGCACCGCTTCCAGATCAACTTCCGCAATCATCGGAAGATCGTCGTGGTGGATGGCAAGTGCGCGTTCGTCGGCGGGCATAACGTGGGCGTCGAATATCTCGGCGGCAATCCGCGGCTCTCGCCGTGGCGCGACACGCACGTGGAAGTGCGCGGGCCTGCGGTGGCGAGCATCCAGTTCGTGTTCACCGAAGACTGGTACTGGGCGACGCAGCGTCTGCCCGAACTCGGCCCCGCGCCGCCCTCGGACGAAAACATGCACTGCATGGTGCTGTCGAGCGGTCCCGCCGACAAGCAGGAAACCTGCTCGCTCTTTTTCGTCGAGGCGATCAACGCGGCGCGCGAGCGCATCTGGATCACGTCGCCTTACCTGATTCCCGACGAAGCCGTGTTCTCGGCGCTCAGGCTCGCCGTGATGCGCGGCGTGGACGTGCGCATCCTTATTCCGAGCCGGCGCGATCATCGCGTGGTGTTCGCCGCGTCGCGCCTCTATGCGTACGATCTCGTCCAGGCGGGCGTGCGCATCTTCCGCTACAGGCCGGGCTTTCTGCATCAGAAGGTCGTGCTGGTCGACGACATCGCCGCGTCGATCGGCAGCGCGAATCTCGACAACCGGTCGTTTCGCCTGAACTTCGAGATCACCGTGCTGACGGTCGACCGCGCGTTCGCGGGCCAGGTCGAATCGATGCTGCTCGCGGATTTCGCGGATTCCTTCGAGATCGACAGCAACGACTATCGCGGCAAGGCTTTCTGGCGGCGCATGGCGATGCACGTCGCGCGGCTTTTCTCGCCGATCCTCTGAACCCGTCCGGCGCTCAAAGCAGCTTTTCGATGTCGTCGGCAACCGATTCGGGTTTCGTCTGCGGTGCATAACGCTTGATGACGTTCCCTTTCCGATCGACGAGAAACTTCGTGAAGTTCCATTTGATCGCCTCGATGCCGAGCAGGCCGGGCTCCTTGTCCTTCAGATACTTGTAGAGCGGATGCGCGTTCGCGCCGTTCACCTCGATCTTGGCGAACATCGGGAAGGTGACGCCGAAGTTTTTCTCGCAGAAAGCGCCGATCTGCCCGGCGTCGCCCGGTTCCTGCTTGCCGAACTGGTTGCACGGAAAGCCGAGCACCGCGAAACCGCGCGGCGCGAAGCGCTGGTAGATTTCCTGCAAACCCTTGTATTGCGGCGTGAAACCGCATTCGCTCGCCGTATTCACGATAAGCAGCACCTTGTCGCGGTAGATGTCGAGATTGACGGCCGCGCCGTCGAGTGTTTCGGCCGAAAAGCCGTAGATGCCTTCGTTGACTGCGCTCATGGCGTGCTCCGCGAAATGAAGTGATGAAAGACAGGCGATGCTAACCCGCCGCGCGTTCGCCTGCCATTAGCCGAACGGCCGACCCCTGCTTCGCAACCCGTCCAGTCTAAAATAGCGCTTTCCCTCAAAGCCGCGCCCTTTTCGCCGCCACTCCGACGTGATCCGCTTCAACCAGTTCAGCTTGTCCCGCGGCACGAAGCCGCTTTTCGAAGACACGAGCTTCACGCTCAATCCGGGCGAAAAAGCCGGTCTCGTCGGCGCGAACGGCGCGGGCAAGTCCACGCTCTTTTCCGTGCTGCGCGGCGAGCTGCACGCGGACGGCGGCGATTTCTCGATGCCGCCGTCGTGGCGCATCGCGCACGTGGCGCAGGAAACGCCCGCGGTGGACCGCAGCGCGCTCGACTACACGCTCGATGGCGACACGCATCTGCGCGAGATCGAAGCGCGCATCGCGGCCGCGTCCGCCGCGCACGAAGGCGCTGCCGAAGCCGAAGCGCACGCCGCCTTCGCGGACGCCGACGGTTACACGGCGCCTGCGCGCGCGGAAACGCTGCTGCTCGGCCTCGGCTTCACGCTCGAACAGACGCGCGAGCCGGTGTCGAGCTTTTCCGGCGGCTGGCGCATGCGGCTGAATCTCGCGCAGGCGCTGATGTGCCCGTCCGACCTGCTGCTCCTCGACGAGCCGACGAACCACCTCGACCTCGACGCCATCGTCTGGCTGGAGGACTGGCTTGGGCGCTATCCGGGCACGCTCGTCGTCATTTCGCACGACCGCGAGTTTCTCGATTCGGTCTGCAATGTCACGCTGCATCTGGATAATCGACAGGTGAAGCGTTACGGCGGCAACTACAGCCAGTTCGAAGTGCTGCGCGCGCAACAGATCGCGTTACAGCAGAGCGCGTATGAGAAGCAGCAGAAGACCGTCGCACATCTGCAAAGCTTCATCGACCGTTTCAAGGCCAAGGCGACCAAGGCGAAGCAGGCGCAAAGCCGCGTGAAGGCGCTGGAAAAAATGGAGCTCATCGCGCCCGCCCACGCAAGTTCGCCGTTCACGTTTGAGTTCCGCGAACCCGATGCCGCGCCCAATCCGATGATGGTCATGGAGAGCGTGCGCTGCGGCTATCACAACGACGCGGGCGGCGAAATTCCGATCGTCGAGGGCGTGACGCTGTCGATCCAGAACGGCCAGCGCATCGGTTTGCTCGGCGCGAACGGCCAGGGCAAATCGACGCTCATCAAGACGCTCGCGCAAACGCTCGAACCGCTTTCCGGCGACGTCCGGCAAGGCAAGGGGCTGCAAATCGGCTATTTCGCGCAGCATCAGCTCGAAACGCTGCGCCCCGACGATTCGGCGATTCAGCATCTCGCCCGCCTCGCGCCCGACACGCGCGAGCAGGAACTGCGCGATTTCCTCGGCAGCTTCAACTTTTCCGGCGACATGGCGACGGCGAAAATCGCGCCCTTCTCGGGCGGCGAAAAGGCGCGGCTCGCGCTGGCGCTCATCATCTGGCAGAAGCCGAATCTGCTGCTGCTCGACGAGCCGACCAACCACCTCGACCTCGAAACGCGCCACGCGCTGACGATGGCGCTCGCGCAGTTCGAAGGCACGCTGATTCTCGTGTCGCACGACCGGCATCTGCTGCGCGCCACGACCGACACCTTCATGCTCGTCGCGAAGCATCGCCTGAGTCCGTTCGACGGCGATCTCGACGACTACCGCGACTGGCTCCTGCAACACGCCGCCGAGACGCGCGCGGCAGCGAAGGAAGCGGACGGCGCGGCCTCGGGCGACGCGCAGGACAGCGGGCTCAATCGCAAGGAACAGCGCCGGCAGGAGGCGCAAGAGCGGCAGAAGCTCGCGCATCTGAAGAAGCCCTTGCAGTCGCGTATCGCGAAAATCGAGAAGGAGATGGAAAAGCTGAACGCGGAGAAGACGCAGCTCGATGCGTTCGTCGCCGATCCGGCGAGCTACGAAGCCGCGATGAAGGCGAAGCTCACCGAGACGATCCGCCGTCAGGGCGAAGTCAACGCGCGCCTCGAAACGCTCGAAATGGAGTGGCTCGAAGCGCACGAGGAACTGGAGCAAATCGGCTCATAACCGGAGATCGACGACTTGACGCCTTCCCTCAACGGTTTGCGCGTGCTGGATCTGACGCGGCTGCTTCCCGGTCCCATCGCCACGCTGCGGCTCGCCGAACTCGGCGCCGACGTGCTCAAGATCGAGCCGCCGGGCGAAGGCGACTACGCGCGCACGATGCTGCAATCCGAAGCCGACCGGCAAACCGGCACGCCGAGCGCGTTCTATCGGATCGTCAATCGCGGCAAGCGGCAACTCACGCTCGACCTCAAGACGGACGAAGGCCGCGCGAAGCTGATCGAGCTCGCGCGCGATGCGGATGTGCTGGTCGAAAGCTTCCGCCCTTCGGTGATGGCGCGGCTGGGCGTCGGCTACGACGTGTTGCGCGAGGCCAATCCGAAGATCGTCTATTGCGCGATCACGGGCTTCGGCAGCGACGGCCCGTTCGCGGACAAGGCCGGTCACGATCTGAACTACATCGCGTATGCGGGTGTGCTCGACCAGCTCGCGTCGCGCGACGGCACACCCGTCGCTCCGAATTTTCAATTGGCGGATCTGCTCGGCGGGGCGCTGTCGGCCGTCATGGAAATACTCGCGGCGGCGTGGCACGTCGCGCGCGGCGGCGAAGGGCGCTGCCTGAATGTCTCGATGACGCACGCGACGCACGCGCACAACGTGATGGCGCACATCGCGCTCGCCAATGCCGACGAAGCCGCAACGCGCGCCGGAGCGGGCCTTCTGAACGGCGGCGCGCCCTGTTACGACGTGTATCGCACGCGTGATGACCGCTTCGTCGCGGTCGGTGCGCTCGAACTGAAGTTCTGGCGCGTCCTGTGCGAGGCGCTCGGCCGTCCCGACTGGTCGACGCGGCACTGGAGCCTCGGACAGGCGATCGGCGGAGCGGACGCGGCGGAATTGTCGGCGGAACTCGGCGCGCGCTTTCGCGAACGCACGCGCGACGAATGGATGACGCTGCTCGAACCGCTCGATTGCTGCGTCGCGCCTGTGCTCACGCCCGCCGAAGCGGCGGCGCATCCGCTCTTCCGAAAAGTCTAGCGCCGAGGCAGAACCTGGCGCGGCTGGCGTTCGTCATCGACGAGCACGTGCTTGCGCCCGGTCACATGCTCGCGAATGGTCGCGACGACTTCATCTTCGGTAATGTCCGCCGCGACGACGCGGCGCGAAATCTGCCCCTGCTCGTCGATCCATTCGACGATCCGGCAACCGCTTCCCCAAGGCTGCTGAAGCGGCGCGGACACGCGGCATCCGCGCAGATGAAACGCGGGCTTCGGCCGATTTGATTTTGCGTGTTTCAATGCGTTGGTCCTCTCGATCCTTCCAGTCACTTCGCTTCTTGAACGACCTTTGGCGAAGTTGGCCAGGTCCATAGCCCTGTAAGGATAGAAAAACCGCGCGTCGCTTGGGTTACATTAAGCAACCGGATTCTTACGCGCCGTTACGAAGGGTCCGATCCCCGTCATTCGAGATCGCGAACGCGGTCGATCGCCTCTTCGATGCGATCGACGGCGATCACTTTCAGGCCGTCGATCGGTTGTTTCGGCGCGTTCGCTTTCGGGATCAGCGCCATCGAAAAACCGAGCTTGGCGGCTTCCTTCAGACGGTCCTGACCGCGCGGCGAGGGCCGGATTTCGCCTGCCAGCCCGACCTCGCCGAACGTGATGAGGCCCTTGGGCAGCGGCTTGTTGCGCATCGACGAGTGAATGGCGAGCAGCACGGAGAGATCGGCGGCGGGCTCGGTGATCTTCACGCCGCCGACCGCGTTCAGGAACACGTCCTGATCGAAACACGCGATGCCCGCGTGCCGGTGCAACACGGCCAGCAACAGCGCCAGCCGGTTCTGCTCCAGACCGACGGCAAGCCGGCGCGGATTGGGCACGTGTGCCGTATCGACGAGCGCCTGCACTTCGACCAGCAGCGGCCGCGAGCCTTCCTGCGTCACGAGCACGCACGAACCCGGCACACTCTGCTCGTGTTGCGACAGGAACAGCGCCGACGGATTCGCGACGCCGCGCAAGCCCTTTTCCGTCATCGCGAAGACACCGAGTTCGTTGACCGCGCCGAAGCGATTCTTGAACGCGCGCACGAGCCTGAACGACGAATGCGTGTCACCCTCGAAATACAGCACGGTATCGACGATGTGCTCGAGCACGCGCGGCCCCGCGAGACTGCCCTCCTTCGTCACGTGGCCGACCATGATGATCGACGTGCCCGTCTGCTTGGCGATGCGCGTCAGTTGCGCCGCGCATTCGCGCACCTGCGCGACCGAGCCGGGCGCGGACGTCAGCGCTTCCGAGTAGATCGTCTGGATGGAGTCGATCACCGCGACTTCGGGCCGTTGCTCGTCGATGGTCGCCTGAATTTTTTCGAGCTGGATCTCCGCCAGCAGCGCAAGATCGCCCGCTGCACTCGCATCGCCCGTCAAGCCGAGCCGCTGCGCGCGCAACGCGATCTGCGCGCCGGATTCCTCGCCGCTCACGTAGAGCGCGGGCCGCTCGCGCGCGATCTCGGCGAGCGATTGCAACAGCAGTGTCGATTTGCCGATGCCCGGATCGCCGCCGATCAGCACCACGCCGCCCGGCACCAGCCCGCCGCCCAGCACGCGATCGAATTCCCCGACGCCCGTCGTGAAGCGCGGCACGTCCGACGCCTCGATATCGGCGAGCTTTCGCACCGGCGAACTCTTCGCGAGCGCCTGGAAGCGATGATTCGACGCCGATTGCGCCACCGACTCCGTCAACGTGTTCCACGCGTTGCAGGCGGCGCATTGGCCGGTCCACTTCGGCGATTCCCCGCCGCACTCGCTGCACACATACAGCGTCTTTGCTTTCGCTACTTTTGCCACACTGGAGCCTTGCCTGAAATTCTCGTTATTAGCGGCCCGAAAGCCTTATTCCGCGCGCACCGGCACGCGCTGCGCGACTGCGCACATGAGTTCGTAGCCGACGGTGCCCGCCGCGCTCGCGACGTCGTCGATCGGCAGATTCGCGCCCCACAGTTCGACGCGCGCGCCGATGCCCGCGCTTGGGCACGGCGTCAGATCGACGGTCAGCATGTCCATCGACACGCGCCCGACGAGCTTCGTCCTCACGCCATCGACGATGACGGGCGTGCCTTCCGGCGCCACGCGCGGATAGCCGTCCGCGTAGCCGCATGCGACCACGCCGACGCGCATCGACGTGCCGGCCGTATACGTCGAGCCATAGCCGATGCTGCTTCCCGCATCGACCGTCTGCACGGCGATCAGTTCGGACTGAAAGGTCATCGCGGGCTTGAGACCCGTGCCGGCGATATCGGCGGTGACGCCCGACGGCGACGCGCCATACAGCATGATGCCCGGCCGCACCCAGTCGACATGGGAGTCCGGGTGCCACATCACGGCCGCCGAATTGGCGAGGCTGCGCGCGCCCGCGATGCCTTCCGCGCCGCGCTCGAACGCTTCCAGTTGATGCGCGATGCCGCGCGGGCCGTCGGCATCGGAAAAATGGGTCATGAGCGTGATCTGGCCGACGCCCTGCACGGCGCGCGCCCGTTCCCACGCGGCGCGGAACTTTTCCGGCGTGTAGCCGAGGCGATTCATGCCGCTGTTCATCTTCAGCTGGATGTTGACGGGCTTCGACAGGCGCGCCATTTCCAGCATGCGCAACTGCTCGTCGCAATGCACGGCCGTGGTCAGGCTGTAGCGGTCGATCACGTCGATGTCCGTCGGCCGGAAAAAGCCTTCGAGTAGGAGAATCGGCCCCGCCCAGCCCAATTCACGCAACTTCGCGGCTTCTTCGAGGTCGAGAAGACCAAAGCCGTCCGTCGCGCGCAGGCCGGGGAACGCCCGGGCGAGTCCGTGGCCGTACGCATTGGCCTTGACGACGGCCCAGATCTTGGACTTCGGCGCGTACTTGCGTGCAATGGCGAGGTTGTTGGCGAGCGCGGCGGTGTGGATCGTTGCGGAAAGGGGGCGAGGCATGAGCGTGTGGTGGAATTGCGGTGAGTGCGGTCCAAAAGGTGAGCATACGACAGCGGGACGCGTCGCGCTGCTCCGACCGGGACGCCTTGCGAATCAGTATCTTATGAGGAATCCCGGGCGCGAACGTGTCATTTCTCGCGCGATCGAGATTACTGCTAGTCAGAATGCGCCTATTTTCGTGTTATAAAGCCGTGCGCACAACCCATTTCGAAAGGCATAAGCCCGAGCCCATGACAGGCGCCCGGGGCGGATCACCCGCAGTGAGGAAAGCTTC
This sequence comes from Caballeronia novacaledonica, assembly GCF_900258035.1. GTDB lineage: Bacteria > Pseudomonadota > Gammaproteobacteria > Burkholderiales > Burkholderiaceae > Caballeronia > Caballeronia novacaledonica. The sequence goes on along the minus strand of NZ_OGTP01000013.1, from coordinate 88,124 downwards.
GGATCAGATGAAAAAAGGTTTTTACACCATCATGGCCGCGCAGTTTTTCTCTTCGCTGGCCGACAACGCTCTACTGATCGCTGCCATCGCACTGCTGAAAGACCTTCACGCGCCGAACTGGATGACGCCGCTGCTCAAGCTGTTCTTCGTCCTGTCGTATGTGATTCTCGCGGCTTTCGTCGGCGCTTTCGCGGATTCCCGGCCCAAGGGTCGCGTGATGTTCGTGACCAACTCGATCAAGGTCGTCGGTTGCTTCACGATGCTCTTCGGCGCGCATCCGCTGCTCGCGTACGGCATCGTCGGCTTCGGGGCCGCCGCGTATTCGCCGGCGAAGTACGGCATTCTCACCGAACTTCTGCCCGCCGACCGGCTCGTCGCCGCGAACGGCTGGATCGAAGGCACGACCGTCGGCTCCATCATTCTCGGCACGGTGATGGGCGGCGCGCTCATCAGCCCGCATATCGCGAGTCATTTGCTGTCGCTGAACATTCCGCGCATCCACACGCCGGCCGAAGCCGCCATGCTCGTCATCGTGCTGATGTACGTGGTTGCCGCGATGTTCAACCTGCGCATCCCCGACACCGGCGCACGCTATCCGAAGCAGGAGACGCGGCCGCTCAAGCTCATCACCGATTTCGCCGACTGCTTTATCGTGCTGTGGCGCGACAAGCTCGGCCAGATTTCGCTCGCCGTCACGACGCTCTTCTGGGGCGCGGGCGCGACGCTGCAGTTCATCGTGCTGAAATGGGCCGAAGTGTCGCTCGGCATGACGCTGTCCCAGGCGGCGATCCTGCAGGCGGTGATCGCGGTCGGCGTCGCGGCGGGCGCGGTCCTCGCGGCCGCGCGCGTGCCGCTCAAGCGTTCGCTCTCCGTGCTGCCGGTCGGCATCGTCATGGGCCTCGCCGTCATGCTGATGGCGTTCTACACGCGCCATCTCTTTCCCGCGCACTGGGGCATCTACTTCGGCAAGATGCACTTCCCCGGCTATCTCTTGATCGCGTATGTGTTCCTGATGATCGTCGGCGGGCTGTCGGGCTTCTTCGTCGTGCCGATGAACGCGCTGCTCCAGCATCGCGGGCACGTGCTGCTCTCCGCCGGGCATTCCATCGCCGTGCAGAACTTCAACGAGAACCTCTCGGTGCTCGTCATGCTGTGCCTCTACGCGGTGCTCGTGTGGCTCGACATGCCGATCCAGTTCGTCATCGTGCTGTTCGGCTCGTTCGTCTGCCTGATGATGTACTTCGTGATGCGGCGGCATCAGGCCAATCAGCGCGCGTTCGATTCTGTAGCGCTGATCGGCGAAGCGCGCCACTGACGCGCCGCGCGTCTTCGTTTCGACCGACTCCATCATGCTCGCCGCCGACCTTTTCTCGTACGTCGATCGCGTGCGCGAACGCGCGCCGCTCGTGCACTGCCTGACGAATCTCGTCGTCACCAACTTCACCGCGAACGTGCTGCTCGCCATCGGCGCCGCGCCGGCGATGGTCGTCGCGCGCGAGGAAGTCGGCGAATTCGCGCCCATCGCCCACGCGCTGTCGGTCAATCTCGGCACGCTCGACGTGCCGCAGAGCCGCGCGATCCGCGCCGCCGTCGATGCCGCCAATGGCGCGGGCAAACCGTGGGTGCTCGATCCGGTCGCGGTGGGCCCGCTCAAGTTTCGCACCGAATTTGCGTTCGATCTCCTCGATTCGAAGCCCGCGGTGATTCGCGGCAACGCGTCGGAAATCATCAGCCTGTCGGGAGGCGCGGCGAGCGGGCGCGGTGTCGACAGCACCGCCGCCGCCGATGCCGCGCTCGACGCCGCGCAGATCCTCGCGCTGAAGACGCAGGCCGTCGTCGCGGTGACGGGAGAAACCGACTACGTGACCGATGGCCGCCGCGTGATCGCGCTGTCGAACGGCTCGCCGTTGATGACGCGCGTGACGGGCGTCGGCTGCGCGCTCTCCGCGACGGTCGCGGCGTTCGTCGGCGCGGCGCCGGATCGCGGCGAGTTTTGGGCCGCAACGGTCGCCGCGATCGCGTATTCGAGCATCGCGGGCGAGCTCGCCGCGCGCGACGCCGCCCTGCCCGGCAGCTTCGCCGTCGCGTATCTGGACCGGCTCGCGTCGCTCGAAGCCGAAGCGTTCGGCAAGACGCTCGTGCAGCGCGACATCGTTTCCGGCTGATCATGCGCGCTTCGTTCGATCTCTCGCTCTATCTCGTGCTCGATCCCGTCCAATGCGGCGGCCACGATGCCGCGATCGCCGTCGCGCGCGCCGCGCTAGAAGGCGGCGCGACCCTCGTGCAACTGCGCGCGCCCGAGTGGCACAAGCGCGCGTGGCTCGACCTCGCGCGCGCATTGCTGCCGATCACGCGCGCGCACGGCGTGCCGTTCGTCATCAACGATCATGTCGATGTCGCGCTCGCCGCCGGCGCCGATGGCGTCCACATCGGGCAACGCGATCTGTCCGCCGATATCGCGCGGCAATTGCTCGGGCCGGATGCGCTGATCGGGCTGTCGGTGTCGAATCTCGATGAAACCGCGAACGCGCAAACGCTCGCGGGCGTCATCGACTATCTCGGCGCGGGCCCGGTGTACGCCACGCCGACGAAAACCGACGCCTCCACGCCCTGCGGCATCGACGGCCTCGCCGACATTTGCACGGCCGCGCGCTTGCCGACCGTCGCGATCGGCGGGATTCAGGCGCACAACGCCGCCGACGTGATGCGCGCGAAACCCGCCGGTCTCGCCGTGGTCTCCGCGATCTGCAAGGCCGCCGATCCGCGCGCGGCGGCCTCATCGCTCGCGGCGACCATCGCACAGTCTCGCATTTAAGCTCATGGCAATCTCGAAACCCATTCCCAACGTGCTCACGATCGCCGGCTCCGACTCGGGCGGCGGCGCGGGCATTCAGGCCGATCTGAAGGCCTTTTCCGCGCTCGGCGCGTACGGCGCGAGCGTCGTCACGGCGCTCACCGCGCAGAACACGCGCGGCGTCACGGCGGTTCATGCGCCGGAGCCGGCCTTCATCACGGCGCAGCTCGACGCCGTGTTCGACGACATCCGCATCGATGCCGTGAAGATCGGCATGCTGGCGAACGCAGGCATCGTGCGCGCGGTCGCCGATGCGCTGAAGCGTCATCGGCCCCGGCATGTGGTGCTCGACACGGTGATGATCTCGAAGAGCAATCACGCGCTGCTCGCGCCGGACGCGGTCGCCGCCTTGCGTGACGAATTGCTGCCGCTCGCGACGCTCGTCACGCCGAATCTGCCCGAAGCGGCGGCGCTGCTCGACACCGAAAGCGCCGCCGATGAAGACGCGATGGTCCGTCAGGGCGAAGCGCTGCGCGCGCTCGGCGCGCAGGCGGTGCTGATGAAAGGCGGCCATCTCGCGTCGTCCGACAGTCCCGACTGGCTCATCGAGGCGAGCGGATCGCTCAGGCTCGGCGGTGCGCGCGTGCCGCTCAAGAATACGCACGGCACGGGCTGCACGTTGTCGTCGGCGATCGCGGCGCTGATTCCGCAATTCGACGACCTCGCCAGCGCGACCGCCGAAGCGAAGCGCTATCTGACCGGCGCGATCGAGGCGAGCGTGCGGCTCGACGTCGGTCATGGCGTCGGGCCGGTGCATCACTTCTTTCGCTGGTGGTGATCAGGGCGCCGATGCGGCGAACTCGCGCGCGCGCTCCGGCCAGTCGTCCGGCACGATGAAACCGCGCGATTCCTCTATCCATTTCCCGGCGGCGTCGCGCGCGTAAGCGGCGATCAGCGTCGGCGCGACGGTCGTTGCGAGGCGCGTCCGGATCGCATCCGATTCGGCGATCAGCGTCGCGGCGGCGGCCGCATCGAGCCGGCGCGACGCGAGCCACGCCATGCGCGGCTGCACGACCCACACGCGTTCGCCGTCCGAGACGTTCGCCCGCGCCCCGCGCCATTCCGACGCCGTCAGCCACCATCCGCGCAAGTGACTCGCGCCGATCTCCGGCGCGGGCTCGACATGCCCGTCTCCGACGCCGTGATAGAAAAGCCGCCCTTTGATGAACAATTGCGCGCGCCACGGCCCGGCGAAGCCGAGCGCGGCGAACTCCGCGCGCGAGGTCAAGGCGAGTTGATGCGTGACGAGCCGCGCATGCTTCAGATCGAAACGGTCCTGGAGATTCGGTCCGACATAGTCGGACAGACGCACGGCATTCGCTCCTTCGGCGTCGCCGATATGGAGGTAGAACTTCACCGCCAGCTCCCAGTGCAGCCGCACGCCGTTCGTCGATTCGAGCAGAAAATCGCATTCGCCGATGGTGCGCCGCTGCCGCCGCAACGGCACGTTCGACGCGACGAGGCGCGCCGCCGGGCCATGCGACAGGAAAAAGCGGACGAGGCTTTCGGCGTAGATGCCGAGGCGCGTGAACTTGGGATCGCGCGCGTGATCGTGGAGCGGCTGCGGCGCGGCATCGAGCGTCGCGAGCCAGACGAGCGTCGCGTCGCGCTCCTGCGCCGAGGCGAACGGATGCGCCAGGGTGGCGTCGCCCTCGCGCAATAGATCGGGAGCAAACAGCAGCCAGGCGAGATCGCGGACCGTGACGTCGTCGAAACGCTCGACGAGTCGCGCGAGCTCGCTCGCCTGCGTCGCCATCAGACGCCGCCCTTCTCTGCTCCTTGCTCGACGCCGAGCGCGGCGAGCGCCTCGCGATACGTGTTGCGCGCGAGACAGAGATCGGCCCACGCCTTCGACTTGTCCTGGAGGCTGCGCAACAGATAAGCCGGGTGATACGTGACGATGACCGGCACGCCGCGATATTCATGCACGCGACCGCGCATCGACGCGATGCTGGCCTCGTTCTTCAGAAGGCTTTGCGCGGCGAAGCGCCCCATCGCGACGATGACCTTCGGTTTCACGAGCTCGACCTGCCGTTGCAGATACGGCTCGCAGCGCGCGACTTCATCGAGCTCGGGATTGCGGTTGCCGGGCGGGCGGCACTTGATCACATTCGCGATATAGACGTTCGACTGACGCGACAGCGCGAGCGCGCGCAGCATGTTGTCGAGCAGCTTGCCCGCCTGGCCGACGAACGGCTCGCCTTGCTTGTCCTCGTTCTCGCCCGGCGCTTCGCCGATCAGCATCCAGTCCGCTTCGCGATCGCCGACGCCGAAGACCGTGTTCGTGCGGCGCTCGCACAGGCGGCAGCGCTCGCAGTTCGCGACGCGGTCGGCGAGCGCATCCCAGTCGAGCGTGTGGACGTCGCTCGGCGCTTCGACGACGGCGGGCTCGATGTGAATGGGAGCGTCGTCGGTCCAGGGAAGATCGTCGTAGGCGTCCAGCGGCGGTACGTCGGAATCCGGCTGCGCGGCGGGTTTCGGCGCCGGCCGCATCTCGACGGGCGCGGGCGCTTCGGGCACCGGCGCGACGGCCACGGCGGGTTCGGCGGCCACGGCGGACTCGGTGCTCGCCACGGACACGGCCCCTCGCCGGACCCAGACCGGCCCGATTCCCAGTTCTTCAATCAGCGATTCATCGAGCGCCATGCGCACTCTCCTTCGAAAACGACAGACGCATGACGATTGCGTCCTCGCGCGAGCGATGCCGCGCGGGGTAATAGTTCTTGCGACGCCCGATGGCCGTGAACCCGAAACGCTCGTATAGCTGGATCGCGCGCGGGTTGGACGGCCGCACTTCGAGCAGCACGCCTTCGAGCTTCTCGGTGCGCGTGATGCGCACCGCTTCGCGCAGCAGCGTGAGACCCGCGCCCGCGCGCTGCGCCACGGGCGTGACGCACAGATTGAGCAGATGCATTTCGTCGACGACGGGCATCAGCACGCAATAGCCGATCAGCGTACCGGTCACATGGCGCAGGCACACGCCGTAATAGCCGTTGCGCAGCGAATCCTGAAAATTGCCGCGGCTCCAGGGAAATTCGTAGGCGAGTTTTTCGACCGCGGCGACTTCGTCGAGGTCGGCTTCGGTCATCGGCGTGAGATACCGATCGGCCAGCAGCACGCCGCTCACCGAACCGCCTCCTCGCGAGCCCGCATGCGCTCCGCCGTAGTCTGGGCGACCTTGTCGCGCACGTATTCCGGCGCGGCATGTTCGGGCGCGACCGTGCGGCCCGCCCGCAACTCGCGCAAGCCGATGAGCGCGACCGGCAACGCGTGCGGCAACGCTTCGCGATCGACACGCGCCGCCACCGCCGACGCCGGCAACCGGTCGCCGAATGCCGCCGCCGCATTGCCGGCGAGCGCGAACGGCACGTCGGGCAACGGCAGCGCGCCGGGCGCATCGAGCGCGGCGGCATGCAGCGTGCGCCAAACGCCGGCGGCGGCATCGAATTCGAAGTCGGCCCAGTACACCTCGTCCATGCGGGCATCGAGCGCCGAGAGCACGCGCGGCGGGATCGACGGATCGTTCAGCCGCGCGCCTTCCGCGCATGCGAGCAGCGTGCTCACCGGCACGACCGGCACGTTCAGGCCGAACGCCAGCCCTTGCGCGACGCCCGTCGCGGTGCGCAAGCCCGTGAACGAGCCCGGACCCGCGCCGAACGCGATCGCGGCGCAATCGGCGAGCGCGAGGCCGGCTTCGTCGAAAAGCTCGCGCACGGCGGGCAAAAGACGTGTGCTCGAAACGGCGCCGGTCGCCTCGTGGCGGAACCAGACGCGCGTGTCGCCGTTCGCGTACTGAGGCGCGGCGGCGAACTGGATGGAGGCGGAAGCGGTGTCGGCGAGCAGGAGCGCGACGGAGCAGAACTCTGTCGACGTATCGAGGGCGAGCAAAACGGTGCGTGTCATAGCCGGTATTGTAATGCGGGACATGCGCCGTATCCGCGCCATCGGCGCAGGCGGCGCGATCCGAATCGCGTTTGGAAGGCGTCCTCGATTGGAGGAAAGCCTCGACGTGCCGCGCCCGCCTCGCTTGCTAAGATCGTCCGGTCCTATCGCAAACAAGAACGGAGAACGCATGACCGACATCGACCAGCGATTCGCCCAGGCCCAGGCCGACGTGACTCAGTTGCCCGAGCGCCCCGGCAATCTGACGCTCCTGCGTCTCTACGCGCTGTTCAAGCAGGCGAGCATCGGCGACGTGCAGGGCGACAAGCCGGGCTTCACCGACATCGCCGGGAAATACAAATACGAAGCGTGGGCGGCACTCGAAGGCACACCCGCCGACGATGCGAAAGCGCGCTATGTGGACCTCGTCGAATCGCTCAAGCGAGGCGAAGCGGCCTGACGCGACCGTGATCCAGACCGCGCCATCCGATGCCCGGCAATGGCGCGCTCATGCGTCAAAATGTGGCGCGGTGCAGCAATTTCAGATATACTAGCGGTTAGCGCTCGACTGCGGGTTGCCTGCTTTTCGGCAAAGCCTCGCGCAGCAAGGCGCTTCGTAGCGTTTCGCCCCAATCCAGTTTAGAAACTGTCCCCTCCCTGCTAGGCCGTTGCGTGGTCGTATTGCGCGCAGTATGTTCCGCGGCCCGTCATGCATCAGGCTGACGTCAGCGCCCGTCGTTCAATTTCTGACGATCGAGCCTGCCGTATCCGATACAGCTTCTAACAAAACATGCTCGCCGCACGTTCGCGCGAGCAGCCCCCGTTTTTCGATTTGCTCGCTGTTTCTTCGCTCGCTGAATCCAACGACTTGGGTATGCCGATTGGCGCCGACGCCTTATTCCTCGTTTCAAGGATCGACATGACTTCGAGCTTCACCGCTAGCCCGTTGGACAATCTCGCAGCACACATTGGCATCACCCCCTCGGCCGACACCCCGGCTACCGACGCTCCCGCAGACAAGCCCGCCGGCCCGACTTTCGAATCGCTCGGCCTTTCCGCCGACATCGTGTCCGCGCTGACGGCCGCAGGCTACCAGAACCCGACGCCCGTGCAGCAGCGCGCGATTCCCGCCGCGCTCTCCGGCCGTGATCTGCTCGTCTCCAGCCCGACCGGTTCGGGCAAGACGGCGGCATTCATGCTGCCGGCCATCGAAAAATTCGCGCAACTGCAAAAGCAGGAAGCGCAGCAACCGCGCGAGCCGCGTGACCCGAACGCGCAGCGCGGCCGCCGTCCGCAGCCGGTCGCACGTCCGCGCCTGCTCGTGCTCACGCCGACGCGCGAACTCGCGATGCAGGTTTCCACCGCCGCGACCACGTACGGCAAGCACCTGCGCCGCCTGCGCACCGTCAGCATTCTCGGCGGTGTCGCTTATGGCCAGCAACTGATGCTGCTCGCCAAGAACCCCGAGATTCTCGTCGCGACGCCGGGCCGTCTGATCGATCACCTCGAACGCGGCCGCATCGATCTGTCGAGCCTCAACATGCTCGTGCTCGACGAAGCCGACCGCATGCTCGACATGGGCTTCATCGAAGACATCGAGCGTATCGTCGACGCGACGCCGGCCACGCGCCAGACGCTGCTCTTCTCCGCGACCATCGACAGCAAGATCACTTCGCTGACCGGGCGTCTCTTGAAAGACCCCGAGCGCATCGAGATCGTGCAGAAGCTCGAAGCGAACGGCAACATCGCGCAGACCGTGCATTACGTCGATGACCGCGATCACAAGGATCGTCTGCTCGACCATCTGCTGCGCGACGCCGGTCTCGATCAGGCCATCGTCTTCACGGCGACCAAGAGCGACGCCGATCTGATCGCCAATCGTCTCGCCGACGCGGGCTTCGAGTCCGCCGCGTTGCACGGCGATCTGCCGCAAGGCGCGCGTAACCGCACGATCCGTGCGCTGCGCGAGCGCCGCGTGCGCGTGCTGGTCGCGACCGACGTCGCCGCGCGCGGCATCGACATTCCCGGCATCACGCACGTCTTCAACTACGACCTGCCGAAGTTCGCGGAAGACTACGTGCACCGTATCGGCCGTACCGGCCGTGCAGGCCGCAGCGGCACGGCGGTGAGCCTCGTGCACTACGCCGAAATGGGCGCGCTGAAGCGCATCGAGCGTTTCGTGCGCACGCCGCTGCCGGTGAACGTCGTGGTGGGCTTCGAGCCGCGCCGCGCCCCGCCGAAGGGCGGTTTCGGTGGCGGCGGCGGCCGCGGCCGTCCGGGCGGCAACGGCGGCGGTGGTCGTCGTTTCGGCGGCAACGGTGGCAACAGCGGCAGCGGCCGGGGCTACGGTCCGGGCAACGCGAGCGGCTACGGCAACAAGTCGAACGCAGGTTCGCGCGACGGCGGCTACCGCGGCGGTAATAGCGACGGCGGTTATCGCGGCGGCAACAGCGAAGGCGGTTATCGTGGCGGCAACAGCGATGGCGGCTATCGCGGCGGCAACCGTGGCGAAGGCGGCTACGGCTCGCGCGACGGCTACAGCGCACGCCGCAACGACGGCCCGCGCGCACCGCGTCGCGGCAGCTAAGCGGCTTTCAGGGAACGGATTCGAACGCCGGTCCCTGAGTCGAAAAGAGAAACCGATGCCTCGTGCATCGGTTTTTTTTCGCCCCGTCGCCATATTTCACGATGTGCAATGGCCTTTTGCGTCGCAAAAGATGTGCTGCGCGGCACAATCCTGCTCGTTGCAAGATAGAAAAAGACATTCCACATTGCGCAATGAAGCGTATATATGATTGAATTTTAACGATAAAAATAATCTGAAATTCTCCTTCCGAGGGGTGTCTTGCCCGTCTTCATTTGCCTAGACTCTTATATAAGAGTTGAGCAAACGCAGGCTGCCGGATCAGGCGCGCCGGAGCTCAAGTCGTCCAGGAACATCGATTCAACATTCGTCGTTCAGTCCAATCTCAAGGAGAAACGCCATGACTTCACGCCAACAACAAGCTCAGCAACTCCAGCAGCAATGGGAAACCGATCCGCGCTGGAAGGGCATCAAGCGCGGCTACTCGGCGGATGACGTCGTGCGCCTGCGCGGCTCGGTGCAGCAGGAGCACACGCTCGCACGCCGCGGCGCCGAGCGGCTGTGGGCGTCGATTCACGAGGAGCCGTTCGTCAACGCGCTCGGCGCGCTGACCGGCAACCAGGCGATGCAGCAGGTCAAGGCCGGCCTCAAGGCGATCTATCTGTCGGGCTGGCAAGTGGCCGGCGACGCCAACGTCGCGGGCGAAATGTATCCGGACCAGTCGCTGTATCCGGCGAATTCGGTGCCGCTCGTCGTGAAGCGCATCAACAACACGCTTACGCGCGCCGATCAGATTCAATGGTCGGAAGGCAAGAATCCGGGCGATGAAGGCTATATCGACTACTTCGCGCCGATCGTGGCCGATGCCGAAGCGGGCTTCGGCGGCGTGCTCAACGCGTTCGAACTGATGAAGGCGATGATCGAAGCCGGCGCGGCGGGCGTGCACTTCGAGGATCAGCTCGCGTCGGTCAAGAAGTGCGGCCACATGGGCGGCAAGGTGCTCGTGCCGACGCGCGAGAACGTTGCGAAGCTGTCGGCTGCGCGTCTCGCGGCGGACGTGTGCGGCGTGCCGACGCTGGTCATCGCGCGCACCGATGCCGAAGCCGCCGATCTCGTCACGTCCGACATCGACGACAACGACAAGCCGTTCCTCACCGGCGATCGCACCGTGGAAGGCTTCTTCCGCACGAAGCCGGGTCTCGAGCAGGCCGTGTCGCGCGGCCTCGCCTACGCGCCGTACGCGGATCTCGTCTGGTGCGAAACCGGCAAGCCGGATCTCGAATACGCGAAGAAGTTCGCCGAGGCGATCCACAAGCAGTTCCCGGACAAGATGCTGTCGTACAACTGCTCGCCGTCGTTCAACTGGAAGAAGAATCTGGACGACGCGACCATCGCCAAGTTCCAGCGCGAGCTGGGCGCGATGGGCTACAAGTTCCAGTTCATCACGCTCGCGGGCTTCCACGCGCTGAATTACTCGATGTTCAACCTCGCGCACGGCTACGCCCGTTCGCAGATGAGCGCGTTCGTCGAGTTGCAGCAGGCCGAATTCGCCGCCGCCGACAAGGGCTTCACGGCGGTGAAGCATCAGCGCGAAGTGGGCACGGGCTACTTCGACGCCGTGACGCAGACGGTCGAGCGCGACGCATCGACGACCGCGCTGCACGGCTCGACGGAAGACGAGCAGTTCTTCGACAAGAAAGTCGCGTAATACCGCATCAGGCAGGCTGAATCAGGGAGAGCGGTGAAAAGAAGCGGCGGCCGTGGCGCACGCAGTATCGCGCGACGGCCGCCGCTCAAACGAAAGCACAGCGCGTGCGCTTCCGTTTGAGCCATCAGCGGTACACGATGACCGGAATCTTCGTATGCGTCAGCACGCGCTGCGTTTCGCTGCCGATAAGCAAGCTTCCCAGTCCGCGGCGTCCGTGCGATGCCATCAGAATCACGTCGCAGCCATGTTGCTCCGCCGCTTCGATGATGCCGATATACGGCGCCGCATCGATGCTCGTCACGCTCGCGCAAGGCACGCCTGCGCTCTCGGCGGCGCGCTCGACGGCGCGCAGGTGCTCGCGCGCTTCGTTCTCGGCGCGCGCGTGGAAGTCGTCGGGCGGCTCGACGGCGACATCGGCGAAAGGCGAATACGGATATTGCGGCAGGCACGCGTAAGCGGTGATGCGCGCGCCGACGGATTGCGCGAGATCGATCGCGCCGTCGATGGCCTTTTGCGATAGCTCGGAGCCGTCGGTCGGCACGAGGATGTGTTTGAACATGGCGTCCTCCCCGTAACGTGTAGGTGCGTGATTCCATTGTAGTAACGGGGACGGAAGCGGAGAAAGATCATCCCCAATACCCTGTCGCGTTATACGTATGCTTGAGCAAATCGAGAAACAATCGCACGCGCAACGGCAGATGCCTTCTTTGCGGAAACACCGCATGAATGCCGATCGGCGGCGCGGCGAACGCATCGAGCACGCTTACGAGACGCCCCGCGCCGATATCCTCGCCCACTTCCCACCACGAGCGCCACGCAAGGCCACGGCCTTCCAGACACCATTCGTGCAGCACCGCGCCGTCCGAACACTCCATCGTGCCGGACACCTTGATCGTCACGACTTTGCCGTCCTGCTCGAATACCCAGCCGCGCTGCTGATTCGCCGACGCGCCGAGCGCGAGGCAATTGTGATGCGCGAGCGCGGCGAGATCGGCGGGCTTGCCGCGCCTCGCGAGATAGTCCGGCGACGCGACGCACACGCGCCGGTTTTCGCCGAGCTTCAGCGACACGAGCGACGAATCCGGCAGTTCGCCCAGCCGCACCGCGCAATCGAAGCCTTCGTTGACGAGATCGACCATGCGGTCGGTCAGATCGAGCGTGACGGACACATCCGGATGCAGCGTCGTGAATTTCGGCACCAGCGGCGCGACGTGACGCCGCCCGAAGCCCGCCGGCGCCGACACGCGCAAATGCCCGCTCGCCTTCACGCCGCCCGCCGACACGCTCGCCTCCGCGTTCTGCATGTCATTGATGATGCGCTGGCAGTCTTCGAGAAACGCGGAGCCTTCGAACGTGAGCGTGATCCTGCGCGTCGTGCGCACGAGAAGTTTCACGCCGAGCCGCTCTTCGAGCGCATCGAGCCTGCGTCCGATGACAGCCGGCGCGATGCCCTCCGCCAGCGCCGCCGCCGACAGGCTGCCCTTTGCCGCGACCGAGGCGAAAGTCTCAATCTGCTTGAATCGATCCATGCGTGTTCGTCGTCAATTTGGCTGCTTGTGCACAGATTAGGTATGTAAAAGTAAAAGATCAAGTGATCCGTCGGCTCTTTTTCCATCACTGCGATCACGAATAAAATTTCTCGACCTCTCAACGGAGCGCAAGGCCATGTCGGCCATAACGACACACACATCATCTCTATCCGCTTATAACGCCCGGCCTCGCGCAGTCATCTTCGACGCTTACGGCACGCTCTTCGACGTCCATTCGGTCGTGGCGGCCGCCGAGCAGCTCTTCCCCGGCCACGGCGACGCGCTCTCGCAGCTCTGGCGTCAGAAGCAGATCGAATACACGCAATTGCGCACGCTCGCCGATCCGTCGGGCGCGCACTACGAGCCGTTCTGGAACATCACGATCGACGCGCTGCGCTACGCGGCCGCGCGGCTCGGACTCGCCGACGCGCTCACGCTCCCCGCCGAAAAGCGTCTGATGGACGAATACGCGTGCCTCTCCGCGTTTCCCGACACCGTGCCCGCGCTGCGGCAATTGCGCGAGCGCTTCGCCATTCCGCTTGCGATCCTGTCGAACGGCAATCCGCCGATGCTCGACGTCGCCGTGAAAAGCGCCGGCATGAGCGGGCTTTTCGACCATGTGCTGTCCGTCGACGCCGTGCGCGCTTACAAGCCCGCCGCAGCCGCCTATGCGCTCGGCACGCGCGCGTTCGGCGCTTCCCAGGCTCAGGCGCGCGACATCGTGTTCGTGTCGTCGAACGGCTGGGACGTGGCCGGCGCGACGTGGTTCGGCTACACGACGTTCTGGATCAATCGCGCGGCGTTGCCGGTCGAAGAACTGGGCGTCGCGCCGGACGGCAGCGGGCGCGGCATGGACGAACTCATCGCATTCATCGAAGGCGGCTGCCCGGATCGGAAGGCCGCTTCGGCAACACCCAAGGCAAAAACCGCAAAACCGTCTGACCGACCAAGGAGAAAACCATGACGCATCCCTCGAATCCGCTTTCGCTCCCGAAAGGCATGGCGATCTCAGCCGACATCGCGCCCGGCTACGAGACCATTCTGACGCCCGAGGCGCTGGCATTCGTCGCCGCGCTGCATCGCCAGTTCGAGCCGCGCCGCCAGCAACTGCTCGCCGCGCGCGTCGAGCGCACCCGGCGTCTCGATGCGGGCGAGCGCCCCGGCTTCCTCGAAGAAACGAAATCGATCCGCGAGGGCGACTGGAAAGTCGCGCCGCTGCCGCAGGATCTGCAACGCCGCCGCGTCGAGATCACCGGTCCGGTCGAGCGCAAGATGATTATCAACGCGCTCAACTCCGGCGCGGATTCGTACATGACCGACTTCGAGGATTCGAACGCGCCGAACTGGGACAACCAGATCGTCGGCCAGATCAACCTGAAGGAAGCGGTGCGCCGCACGATTTCGCTCGAGCAGAACGGCAAGTCGTACAAGCTCAACGACACGATCGCGACGCTGATCGTGCGTCCGCGCGGCTGGCATCTGGATGAGAAGCACGTGAGCGTCGACGGTCAGCGCGTGTCGGGCGGCATCTTCGATTTCGCGCTCTTCCTCTTTCACAACGCGAAGGAACTGATCGCGCGCGGCAGCGGCCCGTACTTCTATCTGCCGAAGATGGAAAGCCATCTCGAAGCGCGCCTGTGGAACGACATCTTCATCGCGGCGCAAGATGCGGTCGGCGTCCCGCGCGGCACGATTCGCGCGACGGTGCTCGTCGAGACCATTCTCGCCGCCTTCGAAATGGACGAAATCCTGTACGAACTGCGCGAGCATAGCTCCGGCCTCAACGCGGGCCGCTGGGACTACATCTTTTCGGCGATCAAGAAGTTCAAGAACGACACGGACTTCTGCCTCGCCGACCGCGCGAAGATCACGATGACCTCGCCGTTCATGCGCGCCTATGCGCTCGAACTGCTGAAGACCTGCCACAAGCGCAACGCGCCGGCGATCGGCGGCATGTCCGCGCTGATTCCGATCAAGAACGATCCGGCCGCGAACGACAAGGCGATGGGCGGCGTGCGCTCCGACAAGGCCCGCGACGCGTCCGACGGCTACGACGGCGGCTGGGTCGCACATCCGGGACTCGTGCCGCTGGCGATGGAAGAGTTCGTGAAGGTGCTCGGCGACAAACCGAATCAGATCGGGAAGCAGCGCACCGACGTGCAGGTGACGGCGCACGATCTGCTCGACTTCCGTCCGGAAGAGCCGATCACCGAAGCGGGCCTGCGCAACAACGTGAACGTCGGCGTCCACTATCTCGGTTCGTGGCTCGCGGGCAATGGCTGCGTGCCGATCCACAACCTGATGGAAGACGCCGCGACCGCCGAAATCTCGCGCTCGCAAGTGTGGCAATGGATCCGCTCGCCGAAGGGCAAGCTCGACGACGGCCGCAAGGTCACGGCGGCGATGGTGCGCGACATCACCATCGACGAACTGGAGAAGGTGAAGCAGGCCGTGAGCGCGTCGGGCGCCGACACGAAGCCGTACGAGCGCGCGGCGAAAATTTTCGAGGAGATGTCGACGTCGGCGCAGTTCACCGAGTTTCTGACGCTGCCGCTGTACGAGGAAATCTGAGCGCCCGACGGGTTCCGGCGCTTGATGGAAAAACGGCCTTGGGGCCGTTTTTCCGTTTGGCGCGCCTCATGAATCGCGCGCGGCGTGTGCTACATTGCGCATCGTCTTTTTAACGATTCAACCGTGGAGCGCACTGACCGTGCGAACGACAGCATGAGCAATATCCAGCTCGATATCGAATGGACCGAAGCGGCATCGCGCAAGATCGAAAAACTGATGCCGCGCAACGTGAACAAGGACTCGTATCTGGCGCTGCCGCCGGTCGAATGCCTGCCGATGGAAGGCGACGTGCTCTTTCTCGGGCCGAGCGGCAAGCAGCAGCCGTTCATCGTCGCGGAGCGCCAGTATCATCACGACGGCGACGCCGACTGGACCATCATTCTCATTCTCGACGTCCCGCACGAAACGCACTGAAGACGGTCCTCGCCGTCAGACAATCTTGCTCGCGACGCGGACCTCGCCGTGCTCGCACAATTCCGGCGACCTGGCGCGAAACGCCTGAATATGCGCCGTTTCGCCGTGCTTCGCGAGCGCGGCCTCGCTCTCCCAGCGTTCGACGAAAATGAAGCGCCGCGGCTCCCCGATGTCGCGGTGCAAGTCGTATTGCAGCGCGCCCGGCTCTTTGCGCGTCGGTCCGACGTTGGCTTCGAGCACTTCTCTCAGTTCCTCTTCCTTGCCCGGCCTGGCGACGAAAATAGCGACGACGGCAACTTCCGGCATATGCGTTCTCCTGATCTCGTTGAATCGACGAAATCAGGAGCATAACCGCGCACGGCGCACGCCGCCGAATCGCCCGATGAACAAGCCTAAAGAAAAAGCCCGCGTTCCAAGCGAAACGCGGGCAAAAACCGTCGCCCTACGAGGATAGGCGACGGGGCCATCGGGGTCCGCGCGTAGCGAACCAATCGTCTGTGTGTCCGGAGCCGCGCGCCTGATGAGCGCACTTCGAAGAAATTCGGGCGGGTGAATTACGCCATTGATGCAATGTACTGTCCACCCGTTCATTTCTATAAGCTTTTGCGCACATTTCCCGATAGAAAGAATTGTCTGCGCAATTATTACCTCACGCTCGCATTTCTATGCACGCTGAGAAAATCGTTTGCGCGGGCGGCGCGGCGTCGGGAGACGAAAAAAAACCGCCTCGTGAACGAGGCGGTTTCCGCGCGATCGGGCTGAGAAAAACGGTCAGCTGATCTGATCGGCGAGCAACGCCATGATCTGGCGCGCTTGCGGGGACGCATCGAGATTCCCCTTGTCGTCGACGATCGCCACGCGCGTCTGCGCCTCGGTGACGGCGCGCACGTTGACCTGATATTGCTTCGCCTTCATCTCCTTGCGGCCGTGGAATACCTGGCTCCAGAAGCCCTGCTCCGCCGATGTCTTATCCGTCGGATCGACATAGCGCACGTAGTAGACGCCCTTGTTGCGGTCGCGGTCGTCCACCGTGAAGTTGGCGCGATCGAGCGCGATGCCCACGCGCAGCCACGCGCGGTCATACGCTTCCGGCAACGTCAGTTGCGACGACGTGGCTTCGGGCACGACCTCGTTGCGGATCGGCGAGTTGCCCGCATTCGCGGCGTTCTGCGCCGCCGCCGACGCGGCCTTCGAATCGCCGCCCTTCGCGGCACCGGCCGCGGCCGGAGCCGGAGCGTCGAGCGGCGTCGCGCCGCCTGCGGCCGTGCGCTGATCGGCCAGCGAGAGCGAGGACATCAGTCGCTTGAGATATTCGTTTTCGAGCGCCGGATCGTTCGGGCGCGCCTGCCACTGGCTCGAATCGTTGTTCACGCCGGTCAGCGCCTCGCGCATGCCCTTCTGGCTGATGAACACGTAGGTGCCGCCGCTCGGCGCCGTTTCGAGACGCGTGCGGTACTTGTTGCGCTCGGCGGTCACATACGAATTGCCGGTTGCCTTGGCGAGCGTGTCGCGGATGAGGCCGTCGGAAATCTGCGGATGGGTTTCGTTCCAGTCCGTTTCCATCACGCCTTTGTCGCGCTGATCGACGACGAGCAGAAAGCCCTGCTCCTGCCAGAAGCGGCGGATTTGCGGCCACACCTGATCGGGCGTCTTGCCGTCGACGACGAGCCAGCGCTCGGCGCCGTCGCGCTGAATCCGCATGCCCGTCACCGGCGGAACCACCGTGGGCGCGTTCGGTGCGACTTTCTGGACTTGCTGCAGGTCGGACAGCGATGCCTGCCCGCCCTGAGGCGGCAGCGAGCGCTGGTCGGCCGCTTCGTCGAGCAGATTCGGCGGAACGGCGAGAGACACCTGTTTCGAACGCTGATCGCTCTTGTAGTTGAACGCGTTGGGATTGGAGGTGCCGCATCCCGCCACGATTCCGGCCACCGCGAAAAGCGCAGTCATGCGCTTGGTTACACGAAAATCTGTCATTTGGAGAAGTCCTTCCGCTACGCCACGGGCGTTCTTCCGTGGATCAACCCAGTATTTTACCGGTCCGACGCTGCGCCGTGAAAAAAAACGGTCCGGGCGAGCTTTGTCCGGCGGTCGCTGCGCGCCTGTTTCGCCTATTGCCCGCTATCTCGAAAATTCAGACTGAAAGCAATCAATGAACGTCTTTCTCATCTTGTATTTAAGACGTTTCGCATCGAATTGACAATTTATGACAATCACCAAAGGCGACAATTCGCGCTTTCGTTATTTGTAACCTATTGATTCTCATAGGATTTAGGCATTCGCCGCGCCGAATTGCCGATTTTTGCGTCTCGCTTCGCCTCGCCGGTCTTTACCTCTAAAATCCAATCCCAAAAATAAGAAGAGTCCTAATTAACGGAGAGAAAAACCATGAAAAAAGTCAGAATTCCTCACTACGTGATCGCTGGCCTGTCGATCCTCGTGAGCAGTGCAACGGCGCCCGCTTTCGCGCAACTCGGCGCAACCGGGCGTGCCGCCGCGGCGTCGGACGGCGATGTCGTGCATCAGGCGCAGAGCGGGATCGTGCAATTTCGCGAAACGGCGGACCAGCAAGGCATCGTCGTGCGCGAATATGTCGATTCGACTGGCGCAGTGTATGCGGTCTCCTGGCGCGGCCCGGCGATGCCGGACGTGCGCGCGCTGCTCGGCGCGCACTTCGAGACGTTCAGGCAAGGCGCGAATGCATCGCCCGGCGATGCCGGACTGCATGCGACGCGCGTCGCGCTGGGCGATCTCGTCGTCGAAAATCGTGTGCGGCTGCGCGAATTCAGCGGACGTGCGTGGCTCGCGAGCAGCCTGCCGCCGGGCGTGACTTCCACCCATATCCAGTGAGAGGCCGACGATGAACACACGCGCCCTTCTCCCGATGCTCGCGCTTTGCGTCCTGCTTCACGCCTGCGGCGGCGGCGGCTCGAGCGACAATTCCGCCACGCCGGCCACGGCCAGCGCCGCCGCGCCCGCGAGCGCCCCTTTATCCTCGTCCGCGAGCCCGACTGTCGCGCAATCGACGACGCCCAACGTCCAGACCATCCGCGTCGCCAGCACGCCCACCAACACGCGCAACATGCTGCTCACCAGCGTGACGATCTGCGTGCCCGGCACGAGCACCTGTCAGACCATCGACAACGTTCAGGTCGATACCGGCTCGCATGGACTGCGCGTGCTGGCATCCGCGCTCAGTCCGTCGATTGCCTTGCCGCTCGTCGCGGGCGGCAATCAGAACGCGATCGTCGCGGAATGCGCGGTGTTCGGGTCGGGCTACACGTGGGGCGCCGTGCGTACCGCCGATGTCCGGCTCGCCGGCCAGGTCGCGCCTTCCACCTCCATCCAGTTGATCGCCGACAACGCCGCAGCCGCGACCGCGCAGGATTGCACCCAGTCCGGCCTGCCGATGCTCACCGCGTCGTCCTTGCGCGCGAACGGCATTCTCGGCGTCGGGCCGTTCGCCGCCGATTGCGGCGCGGGCTGCGCGTCCTCCGCGATGCCGCGCTGGTACTACAGTTGCGTCTCGGGCAACTGCGCCGCGAGCACGCTGGCGGTCGCTCAGCAGGTGACGAATCCGGTCGCGAACTTCGCCACCGACAACAACGGCGTGCTGATCGAGCTTCCCGACGTGCCGGACAACGGCGCGGCGACGGTGACCGGAACGATGACCTTCGGCATCGGCTCGCAGTCGAACAATCTGCTCGGCTCGGCGACCGTGCTCACGTCCAGCTCGACGTCCGGCTATGTCACGACGGACTTCGGCGGCGGCCAGTACGGGTCGAGTTTCATCGACAGCGGCTCGAACGGCGTCTTCTTCCCTTCGACGACGCTCGCCCGATGCGGCGTCTGGTATTGCCCGTCGACACCGCAGACGATCGCGGCGACGATCCGTTCGTCGAGCGGCGCGCAAAGCCCGGTGAGCTTCACCATCGCGCAATCCACGACCTTGTTCGGCACAGGCAACTTCGCCTTCGACAACCTCGCCGGCTCGGCGAGCGGCTACTTCGACTGGGGCCTGCCGTTCTTCTACGGGCGGCGCGTGTTCACGGCGCTCGCCGGACGCGCAACGCCCGCGGGACCGGGACCGTATTACGCGTTCTGAGTGCGCAGATGAAAAAATCCGTCTCCGGTTGCCGGAGACGGATTTTTGTGGAACGCGCTGCGTGATTACGCCTTGCTTTCCTCGTCGAAGATCTTCTGCGCGAGGTGAAATGCCGAATTCGCCGCCGGCACGCCGCAGTACACCGCCGTCTGCAACAGCACTTCCTTGATTTCGTCTTGCGTCACGCCATTGTTCTTCGCGGCGCGCAGGTGCAGCGCGAGTTCCTCGCTGCGGTTCAACGCGACCATCATCGCGATGGTGATGAGGCTGCGCGTGTGGCGCGGCAGGCCGTCTCGCGTCCAGATCTCGCCCCATGCATAGCGCGTGATGAAGTTCTGGAACTCCGTCGTCAATTCCGTGCGATTCGCCAGCGACCGGTCCACGTGCGCATCGGACAGCACCGCGCGGCGCACTTTCATCCCGGCTTCGTAACGTTCGTCGTCGGTCATTGTCGTTCTCCGAGGAAGTCGAGGACGGCGCGCGTGTAGTCGTCACGCTTTTCGATGTTCGACAGATGCGCGGCGTCCAGTTCGAGATAACGCGAGCCGCCGATATAACCCGCGAGTTCGCGGCCCTGCTCCGCCGTCGTCGACAGATCGTGTGTGCCCGCGATCACGAGCACCGGCAAACTGATCGTTTTGGCTTCGTCGCGCAGGTCGGCGTCGCGGATCGCCTCGCAGTTCGACGCGTAGCCGTCGCCCGAGGTGTGCCGGAACACGTCGCGGATATTCGCGAGCGCGAGCTGCTCGCGCTCGATGAACGGCACGGTGAACCAGCGCGCGATCACGGCATCGGTCAGCGCGGGCATGCCGCCCGGCTCGCGCGCCTTCGCGGCGCGCGGCGTCCACACGGCGTCGGAGCCGATCAGCGCGGCGGTGTTCGACAGCACGACGCGCGAAAAGCGCTCCGGATGCCGCGCGGCAAGTCCGACGCCGGTCAGCCCGCCCATCGACAGGCCGCAATAATTGGCGCGCTCGATCTTCAGATGATCCATCACGCCGATCACGTCGCCGATCAGTTGATCGATCGTGTACGGCCCCGGCGGCGCGTCGGAATGGCCGTGGCCGCGCGTGTCGTAGCGCAGCACGCGGTAGTGCTTCGCGAACGCCTCGATGTTCGGCGTCCACATCGAGACATCGGCGCCGAGCGAATTCGACAGCACGAGCCACGGCGCGCCGTCGCCCGCCGTGACATCGATGCGATAGTGAATCCGCGTTCCGTTTACTTCGGCAAGAGGCATGTTTTTACTGCTCCTGTTTATTCGAATGAGCGCTCGCGATGGCGGCGGCGACGAACGCCTGCGCCTCGCCGACGTAGTTCGCCGGATCGAGCAAGAGCTTCAGTTGATCTTGCGAGAGATGGCGCGCGAGGATTTCGTTCGCGGCGAGTTCGTCGAAGAGCGACGTGCCGTTCGCCACCGACGCCTTCGATGCGCCTTCGACCAGCTTGTGCGCATCGAGCCTGCCGATGGCATCGCCGAGCGCGAGCATCACCGCTTCGCCGAGCACGAGGCCGTTCGTCACGTCGAGATTGCGCGCGAGACGTTCGACGTTGACCTCGATCGCCGGAACGATGCCCACGATGTTCGCGAGCGCGCCGGCCGTCAGACGCGCGAGATCGGGCAGCGCTTCCCATTCGGCCTGCCAGCCGCCCAACGCGCGCTCGTGCTCCTGAACCATGCCCGCGAAGATCGTCGCGACGAGGTTCGGCGCGCGCGTCGCGGCGGTGAGCACCGCCGCGCAGCCGACGGGATTGCGCTTGTGCGGCATCGTCGACGAACCGCCCTTGCCCGCCGCGGCGGGTTCCGCGACTTCGCCGACTTCGGTCTGCATCATGAGCGAGATGTCGCGCGCGATTTTGCCCAACGTGCCCGTCAACATGCCGAAGAACGACGCCGCTTCCGCGATGCGGTCGCGCTGCGTGTGCCACGGCAGCGCCGGAAGCGTCAGCTTCAGGTCTTCGGCAAGCGACGCCGCGACCGGCAACGCCTTGTCGCGCAGGCTCGCGAGCGTGCCCGCCGCGCCGCCGAATTGCAGCGCCAGCGCGCGCGCCTTCAACTCGACAAGCCGCTGACGATGACGCGTCACGGCATCGAGCCATTGCGCGAACTTCAAGCCGAGCGTGATCGGCAGCGCCTGCTGAAGCCACGTGCGGCCGATCATCGGCGTCTTTTGGTGCGCTTGCGCCTGCACGACGAGCGCGTCGGAAAGCACGCGCAAATCAGCGTCGAGCAGATCGAGCGCGGCGCGCAATTGCAGCACGACGCCCGTATCGATGATGTCCTGACTCGTCGCGCCCCAATGCACGTACTTGGCGGCTTCGGCATCGTTCGCCTTCACCACGGCCGTCAGTTGCTTGACGAGCGGAATCGCGAGATTGCCGCCCGCTTGCGCGCCGGTCATGAGCGCGTCGGCGTCGATGTTGTCCGCGTCGCACGCGGCGACGATCGCCTCGACCGCGCCCGGCGGAATCACGCCATGCAGCGCCGAAACGCGCGCGAGCGCGGCTTCGACGTCGAGCATCGCCTGCACGGTCGCGCGTGGCGACCAGACTTCGTTCGCGGCGGCGTGGCCGCAAACGAGATCGGTGAGACGTCCCGTGGATGCGAACATTGCGTCAGACGCGCTCGATGATCATCGCGATGCCCTGGCCCACGCCGATGCACATCGTGCACAGCGCGAAGCGGCCGCCGGTGCGATGAAGCTGATAGCTCGCGGTCGTCACGAGCCGCGCGCCGGACGCGCCCAGCGGATGGCCGAGCGCAATCGCGCCGCCGTTCGGGTTGACGCGGGGATCGTCGTCGGCGACGCCGAGCATGCGCAGCGTGGCGAGCCCTTGCGACGCGAACGCTTCGTTCAGCTCGATCACATCCATCTGGTCGATGGTCATGCCAAGACGCGCAAGCAGCTTCTGCGACGCCGGACCCGGCCCGATGCCCATCACGCGCGGCGGCACGCCCGCGGTCGCGAGACCGAGAATGCGCGCACGCGGCGTGAGGCCGTGGCGCTTGGCGCTTTCCTCGTCGGCGATCAGCATGGCGACCGCGCCGTCGTTCACGCCCGACGCGTTGCCGGCCGTCACGCTGCCGTCCGGACGCACGACGCCCTTCAGCTTCGCGAGCGCTTCGAGGCTCGTTTCACGCGGATGCTCGTCCTTGTCGACGACGAGCGCATCGCCCTTCTTCTGCGGAATCGTCACCGCGACGATTTCCTGCGCGAGCGTGCCGTCCTGCTGCGCGCGCGCCGCTTTCTGCTGCGAGCGCAGCGCGAACGCGTCCTGATCGGCGCGGCTGATCTTGTAATCGTCCGCGACGTTCTCGGCGGTCTCGGGCATCGAATCGACGCCGTACTGCTTCTTCATCAGCGGATTGATGAAGCGCCAGCCGATGGTCGTATCGTGAATCTCGGCGGAACGCGAGAACGCGCTCGTCGCCTTGCCCATCACGAACGGCGCGCGGCTCATGCTCTCAACGCCGCCCGCGATCATCAGGCTCGTTTCGCCCGCCTTGATCGCGCGCGCCGCGACGCCGATCGCGTCCATGCCCGAGCCGCACAGGCGGTTGACCGTGGAGCCCGGCGTGCCGACCGGCAGACCCGCCAGCAACGCCGACATGCGCGCGACGTTGCGATTGTCTTCGCCCGCCTGATTCGCGCAGCCGTAGATCACTTCCTCGACGGCTTCCCAGTCGACTTCCTTGTTGCGCTCGACGAGCGCGCGCAGCGGCACGGCGCCGAGATCGTCGGCGCGCACGGAGGAGAGCGAACCGCCGTAACGGCCGATCGGCGTGCGGATGGCATCACATACGAAAGCTTCTTTCATCAATTGCTCCGGTTCTCTTATGTCTCTCAGGCGTCAAACAGCTTCGGTCAAAGGCACGTATTGAAGCGGCACCTTGGCCAGTTTCTGCAATTCTTCGAACGACAGACCTTCCACGATCTCGCGCACCACGAAGCCTTCCGGCGTCACGTCGAACACGGCGAGGTCCGTGTAGACGCGGTCCACGCACTGCACGCCCGTGACCGGATACGAACACTGCGCGACCAGCTTGCTTTCGCCCTGCTTCGTGAGCAGTTCCATCATCACATAGACTTGCTTGGCGCCGATCGCGAGATCCATCGCGCCGCCGACGGCCGGGATCGCGTCGGGCGCGCCGGTGTGCCAGTTCGCGAGATCGCCCGTCGCCGAGACTTGAAACGCGCCGAGCACGCAGAAATCGAGATGGCCGCCGCGCATCATCGCGAAGGAATCCGCGTGATGGAAATACGCGCCGCCCGTGAGCAACGTCACGTGCTGCTTGCCGGCGTTGATGAGCTCGTCGTCTTCGGCGCCTGTCGCGGGCGCCGGGCCCATGCCGAGCAGGCCGTTTTCGCTGTGCAGGAAGATTTCGCGATCCGCCGCGAGGTGATTGGC
This sequence comes from Caballeronia novacaledonica, assembly GCF_900258035.1. Classification (GTDB taxonomy): domain Bacteria; phylum Pseudomonadota; class Gammaproteobacteria; order Burkholderiales; family Burkholderiaceae; genus Caballeronia; species Caballeronia novacaledonica. The sequence continues at coordinate 64,070 of NZ_OGTP01000013.1, read as the reverse complement.
GACGAGCGTCGGCACGCCGATGCCCAGGTTCACGTACGCGCCTTCGGGAATATCCGCGGCCACGCGCCTGGCCATTTCGTCACGAGTGAGTTTCTTCATGGCTTTTCGTCCTTCCTTAAGCAGCGAGTTCGGCTTGATGCACCGCTTGCGGCACTTCCACGACGCGCTGCACGAAAATGCCCGGCGTCACGATATTTTCGGGGTCCAGCTCGCCGAGCGGCACGACCTTCGACACCTGGACGATCGCCGTTTTCGCGGCGCTCGCCATGATCGGGCCGAAGTTGCGCGCCGTTTTACGATAGACCAGATTGCCCCAGCGGTCGCCCTTGAAGGCTTTCACGAGCGCGAAATCCGCGTGCAGCGGCGCTTCGAGCACATAGTGCTTGCCGTCGATCACGCGCGTTTCCTTGCCTTCCGCGAGCTTCGTGCCGAAACCCGTCGGCGTGAAAAAGCCGCCGATGCCCGCGCCCGCCGCACGGATGCGCTCGGCCAGATTGCCCTGCGGCACGAGTTCCAGTTCGATTTCGCCCGCGCGATAGAGCGCGTCGAACACATATGAATCTGTCTGGCGCGGGAACGAGCAGATGATCTTGCGCACGCGCTTGGCCTTGAGCAGCGCAGCCAGGCCCGTGTCGCCGTTGCCGGCATTGTTGTTGACGATCGTGAGTTCGCGCGCGCCTTGTTCGATGAGCGCGTCGATCAGTTCGGACGGCATGCCCGCCGTGCCGAAACCGCCGATCATGATGGTCGCGCCGTCGTGGACGTCGGCCACGGCCGAGGCGAGCGAATCGAAAATCTTGTTGATCATGTGCCGTTCCTTCTCCTGTCCCGGAAAGCCGGTTTGCCGCCGCGCTTTCCGAATTCGGGTTTACCAGTTGGTAATCAGACTTGCCTCAAAATGTTCGTCATGCGAACATGGATTCGTTTAGCGAACATCGGCATGTTAGTCCCGCATTCGTTGTCGTGTCAACGAAGCATCTGCAAACTGCGGGTTTTCACGGAGCCGCCGAACGTGTCGCGTTTTCATGATTTCATGACGAGCCTTATGAAGAATTCAGCCATGCCAGACCCGGATGCCGAGGCGCAAGGCGCGCAGTCGCGTCCCGGCGATGCCTACGTCCAGTCCTTCGCGCGCGGGCTCGCGGTGATCCGCTCGTTCGATGCGAACCGCCCCGCCCAGACGCTGACCGACGTCGCCGCCGCGACGGGCCTCACGCGCGCGGGCGCGCGGCGCATTCTGCTGACGCTGCAGTCGCTCGGCTACGTCGAGGCGGACGGGCGCCTCTTTCAACTGACGCCGAAGATCCTCGATCTCGGGTTCGCGTACCTGACCTCGATGCCCTTCTGGAATCTCGCCGAACCGGTCATGGAAGACCTCGTCGAGCAGGTCCACGAAAGTTGCTCGGCGGCGGTGCTGAACGGCGCGGAAATCGTCTACGTGCTGCGCGTGCCGACGCACAAGATCATCACGCAGAATCTGTCGATCGGCAGCCGCCTGCCCGCGTTCTGCACGTCGATGGGCCGCGTGCTGCTCGCCGCGCTCGACGATGCGCGCCTCGACGAAACGCTCGATTCGAGCGATCTCGTTCCGCGCACGCCGCGCACGATCGTCGACAAGGACGCGCTCAAGGACGCGATCGCCATCGTGCGGCGCCAGGGCTGGGCGATCGTCGATCAGGAACTGGAGGAAGGACTGATTTCGATGTCCGCGCCGATCCGCGACCGGCAGGGACGCGTGATCGCGGCGCTGAACATCAGCGGAAACGCCCAGCGCAAGAACGCGAAGCAGATGGTGAAGGCGTTTCTGGAACCGCTGCAGGACGCGGCGCAGCGCGTGTCGGACATGGTCGCGCGGCGCGGCTGATGGCACACTGACGCGCGAAGATACGGCGGTTCTCCATGAACGATCTCGACCTGAATCTGATTCCGTACCTCGTCGCCATCGAGGAAACGCGCAACGTGAGCCGGGCCGCCGAGCGCCTCGGCGTGAGCCAGCCGCGCGTATCGACGGCGCTCGCGCGGCTGCGCGAATACTTCAACGATCCGCTGTTCGTGCGCACCTCGCGTGGCATGGAGCCGACGCCGCGCACCGTCGCGCTCGTGCCCGCCGCGCGCGAGGCGCTGGCGCGTATCGAACGCGGCCTGCTCGACCGGCAGCACTTCGACGCCTCGGTCAGCGCGGAGACTTTTTCGATCGCACTATCCGATGTCGGCGAAATCGTGTTCCTGCCGCGGCTCCTGCAAGCGTTCGCGAAGGAAGCGCCGAAAGCGAATCTGCGCTCGGTGTCGGCGTCGCACGGCGATGTCGAGCGCGGGCTCGAAGCGGGCGACATCGATCTTGCAGTCGGCTATTTTCCGGACCTGCGCGGCAACAACTTCTTTCAGCAGCGGCTCTTCTCGCATCGCTTCATCTGCCTCATGCGGCGGGATCATCCGTTCGCGCGCGAGCCGCTCACGGTGGAGCGCTTCATGGAATGCGGCCACGCCGTCGTGCGCGCCGAAGGCCGCAGCCAGGAGATTCTGGAGAATTTTCTCGACAAGGAGCGTATCCGCCGCCGCGCGGTGCTCGAGACACCGCACTTCATGAGCTTGCCGTTCATCCTGTCGCGCACCGATCTGATCGCGACCGTGCCGCATGCGATCGGCTTCGCGTACGTCGCCGAACATGCGTCGATCACGCTCGCCGAGCCGCCGCTCGCGCTGCCACGTTTCGATCTGAAGCAACACTGGCATCGCAAGTTTCACAACGATGCGCGCACGGTGTGGCTGCGCCGGATCGTCGCCTCGCTCTTCAACGACGAACTCGACGAGTGGCCCAAATAGGCTTCGATGCCGCCCGGCGATAAATCCGGCTAACATTGGGCGTTTTATTTCCGGACAGGAAATGTTCGATGGACGCTCTGACCAGTCTGCGCGTATTCCGTGAAGTCGTCGAAGCGGGCAGCTTCGTGAAAGCTGCCGAACGGCTCGACATCTCGACCGCCATGACGAGCAAGCACATTGCCAATCTGGAGCGGCAGTTGGGCGTGCGGCTGCTGAACCGTACGACGCGCCATCTGAGTCTCACGGAAGCCGGCAGCGTCTACTACGAACAGTGCAGCGAGGCGCTCGACATCCTGCAGGCGGCGCAAGCGGCGGTCGGCGCGCAGACGGCGCAGCCGCAAGGCGTGCTCAAGGTCACGGCGCCCGGCTGGTTCGCCAATCGCACGTTCGCGGATCTGCTGGTCGCGTATCAGGCGCGTTATCCGGGCGTGCTCGTCGATCTGCGGCTCGAGAACCGCTTCGTCGATCTCGTCGAGGAAGGCTACGACATGGCGATTCGCGCGACGTCCGAGCCGTCGCCTTCGCTGATCGTGCGGCCTTTGTGCAAGATGCCCTTCGTGCTCGCCGGCTCGCGTGCCTATCTCGAACGGCACGGCAAGCTGCGTCATCCGGACGATGTCGCGCGTCATCGGTTCGTGCTGCCGACGTACACGAATATCGACTCCGTGACGCTGACGGGACCGGACGGCGCGTTCATCGTGAAGAATCAGGCCGTGCTCAAGACCAACGATACCTCGATGGCGCTGCAACTCGTGCGCGCCGGCCTCGGGCTCGCGTATTTACCGGCGTGGATCGTCGAGCCCGAGCTGGCGGCGGGCGCCCTCGTGCGCGTGCTGCCGAGCTACACGGCGTTCGCGCCGTCCGTCTACGCGGTCTACACGAGTCGAAAATACATGACGACGAAGGTGCGGACCTTCATCGACTTTCTGTCGGAGGCCTTGGCCGATCGGCCAATGTAATTAGGAATACTCTTATTCTAGCGATGAGTCTCGCGTGTGAAGATCGCGCCCGCTTCCCGATTTGGGCGCTCGAGACGTAACAGGAATTTACATTGGCGCCGCCGGGATCGTTCCTGTTACCCGCACGCGAGGTACGCGCAAAATGGATTTTCCCTGGCTTCCCCTGGCCTTCAGTCTGACCTTGCTTGGCCTGGTGCTCTTTATCTGCCGCACCGTGAACGCGAGTCTCGGCGCGCTGAAATGGAATGGCGCGCTGCTCTTCCTGGCGCTGTGCCTCTTGGCGATGCTCCTGGATTTCACGCTGACGATGGTCTTCGCTTCCGCCAGTTTCTATGAGCGCACCAAGTACGACGACTTCGGATCGAGAATCGCGTGGAGCGAGCGGATCGTCACTTATCTCATTCCATGCGCGATATCGCTGCTGCTGGCATTGAGATTTCGTCAGCGTCAGCGCTTCGCGCGGAAGCATGGGCTCGGCCGGAGCGAGACGGGCCGCGACGATTCGGTGCAGATTCAAACCTCGCCCTACACGCAGTCGGAGCTGACGCTTTGACACACAGCGAGTGAATTTGGTGAGTGCAACAGCGAAATTGTTCGGGGTGGTTCTACTATTCGTTTCGCTCTGATATACTTTCGCTCTTTCGGGGCGTAGCGCAGCCTGGTAGCGTACCTGCATGGGGTGCAGGTGGTCGGAGGTTCAAATCCTCTCGCCCCGACCAGAACAGAACCCGCGTCAGCATTGGCTGTCGCGGGTTTTTTCTTGCGCGCGGACTGTACGTAAATACAGTGACTTTTAGGCGGGAAATTAGGCGCGCCTAATACACTCGCAGCTCATCGATGCTATAACTGTACATCCATACAGCACGAGCATCATGAAACCTCTTGCCCCCGATCCGCCGTCTTTGACCGAGCTCCGTGCTCTTTGGATAGAGAGGCCTTCTCAACTCGCAAGCGTGCGCAGGCTCATTCGCGAGGTGCAGCATCTTCGTCTGCGCCTAGTTCAGATCGCTGCGCTGATGGACGAGCATGATCGGAGGCTGCGCGGACTCGGCTTGGACAACCTTCGCGACCGGCATTCCCCCTTCAGAAAAGCGGAGGCGCTCGTGCTCGCAGAAATCAGACGCGTTGGCACGATAGTCGACGCGCCTAAGCAGCCGGCGCCGGGCTCCCATGCGACGATGGAGCAAACCCTTCATCCATCACCGCGGCACGATTAGAACGGATGCGAAACACAGTGCTTCGGAAACGTTCTTGAAGTTGCTGACAAGAACGACAATACTCGTGCTGGGCGCTTGCATGGCGCTCGTTCATCTGTAGCCCTTGCCCGGCCACCCGCCGGGCTTTTCTCTTCTTGTTGCTGTCGCGTGAGCCTGCTTTGTTTTAGCGTGGTTGCTCGACGATCTGAATGCGGCGCGTCTCAGTGCGCCCGCCGATGTCGTGATGCAGGCGACGATATACGCCGCGTAAGCTGTGCCGCCGGAGATCCACGCGAAAGGCAGACCGGCCGCGACCCCACGCACATCCGGCGCGACGAGACGACTATCGATATTGATCCCGGCGTTGGCACTCGCATGGAGCGAAGTGACCCGCTCGGAACGAGCATCGCATTCAGCCAGTGATCATTCCGCCTCGAGAACTGCGGGTCTCGTAAACAGGCGCAGCCTCACTTTCCTCTGGCACGTCGACTTCGCGAACACAACTCGCGCAATCATTGGTTCGATGCGCTTGATCGCCCTGTACATCCCAGGGATGTGCTGCGCGTCGCATCTCGACGATGAGGTGGCCACATTTTCTAAGTTCCCCGTGATAAGCTGCTACGTTTCGTTACATTTTGTAACTTTTAGTAATAGGTGCCGCATCGAGCGCCGCTTCGCCCACCGAGATGAACAAAAATAAAAGCTCTATAAATATCCCCGAACCAATCCGTTCCGGGGCGTTCGTTCAGACTTTCCGCACATATACGCGATCCGCTTCGATTTTCATTTTGTCTATACTCTTTGTGATCGGGGGATACGCAGTCGTTCAAATCCCGTTGCGTCAAGGCAGTCCCGACATCATCGTGTATGGCGCGACGCCTGCGGGGATCTCTGCGGCGCTGTCCGCCGGCAAGCTGGGGAAAAAAGTACTGATTCTCGAGCCTGGCAATCATCTCGGAGGAATGGTCACAAGCGGCGTCAGCGTAAGCGACGCCTATTCTCCCGACCTCCTGTGGTCCATGGGGGGATTCGCAGCCCGTTTCACCCACGCAGTGGAGGACCATTACGGCCAGGTCTGGACGCTCGGCGGCACCCGGCACGAGCCCCATGTCGCGGAGGAGATCTTCAGGGCGATGCTCGAAGCCCAACAGAACGTTCGTGTCGAATTCGGATCCGCACTGAGAGAAGTCGACACCCGTGATAAGGCGATCATCAGCGTCGTGACCATACTTGGCAAGAAGCACTTGGCGAAGGTTTTTGTCGACGCTAGCTACGACGGCGACCTTATGGTGCTTTCCGGCACTCGGTACGTGCTGGGACGCGAATCTCGGCTCAAATACAACGAATCGTTGGCCGGCTTCATGCCCGCCAGCATCAAGGAGGGTGCGCGTGTCGATCCCTATAGAGTCCCTGGCGATCCAGAGAGCGGCTTGCTTCCACATATCATCGAAAATCCGCTTACGCCTATGGGCGCCGAAGACATGTCGTTGCAGGCATATGGGTACCGGCTCTGCGTGACAGCGGATCCGGCGAATCAATTGCCAATCGTCAAGCCCGATAACTACGATCCGCATGAGTTCGAGGCGTTGGGTCGCATTGCGGCTGGGCATCCTGAATTGAAGACGACGTTTGACTTCATTGGCAACGTCGCTATTCCAAACAATAAGTTCGACGTAAACAACGTGGGCATCTTTTCCACGGACCAGATTGAGGGGAGTTCAGAATATCTGAATAAAGATGCCGCCGGTCGGCGTGCAATCGAATCCGAACGGAAGCGATACACAATGGCCGTAATACATTTCCTCTCGACGGATGAGCGCATTCCAGTGAACGTGCGCAAGGAAATTGGTTCGTGGGGACTGTGCAAAGACGAATTCACGGACACCAATGGCATTCCTCCTTTACTCTACGTCCGGGAAGGCCGGCGCATGATCGGGAAATATGTCATTACGCAACATGATCTTTTCGGTGAAACCTCTGTGCCAGATCCCATCGGTTTCGGTGGCTTTCCGATGGACCAACACATCGTCCACCGGTTCGCCCATGACGGACAGATCGCTACCGAAGGAATTCTATGGAAGCCGCTAACTCGGCCATACCCGATCTCATATCGCGCCATTGTCCCGACCTCTGATCAAGTTCACAATCTGCTTGTGCCGGTATCGCTCTCGGCGTCCCATATCGGTTTTTCGTCGCTCCGCGTCGAGCCGACCTTCATGATCACTGGGCAGGCAGCCGGCGCGGCGGCCTCGATCTCAATCGACACTCACGTGAGTGTCCAGGACGTTGACTACAAACAGCTTTCGAGCGTGCTAATCGGTCAGGGGGCGGTCTTAAGCCCGCGTGAGGCGCCCGCCGAGACACTCGTGGTCAGATAAATATCTCCTTAAGTCCAACATCAAGCACTTTAGATTCAATGGGTTTCAACACCGTCTGTAGATAGAGGCGAATAATCGACTCGTGCGCGACAAGCAACGGTTCTAGGCTCAGCAAAGAGGCATAAGAGGTACAGAGCCTGTTCGAGCACCCCAAAGCCCGTCCCCGTCACCAGACGGGTTTTTTCGACCGCTCACCGCAGCGCCGCGCGCGAACTCCACCGGCAGAGCTTTATGCGAACCCTACCTCAAGGAAACGCCGCGCACCGCGCTTTTATCGCCGCCGCGTGCACGCGACGGTGTATGACGTGCCCGCGAGTCCTCCCGACAGCGATGCCGAGACGATCTCGCCCGCGAAGCTCAATGAATTGAGCCTGAACCCAACGTCGGACGTTACAGTTGTTTTGAGCGATCGACTCGGTCTCTCCTAGCCAGGCAGATCAACGCCAGTTGAAGTCGAAAACGTCCTTCGCGGTTGATCCAAATCGGTCCCGCTCATCGTGCTTGATTCTTAAGGTTTGCTTTCGTCTTTCTTACGCCATATAATCAGTGGTCGCTTAAAAATCATAGACAAGAAAATGAGCGTAAAGAATCGAGAGACCAAACCGAGCAACGGTCCAAGAAAATTGACCGCATTCGACTGGGTCTGTCTTGCCATTCCTGTTGTGGCAGGAATCGCCTATTGGCTCGCTACCCCGTAGCTAATCGAAGCCAGAAGGAAGTCAGCCGTCGGCGATGAGAACGAGTGCGAGCCCCTTCACTTGCCGGTAGGTTTCCAACCGCACTGAGCGGCACCGGCGCGGTTGTGCGCGAGGACCGCTCTTGCCGTCTCGTCGCTGAGCACGTCAGTCGAGCTCACGTAGATCGGCTTCGTCCAGTCGCAGCCCGTATCAACGAACTTGGTCTTGACCTGCACCAACGGCTCCGCGACCGGCGTCTTCACCTGGGCGACTCCACTCGTTTCGCAGCTCGTCAGCGGCAGCGCCAGAAGGCAGAGCAGCAACGTCGTTTTCCACATGGGTTCTCTCCTTCGATGCATCGGCACCGGCGCGCGCGGCGGCGGCATTGGCTTGCGCTTCCCCGTCGCGTACCTCGGCGGCCTGCGTCTTGGCTTGCTCGACCGCGGTAGTTGCCTCGGCAACCTTCTGTTGCGCCTCCGCTGTTGCCGTCTTCGCCTGTTGATGGCGCGTGAAGCCGAAGAGCGCGGCGGCAGCGGCGATCACCCACGGGCCGAACTGAAGAATCAGGGTCCACATACCGTGCCTCCGTGAAGGATGTAGCCCGCGCGCAGCGTCTCGATCTTGTGCTGGAACTGGCCGTAGCTATTGCCGGGAAGGCTCGCCCAGATGTTCGAGCACTTCGCGATCGCGCTCTCGATGCGCCCTGCCTTGATGTCGTCAATTGCGCGCCGCTCGCGGATCTGCTGGATTGCGATCTTGTCCTGCGAGAGCGGCGAGAAGTCATGCAGGCCGAGCTGCTTCTTGTACGCGTCGAAGTAGCGCGAGAGCAGCTGGTAACGCCCGGCCGCAGTCGACGCGATGCCAAGGCGAGGCAATTGCACCAGGCGCCGCGGATGATCCGCATACCCAACGAAAAGCGCGCCGCCGACGATCACGTTGTAACCGTCGTCGCTGTCGGGATCGATCGACGTCCCCTCCGAGATAGAGAGCATGTCGAGAAACGCACAGATGTTCTGCCCACCAGCGTCGTCAGGTTTGATCCGCGCCATCGCCGCCCTCCTTCTCTTTGCGGCGTACCGACGTGTAACGCAGCGCAAGGAAGCCAAGCCCGAAGGCTGTGTATCCGATCCACTGCTGCACGTTTTGCGGAATCGCTGCCTTGAGTTCGGCGGGCATGCCGACCCATGCCTGCGCGATGAGCGGCCCGGCGCCGACGACCGCTGTGAACGCGGCGCCCGCGATCACCGTGCCGCGCTTGTGGAGTTGCCGCCAATTGTCGGCCAGCGTCAGTTTCAGGTTCATCGCGTCCACCCTCTGGTTTCCGGTCGCACGCCAGCGCGGTTGTAAAGCAACTGATCCAGCTTCGAATTCGTGTCTTTGATGTCCGAGCCGATGGCCTTGAGTTGGTCCTTCACGTCGCTGCGCAGCGCGGCCTGATCGCGTTCGATGGTTTGGAAGTGAACTTCCTGTTGTCGATCGCGCTCCTCGAGGAGCAAAACGCGCTGAGAAACGTTGTTGTAGAGCCCAATACAAAAACCTGTCGCGGACACAGCTGCGAATAGCACCGACAGGACGGTCGGGATGTTGATCGTCCCGTCGAACCAGCTTCGCCGAGTGTCTGAAGGGTGCTGTGTTACCGACATGCGGTCTCCTTGTGCGCCGCGATTGGGCAAATAAAAAAAGCCGCCCAAAGGGCGGCTTGCACTTCACTTCTTCGACGGTGCAATGACACCGACGACGCTATTTCTCCAAGACGAACAAGTAAAAGCCGGGAATAAACTCAAGCACCTGCGTCAGCCGATACCGCTCCGAAACCGCCTTTTCATAGATGGCTTGATTGAATTCGCTTCGATGTTGTGACACAAGCGGACGATATTCATTCCTCGACGAGGACGCGAGCATGATGAAATCGGGCTTGGATGCAAATATCACCGGAATGCGGCGATCTGGATGTTTCGCTATCTCCGCATTGCATAGGCCAAACATGTCCACAACGGTCCAGTTGGACAGATATGAAATCAGACCGACAGAGCTAACTGCAACTGTGCCGGTGGTTTTCACAGATCCGAGCTTAAGCCCCATCGCCCCATAGGAAGACTTCAGGCCGTCTGCATAGATGTTCAGAAAATCACGCTCGGTGCGGTCAAGCGACGCCGCGCTCGCCATGACGAGAAGGATTGTCGCTATAACGACGACGATCCGTTTAGACGCGGCATGTACAACCCGATCAATCGTACTGAACCCGGTCACGATAAGGAGCGGAACGATTGGCATCAGAAACCGGTGCCCTTCGCCCATCAGATGAACCGGCTTCGTGAAGAAAACAATGTAGGCAATCGCCGCAATCAAAAATCCCAGCATTCTGCGGCGGGCTCCCAGCGACAGTAGCAAAAGCGCGGCGATTAGCGGTTCCGTCAGAAAGCTTAGGACACTACCCAAGCCCTGCAATCCTGCACCGGTACCTTTGATATAGAACGGCAAAGGCAGGAAACTCGAAAAATACGACCAACGCCAACCGAAGTACAGCGCCCCCGCGCAAACATACAATGCACCCGCCCGCAGCAACTGGCGACGCTCAGATACCTCCGGGCTCGTTCGAACAGCGGTGGCTAGGAGGATGAGCGCGACCAGATTTAGATCAGGACGTGCAAGCCCCATCAGCAACAATGTCACGGCAAAAAGCAGGTAGCTTCCGGCGCCGCGCGGCCGATTGAATCGCAAAACTTGAAACACCCCGGCACAAGCCAGGAAGGACGAAAGAGCCGTCTCCATGCCCGAAACTGTGATAATGGCAACTGGAAAAAAACACAGATACGCCGCAGCGCCGCCGAGCGAAAGCAAACCGACCAATGGTGACCATCGCTCGTTTTCTCGGCCTTCCCGAATGCTCAACGCGATCAGAACAGCTGTGCCAATCGCAAAACACAGATTGATCTCTTTGGCGTAGATGTCCGCAGGTATGCGCAACAAGAACGCAGGAACCATTGCGATAAGCCAGAGAGCGCTTGTAAACCCTTCCGCTGGCGCTGAATCAGTGGGGTTGAATCGCAGGCCATGGCCCTGTACGAGATTGCGTGCGTATCTGAAGGAGATGAACGAGTCATCCATCGTATAAGGCCAGATCGACGCGCAGAGATACGCAAAGTAACCCAACCCGAGCAGGGCAAGGAAAAGGCCCAGAACTGTCGCCGGCCGGATATTGCTTTCGGGTTGATTGCTATTCATTGTGTATGGAGAGGTCGCTGCACGATGCGTTGTTTGCCTGCCTGAGCGGCAAGCTCGGCATCTTACCGCACCTCATTTCCCTTGCTCATCAGACGAGATCAGCTCAGACCTGCTCCTCACTGAACGTTCCTTCTGGAAATCCGGCCTTGTAGGTAAGCCACCGTGCATCGTTAGCATCGACCTGGCCTTGATACTTCCAGACTTCCGCATCTTGCCCGCAGCTGAAAGATGCGACGATCACAGCCTTGTCAGAAGCCGAGAATGCTACGAAGTTCTCCATGGCCTACCTCCCTTAGAACGTATAAGCAGTGACGTTGATTAGAAAATTAAGCGTTCCACCTGAAACCGCGGCCCGATAGTAGAGCGTCTGCGGCGTTTGAATCGCGATATGCGAGTATGAGACGACTGTCGTTGCGCCGGCTGTAGCGCTTGTCGCGCCGATTGCAACACGACCGATCTCACTGGGCGATCCGGATAACACGGCATTCGCTCCAGCAGAAGCCGTCGACGAGCCAATAGTGAAGTCTCCGCGACAAGTCCTCGCGTTCAACGGCAAGACCCCCCCAGCCGAGAACGAAGTCAACGACGCCTGAACCGTCGAAGTGGTCAGCACATTGCTCGTTGCAATGCTTACCTCGCGCTCGACCTGACCCGCGCCGACAAACTGACCACTTGCGTTCGTCGGCCAGACGCTTACCAGCGCGGACGCCGTATAACTGGCCGGCATGTTCGCGCCGCCGTATACATTCGGCTGCACCGCGCTCGTCGCATTCTTCGCCAGCAGAGCAGATGCACCGGTCGTTGGGTTGAAGATCGCATACAGCGCGACGAAGCCGCTCACAGGAGCAGTGCCCGTATCCATGCCGCCTGCGCCGGTCGTCGCAAGGTTGATCGTCTTACTGAAGCTCGCAAGACGATACGTCCGACCGTTCAGAGCGGTTGCGACGATGATCTCGTCGGCGCTCATCGTGGCTGATGCGGAAGCGGCCGACACGCTCATGCTGAGATTTCGCACCGTACCAACGACCGGCGAGAACATGGACTGGATCGCGGCAAGCAACTGCGTTCGATCGTTCGGGTCGAGTGTTTGGCCCGATGCCTCGACGACGTTGGCGATCTCTTCCTGAACATGATCGAACCAGACATCTTCAAGGTCAGTTGCGGCAATGCCACTGACTGCGTTGCCGTTCGTAAACCCCGGCTTTCCCACGCCGAACTTATCGACGACCTTTGTTGCGGTAGAAATTCGGCGCATTCGTTACGCTCCGTATCCGATGTAGAGAATGGTGTGAGCCGGCCTGTACTTCGCAAGAATGCAAGCGAGGCCGGGATCACCGAAACGCGTGAGCGGCTCGTTTGCGCGGCTGTTCGCCTTGAACCTCACTGCTGTCGACGACGCCGGAACAGAAATCAGCCACGCGTAGCGCCAGCCGCCCTGATTCAGCGCCGCGTTGCACTTGCTGTTCGCCTTGAAGGGCTTATATTCGGTGATCGTGGCGCCCGGATAGCCGAGCGCAGCGACAAAGTCGATGAAGAACTGCTTCGACTGCCCGCCTTCGAACGCGATCTTCTGAAGCAGACGTCCGCGGCGCTCGGCGATCGTTGCCGCCTCCGGATAACACTCGTCGGGCAGGCCGTAGTTCCGCTCCCAGTCCGCAAGCAACTCGATCGTCGTGCGCGGGTCTGCTTCCTCAATCAGTGCGTCGATGCGGGCCTCAATCCGCGCGAACTCTTGCGCCCATCCATCGAGCAGCCGAGTAACGAACGCTTCAGGCTCGCGCGGCCACGCCGGGCCATACGGTGTCAGGTTCTGGCACAGTTCGAGATAGTCGGCCGCCGTCAAGCCCATGTGATGCTCCCGAATACCGGCATCTGACCAGTCGTGTACACCTGATTTGTCGTCGGAAAGACGAGCACACTGTCCATCTCACCCGCCGCCGTGCTGATCGCTTCGCGGATGTGGCTGATGAGCCGAGTCACGCCGGGCGCGGCCTCGCGCAGCAGCAGGTCGCGCAATTCGGCTTCCACGGCTGCTTTCACCGTCGCTGTTGCGGGCGTAAGTTGAATCGTGAAATTGAGCGGCACGGCAACCGGCGCGACGACATATACATCAGCAGTGACAGGCCGTCGGCTCGAATCGTCGATGTAATTCTGCACCGCCTGAACTTCCATCGAATCCGGGATGATGGACGCGTCATTGTCCCGCACGAATCGCACCGTCACCGTGCCCGCGCCCATTTCCTTCGGATACACCCACGCGCGCGTAACGCCGGGCACCTCAAGCGCCCATCGCTCGTAGTCTGCCGACGAGCCGCCGGCGGGCGGCTGCTGGATGCGCGCGAGGAATCGGCTGCGAAGACTGGTGACGGACTCGATGTCTGAGCCGTTTGTGAGCGCGCCAGAATCGACCGTGACAACCGACTGCACGCCCGCAATCGGATTCAGCAGCGTGAGCGCGGTCGCTGCCACGGTGTTGCCCGCCGCGCCGGCCTCAACGGCTGCGACCGGGACAGCAGTCGCACTAGCGCCGAGCGTAGTGTCTGTCGTGACCGTGAACTCTTCGCCGTCCGCGCGCTTCATCAGCGTGTCGATTGGAATGAGCGTGCCCACCGTGCCAGTCACGAGCACGTTGCCGCTCGCCGCGGCAGCGGGCTTCTGCGTGACGCCCCAGATTGACGCCCAGCGGATCAGAATCTCTTTATCGGCGGTGTCATAGATGACCTGCCGCGCGATCCAGTCTAGATAGCCGTGGATCTCGTGCGACGCGCCGGCCAACACGCGCGACAACACTTCGGAATCAGAGCGGCGCAGCAGTTCGTCCTGGCTCAAACGCGTGAGCAGGTCGCCGCGCGTGCGCGCGACAATATCAGTGAGCGCCGGGCGGTTAAACATTGTTGATCAGACTCCAGACGTTAGAGAATCGCAGCGTTGTCGCTGCGGCGTCCACTCGATAAACCGTGACGGTCAAACCCAGCCCGTCGTTTCCGATGCGCTCGGCGGCCACCGTGACGCGCGTCGCGACGCCGTCATCGATCAGGTGCGCAAGCGCTTCCCTCGCGTATTGCTCGGCGCGGTTCAAGGTGCTCTGCGCCAGCTTCTCGCGCGCGAGAAGCCAAAGTCGCGATCCGATCTGATCGTTTTCAACATCCGAGACGTTGTCGCCCCACCAGCCCCACTTCGTGTCTTCGATCGGGTCGTCTGGCTCGGCGCGACGCCAGGTGAAGAGCGACATGATCACGGCGCGCACGAGCGGATTCGTCTCAGCGAGCAACGAAGATTCGACGCCGTCGATAGTGAGCGGCACATCCTGCGCGTAACTAGGCATGAGCGCCTCAAAAAAAAGCCGCCCATAGGCGGCCGACTCTCAATCGTCGCGGCGTCAATCCAAGTGCGCGCCGCCGTTAGTGTGATTCAAGAAGGATTTGCCACCAATGAACGCGTCGCCGGTGATATGGACGTCTCCGGTGATCGTCGCGCCGTTGGCACCGCTGGTGACGCCTTCGGTTGCGAACAAGGTGCCGATCACTTTCACGTTGCCAGTGATCGTGATACCGTCCGCGCCCAGCACGATCGACTGACCTTTGTCGTCGTGCACCGCGACGTCGCCGTCAGCGAGTCCGGTCAGCCTGTAGCGCCGATCCGCGACCACCACAGCGATAGCGTGCGATCGATCTCCGTCCGGAAAGACGGCGACGACCTCAGCGCCTGCGTGCGGCCGGCTCGTGAATCCGTACGGCTCGAAGTGCTCGACGTTGTCGGCGGTTTCGTCAGCTAGAAGGTTGACCTGTAGCGACTGCATCTTCGTCGACGCATTGGCGAGCGCGACCGTGCCGCGCGCGATCATGTTCTGCACGCGTCGCACGATCGGGCCTGCCATCTTCGCAAAGGCTCGAGCATCCATTAGCGTTTCACGTCTGACCAGCCGCTCTTAGACTTCACGGCTGCATTGTTGACCTTGGGTGCCTTGCTGTCGGCGGGAACCACATCCTTCCAGTCGCCGCCATCACCGGCACCCTTCTTCTTGCCGTCCTTCTTGGCGGGGCTGTTGACGTAGCCATCCTTCGGCCCAACCTGCAGGCGGCAGAGCATGCCCTGATCGCCCAGCGAATACGTCACCTCGGCGATGACGAATTCATCGTCGAAGCCGATCACCGGATCGACCACACGCACAAGTTGGTTGTGCAGCCACAGCGAGCCATCCTCCTGCCGCCATCCCGCGACCGTGTACGTCGTCTCCAGCGCCTTGGCCTTGCGGTGCGCCTGCTCATACTTAACGCGCTGCGCCGCGGTGCCGCCGTCACACTGGCCACTCGACTTCTTGACCAGCACGCGGTGACGCTTAAGCACGCTCGTGTCCGTGATGTCCGCGAACTCGCTCGCTACCGTCTCGCCGAAGTCGTCATCCGTTCCGGAGCGCTGCCCCTTGCAGATGTATTCGGTATAGACGTCCTTGTAATCGAGCGGCGCATCGGCCGACAGGATGTTCTCGCCGAGCTTCAGCGCGGTCTTCGCCGTGCCTGCGGTGCCGACGTCGATGAAGACGAGCTGACCGAGCGCGTCGTCGGTAGCGAGCAACTGCCGCAGCTTCAGCATGCGGTCGATCGACTCGAATACGCTTTCGCCCTGGTCGATCGCATGCGCCAGCGCCGCGCCAGTGTCCATCTGCGTGACGACCTTGATGCCGTACACGCCCGCAAGATCGGCCGCGATGCGTTCGACCTTCGCGCCCGCCCAGCTTCCCGGCTTGTTCACAGCCGAGCAATCGACCAGATCCGCCGTCTTGCTGCGCCCCTTCACGCCGACAGTGAGCGTCTGTGCGTCGTATCGGATCGGTGTAGCGTCGACGTATCCAGTCAGGACGCGATCCTTTCCGATGATTACCTCGCACTCATCGCCCGGACGAATGCGCCGCGGGATGTCCGCCTGGCCCGGCCAGCGATCCGTGACGCTCAGTTCAAATTCGCGCACCTGCCGCTCGATGCCGGCCGTGATCTCGACCGACTTCCAGCCGCCGTACTCCTTGCCGTTCACCAGCAAGCGTACGGCGTTCTTGTCCTCGGTCATACCGAAAGCACCTTGATCGGTTCAGCCGGAACGAAGCCCGGCCGGCGAATCTTGTTGAGGTCAACGATCTCGCCCTCGCGCGCGACGTCTTCGAATTGGTCGTAAGCTGTCACGATCGCAGGCATGATTGCGCGCGGCGTAATTGTTTTCAGCCGCGCGCTCTGCGAGAGCCGCCCCGTCACGTCGGCATACACCGCCGCGCGCGCGTCCTGAAGCACGACATACACGGGGTCTGAGACGGCCAGACTCTCGTTGTCGAGCGCCGCCGTCACGTCATTGCGAATCTTCACCGCGTCGTCGTAGATCGGCAGGTCCATCGTCGTCGTCATGCCGACCGCCTGCACGAGCATCGACTGACTGAACAGATGATTGAGCGCCGCAGCATTCGTCGCAGCCTGCGCGCGGCTCGGGCTGACCGTCGATGTCGCCGTTGACGCACTATTCGCAACCGCTTGCGCCGTCGCAGCGCGATCGCTGAACGTTCGGCTCAGGCTTGTCAGCGCGGCGACTGTGTCGCTATTGCGCGCGCTGGCCCCGCCGCCACCGAACATCGACGTGATGCTATCGACGACCGACTCTCCGCGCTTGAACAGGCCAAACACGGTGTCGGCCATCGCGAATGCGTCAGGGATGAGCGTGCGCGCGTTGTCCTTCAGGAACTGCATCGGATGGTCGAGGATCGATTTGATATTCGACGTCGCGTTGTCGATCAGGTCACATCCGTCATTGAACGTCTTCACTGCGTCGTCGAAAACAGCAGACGGCTTGCTGTTCACGTCGAACTTCTCGACGTAGTCGAACGAGCCGGCGTCCTGCAGCCTGTCGGCCGCTTCGAGCGACTTCGCACCGAGCGAGTTACCCGCGCTCGGGAAGGCCAGTTCGCCCGCTTCGACGAACGAAAGCTGCACCGTGCACATGCCGCCGTTCGCGATGCTATGCGAGACGCGCGCCGGATCCTTCAGTGATACCTTGAGCTCGCCGTACCACGGATGCACGAGCGTTCCCGGTCCTGCCGTCTCCAGCGCCTCGAGCAGCTTGTCGCGTGCGTCGAGGTAATCGTCACCGATCAGGAATGCCGTGACGTTGATCTCCCGCGTGGCACGTCCGAGATCTTCAGCGTAAGGCATGTCACGCTGTGGATACTCGTGCACCTGCGTGCGCCGTCCGAAGCTGCCGTCGTCGGATTCGACCTCGAACGGCACACCCCGGAACGTCGCCGGCTGAAGTTTGTCTTTCCAGGCCATTTATCAGAACGCCAGTTGACTGCGGTATCCCACGTCAGGGTTGATCGACAGACCCGGCTGATTGCTCGTACCCGGATCGACGCGCGTGCCCGGTGGTGCGTCTTGGAAGCGCACGACGAGTTCGCCGTTCAGCTTCGTCTGTGCCGGTTGCCCGGCAAGCGCTCCGGCGAGCGGTCCGCGCGACTGCGGCGTGACGAGCCGCTGCGGCGGCACGCCCGAAGCTGAAGGCACCGGCGACACAGCGGGCGGCGCCGTTTGCTGAAGCACCCGCGCGCTAGCTTGAACCGGCGATTTCTGCGGCGATTGATCGACGGCTCCAGTGGCGATTGGAGCCGAGCTTCGACCGCCTGAAAAGAAATCGCCGATCGCGCCCGCAACAGACCGGGCAGCGCCGAGGATCGGATCGACGAAGACCTTCACCCGGTCCCAAAGACCGGAGAAGTACGTCACGATCGGCTCCCAGTTGCTGATGATCAGACCGAGCGGTGTGAAGTTCAGGAAGTACGCCTTCACAAACTCGAAACCGGCTGTGAAGATCGCCTTCACGCCCTCCCACAGCTTCGCGAAGAACGGGCCGACCGTCTCCCAGTTGCTGTAGATCAGATATGCCGCGCCCGCAATCGCTGCGACCGCGATGCCGATAGGGTTCATGAGGAACGCGCGCCCCAGCAGGAAGACGGCGCGCGCGGCGATCAGCACGCCTTTCGCGAAGAACGGAAAGATGTAGGTGCCGATCCGAAGGAACACCGCCGCGAGCTGAACAGCCGACGAAACAGGCCCGATCAGGATGATTGCGCCGAGTCCGTACAGAACGTTACGCAAGCCGCCGACCGCCGAGACGAACGCATCGATTCCGTCCAGCACGCGGATGATTCCCGTTCCGAGCGCTTCGAACCCGCCCGACTCGACCCAGCCTTGAAACGCCTTCGCGACGCGCGCAATGTAGCCGCCTACCTTCTGCTGCAGCAACTCCTTGTTCGCGCCGATCCACTCGGACACCGCCTTGACCGCAGCCATCACAGACGGCGCAGCAACCGCAAACGCGGCGGCGATCTGCACCTTGATCTGCCGCGAGATCAGCCCGAAGCTGTCGCCGAGGTCGTCGAGCTTGCCCGTCGCTTCGTCTGACAGCACCGCGCCGAGCCGCTTGGCGTCGTTCTGCGCGTCGATCAGCGCCTTGCCGCCGCCCTTCAGCGTGGCGATCATCTTCGCGCCAGCCTTCCCGAAGAGTTCCATCGCGATGCGCGTGCGCACGGCGGGGTTCTCGTTCTTTTCGAAGGCATCGGCCAACTGCGGCAGCACCGACTCGACGCTCCGAATCTGCCCCTTCGCGTCGCGCAGCGGAATGCGCAGTTTCGTGAGCAGGTGAAGCAGGCTATCGTCCTTGCCCGCGCCCGCCTCAGCGAGCCCCTTGTTGAGCTTCGTGACGGACTCGATAAAGTCCTCACTCGACACGCCGCTCGCCTCGAACACGGTCTGCAGAGATTGCAGCGGGCCGATCGCGACGCCTGTCTTGTCTGATGCGTCCTGCAGCGCACCTGCATATTCGAGCGCGCCCTGCGCCGCATGGAGCGCGGCGAACCCGACCGCGCCGAAGCTGATCGCCGCGGGCAATCCGACACTGCCGAGCAATCCGCGGCTCGCGCCGCCGAGATCGCGAAACGTCTTGTGCGTGGCATTGATGCCGGTGCGCACCTTCTGAAGCGTCGGCGAGATCTTATCGACCGCGGTCAGGATCGCTTTTAGTTGGAAGGAATCAGCCATCGTCCGGTGTCTGTTGTTCAGCGATGCGCAGCGCGTTTCGCTCGTATCGATTGAAGTCGGTGAGCGAGAGCGCCATCACCTCGGCGGGGCTGATCTTCCAGAAATACGCCAGGTCGAAGACGCGTTGCTCGAACGCCTCGGTCTGGCGCGCAGCCAGTTCCTCGGCAGCCAGTTCGTCTTCTTCCACGACCCCTCGCTTACGCGCCGACGGTGGCCGCGTCCTGACCGAAGAAGCCCATCACGTGCGCCTGCAGCGTGGAGAGATCCGCGATCGCCAGCTGCTCGACCGACGACATCGGGATTTTCGCGAGGCGCACGACGTAGCGCGCGACGACCTTCGGCCGGAGCTCGACACCCTGCCCGTCGTCGCTCTGCACGACGAGGTAGGGATAGCCGAGCTCCATCACGTCTTTCGCGGTCGGGTCGCGCAAGTCGAGCTCCTGCGTTTCCTCGCCGTGCGCCGAGATCGGCTTGCTGAGTGTGACGATCATTGCCAGATTCCCTTCGTGCCTTCGAATTCGAGGTCGATTTCGCCGTCCTCGCCCTTTGCCGTCGGTTCGCCGACGAGATACGCGCCCGAAAGCGTGTGCACCTTGCCGTTGCCGAACTCCGACGTGATCGTCATATCGGTGCCGTTGATCAGTGTGTCAATCGGGAAATCTGGCATGAAGATCGCCGTCAACTTCGTCGAAGGGACGCGGGTCGTTTCCTTGTAGCCGACCGGGCCTTTCGTGCTCGACACCGTCTCGCGCACGACCTCGCCGACGGTGCATTCGAGGCTGCCTTTCACCTCCAACTGCTCGCCGTCGACCTTCACGAAGCACATCCCTGCTACGCGCTTACCCATGTGCTACTCCTTAATATTGCAGGCGGAACTGTGCGAGCACAGCGAACACGCGCAGCTGATTGACGAGATCCGGCGGGAACAGCACGTCGAGCCGGTTCGGGTCGTCGGCGTTGCGCTCGACGATCAGGTTTTCGGCGAAAGCCTTCGCGTTCTCGACGAGGCCTTCGTCCTCCATCTGCGCATACACCGATGCGAGTTCGCCGCGGATCACGCTCGGCGTGACGATCGCCGCGCCCGCACCGAAGTGCGTGCCGTCGTCGGCCAGCTTGTGACGCGGGTACTTCGTCGTGATCACGCTACGCAGGCGGCGGATGATCGCCGCAAGCTGGTGCATCGTTTCGCTGTCGAGATACGACGGATCGGCCTGCCCCCAGAGATTCTTCTGGTACGTCGTGATCGCGCGCTCGATGCGCACGACGCCGCTCACCGTGTAGCTGGTCGCAATACCCGACGAAAGCAGCGTCTGACGCTCCGTCTGGATGAAGCGATTGCTCGCCGGCGCCGCCGTGATGCCGGTCAGTTCGCCGGTCTGCGTCGGTCGCGCCGGATCGGCGGCGATGAACACCGCGTTGCGAGCGCCGTATGCCGCTGCATATTCCCAGACGGGATTCGGCAGGAGCGTCGGCATGCCCGCGATCGTCCCGTGTTGGTCATTGCGGAGGACGCCCGCAGCCTGCAACGCCGAAAACGTGCCGCGCAGCGCGCTGTACACGTGCCCGTAGATCTGACGGTTCCACGCCCAGCGGCCCGTCGTGTCGTTCATCACAGTGCGGAACAGGTCGAGGTTCGTCGTGTCCGCATACGGATGGATGATGAAGTCGTACTCGTCATCGCCCATCGCTGCAATCGCGCTCGTCAGCGACGGCGCCGCCGTGCCGCCGTTCATCGCCGTCACAGCGACCGACAAGCCAGCCGGCGTCGATTCGCCGCCCGCCGCACCCTTCATGTTCATCTGAAGGAGCAGGTCGTTGCCGAGCGCGCCCTTGTGCCGCGCGGTCACGGTTACAGTGCCCGTCGATGCCGATGCCGTCACAGGCAGATCGGTATTCGCGTTGATCGCCGCGGCCAGCGCGGTGGCGCTCGTCGCTGCGGTGTCGGACGCTGCAACAGCGATCTGCACGCGGTCAGCGCCGATGTATGCGCTCAGCGTGCCCGCGGCCGTCGCGGTGCCCGTGATGGCGAACGAGCCGGTCGCGGCGACGCCTGCGCCCGGATCATCCACGGCGAGACACCACACTTCACCGGACGAATCTCCCTCGCGATACTTCGCGTGCATGCGCGCGAGCATCGAGCCGACGCCGAACAGGGTCTTCGCCTGGTCGCTGCGCGACACGAGCTGCGGCACGTTCGAGGCGCCAGTGCCGGCGGCCAGCTTCTGGCCGATCAGCAGCGTGCGAACGGCCTGCGAGAAGTATCCAGCCTGGCTGTTGTCGACTTCCGCATAGAAGAGCGGGACTCGATTGTTGGCCGAAACGGTTTGAAATGGCACGGTCATTATTTGGTCCCTTTCTTCACGGGTTGCGATTCGCCATCATCGGCGGCGACTTCGGTCACGTCGCCATCTTCAATGCGGCGCAGCCAGTAGACGTTCGGCTCGACCTCTCGGCCTTTTTCGGGCAAATAGCCCCCCTTCTCCGGGTCGGGCACTTGCCGACCGGATACCGGTTTGATACGCATGGGTTGCTCCTATGTTTGCGGGAGGTCGATTTTTGCGCCGGCCTCGGCGCGGCCATCCGGCCCGGGTGAACCGCCTTCGTAGGCGTTCGGGTCGTCTGGAAAATCCTGTTTCGGATGGTTCGGGTCAGCCGGGTCAATCGCGTCGACCTTCACGTTCAGACCGTTGAGCGTCGGCAACTCGTTGTCGCGCACCCACTTCCACGTGTCCTCATACGAGATGTCGTAATCGGCCTTGAATTCGAACTGGTAGTAGAGCCGCGCGCGATCCATCTGCAGCAGCGCGCCGCCGTCATACTCGATCTGGTCGTAATCCTCGCCCGGCTCCCAGCCGACGAGCGTCTGGAAAAGCACTTTCCGGATGTCGTGCACGCTCGTGATCGCGCCCTGCCCGCGTTCGTCCGCGGTGTTGCTCAGCACGACGATCACAGCGAACGAGTCCTCGACCGTCTGCCGATAACTATTGCTGCTCTGCTGCTGATCCGGGTTCTCGTCGAGCGGCACAACGTACGCCGCCGGCACCGGCAAGTTCGCGGCCTCCGGCAGAATCTTGAACTGCGCCGCGCCCGCGACGCGCTGCGCGAAGATCGGCGCGCGCGCACGGAGATGTTCGATCACTGCTTCGAGATTCATCGCGGAATCAGCGCGTCTTTCAGCGCCGCCTTGATTGCGTTTTCCGAAACCTCGCGGCGCTTGTCGAGCGCCACGGTCATGTAGTTCTCGCGCGGCTCAATGCGCCACCCGCTGCCCTGCTCACCGCCCTGTCGGCGCACGCCGTACCAGAGGAAAGCGGGATAGAAATCCTTGCCCATCTCAGGCGTCTTCTGCGGCGCGATTCGCACGAGGAAGCCCGAGCGGCTCACCTTTGATTTGATGCTGCGCCAGAGCGTGCCGCTGTCGCGCCCGGGATACTCGCCTGGCCGAGACAGCGCGCGCCACGCAACGAGCCGTCGTGCTTCTTTCTGGATGTCGCGCCCGCGCGCGCGCATCACCTTGCGGATCTTCTTCTTGTCGAAGTCGATTCGCGAATGTCCTGTCCACCCGACGTGGACTTCGACGCCGTCGCTCATATCGCACCCAGCAATTCCGCATCGATCGCGACGCGATCGCGGCGCCCTTCGAGGGCGATCGTTCGCTTCACGCGATACCGGTCGCCGGCGTATTCGACGACGTGCTCTGCCGTCACAGATGCCTCGGTAATCTGGCTCGACCTACGCACGGTGAATCGATGCGTCACGGATTGCTCGAGCTGCTTCGAGCCGAAGAAGATGCCGCTCGAAACGGGCTCGACCTTCGCCCAGATGCGCAGGCCTTCATCGAACGTCTGCTCGATACCGAATCCGGAATCGGGCACGTCCGTCCAGCGACGCACCGTGACGCGCTTGTCGAACTCGTTGATGTCGGTCGTCATCACAACTCCGGCGATGCGTATCGCTCGATCAGCCCTTCGATGAAGCGGCCCGGCGTTTGAAAGCGTTGGTTTGTCGTCGAAGCCTCGCGATTCTCATAGAGCCCGCCGATCTGGATCTTCATCCACACGATGATCGACTTCGGCATGTTGCTCACATCAAACGCGCCGCACTTGAACGTCACAACGACATCCGTGCCGCGGGGCCACGTGCTCACCGGCATCAGGAATGCGCCGGACATGAGCCGGTACTGATCCGCCGCCAGTGTCGCGAGCGCTCCAGTGTCGTCCTGATAGGCGACGCTCGTCACCTCCGTGACGTCCTTCCAGAGGCGCAGCTTCCCGCAAGGAAAGGTATCGCCGCGCGATTCGCAGGTTTGCAGCAACAGCGGGCGCTGAAGTTCCTTCTCTG
Organism: Caballeronia novacaledonica; assembly: GCF_900258035.1. GTDB lineage: Bacteria > Pseudomonadota > Gammaproteobacteria > Burkholderiales > Burkholderiaceae > Caballeronia > Caballeronia novacaledonica. The sequence goes on along the minus strand of NZ_OGTP01000013.1, from coordinate 40,399 downwards.
CAGTCTCGCGCGCCGCGACGATGAAGCCGGAGATCTCGTCGTCATCGTCGGCGCCGTCGACGCGCAGATGCAGCTTCGCCTCTTCGAGACTGATTGCCTCGGTGGACGGCGGAACGGTGACGAACAGTTGCACAGCGGGCTCCTTACTTGAGCGATTCGGCGTACTTCACTGCATCGGCATCGTCGTCGACGACACCAGCAGCCTTGGCGGCCTTGAGCGTGCCAGCGTCGAGCTCGACAACGTCGTTCGGCTCGCCGTGCTCGCTTGCGACCAGCACGCGCGCCTTCGTGGTTTTGGCTTCTGCCATGATGCGATCCTCAGTTCATTTGAAGGAGAGCGGCCCGCGTGAGCCGCTCCGCTCGCTCAACCCGGCTTAGGTCGCCGAGTTCTGATACAGCTTGACCGCGCCGCCGACGTCGATCAGGTTGCCGCCTTGGCGGTTGAACGCCACGAAGCCCACCTGGCCGTTCAGCGTGAACGCCGAGTCGGTCATGCGGAACATCGTCAGGTCCATCACCTCGCGCACGATGTACTTGCTGAAATCGCCGAACGCGATCGACTTCGCGTTCGCGGCCATCGCGGGCATTTCCTGCGCGATCGTGATCGGGCGACCGAGCAGACGGTCCGGCGCGCCGCCGGGGTTGCCTTGCTCATAGCCCGGCACGAAGATCGGGCGACCTTGCGTGTCCTTGATCTTGCGGATCACCTTGAGCGACGAATCCGCCATCAGGTAGCCAGCAGCCGCGCGATAGATCGGGTCGACGCTGTGCTCGAGGTCGATCAGGTCGTCATAGATGACCGTGGCCGTCTGGCCGGTGGTGCCCGTCTTGCCGACAGTCGCCGCGGTGACGATGCCGGTCGGCTGACCCGTGCCGCTGCCGGTCGTGAAGTGCGCAGCCGTGATGCGGCCGATGCGCAGCGCGAGCAGCGCCTGAATGTAGCCTTCCAGATCGAACATGCTGTCTTGGATCAGCTCGAACGGCAGCGCGATCTTCTTCGACGAGTACTTGTACACGTCGAGCGTCTTGTTGCCGAACGTCGTGTCGAGCGCCGTAACAGCCGTGTTCTGGCCGACGATTTCGCCCTGCTCTGCCGTGGCGTCAGCCGTCGGGAAGTTCATCTGCGCGCCCGTGCCGGTCTGCAACGTGGTCGCCACCGAGCGGATGCCGCCGAATGCCTTCATCGCCTGCGTGAGCTGGCGGAAGTACTCGGTCGCCACCGTGTAGCCACCTTCGCCCGGCGTCGTCGTGGACATCGCGTTGCGGATGTCGCCGATCGCCTGACGAGCTTGCAGGCGTGCGAGGTCGTCCTGTGCCAGCGCGCTCATGCCGCCGGTCAGGTATGCGCGCAGCGCGCGCGACTCGTCGCCGTGCGCGCCCGGCGTGCGGGTGAACTGATTCACCAGGCCGTCGGTATTGCCGTTGAGCGCGTTCGCCGCGATCTTCTGCAGGTAGTCTTCGTTCCGCTTGATCTCCGCGTTGACGCGGTCGATTTCGGCCATGCCATCGGCATACGCCTTGTCTTGTTCCGCGCCCCACTTGTCGCCCTGGTGGTTTTCCATCAGATTGGCGATGTTCTTCGCGAGTGCGTCACGGCGCTCCCGCAGTTGCTGGATGCTCATATCCTCTCCTGTTGAGAATGAAAAAAGCCGCCTCACGGGCGGCTTGTATCGAACGCGGGAGCGCGTCAGATTCGGTTTTGAAGGTCCAATCGACGCTTCATTGCAGCGAAATCGGGCGCCACGCGGGGCGGTTCGGCGGGCGCTTCGGGCTCGTTCACGACCGGCGGCGTTACGGGCGGCTCGACGTTCGCGCGCGGCGCATCGGGCGTCGGGGCGTTTGCGTATGCGCCGAGATTCCACGCCGACGCTTGCGCCTTCTCTGCCGGTTGTGCGACGCGATCGGCGAAGCCATTCGCAATCGCCTCTTCCGAGTTGAACCACGTCTCGGCGGCCATCCACGCGGCGATTTCCTCGGCGTCTTTGCCGGTGCGCTTCGCGTAGGTGTTCGCCAGCGATCCGTCGATCTTGTCGAGCAGATCCGCCTGGCCGCGCATGTCGTCGGCATTGCCCACGCCGATCGTCCACGCCTTGTGGATCATGAAGAACCCGCCTTCCGCGATCTCGATCTCATCGGCCGCCATCGCGAGGAAGCTCGCCGCGCTCGCCGCGAGCCCGTCGATGTGCGCAACCACGCGCGCCGAGTGACCGCGGATCGCCGCTTCCATCGCGCGCGCGCCGAAGACGTCGCCGCCGGGCGAGTTGATGCGCAGATGGATCTTGCCCGCAGTGATTCCGGCCAGTTCCTTCACGAAGGAAGTCGCCGAGACGCCGCCCCAGTAATCGTCCGAAACGATCACGTCGTACAGATACATGGTGACTTCGTCGCCCTCGGTGCTGGCCTCGATGCCGAAGCGCCGCGGCGCCTGTCGGTTCTCATTCAGCAGCTGGAGGATTCGGTTCTGGCGCATTCGTTGCCCCGGTGTTTAGCGTGTCGCCGCCATCTACAGGCGGCAGGTTTTCCATGCGGCGAACCTCATTGACCGTCAGCCAGCCCGGTTCACCGGCGCGACCGAGACCAACTCGATAGCCATCGTTGCGCGTCTTGAAGTCGCCGCGCTCGAGCGTCGCCGCGTTGAACTCGACGAAGTTTCTGGCCGTCTTGAACAGCTTCCGATTGAATTCCTGCTCAATCTTGACCAGATGGCGCTGCAACGTGTACTTCACGAAGCCGATACCCATCTGCTCGACACCGCTGCCCCAGCTCGTCGTCTTGTCGGTCTGGCCGATCATGAACGGCGGCACGCCGAAGATGCGCGCGATGTCTTCAATGCTGAATTTCCGGTTGTCCAGAAGCTGCGCGTCTTGCGGAGAGATGCTGATCTCCTTGACGTCCATGCCGTTCGGCAGGACAACGGGAGCCGTCGTGTTCTTCGCGCCGGAGTAGCGCTCCGCCCACTGGCCGCGCAGCTTATCGATCTGCTCGCTGTTCAGCTTGTCGCCAGACTTCAGCACGAGATCGGGGCGCAAGCCCTGATCGATCATCGTCTCTGCCTGCTCGCCGCCGGCGAGCGCGATCGATGCCGGCTGCCGTAGCACGTGACGAATCTGCGAGAGCCCGCGCAAGCCGTTGAAGCCCGGCCCCGGGACGTGGATCACGTCGTCCTGGTCGAGCGCGATCACGCCTTCAGGCGTCGAGAACAGGTACGCGCGACGCTCCGGGGACGCGCGAATCACGTCCACGCATAACGGATGCATCGGCTCCAGCCACTTCACGTCCGGCGAATAAGGCGACACGCGGTGAATGCGCATGAACAGATCGCCTTCGAGCAGCAGCGACTGCGCGCCGAACTCCCAGCCGACCGGCGCCGACCACGTCGGATGCATCTGCTCATTGAGCAGCCACCAGAGCGGCGGCCGATATTTCTTACGGCTGTCGCCTTCCGTCTGATATGTCTCCAGCGTCAGGCTCGCCAGCGCGCCGCCGATCAGCGACACGCACGCGTAGACGGCGGACACGCTCATCGCGCTGCGCTCGCTGATCGCGCGGCCCGCCCCGACGTGGCCTGTCAGCCACGCATAGGCTTCGGTGCCCGGCGTGATGCCGGAAACGGGCACGGAGTTCGCCGGCCCTTGAGCGCGAGCGGCTTCCCGCTCCGCGCGCCACGACGTCAGGATCACCGATCCCGGCGTGCGCACGCGCTGCTCGTTGTACCAGGGCTGAGTCATAAGGCGATGATTTCCGGGTCCGCTTCGGGTTGCTTGTTCAATATGCGGCCAATCGCCATGATCAGCGTGACCGCACCATCTATCTTGTTGTCGTCGCCCTGCTTGATCGGGCGCACGACGTCGTCATTGCCCGGCAAGTGCTTGCCGACCACGTTGCTGATACACCACGTCATGATCGGGTTGCCGTCGTGGTGGAACCGGCCGGACATGATCGCGGCCTCCAATTCCTTCATCGGGTCCGACATGTTCGTATAGTTCTGCACGATCGTGACGGGCGTTAGCCCCTCGTCGTCGAGTTGGTGCGACAGGTTCGTCGCACCGTGCGGATCGATCGGCGATTCGTCGACCGGGCTCAGCTTGTTCGCATCCTTCGCCTCTTCGAGGATCTCGCGATAGTCGATCTCCGCGCCGTCCGTCGCGCGCAGATGCCCGCTGTTGACCCACGCCTGAAACCGTTCGGCCATGCGCCGATTCTCGGAGTTGTTGACCGTGTCCTCGGGCACCCAGAATCGCGGTGCGATGCTGTAGTAATGCCGCTTGTCGTCGATGTCACGCCAAAAAAGACGGGCCATGCTGTTCATGTCGAGCTTGCGCGCAAGGTCGAAGGCTAGCGTGCACGACTGGCCCTCGAACTGCTCAAGCGTCAGCGTCTCGTCGGCGCAGTTCTTCCAGTCTTCGAGGTTGAAGAAGCCCGCTTTCGCCGACGTCCAGACGTTCAGATGCTTCGTCTTGAACGTGTTCGTGAAGCGCGCCGACTTGATCGCGCGCTGCTGCTGGCTCTCCAGATACTCCTGATAGACCGAAATGCCGATGTTCGGATTGGCCTTCGCCAGCACTCGCGGGTCGGTCCAATCGTCGCCTTCGTCGATGGTCCAGATCCAGCCGAAGAGCTCGTCGTCGGGCACCGTGCCCTCAAGCATCTCGATCACCTGACGCCGCTTGTCGTAGCACGGCCCCTCGATGTTCGCGCCCGCCGTCGTGATGATGAACATGAGCGGCTGGCGACGCGCGCCCATGCCGGTCAGCATCGTCTCGTACAGCGCAGACGAATCGTGCTCGTGATACTCGTCGACGATCGCGCAAGACGGCGACGCGCCGTCGCCCGGGTTGCCGATCAGCGGCTCGAAGCGACTGCCGTCTTCCGGCTTGTTCATGTTCGAGGCGTTCACCTCGATCCCGGCAGCTTCGATGAGAAGCGGCGAGCGCTTCACCATCAGCCGCGCGGGACGAAACACTTCCCACGCCTGCTTCTCGGTCGTCGCGCCGCTGTACACCTCGGCGCCGAACTCGTCGTCGAGCACGAACATGCCGATACCCACGCCCGCGGCGATCACCGACTTGCCGTTCTTGCGGGGCACTTCCCAATAGCTTTCGCGGAATCGGCGCTTGCTGGTGCGATTGTTCACCCACCCGAAGGTGCACATCAGGCCGAACTTCTGCCACGGCTCGAGCGTCACGAGTTGGCGCTTGAACGCCCACTCGCCCTTCGTGTGTGGCATGAGCTCGATCAGCGCGAGCTTCTTCTCAGCCGCGACCGGATCAAACTTCCACTTGTAGTTTTTCTTGCGGCTCGCCGCGAGGTCGTCCAGGTGGCGCTGGCACGCGAGCTGGATGTACCGGCACGCCGGCCGTTTGCCGCGCACGACGTCGCGCGCGAACTGGAGCGCCTGCTCCACGCGCGAGTACGTTGTTGCCATGTTGGTTTAGCTGCCGAGCAGCGCGCCGAAAGGGTTGTCGGTCTTTTTCTTGCCGCCGCCCATGAGCCGCTGTCGACTCGACGGGTCCAGTCCGAGCATCGCGCCGAACGTCGCCATCTGCGAGGCGGACTCTTTCACAACTGTCGCCGCCGGGTTCTTGGTCGGCCCGCCCTGCGCGCCGAGTACGACAGGCCCGTTGCGCACGACATCCGCCTGCGCGACGCGCCAATTACCGTAGGCTGAGCAGAACAGCTCGACGATGTGCAGGTCGGTCATCTGCAGGATCTTCTGCGAGCAGAGAAGCGGCACGACTCGCTCCCACATGTCGCGCGCCTCGGCGACGATCCACTCTGGCGCATCGATGTTCTCGACCAACCCGAAGTCGGGTTCGTCCTTATTCAGTGCTCGCTTGCCCGGATTGCCGGCCAACTCCTTTTTGGCCGTGGGCTTGGCGCGGCGTCCGGAGCGGCCCGGAACTCCGGCCATTTTTCCCTCCGTTTGCGGCGATTTTCCGCCGGTTTGGCGTTGTAACTTTTACTCGCCGCCGAACCTCCGGCCGGCGAAACCCGAATTTCATTTTTCGCGGTTGTGAAAATTCGGCTGGGCGGACGGTCCCAAGGCCTTCCGCGCCAGACTTTCGAGGCCCCCCGGCCGCTGGCGGGCGGCGTGGCAGCCTCTAGGCTGGCCGCAGGCGGGCTGCCTGCTGCGCGCGCGGGGCTCACCGTGCCTTCGGCTCGCGCGCCGTCTTGTCCTTGTGACAGACCTTGCAGATCGACTGCAGGTTGCTGTCGTCATCCGATCCGCCCTGCGCTTTCGGCAGCACGTGATCGACTTCGGTTGCGATGGTCACTCGACCCGCACGCCTGCACGGCTGGCACAACCCACAGTCACGCAGAAGGATTCGTTCGCGGCGCTTCACCCAGGCGTTGCCGTAGCCGCGCGCATGACGATTGCCGCGCACCGCGTCGGGCTTCCACTTCACCTCATCCGCTTGGTGCTTCTCGCAATAGTTGTCGTTGCCCGAAACCAGAGCGCCGCATCCTCGATGCTTGCATGGTCGCTTCGGTCGAGCAGGCATCAGTCATCGCCTCGCGCGAACAACTCCGACGTGTCGTCAAGCGCACGCGCAAACACGAATGCAGCACGCGCCCACATGTTCAGCCAGATGCTGAAACCTTCGAACACATCGTCGACGTCGAACATGGCGCATCCAAACTAGGTGAGAACACAGCCGCAGCTTCCGGGAATGGGGATTCGCACACGCGAGGGGAACGGGTTGCGCTCTCATTCGCGCTCGCTGCCCCGTATGTGACGCCGGGTTCCAGCCCTGAGCAGTAAGCGCGGATCAGAACGCAAAAAGCCCGCTCAGTGGCGGGCTTCTCTCAGGCTACCAACTCGACTTTCTCTTGAGGCACCGATCCCTCCTTACGAGGATCGATAAGCTCACGCCGAAGCGGAATTGGTAATCTGAGCAGCATTCTAGCGAAACTCTCAGGGTTTACAAGCGATTTCTTCAACGAGGCTTCGGCTTCTGCGCAGATCAGATTCCACGGCCGGCCGCGCAGGTTGATGCCGTGCAACTTGCGCATACGCGTGACCACCTGCACGTCGCTCATCCCCCAGATGTAGTGGTACTTGAGGATGAACTTGTGCACCGGGTGCTGCATCGACGACCACGCGCGCTCCACCAGCCATGCATCGAGTTCGTCTTTCGACAGAGACACGGGCGCACCCTCGTACTTTCCCTCCGAATCCCTGATTGATACGTACCAGCGCGCCCACTGCGCGCAAACGCCTGCCTGAAACTTTGGCAGGCGCACCACACGGGCCCAATTGTCGAGCCGCTCCCCGAAAGTTTCGAACGTCATCCTATTTCCCCATTCCATATTTAGGACCACTACACTCTACTTCATTCGTCTAAGCTAAACAATTGTTTCTTAAGACATTTCTCCAGTTTACGCGCACTGCTCGACCTCGAATCCGAACGCCTCGGCGACTCTGAGACGACAGATCGCGACCTTCGGCGACTCGTCGACCATGATCCCGTGGAAGACCGGGTTCATCTGCGATTCGGCCAGCCATTCGAGCTTGCCGTCCTCGCGCACGCGCGGATAGGTCACATAGCGCTGACGCTCGGCGATCGGCGCGGCGATGTGCCAGTTATCGGACGGCTGATACTGGATGTAGCCGACGGACTGGACATCGACCTGGCACCAGTCCATGCCGCATGCGCGCTTCACTTCGGCCTGCATGCCTTCGGCGCGCGCCGTCCAGTAATCGAGCCACGCGCCGGAGAGTTGAGCAACATTCATCGCCGCGCCTCCCATTGAAGCCACGCCGACAGACCGAAGGCACAAACGAAAGGCCACACGACTACGAAGACGATTCCTTGTGCGTCGGGCGTCATTTCGTCACCTTCGCGGGTTGCGGCAAATTCCAGTTGCGGCGGCGAATGCCGAGCGCGGCGTACAGCGGATCGAAATTGTCGGGTAGCGTGTTCATACGGCCTCTCTCACGTCCATCTCTGCCATGCCGCTCGCGAGGAACGGCGCCAAGGTTTTCTTGTTGTCGTCTATGTAAGCCCGAGTTCGATACACACCGGGCTCTACCCACGCATCGTCGAGAATCGGTATCCCGGTGCGCCGATCCTCGGGAATCCATGCGTCAACCCAGACAAACGGCCTCGTCGTGCTCTGCACTCGCGGAAGCGCAAGCCGATACACCATCGTTTCGAGCCCCAGCGTCAGCTGGAACCGCTCCATTGCGTACCGCTTCCCGTTGCGCCCGCGTGGCGTGCGCCACCCTGTGTGGCTCGGTATTCGAATCCAGCAACGCACCTTCTTCCTCCTTCAAACCAAGCTTCACGGCGCGCGCCGGCTCCCAGCGCGCGTATGCTGCGTTCCACAGGGCACGCTTGTGCTCGCGCAGGAATCGCTTGCCCTGGTCGTATTCGTGATGGCACGTCGGGCACCCCGGCACCGTGAAGACGTCGGGCGTCTTCATCCCCATGCCCTTTCCTTCGTTGCGGTGCGCCGGCACGCTCGTCTTCGGGTTGCTCGTGCACACGCCCGGGATGCGCAGATAGCACGGCTCGTCACGGCAGGCGTCGCGCATGCGCTTGTCCTCGCCCGACTTACGCTTCGTCGCGCGAAGGCGCTTCTCCACGCGCATCTCTGCCGTCGCCCGGTCTGCAGTGTTCGTGAACGGCGACTTGCGTTTGAAGCCGCTCGACTTGAGCGGCGTCTTGCGCGCGAGCGGCGTGGAGCGCTTCACGCGGCCTCCGCTTCGTCGAGCAGCTCGATAACGGCGTCCTGCGAGATGACCGGAATATCGCCAGCCAGGCCGACGATGTGACGCGCCTGCATGACGCGCAGCCCGAGCCCGCGTGCGAGCGCGTGCTCGACCGTCGCGCCGCGCGATTGCTCCCAGCCCTGCAAGAGCGCGATGCCGTCGCACGTCACGAGCTCGCGAATGTCCGCGCGCATGGCCGTCAGCCAGTCAGGATTCGGGCCGACGTCGATCTCTGCCGGGTTGACGATCTCGAAGCCCAACGCGCGCAGGCGCGCCGCCTCGGCATGGAACGCCGGGAAGTTCAGTTCCGGGTAACCGGACATCGGCCCGGCCAGGTAGATGCGGATCATGCTGCGATCCTCCCGACACGGCACATGGCCTGCATGCCAGCGATCAGCACGTCGACCGCTGTCGCAACCACGCGCGCCTTTTCTTCGACCTTTGCCGTGATCTCGCTCGACGGCGGGAAGGACTTGCCCGTCCACCGGTACATGTCAGGTTGCGGACCAGGAAGCGTGCCCTTCGACTTGCCGAGTCGCTCGACGTAGCCCTGCCCCTCCAGCGAGGCGAACGTGTGCTTCAGCACGTCGCGAGATTTCTCCAGATCCTCCGCGATCGAGCGGATCGTCGCGTGCCGGCGGCGCTTCAGCGCTTCGAGTACGACGCGCTGCTTCAGCGGCATCACCTTGTGTGTTCTCTTCGGTCGCGCGCGCGTGCTCAGATCCTGCCGCGCGTAGTTTTGATTGCCCCGCATCACTTCACCTCCACGATCGTTAGTCCCCGCGCCGCCATCAGATGGCGTTTGATGCGGTATCCCTCGGTTACCCGGCCCTTCACGTCTTCAATCACCTGCGCGCCGCCCTGCTCGTACACGAAGTCCGCGACGTAACGCAGCGCCGGGCGCTTCCGGCCAGCGATCACGACTGGCTCAGCCAGGACGAACGGAACCTGAAGCTGCAGGTCGCTGATCTCGCCGCGCACCTGCATCTGCACCAGCTCGTGCCAGCGCTTACGCTCGCGCTTGCTGTCGAACTTGATGCCGCCCGCTTCGCACTTCGTGTTTCTGTACTTCGCCGGCTTCTTCGCCGACGCAGCGACCGGATGCGGCGCCGGAGCAGCGAACGGATCCAGCGGGTCGTCTAGAGCGGCCGTCTGCGGCGGCACGCCCGTCTTCTCGTAGATCCGGCGCTGCGCGGTCGTCATCGACATCGCGGGCTGACGCACCGTCGCCGTGCCGAAGCGACCGTCTTTGATCGCCTCTTCCGGGTATCGGAGCGCGGTTGCTCGTTTCGTCATGCCGCGGCCCTACAGCGAATCGGATTGAACCGGCATGCCGAATTACCGGAGACGTATTGCCACTCGGGCAGGTATGCGCAGTTGCGGAAGCCGCGGCGATGCATGCGCTCGTGCCCGGCCTTCGCGAATGCGTGTTGGCAGTTGCGGCAGGTGTTCATGCCGCCTCCGTGTTGCCGTTCTTGTCGCGCGGGGCGTCGTTGAGATACGCGTACAGCGCCTCGCCACGCTCTTCGCTCTCGCGGCTGACCGCGGCGAGCAGGTATTCCATCCACGGGCCCGGACCGAGCGTCTTGCAGACCTTGGCCTTGAATTGCTCGAAGTACTGGAAGCGCGCTGGGTCGATGTTCAGGCGCTTACCTTGGTCACGCCAGCCGGCCTCGCCCGTCCACCAGCCATCCGGCGCGTCGCCGGTGACCGCTTCTCCGGTCGATTCGTCCTTCGCTTCCCAGATGCCCGTCCAGCCGCGCAAAACGGATTCATCAACCGCGATCACGATGTCACGCCCTTGACCGTGGAGCTTCGTGAGCTTCTTCAGCGTGACCCTGGCGGCCGGGTGGGTCCAAGGAATGTCAGCCTTCTTTTCCTTCGCTTCGCGGTGCTCACACCAGTCGAGCCACGCATCCAAAGGTAGCCATGCAGGCAGTTCGATTTCTCGAAGTTCAAGATGCAACGCAGTTCGCGGCGCAGTCCGCGCGAGTTGGTCGTTGCCTTTCTGTTCCTCTGGTAGTTCCTTGGTAGTTCCGTGTCCCAAATTTGGGACCGTTTCGGCGGAAATTTGGGACTGTTTCCCGGAAGATTTGGGACCGTTCGAATCCAAATCTGGAACTGTTCCGTTTTTGGAACTGTTCCGTTTTTGGGCTCCTTTAACAGTGCCGTTTTCGGAACCGTTCCGAATTTGGGACCGTTTCGTTTCAGGAGGCCCGATTTCGACGGCCTTGCCTTCGCGATTGGTCATCGTGACCTTGCTCGCGCCGACGGGGCGCGTAATCTGATAGACGACGATCTGTCCCGTGCGGCCGGTGCGCTCGCCGGTGTCTTCCAGATAGCCAAGCTCCTTCAGGCGCTTGATGTTCGCGAGGATCGTCTTGCGATCCTGCTCGATGAACTGCTCGATCGCGTCCATGCTCGCCCAGACCCGGAAGTCTTCGTTGGCGAAATCGGCCAGAGCGATCAGCACGCACTTCGGCGAGCTTTTGCCGACGCGCTGCGCACGAACCCAGAATGTCGCTGTAACGCTCACGGGCTAAGCCTCCAGACGCTGCAGGTTGCGCGCCATCCACTTGCCGGCAATCCACTCGATGCCCTTCGGTGTGAAGCGTGTTTGATTGAAGGCGTAGGCGTGGTCGTCGTGCGTGACGCCCGCTTTGATCTCGAAGCGACCCGCATCGATGTGCGGCTGATACGGCACAAGGCGGCCGCCGAGCTTGTAGACGATGTTGGTGTCCAGCAAGAACGCGCGGAACTCGTTCTCCTTCGCGCCGAGGAGCTTGCAAACCTCGCGGAAACCCTTGCTGCCGTCAGCCTCAACGTAGCGGCCGACGAATTCGACTGCGGGCTTCTGAGAAGCGATCAGCGCGGCTTGTTGCTCGATCTGCTCAGCCTGCTCGGCGGCGAGGCGCAACGCCTGTGACAGCGTCTTCGGAACCTGAACGGCGCTGTAAGAGCCCGTCTTGCGAATCGACGGCAGAACCTCATGAGTGATCCACCGCTTGAACTGCTTCGCTTCGGGCTTGCGCGAACGCATGACGAGCGAATAAAGCCCCGACTCGCTAACCGTGCGAACCTCTTGCCGGCCGCCAAGGGTCTCAATAGTGCTGACACCCTTTTCGTCATCGTCGAGCGGCATCAATGCCATCGACGTGTTGCCAATTTCGAGTGCAGCGCAAACGTCTGACGCGACAAACCACGGCTCGCCGTCGGCCGTGGCGATCAGTCGAATCGGCATCGCCTCAAATTGGAACGGGATGATGTTCATGAGTGAACTCACAGGTCGTTGTCTTGACCGCACGGCAGAGAGCCGTCGGTGCGTTGCTTCGCGCCACAACCGATGCAGACCTTCAGCTCTTCAGCCTCGGCTTGCTCCTGGTATTCGGCGGTGAGCGGGCCGTCGAAGAAACGACCCGTCGTGATGAAGTTCGGGAAAGCGGGGATGTACATGATCACTCCGCCATGCCGCGCAGGCGCGACGCGATGCTGAACAGGACTTGCGCGTGCTTGAAGATCTTTTTCTCGACGTGGTCGACTTCCTTCATGTCGACGCGGCCGTCCTGAAGCGTCTTGCAGATCTCGCTGCCGACGTCGCCGTGAGTCGACCAGGCTTCGCCCATCAGTTCGACGATCGCGGCGTCCGAGCACGCCTCGACGTTCGGCATCTTCACCAGCGCGTAGCCGCGCTCGCGGGCCCATGCTTCGAGCACACGGTCGTCGTCGGCCATCTCCGCGATCTGCACGGCGTTCATCAGCGTCGCCTGGTGCGTCTCCGTGTTCGGATTGACCTTGCTGCGAAGGACTGCCGCCGACATGCCGAGCCGCGGCGCAAGAGACTCACAGCCGCCTTTGTAGGCGTGCGCAACGGCGTGCAGGGTGTCGAGAATGTTCACTTGAATCTCCGAACGAACGTATTTACTAAGGGTTGTTACCGATACAGTTGCATCAAGAAAACAAGACAACGGGGTACATCTGTGGAATCAATCAACCTCTTCCATCCCTACTCCGGCGACGAGCGACAGCCGCGCTTTGTGTAATCTGGCTACGTGATCCCGGCCATACACCCGGATGAGCACGAGCTCGCGGACGAACTCTGAAATCCCCATTCCAGCGTCTGTCGCAATCCGCTCCAGCTCATCTCGGGTGTCCTCGTCGACCTTGGTCCTCACTTCCGCCGTCAGCTTCCCCAGCGGACTTGAGAACCCAGTTCTCCCTCGTGCCATTCCGTCACCTATTCGCTTGTCCACTCGTCGGGCCCTCGCATCAATGGCCGCTTCGGCGGCTCTACAAACCAATAACAACGGGGTGCAGCAATGAAGTCGTGCTACTGCCTGAGGGGCCAATCCGCCGTAAGCAGTCCTCATCTAGACCGGTTGAAACCGGCAGAAGAAGGACAGGCGGCACTTACTTCGCTGCTTTGGCTGGTCCTGCTGAGTCCGCTTTCAGTCTGCGGATCTGCAGGACCGCTTTCTTCCGAACCTCATCGAGATACGCATCCGGGTAGTTCTTTGCGACAAGCTCAAGGAGCATCGCGCGCACTTCTTTCTGCTCAGCGGCTGTGAGAGGCGCGTCGTTCATGCCGACTCCCTTGCGTTTGCCAGTTCCGGCCAAATGAGATGCCAGTCATCTCGGAACGTCTTGCGCGACACCGCGCCGCCAGTCGCACGTTCGAGCCCAACGCAGTTCTCGGGGCTCGGGAGACGATCGGCGTATCGATGACGCCACTGGCGTATCTGCGCATCGCTCTTCACCCGATAACCGAGCGCCGTCATGCGACGCCGCAATTCGGCAACGGTCGGGGCATTCGGCAGAGAGAGGTATTCGTCGAGGTCCATGAGTTCATTCTAGTAGCAAATGCTACACAAAACAAGGAGCAAATGCTATGAGTAGCATGTGCTACTGTTCGGGAATGAACGACCTTGAACTCAATAACCTCCGTGTTTCACTTCTGAAAGCTGCCATTGACCGGGTGTCCGAGGGCAATATCAGCGAGTTCGGTCGGCGTCTTGGTTACAAAGACGGCGCGTTCGTTCGCCAGATGCTCAATGGCAGCCGGGTCGTCAGCGAGAAGACTATCCGCGCTGTGGAGGCTATTCCGGGTTTGCGGGGCTGGTTCAATTCGGCATCTGTATCCGCTGCACCCTCTGGCACAGAGCACGAAGCTTACAAAAGCGATTCGGCGAATAGCGACCGAAACACCCCGCAAGTCGATTCGCAGCCCGCTGAAAAAGGGGCTACGCTACCTACTCAGATCGACGCCGCAACCCTTACCTCGCCAGCGAGACTGAAGGCTGCCCTATTCCAGACGGCCGCGACCTCGTCTGAGCTGGCGGGCGTTGCCGGCGTTGGCGTCGACGTCGCGTCCCAGTGGCTGGCTGGCACAGGGCCCGAGTTGACGATCTCGCAGGCTATGGCGATCCAGAACACGTACGGGATCAATATGGTCTGGCTGACGAGGGGCAAAGGTGAACCCGGCGTCGCCGTCAGATTCGCGGATGAGTTCAGGCCCATCCCCATTACGCAGTGGAAACCAATTCCAGTAGTAGGCATGGCACAACTCGGAGATAACGGACATTGGGCCGACCTGGAATATCCGGTCGGCCACGGAGACGGATACGTCGACTTCCCGACGCGAGATCCTCACGCTTACGCGCTGAAATGCGACGGCGACTCGATGCGACCGCGCATTCAGGCAGGAGAGTTCGTCGTCATCGAGCCCAGTCAGCCCGTCGAGGCAGGCGACGATGTGATGCTCAAGTCAAAGGATGGGCGCGTGATGATCAAGCGATTCCTATACAAGCGACAGGGCCGCACGCACGTGATCTCAGTGAATGACGCGCATCCGGCAATGTCTTTCACGGACGACGAAATCGACAAAATGCATTTCGTTCGGGCGATCTGCCGTCCTTCTGCGTGGCGCCCTGAATAGAGTGACCGCAGGTTCAAATTGGTCAAGCGGGACGTTGAGACCACCAGTGGCGGCGGCGATGATTCTCAAATGGAAGCCCGCGTAGCGGAACTTGAGTCGACAGTCGAGTTCATCCAGCGAGGCATAAAAGAGCTGAAGGACGACGTGCGCGCGCTAACGGACGACATCTCAGGCATCCGCACAACGGATTTCCGGATAATTTTTGGCGCAATTATCGCAGCGGCCTTGGGCCTCGCCAGCATGATGGCAAAAGGATTTCACTGGATCTAGAAGCTTCTTCAGCTTGCTGAAATAACTCGCTTCGGCGGGATTTTTTTCTTGGCGCCCTCCTTGTCATCCGTGACACGCCTCCTTCTAGAGGCGCCTGCTCAACTCCACTGTGCATTTCCACGCGCCAGAGCACCTCGCTACACGCCCCACGAACGCTGTCACCGCCCGCATCAAGTCAGCGAGCGCCATCCGTCCCTCCTTCGTCCCAACATCGATTCACGCCAGAGCGTGGCCCCCACGGTCATTAGAATTTGTATGTCATTGTCGTCTAGCTCGTCCCACGAGCTCGCCAACCATTTCGCCAGGTTCACGCACGCGCCCTCAATAAAGAAGAAGTCCTTTCCCTCGAAGTTCATTTGTTCAAAGATTGCGATCACATCGTCCGGCGTCGTCATGTTGGCTCCAAGTCGTCCGCCCAACTGTACTCTTCTTCAGCGCGGGCATTCTTAGCGATATGTTGGTAAGCGACCGAGGCCGGTTTTTCGTTTCCAGCGCAACGCCCCTCCTCGCAACGCACCGCTGTTACAAAATTGTCGAAGGTAGTAGCGTTTGCTACTTGCCATATTTAGTAGCGATTGCTACGATATCTCCCATACCCTTGCTACGTACCGCGGGAGATAGAAATGACGCTGGCCCAAATCGGTTTCCGGTTTCTCGTTTCTCCCTCCCGCGTCAAAGGCGAGTGGCACCACGGAGCGCGGTTGCGCAACTGGTCGCAGTTGGTTGGACGGACTGCACCGACATGACCGACGCTCAATTCGACATCTTCATGGGAGTGGCGACGGCATGAACCGCACAATCAACGACAACAGCCTGCTTCGCGACGTCGAGCGCCTGCAGGACGCAAATCGCCTCATCAAGGCAGTCGGAGTCATCAGCATGTACGGCTTTGGCGTCGCCTGCGTGTGGTTCCTCTGCGTGGCAGTTCCGGCAAAGGCGCTCTGGCAATGACTGTTCTGAAGATCTGGGGCGTGATTCTGATCGTGACTGCGGCCTTCTTGGCGCTCGATTCGGAAACGTCGCTCCGCAAAGCTGAAATGGAACGCTGCGCGCATACGCGCTGCATCTAATACTGGTCCCGGAAACGCTCACCTCATGAACGCCTATCAGATAGTAGTCCTTCTGTTCATCGTGACCATGGTTGCTGCAATCGCGTTCGTGCGCGGCGCAGATGCGCGAGCAGCGCGCCTGATGGGCGAGATTGAGCAGAATAAAAAGCGCATTCGCTGGCCGGCTGCGAACTGAATTCCAACCACCGAGCGCGGCCGTCACTATATCCGGCCCTGACTTGATGACGTTGCGCGCCGCCTGACCGTGATGGGCAACCCGATAAGGGCAGCAGGCTTGTAGCGCCATCAACTCAGACAGTATTGAAGTCCCTACGCAGCACTTTGATCGGCGAGTCCGCACCGGTCATCGCCTTCTGGGCGGCGACCTCAACGATGCGCCAAAGATTTGCATTGAGCGCCTGGCCGTCGCCTGACATCGAGCCATCCGATCCGAAGACATCCCCGAGGCAGCTATGCGTCACCTGAATACGGAAAGTCTTACCGCCGATTTGGTGGTTGAAGAAAAGGTCTCCGTCCAAGCGTAAGAATGGCCTGTTCGATGAGGAACTCATGAAGGATCGTCCGATTATATTTTCGATAACCATGGTGCGCGCGATTCTCTATGGAGGCAAGAAGCAGACGCGGCGCGTCGTGAAGATGCAGCCGCCCGCGACGACGCGCGACGTGTTCACGTATCACCATCCGGACCCGCGCGAGCACTTCTATGCGTTCGACGGCGATGCGCTGCTCGATTGGGCCTATCCGTGTCCGTATGGAGAGATCGGCGACCGGTTGCATGTCCGGGAGACGTGGCAGCACAGCAACCACCCGCTCGGCCCGTATGACGATGAGTGCCACGTGTTCTATCGCGCCGACTACATGGATGATCCACACGGCCCGGACGGCGAAAAGTCGCCTGAAGGCAAGTATCGCGAGTGGCGGCCTTCGATTCACATGCCGCGCGCCGCGTCGCGCATCGCGCTTGAAATCACCGGCACGCGCGTCGAGCGGCTGCAGAGCATCAGCGAGGCCGACGCAGAAGCCGAAGGAATCAACTTCCTGCGCAGCGTGCCCGACGCCGATGAGAGGCTCGACGCGCGCAGCCTCTTCCACTACCTGTGGGACGGCATCAACGGCGATGGCGCGTGGGCCGCAAACCCGTGGGTATGGGTCGTCGAGTTCAAGCGCGCCGCATGATCCGCCACCTATCCCCCTTCCGCGCGCTGGTCGAAGCACTCGACGCGCTCGGCCACGCGAAGAAGCCGACGACCGCGCTCATCCACCGCGCTTGCGAGCGCTTCGTGGAGATGGTCGCGGAGATTACGGGACAGCGCGTCACGGTCTGGATCGGCGAAACACCTATTGCGCGCGGCGACAAAGCCGCCTGAAGGATTGAGATGCAACTTCAAACAGACATCTTCGCGGCCGGCGCGCAGCGATTGCAGATGGATGATTCGATCGAAGATCTGATTCGACGTGGCGCGCTGTTCGTAATTAACCACAGCGGCGGCAAAGATAGCCAAGCCATGTACCTGCTGGTCAGCCAGGTTGTCCCAGCGCATCAGATCGTGATCGTGCATGCCGACCTTGGGGAAGTCGAATGGCCTGGCGCTGAAGCGCATATTGAGGCGACAACGCGAGGCGAACCGATTCACGTTTGTCGCGCGCGCCGTACGCTCCTCCAAATGATCGAGGAGCGCGGGAAGTTCCCCAGTCCACAACAACGGCAATGCACAAGCGACCTCAAGCGCGGCCCAATCGAGCGGACTATCCGGCATCTTGGCAACAAGCTGATCGTAAATTGCATGGGGATGCGCGCTGAGGAATCGCCGGGCCGCGCAAAGCTACAGACACTTAGGTTGAATGCTCGGAATTCGAAGGCCGGAAGGAAGTGGTACGACTGGCTTCCGATCCATCACCTCAGCGCGAGTGATGTGTTCGCTACGATCGCCAGCGCCGGACAAAGTCCGCACCCGATCTATGCCGCGGGCATGACGCGATTCAGTTGCTGTTTCTGCATCATGGCAAGCCGTGCAGATCTGACGACTGCGGCGCGTCTCAACCCGGCCCTATACAAGCGGTATGTGCAACTGGAACGATCGACCGGGCAAGTGATGCTGATGCCGACGAAGAAGCATGGCCGGCAAACGCTCGAAGAAGTAACCGGAATCGACGCCGCATGAAGCCCCGAAAACTTCTCGACCGTGCCGCCGCGATCATCGAGCGCGAGGCGGAAGGAATCCGCGCCGCGCACGCCACGTTCGGCCGCTGGGATGACTGCCGCGAGGCGAAACGCGATCACGACGAGATGCTGCGCATCGCCGCGCAGCTTCGGCAGGCTGAAGCGTTTGACGCCGCCTAACCAGCCGTCAATTCAGCGGCGCGTGCAAGCGACCGTCGACGAATCCCAATCCGCAGTGCCAGCAAATGTAGTTCACGCGGCCGTCTGTTCGATTGAGAAACACGAAATGACATTTTTTCACTTTTTGTAACCCCGTATTACAAGCGGGGCGAAATTTACCACAACATCAACTGCGGGTGCTGGAACACATCATGAGCAACGAACTTTTAGTGCGACTCTTCTACGCGGCCCAAGGCGACATCACGCAGTTCCGCATCAAGGCCCGCAGCCTTCTCTCCGCGAGCATCGCCGACACAGCGTCGCACCAAGACGATGTGGCCGTGGACCGGTTCGCGCAGGTAATGAAAGAGAAGATGGCCGATGCTCGCGGGAAAGGCCGTGGAGGATGGGAATCCGCATCGCCCGAACTTCTCTCGCGGATGCTTCGCGAGCACGTTGAAAAAGGCGATCCGCGCGACGTGGCGAACTTCTGCATGATGCTTTGGACCATGAGCGCTCCCATCGCCCCGAGCGCTGACAGCCGGGATGCGCGCTACGACTGGATGCTTGCGATGCTTCGCGCTGATGGCTGGACAGAAGCTGCGATGGACAAGGAAATCGCCGCCATCGCCGCGGAGAGATGCGCAGACGGGAAGGAGGGGAAATGAACAGCCGCCGCTTCCGCAACAAAACCGGATTCGCCGACAGTACCGATTTCGTCGAAACGCATGGAGACGGGATGTCGTATCGAGTGACGCGCAACGGCCATAGATCGGAGTACCTGCCCGACTACGAGAAGCGAGCGCTCGAATTTGTCCGCGACGGGCACTGGATCGAGATAGAAGACGCGTCGAGCGTGGCCAGCAAAGAGGAGCCGAAATGACCGAGCAAACAACCGCGCTCTCATCTGACACCGCCCGCCTCGACTTCATGGTCCGCACTGGCGCAGTCGTGCAGTGGTACGGCGAGACGTGCCAGCTTCAAGCCAGCGCAGGCGTCTTGTCTGGCGCGGGCGAGTTCTACGAATCGGCGCGCGAGGCTATCGACGCGGCAATGACGAAGGAGCAGTCGTGAGAAAACTGACCGCTTTTGAGTGGGCCTGCCTCGCTGTTCCCGTAGTTGCAGCGATCGCGTACCTGATCGCGGAGTGGATCTGATGTGCGCCCGCCGCGGAAGGATGAGTCAGGAATGCGTCAGTTCCATCAGGTCGGGCAGCTTCATGTGCGGCGCTTGTTGAGCCAGCTTGTGAATGAAGGTACGCCAGTACACATCACCGTGCTCTTTGCTGTCCGGATCGTAGTAACCGTACTTGGTTGAAACGTCCGCCATCGCAGCAGCGTCGGCAGATTCGAGAAGGGTTTGGGCTTGGATTTTGTTCATGCCCGCGTTATCGGCGGCAACAGAAAGAACTTTAGGAAGTGGAATGCAGCAGCAGATCGAAGAATTCATGCGCGTGACGCGCGCGTACCTGGAGAGCACGAATGGCAGCAGTACTCGAAGCGCCGCTTGAACTGACCGAGGACGAGCTCGAGCGCATCACCGGCTATAAGCGCCCGTCCAAGCAGATGGAAATGCTCAAGTCGCTCGGCATCCCCGCGCGCCGCCGCCCCGACAACTCTGTGCTGGTAATGCGCATGCACTGCATCGCGCCCACCCAGATTCCCACCGCAACGATAAAGCGCGAGCCACGCGTTAAATGAACCGAAGAAGAAAACATCACCGCGGCCTGCCCCGCCGCGTCATCGTCAATCACGGCGCGTTTTATTTCTTCGCGCCGGAGCCGATGCGCAATCCGTGGACGCAGGAGGAACAGCGCTGGATCAAGCTGTGCCGATTCGAGGAAGGTGAGGCGGTCATGTACGAACGCCTGGGCTTCCTGATGAAGGAGAAGAAGCTCGTCAGCGGCACGATGCCGAATTTGTGCGAGGAATGGAAGCAACGCAAGCTCGCGCGCTACACGCCCGCCGTGCGCAAGGAATACGAACGCATGGCCGATTTCATCGCTGAGAAGCTCGAAGAATTCACCGTCGCCGACGTTAAGGCGCGGACGATCACCGTGTTTCTGCGGAAGTATTTCGCCGAGAAGAACAACACGGCGCAGAAATACGTGAACGTGCTGCGCAAGATGTTCAAGATGGCGATCAGCGAAATGGGGCTGCGCGACGACAACCCATGCGACCAGCTCGACCTGTCCGACTATGAAACGAAGCGCCGCGAGGTGCTTCCCTCTCACGAGGTTATCGCGAAGATCCGCGAGGCCGCGCTGACCGGGAAAGACGGCCTGCCGACCGAGTCCGGCCCGATGTTCCAGTGCATCGTTGATATGGCCTATCTGTGCTGGCAGCGTGCGATCGATGTGCGCATGCTCCGCGACGCGCAGATCGAGGGCGGCGCCATCCGATTTAAACCGACGAAGACAGCGAAGTCGAGCGGAAAGATGGTGGACATCGCCATCACGCCATCGATCGACGCGGTGATCGAGCGCGCCAAGGCGATCAAGCGGAAATACAAGATCATTAGCCCATACCTCTTTCCGTCGACGAAAGGCACGCCGTACACGAAGACGGGCTTGCACTCGATGTGGCGCCGCGCGAAGGAGCGAGCGCAGGTCACCGACGACGTCGTGTTCAAGGATCTGCGCGCACTCGGCGCAACCGATGCCGCGCGTCAAGGCAAAGACAAGAAGCAAATCCAGACGCGCCTCGCGCATACCAGCGGCCGGACGAGCGAGATTTACATCAAGGAAGTGATCGCAGAACGGTCCGAAATGGACGTCGCGCTACCTTGGAGCCCGCCTAATATCGAAACAGGGAACTAGGCTGGATAAGGGTTTCAAGCCGATTAATCTTTGAGCATTTGTTAGGCGTGGTATCATCGCGCCCTTTACTACAGAGCCTTTGCGGCGAGTGAATTCCCGCATGGGGTGCAGGTGGTCGGAGGTTCAAATCCTCTCGCCCCGACCAGACACAAACCCGCGAGAGCCTTGGCTCTCGCGGGTTTTTTTGTGCTTGTTTTTTGTCCGATGTTAGAAGGTTTCTAATATTTTTAGCAGTCGAACCGCCGAGCACGCGCGTCGTGATAGTGTGAATCCGCACAGCATTCGTAGTGTTGAAATGGGCCTCTTTCAGATTGAGGCGAGTGCGGGCACTGGGCGGCGATGTGAGCGGCGGGTTTCACGCGCTAGGTGTGCGTGTCGGCAACGGTCAGATGACGGCAATGTCGCAGAATGAATGTGCGTTTTGGACGCGCGCGATCGGAGCAGATGATGGCGAATCGAAATCACTGCTTCAGATTGCGCTGGTGTGAAATAGCCGCGGCACTCCGCGCCGCTTAACGGTACTGAACGTCCATTGTTCCATGTCGGGAGTCATAGGCGCCCGACGCGTTCGAGCGCGCGGGCCACCTCCTCTCTTTGAGGTCGACTTGGTATCGGGTTCTAAATTGCGCGACTTCCTGCATAGAGGATCTTTCGCAGCCGTCGCGTTTGTCTATTTGCTTATCGCGCCGGTGTGGCATTCGGCCGCCGCGCCGGAATCTGGACGCCCTCGCACGCGAGCCTCTGAGGACCTTACTGGACGACAAGTAACCCGGAGCAACAATGCATATCGAATTCCTCCAAAAAGTTTGCGACATCAACGACTGGAGCGACCCACGCATCGACCACATCATTCGCAACGAACTCCGCTCAACGCCCGACTACAAGCGTAAGCAGTGGGAGTTCGCGATGATCTATCTGGCCCTCGAAGCGAAAGGGAAGATTCACGGCCGCAGCCGCGGCATTGCATTCGGTGCCGGCCGAGAGCGATTGGTCTTCGCCCTGGCGAATCGCGTGGAGCATCTGCTCGCGACCGATCTATACACCGCAGATTCGACGTGGGTCGGCGCCCGAACCAATTCGCCGAAGGACTGGCTTCTATCCGCGGCCCCGTTCGAGGTTGACACATCGCGCCTCGATGCAGCCTTCATGGACATGAACGCGATTTCGGCGGAACCCAACTCCGTCGATTTTTGCTATTCGTCGTGCGCATTCGAGCACATCGGCAAGGAGAAGCAGACGTTCGTCGACCACCTTGCAGCGGTGAAGAACATTCTGAAGGATGGCGGCGTCTACGTGCTGACTACCGAGTTGCACTACGGAGATACGATCGCCAGCCCGCATAACTTCTTCTTCTCGCTACCCGATCTGCTGTCTATCGTAGAAGAATCGGGACTGAGCGCGGACCCGGTATTCGACGTCCGGCCTGCGAAAACCGCCTTGAACCGGCCGTCCATCGATCCCGCAACGTTCGGGTTGCCCGTAGTGTCTCAGCCGGTCGTGACGCCGCTGCGCCATGGCCGTGTCTTCACGTCGACGATGCTGGTGCTGACGAAGCGCTCCAAGCAGAACGCTGTCGAGGTGATGGGATACGACAATACGGCTGAATGGCTGGCGCGACAGTGGGACGCCCTCAATGACGAGTTGTGGTCGGAATGGCGAACCCTGAACGCAAATGCGAAGGTTCCCGCGACCATCGTCGGTCACGATGAGATGATCGCTCCGGATGAACACGACGATGTTCCTGCGTTCCATACGAGCTGGATGCATTTCGGTGATGGACCCGTGCAGATCAATGTTGCGCTGGCCGGGAGTTCGCTCGACAGGGATCTTGTCTGTCGCGTCGTTGAGCGGCCCGCGAATCACGAGGTGGATAGGCGCATGTGCGCGGAAACACGCATGGTTTCCGGCATTCGCAACCTGCAGTTCGAGGCGCGCCGGGACAAGGTCTACGCAGTGCTCGGTCGCGGCGCAATTCGCTCGGACTCGCACATCACGGTGAGCGCGCGGAAAAACGCAAGTCTACACAGGTCGGCGACGGCCGTCTGAGGCGAGCGAAGTGAAAGCAAAGGCCACCGCGAGGTGGCCTTTGTCCGTTATTCCCGGATCACGCTCAAGGGTCCGGGCCCAAGATGAAAGCCTGACGAACGCAACCGCGATGACGAGCATGACCATCTGATTCAAACGCACCTTTATTCAGACGTAAAAGCCGAAAAAACACTTGTGTGTCAGTGATTTAAGTCCTAATGTTAAGGTGACACATAAGGAACGGCGCCCCATGCCTTTGTCTGTCCTCGCGTCCGCCAGACAGCGGCGCATCCGATCCGGCCGACCATGCTCCGCCCTGCACGCGGAAGTCGCCAGATGGTTCGATCCGGCGAGCCGCGCGCGCGTCACGCGCTTCGGCCGCATCTATCCCGGCGGCAGCCGCTATGTGTGCGTGAGCGCCACCACGCCGGGCCGATGTTTCGCGCTCTACTTTTTCCACCACGGCACAGACGACTGGCGCATCTATCCGCCGTGGGGCGTCGGTCCGAGCATCGTCTATTGGTCGATCAACGCGAAGACGCCGGCCGCCCCGAAGCGGCGCTTTCGCGCGGGCATCAAGTCTTAGCTGCACCGAGCGTCTGTCCGGTCATCGTTTCATCGACGGCGCGCTTGTACACCTTCGCGACATCCGCCGCCGCGATCCCTTGCGATCCATCCTTCCCCATCGACGTCAACGTTTCCGACACCCATCCTGGACTCACGACGTTCACGCGCAGCTTGCCCTGCAGTTCGAGCGCGGCCACGCGCGCGAATCCTTCGACGCCCGCGTTCACGAGGCTCACCGCCGCGCCGCCGACCATCGGTTCCTGAGCGAGCGTGCCGCTCGTCAGCGTGACGGACCCGCCTTCATCGACATGCCCGATCGCGCAGCGCACGAGATTCACCTGTCCCATCAGCTTGTTCGCGAGGCTGAAGGCGTAGTCGTCATCGGCGAGCGCATCGAGCGGCGCGAACTTCGCCGCGCCGCCCACACACACGACAGCGCCAACCTTGCCGACCTTCTCGTACATCGCGACGATGCTCGCCTTGTCCGACAAGTCGACGGCCACGTCCGAGTCCTTGCGGCTCGCCGTGATCACTTCGTGCGCGGGCTCGAGAATCCGCTTGATTTCCGTGCCCAACATGCCAGTTCCACCAACGAGCAATACGCGCATAAGCCCTCCTGAATCGACGTGATTGAGCCGCAGCGGGCACGCCCCGCGCGGCGGCGGGGAAAGAGCAAGCAATCATGCTACTGCCGTCGCTGGCGGCGCGTCGTACGGACGAAAAAATGCCGCGACGAATCGCGGCATGTATGAATGGATCGGGGCGGCGTTCATCCGCCGAGCAGATCGATCACCTGAAGAATATCCTTGCGAAGCTGATCGACATCGACGCCCGGTTGCGCTTGCGCCGACCCTTGCGCTTCGTCCATCTCGGCTTCGTCGCCGCTCGCGCGACCTTGCGAATCGAGCCGGTTGCGCGCTCCGTTGATCGTGAAGCCCTGCTCGTACAGCAACTCGCGAATGCGCCGGATCAGCAAGACTTCGTGATGCTGATAGTAACGACGATTGCCCCGCCGCTTGACGGGTCTCAGTTGCGTGAACTCCTGCTCCCAATAGCGCAGCACGTGAGGCTTGACGCCGCACAACTCGCTGACTTCGCCAATCGTGAAGTAACGCTTGGCGGGGATCGGAGGCAAGACGACTTTTTCCATCGTCGATCAACCATCGTTATGAGTGATGTCGATTGAAGCGCGGTGGTCATGCAACGCGGCGCGGGTCTTTCGCGCCGCCGGGAGATCAGCGAGTGAGATCGGTCTCCGCTCCCGTTTCGACCAGCGCCTTCAGCTTCTGACTTGCATGAAACGTGACGACCCGCCGCGCGGCGATAGGAATGGCCTCGCCCGTCTTCGGATTGCGGCCCGGACGTTGAGGCTTGTCGCGCAGCTGGAAGTTGCCGAAGCCGGAGAGCTTGACGCTCTCGCCGCTCTCCAGCGCATCGCGAATGACTTCGAAGAACGCTTCGACCATGTCCTTGGCTTCGCGCTTGTTCAGACCGACGTGGTCGAACAGCATCTCCGCCAGTTCGGCTTTGGTGAGCGTCGGCGTGTCGCCGGGTGCGCTCGAGGTCGGGGTATCTCGGGTCATGGCGCTACGCTGCGCCGAAAGAAGGGCTTCGAAATCACTCGAGTTCATTTGGTTCATATCGGTAAAACGGCGCTTGCCACATTGAAGACTTGGCGATTGAGACGGAAAGGGCCAACTAGAGGCTATCCGCGTAACCGCGCGCCGTGTACTCGAGCCAGGCGATCCACCAGCGTTTTGATGGCCGTATCGACCGTTTCGTCCTGAAGCGTGCCGCCAGTATCTTGCAACGTTACACGGAAGGCAAGACTTTTCTCATGCGCTCCCAAGCCGCCGGAAGTATTTGATTTTGGACGAAATTCATCGAAAAGCGCAACCCTCGTGACGTGCTTGCAAGCGGCCTCCGAGCGGGCATCTTCGAGCTCGTCGAGGAGCGCCTGAACGGGCACGTGTTGATCCACGACAATCGCGATATCGCGCCGCACGGGCGGGAATTTCGACACCTCGGACGGCGCCGGCAGCGCGCGATCCATCAGCGCGTCTGCGTCGATTTCAAAGAGGATCGGCGCGTTCGGCAGGTCGTATTTCTGCAGCCAGCGCGGATGCAGTTCACCGATCCAGCCGACCGCGCGCCCCGCCAATTCGATGCGCGCGCTGCGCCCCGGATGCAGCGCCGGATGCTCTGCCTTCACGAAGCGCGGCACGACCGGCGCGAATAGCGCTTCGACGTCGCCCTTCACGTCGAAGAAGTCGACGTTGCGCGAGGCCGCGCCCCATTGCTCCTCGATCACCGGACCGTATGCGAGGCCGCCGATCATCTTCGGCTGCGCGAAGCCTTCGACCGCCAGTTCGCCCGCCTTCACCGATGCATCGCGATGAAACACGCCGCCTGCCTCGAACACACGAATGCGGTCCGCGCGACGATTCAGGTTGTAGCGCAGCACTTCGATCAGGCTGCCGAACGTCGACGTGCGCATGACCGAAAGCTGGCTCGCGATCGGGTTGAGCAGTTTGATCGGGTTGTCGTTGCCGGCGAAGTCCTTCTCCCACTCGGCATCGACGAAACTGAAGTTCACCGTCTCCGAGTAATCGCGCGCGGCGACTTCATGACGCAGCGTGTGGATGGAGCGCTTCGTTTCGTTCGTGATGCGCATCTCGCTGCGCGCGACCGGCGGACGCGCCGGAATCTTTTCGAAGCCGTAAATGCGCGCCACTTCTTCGATCAGGTCTTCCTCGATCTCGATATCGAAGCGATACGGCGGCGGCGTGACCTTGAAGGTATCGCCGTCGCGCTCGAACGCGAGGTTCAGGCGCGTGAAAATCTGCGCGATCTCTTCCGCGCCGATGTCCACGCCGATGATGCGATGCGCGCGCGACACGCGCATCGACACCGGATTACGCTCCGGCACGTTGACGATCTGATCGTCGACAGGACCGGCTGCGCCGCCGCAAATGTCGAGGATCAGGCGCGAGATGCGTTCGATGTGCTCGACGGTCGTCGCGTAATCGACGCCGCGCTCGAAGCGATGCGCCGCATCGGTCGAGAAGTTGTACTTGCGCGCGCGGCCGCGGATCGCGTCCGGCCACCAGAACGCGGCTTCGAGATAGATGTTGCTCGTGTCGAGCGACACGGCGGTGCTGTCGCCGCCCATGATGCCGGCAAGGCTTTCGACGTGGCGATCGTCCGCGATCACGCCGACGGTTTCGTCGAGCTCGACGGTGTTGCCGTTCAAGAGCTTCAGCGACTCGCCCTTTTTGCCCCAGCGCACTTCGATCGCGCCGTGGATCTTGTCGAGATCGAACACGTGCGTCGGACGGCCGAGTTCGAGCATCACGTAGTTGGAGATGTCGACGAGCGCGGAGATGCTGCGCTGGCCCGCGCGCGCGAGACGCTCGACCATCCATTGCGGCGTCTTCGCGCGCGCGTTCACGCCGCGGATCACGCGGCCGGAGAAGCGGCCGCACAGGTCGGGGGCCATGATCTTCACGGGCAGCTTTTCATCGAGCTTCGTTTCGACCGGGGGCATGTCCAGTTGCTTGAACGGCGCGCCGGTGATCGCGGCGGTTTCGCGCGCGACGCCGAATACCGACAGGCAATCCGCCTTGTTCGGCGTGAGCTTGATTTCGAAGACGGTGTCGTCGAGATTGAGCGCCTCGCGGATATCCTGGCCGACCTTCGCATCGGCGGACAGGATCAGCAAGCCGCTGTGATCTTCCGACAGCTTCAGTTCGCGCGCCGAGCACAGCATGCCCTGGCTATCGACGCCGCGCAGCTTCGTCGGCTTGATTGCGAACGGCTCGCCGCCCGCCTCGGCCGGCGGCAACACGGCGCCGATGAGCGCCACGGGCACCTTGATGCCCGGCGACACGTTCGGCGCGCCGCACACGATGTTCAACTGCTCGCCCGTGCCGGCGTCGACCTGACAGACATTGAGCTTGTCCGCGTTCGGATGCTTGGCGACTTCGAGCACCTGCCCGACGACGATCTTCGTGGTCGGCGGAGCGACCGGGCGCAGGTCTTCGACTTCGAGGCCGGCCATCGTCAGCGCGTGCGCGAGTTCGTCGGTGGAAAGCTTGGGATCGACGAAACTGCGGAGCCAGGATTCTGGGAATTGCATGTGTGTCTACGTTCGAAATGTTTGGAGTCTCGTCCGGCTTCTCGATCGAGCGCCGAACGTCGCGGGCAACGCCGACGCTTTACGCGAACTGGCGCAGGAAACGCAGATCGTTCTCGAAGAACAGACGCAGATCCTGCACGCCGTAGCGCAGCATGGTCAGGCGCTCGAGCCCGCTGCCGAACGCGAAGCCGATGTAGCGCTCAGGATCGAGGCCCATGTTGCGGATGACGGTCGGATGCACCTGACCCGAGCCGGAGATTTCCAGCCATTTGCCCGCGTTCTTGCCATGCTCGAACATCATGTCGATTTCGGCGGACGGTTCCGTGAACGGAAAATACGACGGACGGAAGCGCACGAGAATGTCGTCGCGCTCGAAGAACTTCTTCAGAAAATCGGTGTAGACGCCTTTCAGATCGGCAAAGCTGATGTTCTCTTCGATCCACAGGCCTTCGACCTGGTTGAACATCGGCGAGTGCGTGGCGTCGCTGTCGACGCGATACGTGCGGCCCGGCACGATCACCTTGATCGGCGGCTTGTTCATGCGCGCGTAGCGGACCTGCATCGGGCTCGTGTGCGTGCGAAGCAAGAGCGGCCGGCCGTCGGCGTCGTTGCCGTCGACGTAGAACGTGTCCTGCATCGAGCGCGCCGGATGATTTTCAGGACTGTTCAGCGCGGTGAAGTTGTACCAGTCGGTTTCGATCTCGGGACCGTCGGCGACGTCGAAGCCGATGGTGCGAAACACCTGCTCCACGCGCTCCCACGTGCGCATCACCGGGTGCAGCGTGCCCGCGCCCGCGCCGCGTCCCGGCAGCGTGACGTCGATGGCTTCCGCCGCGAGGCGCTGGTTCAGCAACGCATCCGCAAGCGCCTGACGGCGCGCGTTGAGCGCGGCTTCGACCTGCTGCTTCGCCTGATTGATGCGCGCGCCTTCGGTCTTCTTCGCTTCCGGATCGAGCTTGCCCAATCCCTTCAGCAATTCGGTCAGCGCGCCGGACTTGCCGAGAAACCGGGCCTTCTCGTTTTCGAGCGTGGTGGTATCGGTGGCGTGTTCAAAGGCGCTTTTCGCGTCGGCGACAATCTGGTCCAGATCCATTGATCCCATCTTTTAACGTCGAAATTCAATCTGAGGTTCGGTTTTGCTCATCCACGCTTCCTGATTCGCATGACAATCGCGTGGATAAGCAAAACCGTCCGACCAACAAAAACGGGGCTCGGTGAGAGCCCCGTTTTCTGCCTTCCCGCCGCCGTCAACGTATTTCTACGATGCGGCGACGAAGAGGCGAACCACGCAGTACTAATTTTGCAATTAGGCTGCAACGGCGGCTTTCACCTGCTTCACGATCGCAGCAAAAGCAGCCTTGTCGAACACAGCCATGTCAGCCAGAACCTTACGGTCGAGTTCGATCGACGCCTTCTTCAGGCCGTTGATGAACACGCTGTACGTCATGTCGTGCTGACGCACCGCCGCGTTGATACGCGTGATCCACAGTGCGCGGAACACACGCTTCTTGTTGCGGCGATCGCGATAGGCGTACTGCCCTGCGCGCATGACCGCCTGCTTGGCGATGCGATAGACGTTATTGCGACGGCCGCGGTAACCCTTGGCCAGACGGATGATCTTCTTGTGACGGGCCCGTGCGGTAACCCCACGTTTTACTCGAGGCATGTTGCGCTCCTATGAGTTTAAGTTGAGGTTAGGCGAACGGCAGCATTGCGCGGACGGAGTTCAGATCGGAATCATGAACAGCCGTGGAGCCACGCAAATGGCGTTTGTTCTTGGTGGTTTTCTTGGTAAGAATGTGGCGCTTGAAGGCCTGACCGCGCTTGACGGTACCGCCCGGACGCACCACGAAGCGCTTTGCAGCACTCTTCTTGGTCTTCATCTTCGGCATGAAACAACTCCAGTTTATTAGATGGTCATGGGTGTGCGGCTGATTCGCCGATACTGCCTGCGAACCCCTTCCCGCCCTTCGAAACCCACGCTCCACTTGTGTGCAGACGGCTCAGTGAAGAACCGCCGCCTTTCATGAGCGCCGCCACCGAAGCGGCGACGCCCTGAAACTTCCGACAATGCCGCGTCAGCCGCCTTGCGACGGCGCGCGATCCATCGTCCTACCGCTCTCGTGCTTATTTGCCCTTTTTCTTCGGGGCAAGCACCATGATCATCTGGCGCCCTTCCATCTTCGGCATCTGCTCGACCTGGCCGAACTCGTCCAGATCCGTCTTCAGACGCTCGAGCATGCGCATGCCGATTTCCTGGTGCGCCATTTCACGGCCGCGGAAACGCAACGTGATCTTCGTCTTGTCGCCGTCTTCGAGGAAGCGCGTAAGGTTGCGCAGCTTGACGTTGTAGTCGCCGTCGTCCGTGCCGGGGCGGAATTTGACTTCCTTGACCTGCACGATCTTCTGCTTCAACTTCGCTTCGTGTTGCTTCTTCGCTTCCGAATACTTGAACTTGCCGTAGTCCATCAAACGGCAGACAGGCGGTGACGCCTGCGGCGCGATTTCGACGAGATCCACGTCGAGCTGTTCCGATTGACGGAACGCTTCGGCCAGCTTCACGATTCCGAGCGGCTCGTTGTCCACTCCGACCAAGCGCACTTCCGGTGCGGTAATTTCACCGTTGATGCGATGTGACGACTTATCAGTAGCGATGTTACGTTTCCTCTAAAAATGAAAAAACAAGCCGCGCTGCGAGTGACTTACTTGAACGCCCGCACTTCCTGCTGCAGACGTTCGAGGAATGCGTCGACCGGCATCACGCCCAGATCGACACCGCCACGAGCACGCACGGCCACGGTTTGCGCATCACGCTCTTTGTCGCCGACGACCAGCAAATACGGCACCTTTTGCAGCGTGTGCTCGCGTATTTTATAGCTAATCTTCTCGTTGCGCAAATCGGACTCCACTCTAAGCCCTTGTTTTTGCAACGATTGGGCCAAATTCCCCGCGTATTCGGCCTGACTTTCGGCAATATTCAGCACGACGGCCTGCGTCGGTGCGAGCCACGGCGGCATTGCGCCTGCGTGGTGCTCGATCAGGATGCCGAGGAATCGCTCCATTGATCCGACGATTGCCCGATGCAGCATCACCGGACGCCGGCGGCTGTTGTCTTCCGCGACGTACTCGGCGCCGAGCCGCTCCGGCAGCACCATGTCGAGCTGCAGCGTGCCGCATTGCCACGAGCGGCCGAGCGCGTCCTTGATGTGGTACTCGATCTTCGGGCCGTAGAACGCGCCCTCGCCGGCAAGCTCCTCCCACTGCAGACCGCACGCGGTCAGCGCCTCGCGCAGGCCTTGCTCCGCGCGATCCCAGGTTTCATCGGTGCCGGCGCGCTGCTCGGGGCGCAGCGACAGCTTGATGTCGATGTGATCGAACCCGAAATCCTTGTACACGCTCATCGCGAGGGTGTTGAAAGCGATCGATTCGGCGATGAACTGATCTTCGGTACAGAAGATGTGCGCATCGTCCTGGACGAAACCGCGCACGCGCATCAGACCATGCAGCGCGCCCGACGGCTCGTTGCGATGGCACGAACCGAATTCCGCGTAACGCAGCGGCAGATCGCGATACGAACGCAGGCCGTGATTGAACACTTGAACGTGACCCGGGCAGTTCATCGGCTTGATCGCGTAGTCGCGCTTTTCCGACTCGGTCGTGAACATGTTTTCACGATAGTTCTGCCAGTGACCCGACGCTTCCCAAAGCGAGCGGTCCATCACCATCGGGGTCTTGATCTCGAGGTAACCGGCATCGTTCACACGGCGGCGCATGTACTGCTCGACTTGCTGCCACAGCGACCAGCCCTTCGGATGCCAGAAGACCATGCCCGGCGCTTCGTCCTGCAGATGGAACAGGTCGAGCTGCTTGCCGAGCTTGCGGTGATCGCGCTTCTCGGCTTCTTCGAGCATGTGGAGATAGGCGTCCTGATCTTCCTTTTTGGTCCACGCGGTGCCGTAGATGCGCTGCAATTGCTCGTTCTTCGAATCGCCGCGCCAGTAAGCGCCCGCGACCTTCATCAGCTTGAAGACCTTCAGCTTGCCGGTGGACGGCACGTGCGGACCGCGGCACAGATCGATGAAGTTACCGTGCCCGTACAGGCGAATTTCATCGCTCTCCGGAATGGACTCGATGATCTCCGCCTTATAGGCCTCGCCGATGCTCTTGAAGTACTCGACGGCCTCGTTGCGCGACACGACGCGGCGCGACACCGGCTCGTCCTTCTTCGCAAGCTCCTGCATGCGCTTTTCGATCTTCTCGAGATCTTCGGGCGTGAAAGGCCGGCTGTACGAGAAGTCGTAGTAAAAACCGTTGTCGATGACCGGCCCGATGGTCACTTGCGCCTCGGGGAACAGGTCCTTCACCGCATAAGCGAGCAAGTGCGCGGTGGAGTGGCGCACGACATCGACGCCTTCCGGGTCTTTGTCCGTGACGATGGCAAGCGACGAATCCTTGTCGATCAAAAACGAGGTATCGACGAGTTCGCCGTTGAGCTTGCCGGCGAGCGCCGCCTTGGCGAGGCCCGCGCCGATCGATGCCGCGACTTCCGCGACGGTCACCGGGTGGTCGTATTGTCGGACCGACCCATCAGGCAAACGTACCGAAACCATATCGTTCTCCAAGACGCCGGCGCATGCCGAGCGATTTCGATTTAAGCATTCCCGCGCGACTTCACTTCAAAAATCGCAAGGCAAAAAAAATGCGGCCCCGCTATCGAGGGGCCGCATTCACTTTTCACACATACCGCGAAACAATTTGGCAGAAGGCGAAATAGGTCCTCGACTAGCGTCGCTCCGAATTTGTTTCGGTCAACGTTCGAAGTGACATTTCTTTTTGCCTTTTGCGCTGAGCGCTTCTTGCGGTTTGAAATTCCGCGAACCGAAGTCCGCCGATTTTCGTTTTCGTTGGTAGGCTCGATTGGACTCGAACCAACGACCCCCACCATGTCAAGGTGGTGCTCTAACCAGCTGAGCTACGAGCCTGAAAGAAGTGAGATTATATGGAGCGTTTCGAATCTTGGCAAGTGCTTATCTTCAGGAAAATCGAAAATATTCGCCGATCCATTCAACGCCTGCCGATTACGCGCGACGCGACGCGCGGATCACGCCCTGCACTTCGTTGAGCAGCGTGCACGCGCGCTGAATTTGCGCCGCGCTCGACACTTCCACCGTGAACTGCATATAGGCGATGTTCCGGCGGCTCTGGCTCTTCACGCCGATCACGTTGATCTTTTCGCGCGCGAACACTTCGGAGATATCGCGCAGCAAGCCTTGCCGGTCCGCCGATTCCACCGAAAGATCCACCGGATACACCGACGATCCGCGCCCGTTCATCACGTCGGCGGACCAGGTCGTGTGCAGCACGCGCTCGGGCGAGCGCTGGGCCATGCGCTTGAACGTCGCGCAATCGGTACGGTGAACCGACATGCCCTTGCCGCGCGTGATGAAGCCGGCGATCGGATCGGGCGGCGCGGGACGGCAGCAGCGCGCGAGTTGCGTGAGCAGCGCATCCACGCCGACGACGAGCACGCCCGTCGATGCGCCGTGCGCGACGCTTTGCCCGCTGCTGCGCTTTTCGAACTGCTCGGGCGCTTCGGGTTCGGGCTCGGGCGGCGGCGTGTCGGAAAGCGCCTGCTCGATGTGGCGCAAGCTGAACTCTTCCTTCGCGACGACCGCGTACAGGTCCTCGGGCGTCTTGAAGCCGAGCTTCGCCGCGAGCTGGTCCAGGCTCACCGACGTCTTCCCTTCCCGCTGCAAGGTCTTCTCGACGATCGTCCGCCCCGCCGCGATGTGCTCCGCCGCATCGGCCGCGAGGAACCACGAGCGCACCTTCTGCCGCGCCCGCGCGCTGTGCAGATAGCCGAGCTGCGGATTGAGCCAGTCGCGCGACGGCCCGCCTTCCTTCACCGCGACGATCTCGACCGTCTGCCCGTTCTGCAGCGGCGTGTTGAGCGGCACCATCGCACCGTCGACACGCGCGCCGCGGCAGCGATGCCCGAGTTCGCTGTGCAGGTGATACGCGAAATCGACGGCGGTCGCGCCCTGCGGCAACGCGATCACGCGCGCTTGCGGCGTCAGCACGTAGATATGATCGTCGTCGAGCGTGGCGTCGCGCAGATGCTGCCAGCCGCGCTGCTCGCCCTGGCCGTCGCCTTCGACGTCATCCTTCCACGCGAGAAGCTGACGCAGCCAGGCGATCTTCTCGTCGTATTTCTCGCTCGCCGTCACTTGCCCCGCATAGCCGCGCGCGCCCGCTTCCTTGTAACGCCAGTGCGCGGCCACGCCGTACTCGGCGAACTGATGCATCTCCTGCGTGCGGATCTGCACTTCGAACGCGCGCCCGTCGTCGCCGATCACGACCGTATGCAGCGACTTGTAGCCGTTGGGCTTCGGACGCGAGATGTAGTCGTCGAACTCTCGCGGCACCGGTTGCCACAGGTTGTGCACGATGCCGAGCACGGTGTAGCAATCCTTGATGTCGCCGACGATCACCCGAAACGCGCGCACGTCGTTCAGCTCGGTGAAGTCGAGATGCTTGCCGCGCATCTTCTTCCAGATGCTGTAGATGTGCTTCGGCCGCCCGCTGACTTCCGCCTTGATGTGCGCGGTGTCGAGCTCTTTCTGCAGGCGCGCGATCGCCTCGGTCACGTACGTCTCGCGCTCGACGCGCTTCTCGTCGAGCAACTTGGCGATGCGCTTGTAGGTGACGGGATCTTCGAAGCGGAACGACAGATCCTCCAGTTCCCACTTCAGTTGCCAGATGCCGAGACGATTCGCGAGCGGCGCATAAATTTCGAGCGTCTCGCGCGGCACGTCGGGCGAGGGATCGGTCTTGTGCGCGGCGTGATAGCGCAATGTCTGCACGCGCGACGCGAGCCTGATAAGCACGACGCGGATGTCCTGCGCGAAAGCGAGCAGCATCTTGCGCAGCGCCTCGACCTGCGCGCGGCGCGCGGCCTGCGCGTCGCGCGTGTTCTCGGGCAATTCCGCGAGCGTAGCGCGCGAGCTGACCGAGCCGAGCCGCAGAAGCTTGCGCACGTCGCCGACGAGCCGCTGCACTTCCGGGCCGAAGCGCTCGCTGATGACCTTCTCCGGATCGTCGAGATGCGGCGCGAGCACGAACAGCGCCGCCGCCGCGACCGCGTGGGAATCGACGTTGAGCGTCTGCATGATGCGCGCGGTGCCCGCCGCATGATCCGCCAGCAGCTCGCCAGTGGCGACGCGCGCATCCTTCGCGTGCTCGCGCACGAACGCGAGCGCGTCGTCGATGGACGGCTCGGGCAGCGTTTCGGCGGGAACGGCGGTCGCGGTCATGCGGGTAATGCCACTACGTCAGGCGATGCGACGAATCAGCTTCGTTGCGCGGCGATCACGACGACTTCGACGAGGCACGCCGGATTGGCGAGCTTCGCCTCGACCGTCGCGCGCGGCGGCGTGTTGCCTTCCGCGACCCACGAGTCCCACACCGCGTTCATGCCGGGGAAATGAATCATGTCGGAGATGTAGATCTGCACCGACAGCAGATGCGACTTGTCGCTGTCCGCTTCTTCGAGCAAGCGGTCGATGTGGCCGAGCACTTCGCGCGTCTGACCCGTGATGTCCTGGTCCGTGTCCTCGGCGATCTGCCCGGCGAGATACACGGTGCCGTTGTGGATGGCGGTTTCGGAGAGACGCGGGCCGACGTGATGACGAATGACTGCCATTGTGTGTTCCTGATCGATGAATGATGAAAAAACAGGCACAAGCGACGTGCGCTCAGCCCAATATTATGCCCCGCTGCCGCCGTTCCCGAGAAAGAACCCCCTGGCGACAGCGATTTGATCTTCGGCAAGAAACGCCGGCGCATGCCCCGCGCCGGGAATCTCGGCGCTCGTCACGGCCTGACCTTTTTCGACCATTTGCGCGACCGTCTCGCGCGACAGCAAATCCGACGTCTCGCCGCGCACGACGAGCACCGGCGTCCTGATCGACGCGAGCGAATGCCACAGATACGCCTCGCCGGCCGCGTTCTGCTCTTCCGTCGCCGACGTGAACGGCGCCGCGATGCCCGGGTCGTAGCGAAAGCCCCACGCGCCGTCGCGTTCATGCAGCAGGGGCGTATTGATGTCGGTCCACTGCGCGTCGGTCAGCGGCCCGAACGACGCCGCGAGCGCCGCCGCATGCCGCACACCTTCGTCGAGCGATGCGAAGCGCGCCGGCCTGCCGAGATAGTCGCCGATACGCTGAAGCGCGATCGGCTCGATATGCGGCCCGACATCGTTGAGCAGCATCTTTCGGATCGGCGTATTCGGCAGTCCGCCGAGCGCCATGCCGATGAGCCCGCCCATCGACGTGCCGAACCAGTCCACCGTCTCCACGTTCAGCCGCGCGATCAGCGTGACCATGTCGGCGACATATTGCGGCACGCCGTAGTAGCGCGAATCGGCGAGCCAGTCGGACAGGCCGCGCCCGGCCACATCCGGGCACACCACGCGATACTCGTGCGCGAACGCCTGCGCGAGCGTGTCGAAGTCGCGGCCCGAGCGCGTCAGTCCGTGCACGCACAGCAGCACGCGCGGATTCGCCGGATCGCCCCACTCCGTATAAGCGATGCGATGCAGACCCGCCGGGCTCGCGCATTGCACGAAGCGCTGACGCGGCTCGCTCAGATCGGAATGCACTGCTTCGACGACGATGGATGCGGTCATGGAGATTTCCTCGTGGGCAAGTGTCGAATCGATTGTAAAGCGCATCACGCCTCGAAGGCCGGACGTCGGCCGAACGGACGATCCCGGTCGCGCAAATGCAAAGCGGGCGAAGCTTCGAAAAGCTCCGCCCGCTTGCGCTTCGCGCTCGCGCCGCGAGAAGCGGCGTTCAGGTCACGTTGAAATCACTTCACGCTCGTGACATCGAGCGGCGCGCCCGTCTTCTTCTGGATTTCCTCGGCCGTGACGCCGTCCGCCAGTTCGACGACCTTCAGGCCGTTATCGGTGACGTCGATCACGCCGAGATCCGTGATGATGCGATCCACGACGCCCACGCCCGTCAGCGGCAGCGAGCACTCTTCGAGAATCTTGTGCTGATCGCCCTTCGCGACGTGCTCCATCAGCACGACGACGCGCTTCACGCCGGCGACGAGGTCCATCGCGCCGCCCATGCCCTTGATCATCTTGCCGGGAATCATCCAGTTGGCCAGATCGCCCTTCTTGCTGATCTGCATGGCGCCCAGGATCGCCAGGTTGATGTGGCCGCCGCGAATCATCGCGAACGAATCCGCCGACGAAAAGATCGACGAGCCCGGCAGCGTCGTCACCGTCTGCTTGCCGGCGTTGATGAGATCGGCGTCGACTTCGTCTTCATACGGCGACGGGCCGATGCCCAGCAAACCGTTTTCCGATTGCAGCCACACTTCCATGCCGTCCGGCACATGATTGGCGACGAGCGTCGGCAAGCCGATGCCGAGGTTCACGTAGAAGCCGTCCTGCAGTTCCTGCGCCGCGCGCGCGGCCATCTGGTCTCGAGTCCAAGCCATGATTACTCTCCTTTCGCGCGGACGATGCGTTGTTCGATGCGCTTTTCCGGATGCGCATTCAGGACGAGGCGCTGCACGAAGATGCCGGGCAAGTGGATTGCGTCCGGATCGAGTTCGCCCGTCTCGACGATCTCTTCCACTTCGGCGACGGTGATCTTGCCGGCCATCGCGCAATTCGGGTTGAAGTTGCGTGCCGTGCGGCGAAAGACGAGGTTGCCGGATTTGTCGGCCTTCCAGGCTTTCACGATCGCGACGTCGGCCGTCAGCGAATGTTCGAGCACGTAATGGTTCTCGCCGAACTGGCGCGTTTCCTTGCCTTCCGCGATCACCGTGCCGAAGCCGGTGTTCGTGAAGAACGCCGGGATGCCGGCGCCGCCCGCGCGCAGCTTCTCGGCGAGCGTGCCTTGCGGCGTGAATTCGAGTTCGAGTTCGCCGGCGAGATATTGCCGCTCGAACTCCTTGTTTTCGCCGACGTACGACGAAATCATCTTCTTGATCTGGCGCGTTTCGAGCAGCAGACCGAGGCCGAAGCCGTCGACACCCGCGTTATTGCTGATGCAGGTGATGTTCTTCACGCCCGAGTCGCGCAGCGCCGCGATGAGCGCCTCGGGAATGCCGCACAACCCGAAACCGCCGACGGCGAACGTCTGCCCGTCTTTGACGATGTCCTCGAGCGCGGCCTTCGCGCTGGGATAGACCTTGTTCATCTGAATGTCCCTTCCATGTTTGAAACCAACTGAAAATCGGCTTTTTTGACGCCGCGTTCGCGCTGTCGGAAGCGCGCCGCACGGCCTTTTGGCATGGCAAAAGAGTACTTTGGGCCGGTGATCCGGCACAATACGCAAAAATACATAAGTCATTGCCCGCGCACGTTTGGTTCCCGGCGTCTTTTCGCCGCGAAACACAAGCGCCCGCGCGCCCGATTTCACATGCGTGCACTGGATTATCAAACCGCGTTTCATCTCGCGCCCGTGGGGCTCGTGCTTTCGCGCGAGCGCATCATCGAGGACTGCAACGAGCAGCTTTGCGCGATCTTCGGTTTCGCGCGCGAATGGCTCATCGGCAAGTCGTTCGAGGTGCTGTATCCGTCGCCGGACGAGTTCGCGCGCATCGGCGAGCGCATCGCCGCGCACATCAGCAAGGAAGGCACCTATAGCGACGACCGCATCATGAAGCGGAGCAACGGCGAGCTGTTCTGGTGCCACGTGACCGGCCGCGCGCTCGATCGGGCGACGCCGCATGCGGCGGGCGTGTGGACGTTCGAAGATTTGAGCGCGACGCGGCGGGTCGCGATCGAACTGACGCCGCGCGAGCGGGAAATCGCCGCGCAGCTCGTGACCGGGAAAACGAGCAAGCAGATTGGCCGCGTGCTCGATATCAGCCCGCGTACGGTCGACATCTACCGTGCGCGGCTCATGCGCAAGTACGACACGGGCAACGCCACCGAGCTTTTGCAGCGGTTGCTCGGCACGTGAGGCGCGCGTATCAGAGCGCCACGGGCGAATTCGTCTCGATGACCTGCCGCAGCAAATCCGGAAGCGGCGCCGACTTGCCCGCTGCGTAATCGATCCACACGATCTTCGCGGCGCCGCGCGCGTAAAGCACGCCGGGCGCGTCAGCGCGATAGAGTTCGAAGCGCGTATCGAAGCTGCTGCGTCCGGGCTTGCCGACGGACATCCGTCCGACCACGTCGCCGGGATAATGAAGCTGCTTCAGAAACTCCATCGACGCGTTCACGATCACGGGCCCCTGCCCTTCGCCATTGCCGCCCGCAATGCCGATCTCCTCGAACCACGAGATGCGCACCTGCTCCATGTAGCGGAAATAGACCGTGTTGTTGACGTGGCCGAAGGCGTCCATGTCGCCCCAGCGGATCGGCATGGACAGTTCGAAGACGGTGTGAAAAGTGGTGTCGGCGGTCATTGCGTGGCTATTGAGAGGAATCAGAGCGAGAAGCCGTCGTCCGCCGAGATCACCGAGCCGTTCATGAACTGCGATTCGTCGGCGGCGAGCAGCAGCAGCAGACCGTCGAGGTCGTTCGGCGAGCCCAGACGGCGGCGCGGCAGCATCGAAATGAGCTTCTGGCCCTGTTCGGTCTTCCAGTGATGGTGATTGATTTCCGTGTCGATATAACCCGGGCAGATCGCGTTGACGTTGATGCCGTGGCGGCCCCATTCGAGCGCCATCGCCTTCGTCATCTGCACGACGGCGGCCTTGCTCATCGCGTAGAGGCCGATCTGCGGGAACGCGCGCAAACCGGCCACCGACGCCACGTTGATGATGCGATACGCCGGCTTGGCCGCGCCATTGCCGCGCATGATCATGCGTTTCGCGACTTCCTGCGCGACGAAAAACGCGCCGCGCACGTTCGTGCCGAACACGAACTCGAAATCCGCGGGCGTGACCTCCGTCAGCTTTTGCGTGGTCGAGACGCCCGAGTTGTTCACGAGGATGTCGATGGTACCGGCTTCCGTCTCCGCGTGCGCGACCGCCGACTTCACGCTCTGATAATCGGTTACGTCGAGCGAAACGACGTGCGCCGCGCCGCCCGACGCCTCGATCTCGGCGCGCAGTTCCTTCAGCCGCTCCGTGCGGCGGCTCGCGAGCACCACCTTGGCGCCCGCCTGCGACAGCACTTGCGCGAAACGCTTGCCCAAACCGCTGGACGCGCCGGTGATCAGCGCGACCTTGCCTTCCAGGTTGATCGAACGGCCCATTGTGCTTCCTTTTTATGGTTGGCTCAGCCCTGGCGGGCGCACGGTTGCGCCGATGCAGGCTGTAAGCGTCAACACCAATAGCGCGGGTGTCGTGAATAATAGTACGATCGTGCTAAATTGACGAGCTTCGGTTGCAGCCCGCGTCACCTTCCCTGAAAATACGCGATCCCGAAAGGGCATTCTAACGGCACATAGGAGCATTGATGACCCCGGCGAGCCTCATCGAGCAATACGGTCCCCGCGAATCGATGGAATACGACGTCGTCATCGTCGGCGGCGGGCCGGCCGGTTTGTCGGCGGCCATCCGGTTGAAGCA
>NZ_OGTP01000014.1 GCF_900258035.1 Caballeronia novacaledonica | reverse complement strand
CCCTTGAACGCGTCGAACGAGATCTCCGACGTAAGGCTCTGATCGAGCAGGTACAGGATGAACGGCAGACACACGAAGAGCAGCAGGCCGCTCACACGATGCAGAATGGAGACCTTCCCTGCCAACGGCAAGCGATACTTCGCGAGTTGGCCGATTCCGATGTTCCGGTATTCAGGCCTTGGTTTTTTCAATGCTTCAGCCACGTTAGACCCCTTCCCAATCTGATTGACGATTCGCGCGCCGTCGATGCACGACACGGGCGCGACTCGTCCAGCCTGATCCGCCTCGAAAAGCGCCCGGCGATGTTGTTGGGGATAAGTTTTTAGCCCGCGCACTGCGCGATAGCGGTATTTTGTCGCGCGATTGATATACTGTCCAATATCTATCTCGTCTTTCTGAAATAGCTTTGACAGATATCGCATGGAACTGCGCCATATCCGATACTTCCTGGCCGTTGCCGAAGAACGCAACGTGACGCGCGCGGCGGAACGGCTCGGCATCGGCCAGCCGCCGCTCAGCCAGCAAATTCACGCGCTGGAGGACGAACTCGGCGTGCGGCTTTTCCGGCGCACCGGCCACGGTGTCGTGCTGACCGAAGCCGGCGAGGCGTTCGCCATCGATGCCAAGCGTCTCATGAACGACGCGCGCCTCGCCATCGAAAAGGCGCAGAGCGCGGGGCGCGGCGAGACCGGGCAGTTCAATATCGGCTTCACCGGGTCGGCGGCGTTCAATCCGGTCGTGTCGAAGCTCATCCGCTCGTATCGGCAGGCTTATCCGAACGTCACGCTCACGCTCACCGAAGGCAACACGGCGCAACTGCTGGCTCATCTCGATGCTGGCCGTGTCGATGTCGCGTTCGTTCGGCTCGGCAGCCAGTCGCCGGCGGGCGTGCAGATCAATCACATCGCAATCGAGCCGATGAAAATCGTGCTGCCCGCCACGCACAAGCTCGCAAAGAAGCGCAAGGTGCCCCTCGCGGCGCTGGCGGACGATCCCTTCGTGATGCTGCCGCGCGAGGCGAGCCCGACGCTGCACGACGTCATCATCGGCGCGTGCCGCGAAGCGGGATTCGAGCCGATTGCCGGGCAGCAGGCGCCGCAGCTTTCGTCAGTCGTGAATCTGGTCGCGGCGGAATTCGGTGTGTCGCTGGTGCCGGCGTCGGTGTGCCAGATTCAGGTCGATGGCGTCGCCTACACCGACGCCCTCGGCAGCGCGATCACCATTCGTCTGGCATTGGCTTCGCGCATCGACGCGACAGCCGCCAAAACCGCCAACTTTCTCGATATCGCGCGGCACGTCGTTACGTCATCGACGTGACGTTGTCATCAGAACAAGCGCGCATTGCATTCGACGCATTTTCGTCCAACACTTCTGCTGGCAAGAAAAGTAGAGCGTCAGTAAGGCCCAATCCTTTTGTCATGAGGGAGCAAGGTCATGCGCGAAGAACTGAAGCATCCGCTGGAATGCATCGCGTGCCGCCGGGGATTTCTGAAAGTTGCATCTGCAACTATCGCCGGACTTGCGGCGCCGTCGCTGCTCACGACACCCGCCTACGCCGATTCGCTGACCCAAGCGCAGCGCGACGCCATGACGCCCGAGCAGATCATCGCAGCGATGAAGCGCGGCAACGAGCGCTTTCGAAAAGGCGAACGAAAGCCGCGCAATTACCTGAACGAACAGAAGGCCAGCGCGAAAGGCCAGTATCCGGCGGCTGTGCTGCTCAGTTGCATCGATTCGCGCGCGCCTGCGGAGGTCATCATGGACCTCGGCATCGGGGATATCTTCAATTGCCGTATCGCGGGCAATATCGAGAACGCCGACATCCTCGGCAGCATGGAATTCGCAACGAAGGTGATGGGCGCGAAGGTCGTGCTCGTGATGGGACACACGTCGTGCGGCGCGATCAAAGGCGCGATTGCCAACGTCGAACTCGGCAATCTCACGGGACTGCTCGCGCGCATCAAGCCCGCTGTCGATGCCACGCAGTACGACGGCGAACGCACGGCCACCAACTATCCGTTCGTCGATAAGGTCGCGCGCAAGAATGTCGAGCTGACGCTCGCGGACATTCGTCGCGACAGCGCCGTGCTGAACGAACTGGAAAGCCAGCACGCGATCAGGATCGCCGGCGCGATGTACAACATCGGCACGGGCGCGGTCGAGTTCTTCGACGCTTAACTTTCGACGGGCTCGCGAACCGCTTCCTTCTTCGTGACGGTCTCGCGCGCCGCCGACCAGTAAGCGGTCCGCACGCCGATGTCTGCGGAGACGAACGGCGCGCCGCGTGTCGACCGATAGTTCGCCAGCGCCTTGTACACGAGGCGTTGCCCGATCAGCAGAATCGGCACATTGAGTAGCACCATCACGATGTTCATCAGATCGGACAGCGCCCAGAGGTTCGGCAACTCGAGGCCGGCAAGCACCGTGAGCGCACCGAACGGCACGAACACGAGCGAGCCGACGACGCGAATGCCGGTAATAAAGCCACGACTGCGCGAGATGAAGTTCGCCGATATCTCCGCGAACGAGATCATGCCGAGCAGCGTCGTGAACGCGAAGAGTCCATAGCACACGCACATCACGATCTTGACGACGTGCGCGACGGCGACGGGCACGAGCGTTTCGACCGACGCGAGATAGACCGTGATCTTCGATGCTCTCACCGATTCCCACGCTTGCCCGTCGACGGCGCCGGTCCACACGTGCGCCATCACGACGATGAAGCCGGTCATCGTGCAGATGACCATGGTGTCGAAGAACACGCCGAGACTTTGCACGAAGCCCTGTTCGCAGGGGTGATCGTTGTCGGCGATCGCGGCGGCCATCGTGATGGTGCCCTGCCCCGCTTCGTTCGACATCAGCCCGCGCTTGACGCCCTGCGCGAGCGCGGTGCCGATCGCCCCGCCGAAAATCGCATGCGGCGCGAATGCTCCGACGATCACCTCATGAAAGAAGTACGGAATCAGCGGCAAATTGATGAGGATGATGACGAAGGACATCAGGCAGAACAGCGTCGCCTTGATGGGCACGAGCACATCGGTATAAGCGGTCACGCGGCGAATGCCGCCCATGATGATGAACGAACACGCCGCGATCAGCACGACCGCGATGACGTAATACACCGAAGACTGGCGTGCGAGATGCGTACCCGTCACGGTATCGGCGATGGTGCCGATTGCGGTGAACACGTTGAAGGTTTGCGGCGGCACGTTGAAAAGCGCATAGACGATGAACACGAGCGAGAGAAACGTTCCGACGATGCGTTTGTCGCCGAGAATGCGCCGCCCATA
This sequence comes from Caballeronia novacaledonica, assembly GCF_900258035.1. GTDB lineage: Bacteria > Pseudomonadota > Gammaproteobacteria > Burkholderiales > Burkholderiaceae > Caballeronia > Caballeronia novacaledonica. Next base: position 163,128 of record NZ_OGTP01000014.1, on the reverse strand, counting down.
GAACGGCAGGCCGCCGACGAACTCGTCGTGCTTTCTCTCCTTGAAGAGCTGCGCGAGCGTCGATTCCATGAAAGCAGTGGCCATGCCGAAGAACGCGGCGACCCACATCCAGAACAATGCGCCCGGTCCGCCGACGGAAATCGCGCCTGTAATGCCGACGATATTGCCCGGCCCCGCGCGCATCGCAAGCCCGAGCATGAACGACGCGAGCGCACTCACGCCGGTTTTCGACGACTGTCTGCGCAACATGATGCGCACGATCTTGCCGACGTTCATCGTCTGGATGAAGCGCGTGCGAATCGTGAAGTGGATACCCACGCCGACGAGCAAAAGAATCGCGAACGAAAACTGCCCGAGCACGGGAATTTGCGAATAGGCCTTCAAATTGGTGGGGAAATCCCACAAAAAATCCGAGACGGGTGCAATGAAGGCAAACAATGCATTCACGGAATGAAAGAGACTTTCCACGCGAGGTATTCCTTTCGTGCTTCGACCTGCTTCGAACAGGCGTTCCGAATGTTAATAAACCAGTGTCGTTCGAAGCTGGCGGGCGTGCCTGCGCGGGCACGCAATCTTTTGAGGCAGCGATTATACGATTCCGCGATCGACCTTCCTCCTGACGGATCATGGCGAAGCTAAAAAGTGTCGCGATCCGGAGGACGGTTAGTTGCGGCGTGCCGTCATGCTCATCTCGGCACGGAGAGCGCGTTTCGCTTTTTCATGACCTTTCTTGTGATATTGCTTTTCGTGACGCGTGCCGAATCGGACCATCCCTCTTTGAGAGCGACAACATGAACACGAACGACGCAACCAACGCGATTCAGGTGAGCGACATCGGCAGCTTTCACGTCGGCGGAAAGATGATCACGCTCTCGGGCATGAGTCCGCGCTCGCGCGTGAGCACGGCGGCCGGCGCCGTTCATCCGGTCGATCCCAATGGCGAGGTGATCGTCGGTCAGATGTATGTGCAATATGTGAGGCTCGCATCGGCGTGTGGTCCGCATCCGCTTTTGCTATGGCATGGCGGCGGCATGAGTGGCGTGAACTGGGAAACGACGCCCGATGGACGTCCCGGCTGGCAGATGTATTTCCTGCGCGCAGGCTTCGATGTGTATGTGTCCGATGCCGTCGAACGTGGCCGCGCATCGTGGGCGCCGTATCCCGATGTGTATCCGGAAGCGCCTTATTTCCGCACCGCGCGCGAGGCGTGGGAAGAAACGTTCCGCTTTGGCCCGGCCGGTTCATGGCACGCCGATCCGCGATCGCGCCGGCCTCACGCGGGCATGCGCTTCGATGTATCGAAGATGGAAGCCTTCATGAATCAGTTCGTGCCGCGCTGGTCGACGAACGACTCGCTCACACAACACGCCTACGACGCGCTGATCGAACGTGTTCCGGGCAGCATCGTGCTCACGCACAGTCAGGGCGGCAACTTCGGACTGCGCGCCGCGCTGCATGCGCCGGAGCGCGTGAAGGCGGTCATCTCGCTCGAACCTTCAGGCGCGCCCGATCCCGCGCAATGCGATCCACAGCTATTGCGCGGCGTTCCTCACTTGTTCCTTTGGGGAGACTATCTGGACCGGCATCCGTTCTGGATCGAGTCCGTGCCGAAAGTACGGCGCTGGCACGATGCGCTCGCCGCAGCCGGCGTCGATACGGAATGGATCGATCTGCCCGCGCGCGGCATCAACGGAAACAGTCACGCGCTGATGGCCGATGACAACAGCGATGACATCGCGGGCATCGTGCTCGGGTGGATGCGGGAGCGGAGGCTTATCGGCTGATTCAGGTTCAGTTCTACGCCGCCGACCGCTGACCATCCGAACGCGATGCTGCCCGCCACGCGCCGTTGAAAGGCCCGTGCGGCGAGACGTGCTTACCAGTGATAGTTCATGCCCGCGAACACCTGACGCCCGTAGCCGAACGCGCACCAGCTTCCGTAATAGCACGATGCGACATATTCCTTGTTGAAGAGGTTCTGCGCGTTCACATAAAGCTCCGCGCCCTTCAACTGCGCCGCGGCGCGGCCGAGGTCATAGCGCAACGTGGCATCGACGAGGAAGAAGCTCGACACCTTGAAGGTGTTGTCGCTGCTGTACGTCGTGCCGGTGTAGCGTCCACCCGCGCCCATCGAGAGACCGGCGAGCGGTCCGCGATTGATCGTGTAATAGCCCCACAACGAAGCCTGATTCTGCGGAATCGCGGGCAGGAACTTGCCTTCGAGTCCGCTGTTGTCCTGCGTGTATTTCGTGTTGAGATACGTATAGCTCGCCGTGACGTTCAGCGAATCCGTGAGGCTCGCCTTCGCTTCGAGTTCGACGCCGAGCGATCTCGCCTCGCCGACCGCCGACTGGAACGCCGGGTTATCCGCATTGACCGTCAGCAGGTTCTTGCGCGTCAGATCGAACAGCGCGGCCGAAAAGAACGCGTTGTAGCCCTTCGGCTGGAACTTCACGCCGACCTCGTACTGACGTCCGCGTTCGGGCGAAAATTGACTGCCGTTGATATCGACGCCTGCTTGCGGCGTGAACGATTCGGTATAGCTGAAATACGGCGCGATGCCGCTGTCGAATACATACGTCAGACCGCCGCGGAATGTGAACGCGCGATCGAACTGATGCGACACGACGCCGAAAGTCGTGTTGTTCGAATCGCTGCTCGCCCAGTCTTCGCGTCCGCCGAGCGTGAGGATCACGTTGCCCCAACGCGCCTGATCTTGCGCATAAACACCGTACTGCGTGCCGCTCAGGACCTGGTGATAGCGGTCCGGCGGCGTGATCGCCTGGTTGTAGTCCGGCGCGAACATGTCGAGCGTCGGCGCGGTGCCGAAGCCCGCGTCGAAGTTGCTCGCATAGTGCTGATAGTCGAAGCCGAACAGTACCGTATGGTCGATCTGACCGGTCGAGAAATTGCCTTCGATCTGGTTGTCGAGCGAGACCGTGTTCAGATTGTCCTTCGACGCCGCCGTGCCGCGATCCAGCGTGCGCAAGTCGTCTTCGAGCGCGCTCGCATAGACGCTCTTGTAGTCCTGCGCGAGATGCAGCAAGCGGCCATTGGAGCGGAACGTCCATGCGTTGCTGAGCTTGCGGTCGAACTTGTAGCCGATCGCTTCCTCCACGCGGTTGAAGCTCTCGAAATTGTGATCGCCGTCGTAGAAGTCGCTCGGCAGCTTGCCGTTCGGGTTGAAGAGCACCGTGCCCTGCGGCGGCACGCTGCCGTACGACGTGCTGCGCGGATCATGCTGATACAAGCCGTACAACGTGAGCGAAGTCTTGTTGTCCGGACGCCACGTGAACGACGGCGCGATCGCAATGCGCTTGTTGTACGTCGATTGCACCTGTCCGTCTTCCGAACGCGCGATGCCGGTGATGCGATACAGATAGCGGTCATCGCCCGCGATCGGTCCGGAGAAATCGAACTTGGCCTGCTTGTGCGCATAGTTTCCGAACTCGATGCCCACTTCATGCAGCGGCACGACCGTCGGCATCTTGCTTTCCTGATTGAGCAGGCCGCCCGCCGCCGCCTGACCGTAGAGCACCGACACCGGGCCCTTGAGCACTTCGATGCGCTCCATCATGTACGGGTCGACCTGCGGCACCGCATACCACGCGTTATCGAGCAGCTTGAGGCCGTTCCAGTACTTGTCGGCGTCGAAGCCGCGCACCTTCAGCATGTCGTAGCGCGTCGCGATGCCGCCGCGCGTTTCGGGCGTCACGCCCGAGACATAGCGCACGGCCGCGTTGAGCGTCTGCGCGTTCTGCTGATCCATCTGCTGGCGCGTGACGACGGATACGGACTGCGGCGTTTCGAGCAACGACGTGCTGCCTTTCATCGCCGTCGATTCCTTCGCGACGTAGCCTTTCGTCGGACCATACGGTTCGTCGACGTTTTGCGCCGTCACTTTCACCGCAGGCAGCGTGCTTTCGTTCGGCTCGGAAGCGGCAGATGGCGCGGAGCCCGTCGACTGCGCGTAAGCGAGCGGTGCCGCCGCGAACAGCAGCAGCGCAGCCAGTTTCAGAGGCCGCATCGCGACCGGACTCGTCGTACCTGATTTCATGCTCATTTCTCTGGGATCTCGTTGCGTGCGTGAATGCGAATCGTTATTATTTGCGGGCGCAATTGTCGCCGGATGTTTTATATTTGTAAAGAAACAATTCGAGCGTTTTGGTCCGGAAACGACACAATCCGCTGAAAGTCATCTGAAAAATTTGGGGCGGGAAGTCGCTTTCGTCGCGCAGCCACTACGATGAAAGCGAGGCCGTTGCCGCGAACATCCGGCACGCACATGCGAGGTCACGCCCATGAATTCTTCCCGCTCTTCCGCCGGCGCGTACGTGCTCGGCCATTCCGATCCGGAAGTGCAGCGCCTCGAAAATCAGGCCCGCTTCATCGGCGATCTGACTGAAGAAATCCTGCGCCGCGCGGGGCTCGCGTCCGGCATGCGCGTGCTCGATCTGGGCTGCGGCGCGGGCGATGTTTCGTTTCTGGCTGCATCGTTCGTGGGGCCGAATGGGTCGGTGCTCGGCATCGATCAGGCGCCCGGCGTGATCGACAAGGCGCGCGAACGCACGCGGCACGCGGGCCTCGCCAACGTGCGCTTCGAGGTCGCGAGCGTGGCGGATTTCGAAGCCGCGGAACCCGTCGATGCCATCGTTGGCCGTCTGATCCTGCTGCATCTGCCCGATCCCGTCGCGACCTTGCGCCGCCTCGCCGAACGCGCGGGCGCGGGCACGCTCTTCGTCTTTCACGAGATGGACATGAGCACCGCGCGCTCCGTGCCCGAGTCGCCGTTATGCACGCAGGGCCTGCACTGGATCAGGGAGACGTTTCGACGGGCGGGCGTCGAGACCGATATGGGATCGAAACTGTATTCGACGTTTCGCAGCGCCGGCTTGCCCGGCCCGAAGATGCTGCTTTCCGCGCGCTTCGAAGGCGGCCCCGACTCGTTCGCGTATCAATACATGGCCGAGGTCTTGCGCACGCTGTTGCCGCTTGCCGAGCGCTTCGGTGTCGCAAGCGCGGATGAGATCGGCATCGATACGCTGGCCTCGCGTCTGCGCGATGAAATCGTCGCGCTCGACGGCATCATGCAGCCGCCGGCCTTCGTCGGCGCATGGACGCGCGTGGCCTAACCAGACGCCTTTTTCTTCGACTTCGCCTGATTGAACTCGATCGCCGCGCGCACGAGACTTTTCAGCGCACGCGCATTGATCTTGTCGCCTTCGAAGAAATCGATCGCGCGCCGCGCATTACCTTCGAGCCCCGCGTTGAAGAGCTGCTCGGGATCGGGAAGGCTCGCACCGTTGGCAAACGTGAGCTTCACTTTTCCCTTATGCGCGTTCGCCACGGCGATCATGCCGTCGCGATACCACACCGGGCTGCCCATGTACTTCCACTCTTCGACGATCCCGCCATCCGCCGCGAGGATGATCTCGCGCATGTTGGCGAATGTCTCGCCGCGCCAGTCGGTGATGCCGGCGATCAACGCGTCGATTCGTTCCGATGGATTCATGCGTGTCTCCGTGGCGTAACGCCGTCAATGGATGAGGCCCGGACTGCCTATCGTGATTTGCAGCCGTTGAGCCTGATCGAGATGAAATATGAACGACGGACGCGAGCGTATCAGCAAGGTCCGCACTTCCGCGCTGCGCGCCGTCCGGATATAGCCATCGACGGTATTCACGAGCTTCTGCAGAAAAGCGACTTCGCGATCCAGATACGCTTCGTCGAAATCGTACGTGCCGGTTTCGTCGAGATCGGCGATGTCGTCGCTGCTTTGCTTCGTCAATGCGTCGCTCGTCGCGCTGCGTAGCGGCTGCGTGCCGTATCGCTGCGTCAGCGTGGCGATCTCCTGATTGACTTGCGCATGTTCCGACACGATCCGCTTCGCGAAGACCTGCAAGCTATTCGAGCGCGTCTTGCGCAAGGCCAGATTGGCCGCGGCGATCTCCGCCTGATTCGCGACGAAAATCACGCCGAGCAATTGTTCGTCGGAGAGCGGCCGATCCTGCGCCTGCACGCAAACGGACCACGCCAGCAGCAATAGCAACGCCGTTGCGATGCGTTTGCCCTTCATCCGCGTCTCCGGGTGGTATCGACACCGAAGACTCTACTTGATCAGACCGTCAACGTGTTGCGGCCCGCCAGCTTCGCACGATACAGCGCAACGTCCGCGCGTTGCAGCGCTTCGTGAAAGCTCGAATCGTTCGCGCCGATCTGCGATACGCCGATGCTCGTCGTCCACTCCGGCATGCCTTCGGTGTATTTGCGGCACGCAGCGTGAATCTGATTCGCGCAGGCCTGCGCATCCGATGCGCGCGAAGCCGGAACGATCGCGACGAACTCGTCGCCGCCGAGCCGCCCGAACTCGCCGCCCAGCGACGCGACTTCCGTGCCCGCGAGCCGTGCGAGTTCGATCAACACGTTATCGCCCGCGAGATGACCGTGCCGGTCGTTGATCTGCTTGAAATGATCGAGGTCGATGGCGAGCACGGTCGCGCCCGGCGCGGCGAGACGCTTCGCATACGTGTCGAATCCGGAGCGATTCCACACGCCCGTCAGCGGATCGCGCAGCGCGGCATCGCGCAGGCGTTGCTGCGCGCGTTCGGCGGGAATCGCCAGCAGGCCGAGATTGAGCACGCCCAATAGCAACTGATCGGAGAGCATCGGAATCAGCGCGAGATAATTGATGCGCGCTTCCGACCACGCATACGCTGCGAGCGTCACCGCGTAACCGGGCAGATAGCCCAGCATCGCGAGACCGGCGATGCGCCGGGCGCGGCTCTTTTCGCGCCGTCCGCTCGACCAGAGGATCGCGCCGGTGATCGCGGCAGAAATCGCGACGCTGATGGTGTCGCCCGCGTGCATCGACATCGACACTAGCAGACCATGACCGCCGATCCATCGCGGCAGCACATGCGCGGCCACGCAGCCCAGGATCGGCGCGAGCATCCATGCGCGAAACGGCGGCTTGCCGTCGAAGGCGCGCAAGCCCGAAACGATCAGCATGTTGGTGGCCGCGAGCGCGCCGAGCAGCAGGCCGATGAGCAGCGCATTGCCGCGTGCGGGATTGAAGCCGGTCAGCACGGCCGCGTAGAGCAACGCGCTCGCCGACCAGTGCACGAAATGCGGCTCGACTTTGCGGCCGAAGCGCACCAGCGCGAAGACGAGCCCGAACGCCGTGCTCGCGAGCACGCTGCAAAGGCGTAGTGTTTCGGTGTCAGGTGTGTGGAACATGGAAAAGCCCGCCACGTGCGATGGCCGGGACATCGAACGTCATCGACGGCGGACCGCGCATCGCGACAAAACGGCCGTATCATACCTTTCGCCTTCGACCGCTGCGAAAACGGCACTTTCGTGTCAACGGCACAGCATGGTGGAACTTTAGAGCCGCTCACCTTTTTGCGGCATAAGCCTTGCTCGCCTGATTGCGTTCCATCACTGTCGTCACGGAAAGGAGACGCGAATCATGAAACTGTATTTCGCACCCGGCGCATGCAGTCTCGCCGATCACATCGCGATGCATGAAGCAGGCCTGGACTTCGATCGCGTGAAAGTCGATCTCAAGACGAAGATGACCGAGGACGGCACGCCGTTCGACGATATCAATCCGAAGAGCTATGTGCCCGTCGTCGAATTCGACGATGGCAAGCGCCTTACCGAGAACATCGCGATTCTTTCGTGGGTCGCGCAAAAAGCGCCATCGCTCGCGCCTTCCGGCGAAGACGGACAGATGCGCCTTCTGGAAATGCTCGCGTTCATTTCGACCGAGATCCACAAGCAGTTCGCCCGCGTGTTCCGCCCGTCGTCCGATGCGGAGGCCACGGCCGCACGCGAGAAAATCGGCAAGCGTTTTGCGCTGATCGCCAAGTCGATGCAAGGCGATTATCTGTTCGGCGACAAGGCCAGCGTCGCGGATGCGTATCTCTTCACGATGCTGACATGGGCGAAGAAGATGAGCGTCGACATGCCCGCCGAGCTTGAGGCGTTCTATCAGCGCATGCGTGAGCGGCCGGCCGTGAAGCTCGCGTTCGAGCACGAAGGACTCGAATAAACCGCGAGCGGGTCCGGCATTTGCTGCGCTCGTTATCGCTTCATCACGATTTCCGGAGGCCATCATGGAGCCAGGCAAGCCTGTGCCGCACGCCACCGCCGACGACATGGACGAACCCGTGGGAACGTCCACTGACGACACGAAGCAGGGTCAACTCGACGAACGCGACAAGCGCACGCACGAAGCATCGGAAAACGAATTGCCGTCGACGCAGGAAAAGAATCCCGTTCCGCCCGATTCGAATCCTCCGTGATCCCATGGCAAGCGGTCGTTGCGGCCACGCTGATGGGCGTAATCGTCTGCTATACGCATCACGAGATTCCGAGCTTCACGCGCGGCCAGGCGAAGCGACGCACTGCGCATGCCGTGCTGATCGCCGTTTCACTCGCATTCGGCGCGATGGGCGCACACACGCTCGAATTGCCGATGCCCACATGGCTCGTGTTCGTGCTCGGCTTTGGCACCGTACATGTGCCCGCCGCCGCGATACTCGCGCTCAAGCGGGCGCGCGGCGCAGGCGTGTCCTGAACGCATGCGTTCAATGAGAGATCACATCATGTCTACCGAGACTTACGTTCGCAACGGGCATCGCGTCGAGATCACGATCGATCAGGATCCGACGGGACGTTGCACCTGGGCGTACACCGTCGATGCGGACGGCTACACCGAGATGCGCGATCGCCCGCTCGAAAGCGCCGATGCGGCGATGGAAGCCGCTAAAAATCACGCGAACGCGAAAGCCGACATGCTGCCAGCGGGCGGCGCCATGCAGTGAGCCGTCGGATCGACATTTCTCATAGCACGACCTGAACGCCAAGCTCGACGACATCTTCGCTTCGAAGTCCGTAATATTCCGCGCTCGATGCCGAATGGAACGACATCTCGCCAAAAAGACGCTCGCGCCAGCGCGGCATCTGACCGTGCGAGCAGCCGGGCATCGCCTCGTCGCGCGGCAGGAAGAACGTGGTGTGCTTCGCATCGAAGCGCCAGTCGCCGAGTTGTCCATCGAGCGATTTGAGCAGGCGCGGCAAGTTCGGCCGCTCGACGAAGCCATGACGCGAGATCACTTCGTAGCAGCCCGCGCCCAGATCGCGCACTTCGATGCGCGTATGTTCATCCACACGCGGCGCCGATTCCGCCCGATTCGCGAAGATCACCGTCGTCTCGTGCAGCACGCGATTGTGGCGCACGTTGCTCGTGAGCGCGGAAGGCGTCGCGCCCGGCGTGCTGCCCGGATAGACGGCGGTGCCCGGCACGCGCGCGGGCGGTTCGGGGTCGCTCAGCACATCGCGCAGGAAATCCGCGAGCGGCTGAGCGCGCGATGCATGCAAGTGCGCGAGTTCGAGCCCGCGATGCCACGTCGCCATCAGCACGAAGAGCACGATGCCGATCGCCACCGGAAACCAGCCGCCTTGCGGAATCTTGTGGATGTTGGCCGCGACGAGCAGCGCATCGATTGCGAGAAGCGGCACGCTGAGCGCGGCGACCGCGAGCCACGGCCAGCGCCAGATGTTGCGTGCGACGCTCACCATCTGCACGGTAGTGATGAGCATCGTGAGACCGACAGCGATGCCATAGGCCGATGTCAACCGGTCCGAACTGCGAAACGCGAGCACGAGGAACATCACCGCGATGAACAGCACCGCGTTCACGGCGGGCACATACACTTGCCCGCGCCGCGACGACGACGTTTCGATCACACGAAGCCGTGGCAGAAAGCCGAGTTCGATCGCCTGGCTCGTCATCGAAAAAGCCCCTGAAATGACGGCCTGCGATGCGATCACCGTGGCGAGCATTGCGATCAGCACGGTCGGCACCAGCGCCCACGAAGGCGCGGCGAAGAAGAACGGCTGCCTCGCCGCGCCCGGCTGATGCAGAATCGTGGCGGCCTGCCCGAAGTAACCGATGATGATCGCCGGAAACACGGCGACGAGCCACGCGAGCCGGATTCCCGCGCGGCCGAAGTGACCGATGTCGGCATAGAGCGCTTCCGCGCCCGTCAACGCGAGAATCACGGCGCCGAGAATGGTGAAGGCGAGCGCGGTGTGCGCGAATACGAGAGTCCATGCATAGGCGGGCGAAAACGCGCGCAGCACGTCCGGATGCTCCACGATCCGGTAGACGCCCACGGCCGCGAGATAGACGAACCACACGAGCATGACCGGCCCGAACGACTTGCCGACGACCGCCGTGCCGCGCGATTGAAACAGAAAGAGCGCGATGAGGATCGCCACCGCGATGGGCACGACGAAGGGTTCGAACCTGTCGCTCACCTGACTCAGACCTTCGACCGCCGACAGCACCGAGACGGCGGGCGTGATCATCGAATCGCCATAGAACATGGCCGCGCCGAAGAGGCCCGCCATCAGCAGAAGATGCGGCACATGCCGGCCTTGTTGCTCGTAGCCCGAACGCGCGAGCGCCGTCAACGCGACGATGCCACCCTCGCCTTCGTTGTCCGCGCGCATCACGTAGCACACATACTTGCCCATCACGACGATGACGACGGCCCACACGATCATCGACAGAATGCCCATCACGATCGATGCATCGACGACGCCCGCTTCGCTCACGCCTTGCCTCAGCGCATAAATCGGGCTCGTGCCGATGTCGCCGAACACGACGCCGAGCGCGCCCAGCATGAGGCCGGTCATCGCTTTTTTCGGTTTCGCCGCTGAAAGACGAATGTGATGCTCATGGGCATCGTTCGAAGTCGATGTCATCCGACGTTGAGGTCTCCGGTAAGCCGTGCCGTACGCATAGCAATCGGCATTCCGCGTCGGTAATTAATCGTTCTTTCAATAACATTCGGCATTAAATTCGCGTTCGCCCGTAATCAAAGGTAAGCGTTGCTTACACATGCTCACGTCATTCTTCTTGTTCGTTGCGTAAAGTCCCCGCATCGAGGTCATCCTTTCGCAACCCTTCAAGAGGAAGAACATGAAGAAGAATCGAATTGCTGCCGCGCTGCTTTGCGCGACCATCGGACTGACGACGGGTGCCGTGTTCGCCCAACCCGCGCCGAACGGCCCGGACGGTTATCACGACATGAATCGTGGTCCCGGCGGTCCCGGCCAGCCGGGTCATGGCCCCGAGACGAACGGTCACAATGGATACGATCACAATGGCCCGCGTCCGCCGGAGCATGCGAACAACGAGCCGCGTCATTCGGACTGGCGCAAGGGTGAGCGTCTCTCGTCCGATTACCGCAATCACCAGTACGTTGTCGACGACTGGCACGGCCACGGCCTGCGCCAGCCGCCGCACGGATATCAATGGGTCGGCGTGGGTGCGGATTATCTGCTGGTCGCGGTCGCGTCGGGCGTTATCGCGCAAGTCGTGATGTCGCAATAACTTACGTGCTCTGAACGGCCGACCAAGAAAAAGCCCGCCTTTTCAGGCGGGCAATATGCGCTCAACGAGAGGGGATCGAAGCGCACATCCAACGAACTACGTTGAGTTGGGATCAGACAATCAGGCCTTGCCGCGGATGGTTTCGGGCGCTTCGCGCTGCTCCATTATCCCGCCCGGCTGATTCGGCGCCGTGACCGTCTGATCGAAAACGAAGCCCATCGCGATGTGCTCGGTGTTCGTGGAGCCGCATGCGGGACACGTATCATCTTCGAGCGCATCATCTGAATAAATGAGCTTGTTGCATGCCACGCAGCGGATAAGCATTTGCACTCCGGAATTTGAGTTAGCTGTACCTCATTTATATGTCAAAAATAGCGGGCAGCCAACCAACTTCGCGACAGGGCGCATTTAGCGGCGCGCTTCGGTCGCCATTCTCACCGCGAGACCGGCGAGCACGGTGCCCATCAGCCAGCGTTGAATCAAAAGCCATGCGGGTCTGCGTGCGAGGAAGACGGCGATCGAGCCGGCAGTCATCGCGACGATCGAATTGACGGTGATGCTCAACGTGATCTGCACGACGCCGAGCGCGAGCGATTGTCCGAGCACGCCGCCGTGCGCCGGATCGATGAACTGCGGCAGCAGCGAGAGATACAGCACGGCAATCTTCGGATTGAGCAGGTTCGTGACGAAGCCCATCGTGAAGAGCTTGCGCGGGCTGTCGACCGGCAAATCGCGCACCTGAAACGGCGAGCGTCCGCCCGGCTTGATCGCCTGCCACGCCAGATACAGCAGATAGAGCGCGCCGCCGAAGCGCAGCGCGTCATATGCGAACGGGATCGCGATCAGCAGCGCAGTGATGCCGAACGCCGCGCACAGCATGTAGACCACGAAGCCGAGCGCCACGCCGCCGAGCGAGATGAGCCCCGCCGTGCGGCCCTGGCAGATCGAGCGCGAAATCAGATAAACCATGTTCGGCCCTGGCGTAAGCGCCATGCCGAGTGCGACGATTCCAAATGCGAGCAGTTGCGGCGAATGAGGCATCGGACGAGCTCCGGGTAGAGAGGTCGATGCATTTTCACGCGCGACATACCGCGTCGCCAGATACAAATTTCAAATCGTCCGTCGATACACTTGGCGCCGCTCGACGCGGCGCCTTTCGCATCAGCGCATGCCGCCGCTCGCGATGAGACTTTCGCCGGTCATCCAGCGTGCATCGTCGGAGGCGAGGAACACCGCGATCGACGCGATATCGTCCGGCTGGCCGAGACGTCCGAGCGGCGTTTGCGCGAGCGCGGCCGCATCGAAATCTGAGCCGATGATGCCTGCGCTGTGCGTGCCTTCGGTCACCACGACGCCCGGGTTGATCGAGTTCACGCGGATCTTTCGCGCGCCGAGCTCGCGTGCGAGCGCGCCCGTGATCGCATCGACGGCGCCTTTCGTGCCGCTATAGACCGCGCTCGTCGCCGGCGTGATGCGGGTCACGACCGAACTGATGTTGATGATGCTCGCGCCTTCGCCGAAATGCTTCGCGGCGGCCTGCGTGGTCAGGAGCGTGCCGAGCACGTTGATATTGAACTGCTTATGGAAGTGCTCTTCGGTGATCTCTTCGAGCGCCGCGAATTCGTACACGCCCGAGTTGTTCACGAGAATATCGAGCCGTCCGTATGTTTCGACCGCGGCGTTCACGATGCCTTGCGCATCCGCCGCCTTCGACACATCGCCGCCGACGGCGATCGCCTTTCCGTTCGATGCGGTGATGTCCGCGACGACCGCATCCGCGCCCGCCTTGCTGCTCGCATAGTTCACGACGACCGACGCGCCTTCCGCCGCGAGTGCTTTTGCAATGGCCGCGCCGATACCTTTCGACGCGCCCGTGACGACCGCCACCTTGCCTGCGAGTTTGCTCATGATCGAATCCTTGAAAAGAATGATTGAATGCCGTGACTGGCCGGTTGTGCCGTTGCAGAACCGCCGTGACAGCCGTCAATGTAGACATCTCTTCGAACGCGATAAAGCGGCGCAGCATGAAAAGACTTGCGGGATCAGGCGAATAATCGAATGCGGGCGACGCACGTTTATTTCGATTGCAACTTGAGCCCGACATTGCGGCCCAGCGCGCGATCGAGCCATGCGATCAGCGCATCCGGTGAACATGACGCGCTTCGATAGCCGATATGCCCATCCGGGCGCACCACCCATGCCATGCCGTGCTGCGCGCCGAATGCATCGGCGAACTCGCCCGCGTTGTCGCTCAACGTTCGATACGCTTCCCGCGCAGGCTCGAACGACGCCGCGTTCGCAACTTTCGGCGACACGATCGACACCGCGTTCGCCGCCGCGCCGAGCGCCGTGCGCCACGCATCGACGGCGGCGTCGAACGTGGCGATGCACGCGCTGTCGGCGGCGTTGTCGACATAGCAAACGAGCGTATGACGTCCGCGCCCGAGATGATCGTGCAAGCGCTGCGCATGGCCGATGAAAGCCTCCACGAGAGCGCCGGCCTGCGGCGCGCGATCGCCGGGCGCGGGCCATTGCGCGTCCATGCCGGCGCATTCGTCCGCGACGATCGGACTGCCGCCGCGATAACCGACGAGCAATTGCGTCTCGCGCATCGCGGGTTTGATCTCGCCGTGCGCGAGAACCGTGTTCAGCGCGCGGCTCGTCGATTCGACGACATCGAGTCCGACCGGCCGCCGCTCCGCTTCGTAACTGTCGAGCAGCGCCTCGCTCGCGACGCCGCGCGCCGCGAGCGTGAGCTTCCACGCGAGATTGTGCGCATCCTGCAAGCCGGTATTCATGCCCTGCCCGCCCACGGGCGGATGGATATGCGCGGCATCGCCCGCGAGAAACACGCGCCCGCGCGCATAGTTCCGCGCGATCCGATGACTCACGCGATACACCGACGACCAGCGCATCGACGAAAGCCGCGTGCCTGGCGGCAGAATCGGCAGCATGATGCGTTCGATCTCGGCGAAATCGGGCGTGGAGTTCAGCGTGTGCCGGGCGGCATCGTCGGCAAGCAGCACCATCGAGAGGCGATAGCGGCGCGCGGAGCCGCGCACCGGCAGCGCGGCGAGCGTGGTCGATCCCGCGCCGCCCTCGCCCGACACGTTGAAGCGATACATGCGCCCGCGCGGCAAATTCCAGTCGACGTCGAGATCGGCGAGCATGAAGGTCTGCGGATACTGATCGCCTTCGTAGGCGATGTTCGCTTGCCGGCGCACCGTGCTGCGCGCGCCGTCGCAACCGACGAGCCAGCGGCATCGAATGGTGCGATCCTTGCCGCACGCGTCCTGTATGCGCACGTCGATGGCATCGGCTGATTCGGTGAAATCGACGAGCGTTGCGCCGTATTCGACATGCCCGCCGTTGCGCGCGAGCGCCGCTTCCAGAATGCGCTCGGTCTCGAACTGCGCGAGCGACAGCGCGCCATAAGGCAGTCCGGCGCGCGGCACGTCCGCGCCGAACGCGCTCGCGCCGTCCTGAAACGTGTCCGCGCCCGTGAGCCACACGCCGGCATCGATCGCGTCGCGCGCGATGCCCAGATCCTCGAAAATCTCCAGCGTGCGCGCCGTGACGCCGAGCGCTTTCACGAAGAAGACACGCTCGTCGTGGGCATCGATCACACGTGCCTTCACGCCATCGCGGCGCAGTTCGGCGGCGAGCAGCAGGCCGACGGGCCCCGCGCCGGCGATCAGCACATCGGTCGTATCGAACATGGCGAATTCTCCTGAGGAAATCGGCGCATGGCTTCGCGCGCGACGTGTTCGTCGGCTATCGTCAGGGAGAGTAACCGTTACGTGCGTGCTTGTGGCGGGCGGCCGAACGTCTCGCGCTATGATTTGCCATTACACGACGACAATCACAGCCGAACATGGCCCGACGAAGCAAACAGGAAGACACTCAGGCGGAAACTCCGGACACGACGGACGATGACGCCCCGTCCGGCGGCGGCTCCAGCTATCTCGTGCCGGGCCTCGAACGCGGCTTGCGTATTCTTGCGGAGTTCTCCGCGCGCGAGCCGGTGCTCGGCGCGCCCGAGTTGTCGCGGCGCATCGGCATTCCACGCACGACGACTTTTCGTCTGCTGCAAACGCTCGAATCGCTCGGCTTTCTCGAACGCGTGAACGGCGACCGCAATTTCCGGCTGGGCGTCGCCGTGCTTCGGCTCGGCTTCGAATACGTGAACTCGCTCGAACTGACCGATCTCGGCACGCCGGTTCTCGAACGACTGCGCGATGCGACGGGTCTTTCCACGCACCTGCTGATCCGCGATCAGCGCGATGTCGTGTTCGTCGCGAAAGCGCAAAGTCATGAGCCGCTGTTCAGTTCGGTGAAGGTGCATGTCGGCACGCGGCTGCCCGCTCACGCGACCGTCCATGGACATGTGCTGATGGGCGATCTGTCGCTCGCGGCACTGAAGGCGCTCTATCCCGAAGCGCAACTGGAGAAATACACGGAGCGCACGCCCGCGACCGTCGACGAACTTTTCGAACGCGTGCAGGAATGCGCGACGCTCGGTTATGGCTTGAGCGAAGCGTCGTTCGAGCGCGGGATATCGGTCGTCACCGCGCCGGTGCGCGATCATTCCGGTGCGATCGTCGCGGCGGTGGCAGCGACCGTGCCACGGTCGGATATCGGTGCCGATGATGAGAAGTCGCAACTCGTCGAGACGATTTGTGCCGCTGCTGTCGAGCTTGCTGTGCGGCTGAATTATCGTCCTTCCGGGGATGATCCTACGGGTGTGCTTGCTGGCGTATGTGCGTAGTTCTATTGGCGTTGCCGCTGTGCACGGCGGCGGTCGCTTTCCTACAGGGTTTTTCGCCGGATCCCGATTTGTTTTTGGTTTATTAGCGTTGCCCCTATGCGGGGCGGCAGTCACTTTCTTTGCTGCTGCAAAGAAAGTAACCAAAGAAAGCAGCTATCCCCATCCAAAGTACTTCACACCGGCCGCGGCACAGGCGATTGACCTAATGGCCCCCGGAGTAGCGAGTGCCCCCGCAAAACTCGTGCGGCTTGGATCGCGCACGGTCTGCCGCACCGCATGTTTTAGGGCGCTGGTTCAGCACGAAATAGCTTCGGCACAGCGCTTTCGCGCTGCCGTTGGGTATGCAAGGAAAACCCACGAACACGAACGCAATGAGATGGCCGCGTTAGCGAGAGAGCGCAAGCAAACCCGATTGACCCATCGGCCGCGAAGCGGGCCGGCGCTATTTGTGCTGAACCAACTTGTTATGCGATGCGATGTCTCAGACCGTGCGCGATCCAAGCCGCGCGAGTTTTGCGAGGGCACTCGCTATAGCCGTTCCATTCAGCCAATCGCCTGTGCCGCGGCCGGCATGAAGCACTTTGGATGGAAAAGCTGCTTTCTTTGGTTACTTTCTTTGCAGCAGCAAAGAAAGTGACTGCCGCCCCGCACAGGGGCAACGCTAATAAACCAATACGAAAACGGGATCCGGCGAAAAAAAACCCGTCAAAACGAATGATGAATCCCCGCTAACACGATGACTTGATTCGCCGTACTCGAAACCCCCGCCGTAAAGAACGCCGCCTTCGCGCCGCCGGTCGCGTGCTCGTACAAGGCGTTTACATAAAGCTGCGTCGACTTCGACAGCATGTAGATATCGCCGATCTCGAACTGCGTCCAGCGACCGCCCGCAAAGGTCGTCGTCGCCGCGCCGCCCGCGATCCAGTTCCACGCCACCGGCTTGAACGTCAGGCCCGCATCGTATGACTGGAAGGTGTCGGACTGGCCGTTCGATTGCAGCTTCACGCGCGTATAGAGACCGTGCACGACGAACTTGCCGATTTCATACGACGCGCCCGCGCCCATCACTTCCTGCTTGTCCGCCATGTAGGTCGCGGCGGGCTGGCCCTGGAAGGTCGTAAGACCGGTCGTCGCGATCGCGGGCGTGCGGTTGTGCTCGTTCGAATACGTCGCCGCCGCCTTGAACGGACCGTTCGCATACGTGATGCCGAAGCCGTAGTTGCGGCCCGTCGAGAAGTTCGTCGTGTTGCCGAGGCCCATCATCGCGCCGGCGGAAAAGCCATAGAAATTCGCCGAGCGGAATTTCACCGAGTTGTCGTAGGGCACGACGCCGGTGTCCGCGAGCTGGTCGATGTTGCCCGGATGGAACGCATACCAGCTCGCCGCGAGGTACGCGGTGGAAAGCGGTCCGAGCATGTCGAAGCTGAACGGCGTCTGATGACCGAGCGTCAGCGTGCCGACGTTTTCCTGTTCCAGCCCGAGATACGCCTGGCGATTCCATAGCGTACCGGCCTTCGCGAAGTTGCCGCTGTTCGTATAGAAGCCGTTTTCAAGTTGCGCGACCGTCTTCAGCCCGCCGCCCAGATCCTCGACGATACGAAAGCCCCAGCGGTCGGGCTGCATGTTGCCCTGCTCCTCCATCCACTTCGGATGGCCACCCACGTTGTTGATATATGCGATGCCGGCATCGAGGCTGCCGTAAAGCGTAACTGTGCTCTGCGCGGCCGCGCCGGTCGCGACCCCGGCTCCGATGAGCCCCGCTGCAATGATGTGCTTCACCCTTCGTTCTCCTAACCGTGTGGTTCAAGGCGGGCCGTGCCCGCGATCCCGTTTCCCGCTTATAGCCGTTGCTGCGCTTTACCTCGGATGGCGTCTCGTCGATCCTGTTTTATGTTCCATATATGGATCAACGTACTGCCTATGGAAAGTATAGTGAGGTTTTCGGCGCCAAAACAATAAATTTGAGATGACCTCGGGTAGACCCCGAGGCACGTCGGATGCGTGCCGTCTCTCGCAAAAAGAGCTTACGAATCAATGTCGAACGAACGTGCTGCTATCCGGGCGAACGCATCCGCAAACTTTTAAACGCGCCGGATTCAGTGTTTTCACCTAGACATCCACTTTTTTATTTTCGTCGGCTCGGGTGACTTCTATAATGCCCATACACGAACTGATGTTCCTTTAGTGGAACACAGCCGAACCAGAGGAAAGGGTGAAAGATGTCTGAACAATGGCGCTGCGCCGGGCATGCCGGCGATCTGTCGGAAGACGCACCGATCGAATTCAAGCTCGATGACGGCGCGGAAATCGGAATCTACAAAGTGGGCGACGCGCTGTATGCGCTCGAGAACGTCTGCCCGCACGCTTATGCATTGCTGACGCAGGGTTTCGTCGACGGCGACACCGTCGAATGCCCGCTGCACGAAGCGGTGTTTCACATCCCCACGGGCAAATGCCTGAAAGAGCCCGGCGGCCGCGACCTGAAGACGTATTCGGTGCGCCTCGCCGGCGAGGAAATCCAGATCAAGGTGGCGTGACATGGAAAAAGTCGTGAATTTCAACCCGCATCTCAAGCCGTGGCTCGCGCCGCAGCCGAACAACGTGGCCGGCAAGGGCGTGATCGAGAAGCCGGGCGAGACCGAGAACTTCATCTGGCAGACGCGTAAGGCCGAGCCGACGCAATACGAAAACGACTTCGGCGATGCGCTCGAACGCGTCTTCGAAGCGGGCGCGCTGGAACTGGAGCAGGTGGCCGCGGGCTTGAACAAGGACGGCTTCCGCACGCCGGAAGGCACGACGTGGACCGCCGATCGACTCGCCACCGAACTGCGCACGCTCGCCGAATAAAGAAGGAGCCTTTCCCATGACGTCCCCTCAGCAAACAACCGTCGCCGCCGATCCGGTCCAGGCTTATCTCGATCGCGGTCTGCGTAACTACTGGTATCCCGTGGCGCCGAGCTGGCAAGTGGCGAATGCGCCCATCGGCTTGACGCGACTCGGCGATCAGATCGTCCTCTGGCGCGACAACGAAGGCAAAGTGCACGCGCTCGAAGACCGCTGCCCGCATCGCGGCGCGCGTCTGTCGCTCGGCTGGAACCTCGGCGGCAGCGTCGCGTGCTGGTATCACGGCATCGAAGTCGATGGCAGCGGCACCGTGCAGAAAGTGCCCGCCGTGCCGGCCTGTCCGCTCGAAGGCCAGAAGTGCGTGAAGTCGTATCCCGTTCAAGAGCATGCGGGCGCGATCTTCCTCTGGTTCGGCGATGACGCCAACAAGGAACCCGCGCCGCTCGTGCTGCCGGAGGAACTCGTCGGCGACGAATATGCGAGCTTCCTGTGCATGTCGCACTGGAAGTGCAATTACCAGTACGCGATCGACAACGTGATGGACCCGATGCACGGCGCGTATCTGCACGCGACATCGCACTCGATGGCCGAAGGCGACAAGCAGGCCGACATGCGCGTGCGCAAGACCGAAACCGGCCTCATGTTCGAGAAGGTGAATCAGCGCGACGTGAACTTCGACTGGGTCGAACTCGGCGAAACCGGCTGTTTGTGGATGCGGCTCGCGATTCCGTACAAGAAGAAGTTCGGTCCGGGCGGCAACTTCGGGATCATCGGCTTCGCCACGCCTGTCGATGACGACAACTGCCAGGTCTATTTCTGGCGCACGCGCAAAGTCTCGGGATGGCAGCGCGATGCATGGCGTTTCCTGTATCGCAATCGCCTCGAAGGGCTGCATTGGGCCGTGCTCGAACAGGATCGCTACGTGCTCGAAAGCCTCGCGCCGAATGCGCGCGATCACGAGTTCCTCTATCAGCACGATGTCGGCATGACGCGTGTGCGCCGCATGTTGAAGCAGCG
Organism: Caballeronia novacaledonica; assembly: GCF_900258035.1. GTDB lineage: Bacteria > Pseudomonadota > Gammaproteobacteria > Burkholderiales > Burkholderiaceae > Caballeronia > Caballeronia novacaledonica. Next base: position 143,092 of record NZ_OGTP01000014.1, on the reverse strand, counting down.
CGCGCAGCAGCATCTCGCCGCGCTCGACGCGCTGCCGACGAACCCGGAGCACGCTCATGCGTGATGCGTCGAATGCGCTCGACGGCCGCCGCGTGCTCGTGACGGGTGGCGCTCGCGGACTCGGCGCGGCGTTCGTCAGGGCGCTCGTGGAGCGCGGCGCGCGCGTCGCGTTCGGCGACGTGCTTCATGCGGAAGGCGAAGCGCTTGCGCGTGAACTGCCCGATGCGCACTTCTTCCCGCTCGATCTCAACGATCCCCAGAGCATCTCCGCATTTGCCGAAGCAAGCGTGAACGCGCTGGGCGGACTCGACGGCCTTATCAACAACGCCGCGATCACGAACTCGGGCGGCAAGTCCGCCGATGAACTCACGCCGCAAACATGGGACGCCGTGATGAACGTCAACGTGCGCGGCGCGTGGCTCATGAGCATCGCGTGCCTGCCGCATCTGAAGGCATCGGGGCGCGGCGCGATCGTGAACATCGCATCGGATACGGCTTTGTGGGGCGCTCCGAAGCTGCTCGCTTACGTCGCGAGCAAGGGCGCCGTGATCGCGATGACACGCTCGCTCGCCCGCGAATTCGGCGCGAGCAACGTGACCGTCAACGCGATCGCGCCCGGACTCACGGAAGTGGAAGCCACCGCCTACGTGCCCGCCGAGCGCCACGAGTACTACCTGAAAGGCCGCGCATTGACGCGCGCGCAAACGCCCGACGACGTGAACGGCCCCGCGCTGTTTCTGCTCTCGGATGCGGCGCGCTTCGTGACGGGCCAGTTGCTGCCGGTCAACGGCGGCTTCGTGATGAATTGATTCGTTCTACATAGAACCTGGAGAAAGCAATGGCCGATGCAGACATCGAACGTAAATCGTGGGATCAACCCGCTGACGCGAGCTTCGAGCAATGGATGGACTCGCGCGTCGCGCGGCTCGAAACGCGCCGCTACGACTGGGACGCGCTCAAGTTCCAGGCCGACTACGACCCGAAGTATCGCCGCGCGCAGATGCGCTACGTGGGCACGGGCGGCACGGGCGTCGCGAAGGACATGAACACGGTGCCCTCGGGCAGCTTCACGTTTTCGACGATGGTCATTCCCGCCGGCAACATCGGACCGAGCCATATACATATCGACGTCGAAGAGATTTTCTTCGTGCTGCGCGGAAAGATGAAGGTGGTCTGCGAGAAGGACGGACAGTCGTGGGAAGCCGTGCTCGGCGAACGCGATCTCATTTCCGTGCCGCCGGGCGTGTATCGCACGGAGATCAACATCGGCGAGGAAGACGCGCTGATGTGCGTGATGCTCGGCGCGTCGAAGCCGATCACGCCGACGTATCCGCCGGATTCGCCGCTGGCGAAGCTCAAGCGCTGAGGCTGCGATGAACATCGAGACGCTCGCGCGTTTTCCGGACACGCACATCGATACCGCGCACGGCATCACGGGTTATCGCGAGGCGGGTGCATCGCATCCGCGCACGCTGCCCGTCGTGTTGTTGCACGGGATCGGGTCGGGCGCGGCGTCGTGGGTTCGGCAACTCGACGTGCTCGCCGCGAAGCGTCGCGTGCTCGCGTGGGATGCGCCGGGTTATGGCGTGTCCACGCGCGTGACGGATGAATCGCCGGTGGCGCGCGATTACGCGAACGCGTTGTCCGCGTGGCTCGATGCAATCGGCGTTGATCGATGCGTGCTCGTCGGCCATTCGCTCGGCGCGATCATCGCGGGTTCGTTCGCCGCACGTGCGCCGGGCCGTGTCGCGGGCTTGCTGCTCATATCGCCCGCTGCGGGTTACGGCGCCGCTTCGAAGCAACTGCGTGAATCGAAACGCGATGCACGCTTGAAGATGTTGAACGAGCTTGGCCCGCAAGGTCTCGCACGCGAGCGCAGCGCAAACATGCTTTCGCCATACGCCGATGAAACCGCGCGCGAATGGGTCCGCTGGAACATGGCGCGCGTCGTGCCCGAAGGCTACGCGCAAGCGACGCATCTGCTCGCGAACGCGGACCTCGCAGCGGATATCGCGCGCTTTCATGGACGCATCGCGGTGGCGGTGGGCGCAGAAGACGCCATCACGCCGCCCGCCGCGTGCGCACCGATCGCGCAGGCCGCGCACGTCAGCCTGCAAGTCATTCCGCGTGCCGGACACGCGGGTTATGTCGAGTCTCCCGCCGCTTACACGGCGCTGATCGACTCGTTTTGCCAGGGCATCGAATGTCACATGAAAGACGGAGTACCGCAATGACATCCATCGCCACGGAAGAAGCCGACAAGGGCGAACCGACTTACATCGTGCCGGGACTCGAACGCGGACTGAAGATCCTCACCGAGTTCTCGCCGCGCGAACCCGTGCTCGGCGCGCCGGAACTGTCGCGGCGCCTCGGCATTCCGCGCACGACGGTTTTCCGGCTGCTGCAAACGCTCGAATCGCTCGGCTTTCTTGAGCGTGCCGACAAGGACCGCAACTATCGCCTGGGCGTGGCCGTGCTGCGGCTCGGCTTCGAATACTTGAGTTCGCTCGAACTGACCGATCTCGGCCTGCCGATCATCGAGGCGTTGCGCGATGCAACCGGTCTCACGAGTCACATCCTGATTCGCGATGGCCGCGATGTCGTGTTCGTCGCGAAGGCGCAGAGTCACGCGCCGATCTTCAGCTCGGTGAAGGTGAACGTCGGCACGCGCCTGCCCGCGCATGCGACGACGCACGGTCACGTGCTGATGGGCGATCTGTCGCTCGACGAGCTGCGCGCGCTGTATCCCGAAGCGCATCTCGAACGCTTCACGAAGTCGACGCCCGAAACCGTCGAAGAACTTTTCGAGCGCGTGAAAGAAGACGCCGAACGCGGCTACGCGACGAGTCAATCGTCGTTCGAGCGCGGCATTTCGGTCGTCACGGCGCCGGTTCGCAACGACACGGGACGCATCGTCGCCGTCATCACGACGACGATCCCGCGTCCGGAAATCGACGCCGCATTGCTCGACAGCGGCCTCATCGACAAGGTTCGCGAAGCCGCCGACGCGCTCTCGATGCGTCTGAACTATCGCCCGGCCGCGCGCGCTGCAGCGGCTCCGGCCAATTCAAGCCGCTACATGAAGTCTCTGGGGTTGCAATGATTCAGATCGATCTTTCAGGGCAGGTTGCCGTCGTCACCGGCGGTTCGTCGGGCATCGGCTTCGCGACGGCGCGTTTGTTCCTGCGAGCGGGCGCATCGGTGGCCATTTGCGGACGCGACGGCGAACGGCTCGAAGCCGCGCGAGCCGCGCTCGCGCAGGAATTTCCGCACGCGCAACTGCTCGCTTCACGTTGCGACGTCCTCGACGAGCGCCAGGTGAACGCCTTCGCCTCACGTGTCGAAGAACGCTTCGGCCGCGTCGACATGCTGGTGAACAACGCGGGACAAGGCCGCGTCTCCACCTTCGCAGACACCACCGACGACGCCTGGCGCGACGAGCTGGAGCTGAAGTACTTCAGCATCATCCGCCCGACGCGCGCCTTTCTGCCGATCCTGAAAGACGCGCCCGCGCCCGCGATCGTCTGCGTGAATTCGCTGCTCGCGTTGCAGCCGGAACCGCACATGGTCGCGACTTCATCGGCGAGAGCGGGCGTGCTGAGCCTCGTGAAATCGCTCGCGACGGAACTCGCGCCGCAACGCATCCGCGTGAATTCGATTCTGATCGGCATCGTCGAATCGGGGCAGTGGAAGCGGCGTTATCAGGACTATCTCCAACAAGCACAAGCGCCGCGTCAAAGCTGGAGCGAATGGACCGGCGAACTCGCGCGCAAGAAAAACATTCCGCTCGGCCGCTTCGGCTTGCCCGAAGAAGCGGCGCAGGCGCTCTTTTATCTCGCAACAACGCTGTCGTCGTACACGACCGGCAGCCATATCGATGTTTCCGGAGGCTTTGCTCGTCATGTCTGAAAAAACCACGGTCGGCGAACTGATCGCCGCGTTCCTCGAACAATGCGGCGTGCGCACGGCGTTCGGCGTGATCTCGATTCACAACATGCCGATCCTCGATGCGATCGGCCGTCGCGGCAATATCCGCTATGTCGGCGCACGCGGCGAAGCGGGCGCGTTGAACATGGCCGATGGCCTCGCGCGCGTATCGGGCGAACTGGGCGTCGCGTTCACGTCGACGGGCACCGCTGCAGGCAACGCGGCCGGCGCGATGGTCGAAGCCCTGACCGCGGGCACGGCGCTCTTGCATGTCACGGGCCAGATCGAAACCGAATATCTCGATCAGGATCTCGCGTATATCCACGAAGCGCCCGATCAGCTTTCGATGCTGCAATCGATCTCGAAGGCCGCGTTCCGCGTGCGCACGGTCGAAACCGCCTTGCCGACGATCCGCGAAGCCGTGCGCGTCGCGCTGACCGCGCCGGCGGGTCCGGTGAGCGTCGAGATTCCGATCGACATTCAGGCCGCCGAAATCGAATGGCCGGCCGATCTCGCCGCGCCGCACGTCGGCACGCTCACGCACGACAGCCTGCGCGTGAAGCAGCTCGCCGATGCGCTCACGAACGCCAAGCGCCCGCTCTTGTGGCTCGGCGGCGGCACGCGTCATGCGCGCGGCGCGGTCGAGCGGCTCGTGAAGCTCGGCTTCGGCGTCGTGACGAGCGTGCAGGGACGCGGCGTGCTGCCGGAGGATCATCCGGCGACGCTCGGCGCATTCAACGTGCATCCGTCGGTCGAAGCGTTCTATAAAACGTGCGACGCGCTCGTCGTCGCAGGCTCGCGTCTGCGCGGCAACGAAACGCTGAAGTACAAGCTCGCGCTGCCGCAGCCGCTCTATCGCATCGACGCCGACGCGCTCGCCGACAGCCGCGGCTATCGCAACGAACTCTTCGTGCATGGCGATGCATCACGCGTGCTCGACGAACTCGCGACGCTGCTCGAAGGCCGCATCCGCGTCGATCCGGCGTTCGCGGGCGATCTCGCCGCCGCGCGCGAAACGGCGGTCGCGGAGGTATCGAAGGGACTGGGACCGTACAAGCGCCTCGTCGATTCGCTGCAACGCGCGGTCGGCCGCGATTACAACTGGGTGCGCGACGTCACGATCTCGAACAGCACGTGGGGCAATCGCCTGCTGAAAATTTTCAATCCGCGCGCGGGCGTGCATGCGCTCGGCGGCGGCATCGGCCAGGGCATGCAGATGGCGATCGGCGCGGCGCTCTCGGGCGCGGCGAAGAAGACCGTCGCGCTCGTCGGCGATGGCGGACTGATGGTCAACGTCGGCGAACTCGCGACTGCCGTTCAGGAAAAAGCGAACGTGATGATCGTGCTGATGAACGATCAATGCTACGGCGTGATCCGCAACATTCAGGACGCGCAGTACGGCGGGCGCCGCATGTTCGTCGATCTGCATCAGCCGGATTTCGCGCAGTTCTGCGCGAGTCTCGGGCTCGCGCATCGCCGCATCACGTCGCTCGATCAGGCCGATGGCATCGTGCGCGAAGGACTCGCCATCGACGGTCCGGTGCTCGTCGAAGTGGACATGCTGTCGGTCGGCTCGTTCGCGACCGCGTTCGCCGGTCCGCCTGTGAAAAAGGAAGAACCCGAGGAGCCCGAATATGCGTGATCCTCGTCACGCTCAGCATGCGATCGATATCGCGATGATCGGCTTCGGCGCGATCGGCTCCGCCGTGTTTCATGCGCTCGACCGCGATCCGCTCGTGCGCATCTCGCATGTCATCGTGCCGGAGCGCGATCGCGATCACGTGCGCTCGGTGCTCGGCGATCACGTCGATGTCGTGTCGCGCGTCGATGCGCTCGCGAGCCATCCCGAGTTCGCGCTCGAATGCGCGGGACACGCGGCGCTCGTCGATCACGTCGTGCCGCTCCTGAAGTCGGGCACGGATTGCGCGGTCGCATCGATCGGCGCGCTCTCCGAAGCCGGCCTGCTCGACGCGCTCTCCAATGCCGCCGATGAAGGCGCGGCCACGATCACGCTGCTCTCGGGCGCGATCGGCGGCGTCGATGCGCTCGCCGCCGCGAAGGAAGGCGGCCTCGACGACGTGCAGTACACGGGCCGCAAGCCGCCGCTCGGCTGGCTCGGCACGCCGGCGGAAAGCGTGTGCGATCTGAAGTCGCTGATGGCGGAAAAGGTCATCTTCGAAGGGACCGCGCGCGATGCGGCGCGGCTCTATCCGAAGAACGCGAACGTCGCGGCGACCATCGCGCTGGCCGGGCTCGGGCTCGACGGCACGCGCGTGCGGCTGATCGCCGATCCGGCTATCGAGCGCAACGTGCATCGCATCGTCGCGCGCGGCGCGTTCGGCGAGATGTCGCTCGAAATGTGCGGCAAGCCGCTGCCGTCGAATCCCAAGACATCCGCGCTCACCGCGTTCAGCGCGATCCGTGCGTTGCGCAATCGCGCCGCGCGCTGCGTCATCTGAAGGAGTTTTCGAACGATGAATCATCCCGACACTTCGCTCGTGACGTCCGGCGATATCTATATCGGCGGCGAATGGCGCCAAGGACGCGGCAATCCGTACGCGAGCATCTATCCCGCCGATCAGACCGTCAACGCGGAAATCAGCACGGCGAACGCCGACGATGCGCGCGAAGCCGTCGAGATCGCGGATCGTGCTTTCAGGAAGGCGGATTGGGCTGGCCTCAAGCCGCATCAGCGCGCGGCCGTGCTGCATCGCATTGCATCGTTGATCGAAGCGCGCCACGAAGCGCTCGCGCAATTGCAGCGCCGCGACAACGGCAAGCCGATCAGCGAAACGCGCGCGCTCGTCACGAGCGCGGCGAACACATTCCGCTATTTCGCGTCGTGCCTCGAAACGCTCGAAGAAGAACTCACGCCTTCGCGCGGCGACTATCTGACGATGAGCGTTCACGAACCGCTCGGTGTGATCGCGGCGATCACGCCGTGGAATTCGCCGATCGCCTCCGATGCGCAGAAGCTCGCGCCCGCGCTCGCCGCCGGTAACGCCGTCGTGCTGAAGCCCGCCGAAGTGACGCCGCTCGCATCGCTGGCGCTCGCGCGCATCTGCGAGGAAGCGGGCGTCCCGAAGGGCGTCGTCAGCGTATTGCCGGGCAAGGGCTCGGTGATCGGCGATGCGCTCGTGCGTCATCCGCTCGTGAAGAAGGTCGCGTTCACGGGCGGCACGGAAGTCGGTCGCGGCATCGCGCGGCTCGCCGCGGAAAAGCTGATGCCGGTGTCGCTCGAACTCGGCGGCAAGTCGCCGACCATCGTCTATGCCGACGCCGATCTCGATCACGCGGTCAACGGCGTGCTGTACGGCATCTTCAGTTCGTCGGGTGAATCGTGCATCGCGGGTTCGCGGCTCTTCGTCGAACGCAAGGTGTACGGCGAATTCATGGCGCGGCTCGTCGATGGCGCGAGGAAGTTGCGTATCGGCGACCCGACGCGCGAGAACACGCAAATGGGTCCGCTGATTACATCGCAGCATCGCGAAAGCATCGAACGCTATGTCGCGCTCGGTCTCGAAGAAGGCGGCACGTTGTTGTGCGGCGGCGAACGTCCCACGGGCGATGGCCGCGAGAAAGGCTTTTTCTATCTGCCGACGATCATCGAAGGTCTCACGAACGACGCGCGCATGTGTCAGGAAGAGATCTTCGGTCCGGTGCTCGCCGCCCTGCCCTTCGACGACGAAGCCGCGCTGCTGCATGAAGCGAACGACAGCGTGTTCGGCCTCGCGGCAGGCATCTGGACGCGCGACTACAAGCGCGCGTGGAACATGTCGCGCGCATTGAACACCGGCACGGTCTGGATCAACACATACAAGCAGTTTTCGATTTCTACGCCTTTCGGCGGCTGGAAAGACAGCGGCATGGGACGCGAGAAGGGCCGTCTGGGATTGCGCGAATACATGCAGCAGAAGAGCCTGTACTGGGGCTTGAACGATGCCCCGCTGCCGTGGGCGAACTGAAGGAGTTGCCATGACGATTCTTGGCATTGAACGAATCACTTACGGCGTGACGGACCTCGACACCTGCCGGCGCTTTTTCGCCGATTGGGGCCTGAAGGAAGTCGTGCACGACGAGACGCGCGCGCGTTTCGAAACCCTGAACGGCTGCGAAGTGCTGCTTGCCCTTGCCGACGATCCGTCGCTGCCGCCCGCGTTCGAAAGCGGTCCGACGCTGCGCGAAGTCACGTGGGCCGTCGCGACACGCGCGGAACTCGACGCGCTGCGCGGACGTTTCGCGGGCCAGCCCGGCCACTTCGAAACCGACGATGCGCTCGGCTGCATCGATCCGAACGGCATGGCGATTCGCGTCGAAGTCACGAAGAAACGCGACATCGACGTGAAAGGCTCGCCCTCGAACGTATGGGGCAATGCGCAGCGCATCGATACGCCGAGTCCCGTGTATGAACGCGCGGAGCCGGTCGAAGTGGGGCACGTCGTGTTCTTCACGAACTGCGTCGCGGAGCAGGAGAAGTTCTATCACGAACTGCTCGGCTTCGAGACGTCGGATCGCTATCCGGGCCGCGGCGCGTTCATGCGCTGCGCGCCGCACGGCGGTCATCACGATTTGTTTCTCCTGCAACTACCCGATGGCAAACGCGGCCTGAATCACGTCGCGTTCACCGTGCGCGATATCCACGAAGTATTCGGCGGCGGCCTGCACATCAGCCGCTGCGGATGGACGACGCAACTCGGGCCGGGACGTCATCCGGTTTCGTCGGCGTACTTCTGGTACTTCAGGAATCCGGCGGGCGGCCTTATCGAGTATTACGCCGATGAAGACGTGCTCACGCCCGAATGGCAGCCGCGCGATTTCGAGCCGGGTCCGACCGTGTTCGCGGAATGGGCCGTCGATGGCGGGCTCGACGGCAACACGCGCCGCCAGAAAGACGCGAAGGCGCCCGAAGGCAAGTTCATGACGGAGCGGAAAAATGGCTGATCTTCAAACGGTCGTCGTGATCGGAGGCGGACAGGCGGCGGGCTGGATCGTCAAGACGTTGCGGAAGGAAGGCTTCGCTGGACGCCTCGTGATGATCGCCGACGAGATTCATCTTCCCTACGAACGTCCGCCGCTGTCGAAGGCCGTGCTCGCGGGCGATGCGGATATCGACACCGTTCGCATCGTCGATCACGACGCATTCGCCGAGTTGAACGTCGAGGCATGGCAGCCGGAATGCGCGGCGTCGATCGATCGCGAAGCGCGCATCGTGCGCACCGCGAGCGGCCGCGAAGTGCGCTACGACCGGCTCGTCATCGCGACGGGCGGCGCGGCGCGGCGTCTGCCGGACACGCTCGTGAAGACCTCGCATCTCGCCTATCTGCGCACGCTCGACGACGCGATGCTCATCGGCAAGCGTCTGCGCGAAAACCATAGCAAGCGGCTGCTCGTGATCGGCGGCGGATGGATCGGTCTCGAAGTCGCGGCCACCGCGAGGAAGCTCGGGGTCGGCGTGACGGTGATCGAAGGCGCGCCGCGTCTGTGCGGGCGTTCGGTGCCCGGGAGCGTGTCCGATTTTCTGCTGAAGCTGCATCGCGATAACGGCGTCGATGTGCGGCTGAATGCGTCGCTCGTCTCGCTCGAAGATTTCGGCGACGGCGTGCGCGCGCAACTCGCGGACGGCGCCACGCTCGACGCCGATTTCGCGGTTGCGGGCATCGGCCTCGCGCCGCACACGGCGATCGCGGAACGCGCGGGCATCGACGTGAACGATGGCATCGTCGTCGATGAATTCGGCGCGACGAACGACGCGTGCGTGTTCGCGTGCGGCGATGTCGCCAATCATCCGAACGCGTGGCTCAAGCGCCGCGTGCGCCTGGAATCGTGGGCGAACGCGCAGAACCAGGCGATCGCGACGGCGCGCGCGGTTCTCGGCGTGCGCGAGCCGTATGCGGAGATTCCGTGGTTCTGGTCGGATCAGTACGACGTGAACCTGCAGATTCTCGGCGACATTCCGGCGGGCGCCGTGCCGATCGTTCGCGGCGATCTGGACGCGCGTCGCGCATCGCTCTTCTTCTTCGAGGGCGATGCATTGCGCGGCGTCATCGCGATCAACGCGACGCGCGATCTCAAGGTCGCGAAGAAATGGATGAGTCAGGGGCGCGCGGTCGATATCGCGGCGCTCGCGGACACGGCGAAAGCACTCGCATAACACACAGACGGGAGCAGGCATGAGGAGCATGGGCAATACGGCCGTTCAACACGGCGGCACCGCCACGACAGTCGCCGACGCGGCCACTGCCGCTCACGCGGTCACGAAAGGATCGATCATCGCGCGCATCGAACGGCTGCCCGCCAACGCGATGCAGGTGCGTGCGCGTATCCTGATCGGCGCGGCGACGTTCTTCGATGGCTTCGATGTCATCGTCATCGCGGCGACGTTGCCGCTGCTCATCCAGAAATGGGGGCTTACGCCGGGGCAAGTCGGTTTTCTGATCGCGTCGGGATCGATCGGACAACTGATCGGTGCGTTTCTGTTTCCGTCGCTCGCGGAGCGCTATGGGCGCGTGCGGTCCATCGCGTGGAGCTCGGGCATCATCGGCCTGACGAGCATCGCGTGCGGTTTCGCGCCTTCGTTCGCGGTGTTCGTCGCGTTGCGGATCGTGCAGGGGCTCGGGCTCGGCGGCGAGCTGCCCGTCGCGGCGACTTACATCAACGAGATCACGCGTGCACATGGGCGCGGACGTTTCGTGCTGCTCTACGAGATCGTGTTTCCGATCGGCCTGCTCGCATCGAACGCGCTCGGCGCGTGGATCGTGCCGCGCTTCGGCTGGGAAGCGATGTATTTCATCGGCGGCGTGCCGCTCGTGCTGTTCTTCCTGTTGCGCACGCTGGTGCCGGAATCGCCGCGCTGGCTCGGCGAACGCGGCCGCATGCGCGAAGCGGGCGATGCACTGTCCGCGTTCGAAGCCACCGTCAAGCAACCGCTGCCGCCGCTCGGCAATCTCGCCGAATTCGAATCGATGGCGAATCGTCATCCGAAGCGCCGCCGCCTCGATCTCATCGGCCCGGCGTATCTGAAGCGCACGATCGCGGTCGCGCTGTTGTGGATGACGTGCGGCGTGATTCAGTACGGCCTTTCGACGTGGCTCCCGACGATCTACAAGACTGTCTATCACGCGCCCTTGCAACTCGCGCTGAATCTGGCGGTGGCGGCTTCGGTGCTCGGCGTGCTGGGTTCGCTGACGTGCGCCTTGATCGTCGACAAGGTCGGGCGCAAGCCGGTCATCAACTGGTCGTTCGTGTTCTGCGCGGTGTCGCTGGTGTTCGCGGGCGTGTTCGTCACGCAGTCGGTGTATGTGGTCGCGACGTTCTGCGCGCTCGCGCTCGGCTTCATGGCGTGCGGCTTCATCACCGCCTACGTGTATACGCCCGAGCTTTATCCGACGAGCATCCGCGCGTTCGGATGCGGTCTCGGCGGCGCATGGCTCAAGATCGCGGCGATCTTCGCGCCGGCGCTCGTCGGCAAGACGCTGATGAGCGGGAACATGAACATCGCGTTCTATGCGCTTGCTGTCGTGCCGCTGGTTGCGGCCGTCGCGGTGCATTACATGGGCATCGAGACGAAAGGCAAGGTGCTGGAGCAACTCGAAGTGTGATGATGCCCGGCGGCTTCGCTACTGGAATTTGACGGGGACGGGCCGTGTCAGAAGATCGACATAGAACTTGAAGAACCGGTCGTTGTCGTAGCGCGTGACATAGGTGATCTTTTGCGGCGATGCGCCCGCCTGCGGTGCATCCGGATACACCTTCACGTGCCCCTGATTCTCGCCGGGCGCCGTGTCGATGTCGAGATACGCGCTTTGCGTCTGCGTCGCGTAGGTCGAATCGAGGAAGTAGCCGATCGTGAGCGTGTCGTAGATATCGGTGCTGGTCGAGAATGCGCCCGCGTTCGCGATGGCGTAGACCTTCGTCACCGCCGTCTGTCCGGTCGGCGGATTGACGATCTGGTTATAGACCGATTCGGTCAGCGGCACGGTGTTGGTCACGTCGAGCGGAATGACGCTTTGCGGGATCGTCGTCTGCAAGAGCGTTCGCACCGCGACGGGATCGAACCACCAGTTCAGCTCGCCGACCGCGTTCGCGTTGCCCGGCACGTTCATCGCGCCGCCCATGTAGACGATGCCCTTGATGAGCGGAACGATCTCCGGCGCTTTCTGCACGGCGGTCGCGAGATTCGTCGGCGGCCCGACTTCGATGATCGTCACCTGGTTCGGATAGCGCTTGATCGTCTCGACGATGAAGTCGGCGGCGCTCTGGTTTTGCAGCTTCGCCGATGTCGCGAAGCCGTCGGGCGGCGCGGTCAGTTGCGCCTGGCTCGTCGGCTCGGGACGCATCCATGCGCCGAAGTAGCCGTTCGGATTCGCGGCCTGCTGCGCGCGAATGCTCGCGACGTCGTATTGCAGCGGATAATTCGCGCCGGCATAGACGCCGATCTTGTCCTGCACGCCCATGCGCTCGACCGCTTTCAATGCTTCGGCTTCTTCCTGGAGCAGCCAGTCGTTGCCGGTCACGACGCATAGGCCGAGCAGATTCACCTTGCCTTCGCCCATGAGTTGCGTCGACATCGCGAAGAGCTGGCCGTCGTCGCCCATCGTGTTGAAGTCCGAGTCGATGATGATCTTCGGCGCGTTGGAAAAGGCGGGCGGGTTGTCGTCGTCGGAGCCGCCGCATGCGGAGAGCGTGGCGACCATAAAGACGGGAATGATCAGGAATGCCGCGCTGCAACGTCGCATGATGTCGTCTCCCGAATCGGTTTGTGTAGTAACTGCGCCGTCGCATGGCGCAGTTCATTCTACGATCGATCGGGAGAGGGCGTTGACGGGGGCTTGAAACGAAAAAAACCGGAACGGCGCGTGTCCGTTCCGGCGTGACGTTCTAAGCGTTATCGCGCGAATCAGCTCTTCGCCTTCGGCATCTGCGAAACCAGCGACAAGCCGATGCATCTCGCCGTCGAGAGCCGGCGCCATGTCCGGATGGAGCGTCCGCACGAAACGAGTCCTCCGAGTTCGCGCCAGCCCACCTCCTCGCGTCCGCGCAAAATGAACGCATCGCCCACCACTCTCGACTCTATCGCAAACACCCCGCTATTCGTGCCACTGCCCCGCGCCGCCCGCAAAAGCCGGCACGCCCATTTCACTTCGACTCTGCGCCTCGCGCGCCTCGTCGGCTTCGACGGTCTTGCTCGTATCGATGAAGAGCGCCGCGAACGCGCCGACCGCCAGCAATGCCGCCGAAATCGTGAACGGCACGTTATAGCTGCCCGTCTCCTGGATCAGATAGCCGAACACGACCGGCGAGGCCATCCCCGCGAGACCGAAGCCCGTGTTCATCATGCCGCCCGCCGTGCCCGCATATTTGCCCGCGATATCGAGCGGCAAGGTCCACAGCACAGGATTCGTGATCTCGAGGAAGAAGAACGATCCCGTCAGAAACCATACCGCCGCAATCGGGCTCGGCGCATTGACCATCGGAATCAGGAATGCGAGCGAACCGCCCATGCCGATGACCAGAATGCTGCAACGCGCGAGACGCAGCCGGCCCGTCATCTTGTAGATGCGGTCCGATATCACGCCGCCGAGCGTATCGCCGATCACGCCCGCGAGCAGCGGCAATGCCGTGAAAAGCGCGAGATGCTTGAGATCGAAGCCGCGCGATTCCTTCAGATACGAAGGCAGCCACGTCAGATACACCCACAGCAGCCAGCCGTAGCAGAAGTCGACGAACGTCACGAGCCACATGCGATGAATCAGCTTGCGCCACGGCGTCGGCGTCTTTCTCGCGCGCGCGCATTCGCCCGCGCGATAGCCGATTTCAGCAATCTCCTCGGGCGTCACGCGGCGGTTCTCATCGGGTGAATTGGTGAAGACGAAGAGATACAACACCGTCCATACGAGGCTCGCGACGCCGAGCAGAATGAACGCCTCGCGCCAGCCGCTCGCCGCGACCACCGCAAGCACGAGCGGCGGCGTCACCGCGCCGCCCAGCCGCGCGAAGCTATGCGTGATGCCTTGCGCGAAACCGCGCTCGTGCACCGGCATCCAGAACGTGAAGGCGCGCGTCGCGGTCGGGAACGCGCCGCCCTCGCCGATGCCCAGCGCAAGACGCAGCAGAACCAGCATGCCGATGCTGCCCGCGAAGCCCGTCGCGAGCGTCGCCGCGCCCCAGATCAGCGAGAGCACGGTGAGCACGAGCTTCGGCCCGAAACGATCGGCGAGCCATCCGCCGACAATCTGCATCACCGCATACGGATACGCAAACGCGGAAAACACGAGCCCGAGCTGCATGGACGTGAGACCCATCTCCTGCCGGATCAACGGTCCCGCCACGGCGATATTCACGCGGTCGATGTACGAGATGAAGTACATCAGACACATTACGCCGAGAATGATATGGCGCGTCTTCACGCGCTGACGTTGCTTGTTCACAGTGTCTCCTTCAGTCCATCTGATGTGGAATGTCCAGTCTTGTGAGTGAATCCGCGTCTGCCGTGTCGGTTCATCCCGCCGCGAACTGCGGATTCTGAACGAGCTTCAGACGCTGCACCTTGCCCGATGGGCCGCGCGGCAATGCATCGGTGAAGCGGAATTCACGCGGCGTCTTGTAGCGGCCGAGTTCACGCAGGCAATGCGCGCGCAACTCCGCAACATCGAGCGAAGCAGCGCCGCCGTTCGGCACGATGTACGCGACGATGTCCTGCCCATAGGCCGCATCGGGCACACCGACCGCCGCCGCTTCGAGCACGCCGGGATGACGCAGCAACGCTTCGTCGATCTCGCGCGGCGCGATGTTCTCGCCACCTTTGATGATCAGTTCCTTCGCGCGACCGTTGATGTAGAAGAAGCCCGCCTCGTCGCGATAGCCGAGATCGCCGGTGCGCAGCCAGCCATCCGCGGTGAACGCATCGCGCGTCTCTTCCGGGCGCTTGTAGTAGCCGCTCATCATTTGCGCGCCGCGCAGCACGAGTTCGCCGGATTCGTTCGGTCCGCATTCGCGTCCGTCGAGATCGACGATCTTCGCTTCGCCGCCCGATGGCAGACCGATGCTGCCGAGTCTTCTCATCGTCCGTTCATACGGATTACTGAACATCGGCGCGGCGGTTTCCGTCATCCCCATCGTTTCGATGACGCCGATGCCGAAGCGCTCCTCGAATGCGCGATGATGATCGGCCGGCAGCGCCGCCGACGCGCTGCGGCAGAACTTCAGCGCGGAAAGATCGCAGTCTTGCGCGTCCTCCGCATTCAACAGATAGGCGACGATGGTGGGCACCACGTTGATCCACGTGCATCCGGAATGCGACGCCTCGCGCCAGAACGTGCGCGCCGAAAAACGCGGCGTCATTACCGCCGAGCCGCCGTGCCAGAGCGGCGTCAGGAGCGCGACGACGAGCCCGTTGATGTGATAGAGCGGCAGCGACACGAGCACGCGATCATCGTCGGACAGGCGATGCTCCGCGCTGATATTGCGCATGTTCGCGAGCAGGCTCCGATGACTCAGCAGCACGCCTTTCGGCGCGCCCGTCGTGCCGGACGTGTACATGAGCAGCGCGGTATCGCCGGGATTCGGCGCGCCCGCGTCGCTCGCGACGATATGCGTGCCGGGCGTTTCATCGCGCACGAGCGGTATCGCGTGCGGCGAAAGCGTGGGAATGTCCGGCATGTCGCTCGATCCCGGCGACGTGCATACGACCGCAATCTCGCGATCCATGCCTTCGCGACGCAACGCATCGATCGCTTCGACGATCGTATCGCGCGTATCGTCCGTGACGAAAATCACGCGCGTATCCGAATGCTCGACGATGTACCTCACCTGCGAAGCCTGGCACAGCAGGTTCAGCGGATTGGCGACGAGACCGCTGTACATCGTCGCGAGCAGGAGGCGCGCGGTCTGGATGCCGTTGCCCATGAAGACGGACACCACATCGCCGGGACGCAAACCGGCCGCCCGGAAACGTGCTTCGAGCGCGATGCAATCGTCGCGCAGAGCGGCGAACGTCAGCGCGTCTTCTTGAGTGGTGGAGAGCAGGAACGGCTTGTCGGGTGCGCTTTGCGCGCGTGCGTCGATCACCGCGCGTAACGTCGATGCATCGAGCGGCGACCGGGCAGGCGCAGCGATTCGATCGGGCAATGCGCTCATCGTCCGACCCTCCGGAAGTAATCGCCGAGCAGCGCATCGACTTCGGGCACGCGCTCCGCTATCGGATACGCAACGCGCGTGACGTTCATATATTGCCGATAGCCGAGATTTGATGAGAAATTATTGCCGCCCCACGTGCCGCAGCCCATCGAAAGCGAGAACGGCAAGCCGTTGTCGAAGTTGCCGCCGGTCGCGAGGCAATGCGCCTGATCGACGATCACACGCGCCACCGGCAATTGCGTGCCGAGCATGACGGCGAGCGCGTCGTCCGCGCCGTGCACGCCGACCGAATGGCCCGCGCCCATGTAGGCGTAGATGCCGCGCACGATATCGATGGCGTCATCGATGTCGCGCGCGCGATACACCGTCAGCACGGGCGAGAGCTTCTCGCCGGAGAACGGATGGCCGGGTCCGTAGCCGGTCTCCTCGACCATCAGGAACTTCGGCTCGCGCGCGGCGATATCGTCGAGGCCCGCTTCGCGCGCGATGGCCATTGCCGAGCGTGCGGTGCAGCGCGCCGAGAGCTTGCCGTCGTGCCACATCGCCGCCTGCAATTGCGATTTCTGCGTGGCGTCGAGCAGCACGCCGCCCTGCTTCGCCAACGCATCGAGCATGCGCGCGTGGATCGCATCTTCGATCACGACGCTGTTCTCCGACGAACAGCTCGTCGCGTTGTCGAACGTCTTGGACACGGCGATCTTGCGCGCCGCGTCATCGAGATTCGCGTTCGCCGTGACGATCGACGCGACATTGCCCGCGCCCACGCCGAAAGCCGGCGTGCCGCTCGTATAGGCCATGCGCACGTTGGCTTGCGAGCCGGTCGCGACGACGAGATCGGCGAGCCGCATCAGCGCGGCGGTCGCCGCCTTGCCGATCGGATGCGGGAGCATCTGCACGAGATCGGGATCGAGCCCCGCCTTCGCGAACTCCGCGTGAATGAAGCCGATGAGCGACGCGCACGACGAATAGCCCTTCGGCGAAGGCGCGACGATCACCGCGTTGCCGCACTTGAGCGCGTTGATGATCTTGTTCGCGGGCGTCGCGGCCGGATTCGTCGATGGCGTGATCGCAGCCACCACGCCGACCGCGCGCGCGATCTCGACGATGCCGTGCTGCTCGTCGCGCGCGATCACGCCCGTCGTCGCGACACCGTGAAGATCGCGCAACAACCCGAGCGTCTTGCGATGGTTCTTGCGGAACTTGTCGTCGGCGTTGCCGAGGCCCGTATCGCTTACCGCCAGATCGGCCAAGAGCCGGTTGCGCTGCGGCTCCATGATCGCCCACGCGGCGGCCGCGGCGGCGATGTCGAGGGTCTCCTGTCCCGCTTGCTCGAAGCGTCGTTGCGCGGTGCGCGCTCGCGTCACGAGCGTCGCGACGACGCGTTCGACATCGGGTTCCTGGGTGTTCGGCCCGTTCTCGCGGGGACGCGCGAGCGTTGCGCCGCTTGCCATTTGATTCATGCGATAAACCTCGGCTGTTGGAAGATTGGCGGTGCTTTCCAATCTAGTCAGCCGCGTTCGTCGCGCGGTCCCGTTTTCTGGAACAACGCATGCAGCAAAATCGCGTGCATCGAAAATTCAGCTTTTCGGGACTTTCCAGAGTCCCGAAAACCGGTGTTTTCGACGCACAATGAAATAAAAACGCAAACCACGCAGAGGGAGACAAGGCAACGTGACGTCGAATCAATCGAATGCCGCCGCCGTGCGCGCGTTCCGCGTGCTCGAAACGCTCGCCGAAGCGAATCGCCCGCTCTCGATGACCGAGCTCGTCGATGCCTTGGGCCTGCCGAAGCAGACCGTGCATCGCATCCTCGTGCAACTGATGGACGCATGGCTCGTGACGCGCGGCGCGAGCGACAAGCTCTACGAATGCTCGGCGCGCGTGCGCACGCTCGCCATCAACGTGCTGATGCATGCCGGTCCCGCTGCGGCGCGTCATGCGCTCTTGGAACAACTCGTCGCACGCGTCGGTGAAACCTGCAATCTCACGATGCTCGCGGGCAACGACGTCGTCTACGTGGATCGCGTGGAGACCGGCTGGCCGTTGCGCATGCATCTTCAGCCGGGCTCGCATGTGCCGCTGCATTGCTCGGCAAGCGGCAAGCTGCTGCTGAGTTTTCTGCCGAAGGAACGGCGCGAGCGCATGATCGAGCGCCTGCCGCTACGCTCGTATTCGGAGCGAACGATCACCGATCGCGATGCGCTGCGCAAGGAGCTCGCGTTGACGCGCCGCCGCATGCTCGCCATCAACAATCAGGAGCACTTGCAGGGACTCGTTGCGATTGCGGTGCCGGTGATGCTCGATCGCAATCGTGCGTGCGCGGCGATCGCCATTCAGGCGCCGGTGGGACGCGTCGCGCTCGATCAATTGCTCGCATTCGAGCCCGATCTGCGCCGCACTGCAGAAGAAACCGCCAAGACCTTCATGGAATGAAAAGCCGGTTTGCAATGCAGCAAACCGGCGCCGTTTCAGTGCTTGTTATCGCTCGACGGTTTGCAGATGTTGCGTCGAATGTGCATCGTCTTCGATCTCGTTTTCCTTGCGGCCGCGCTTGAACACCACATACGCGACGATCAGAATGCCGAGGCTCGCCACGCCCAGCCACAGCGGCTTGCGCTGATCGGGAATGAAGGCCATCGCGACGAGGATCGCGGTCATGCCGAAGATCGCAAGCCATGTGAGATAGGGAAAGCCCCACATGCGCACGCGCAGGTCGTTCGCTTCGAAGCTCGTCATGCGGGCACGCAGACGCAGTTGCGAGAACGCGATCAGCAGGTACACGAAGATCGCCACCGTGCCGTACGAATTGACGAGAAATGCGAACACCGTATCCGGCGAGATATACGACATCACCACGGACAC
Source organism: Caballeronia novacaledonica (assembly GCF_900258035.1). Lineage (GTDB taxonomy): Bacteria > Pseudomonadota > Gammaproteobacteria > Burkholderiales > Burkholderiaceae > Caballeronia > Caballeronia novacaledonica. Next base: position 124,168 of record NZ_OGTP01000014.1, on the reverse strand, counting down.
ATAGCCGAACACCGTGCCGAGCAGAATGGCGCGCACCGGCACGCCGCGCTTGTTGACCTTCGCGAGGCCGAGCGGCGCATCGCCGTGACGCGTCAACGCGAACAGCATGCGCGACGCGGCGTAGAGGCCCGAATTGAGCGCGGACAATACCGCCGTGAGCACGATGGCGTTCATGACGTTGGCTGCTGCGGGCATGCCCATCACTTCGAGCGCGCTCACGTAGGGCGTTGCCATCTGATGCGAATTCCACGGCACCAGCGCGACGACCAGCGCCACCGACCCCACATAGAACACGAGCACGCGCGTGATGACCGAATTAGTTGCTTTTGCAACTGCTTTCGCGGGTTCCTTCGCTTCGGCCGCCGCAATCGTGACGATCTCCGCGCCGAAGTAGAAGCCGGTCGCGGCGACCGCACCCGTCATCACTGGTCCGATGCCTTTGGGCATGAACCCGCCATGACCGAGGAAAGTCGAGGCGACGTCGGTCGTGTGCATCGATGCGGGCCAGAAGCCGCACACATAGAGGCCGCCGAGAAACAGGAACACGATGATCGCGCCGACCTTGATCGACGAGAACCAGAACTCGAATTCGCCGTAACTGCCCACTGAAATGAGGTTGGTCAGCGTGAGCACGACGAGCAGCACGAGACTGATGATCCATGAAGGCACATCCGGTATCCAGAACTGCACGAGCTTCGCGCCCGCGACCGCTTCCAGCGCGATCACGATGACCCAGAAATACCAGTACATCCAGCCCGTCAGAAAGCCGGCGAGACGGCCCGGCCCGCGCTGTGTCTTGAACGCCAGGCGCGCGTATTCATAGAACGAGCCGACGGTCGGCATCGCGCAGGCCATCTCGCCGAGCATGCGCATGACGAGCACCACGAGGCCGCCTGTGATGAGAAACGAGAGAATCGCGGCGGGCCCGGCCTGCTGGATCACCACACCGCTGCCGACGAAAAGTCCGGCGCCTATGACGCCGCCCAGCGCGATCATCGTCATGTGGCGCTGCTTGAGGCCGCACTTGAGATCGCCTTGATCCGTGTTCGATTGCATGTCGTCTCCTGCTTTGCTTGTATCGATTCGAGGCTCGCCCGCCGGTTCGTTGCCGGCGAGTCGAGTCATATCATCCGGTCATGCTTCAAAGCGCCGGGCGGTCCTTGCGATACGCGTTCTTCACCGCGATCTTGCCGCCGCTGAACGTGAAGACGTCCACCATGCGGGCCTCGACGCGCGAGCCGTCCGCTTTCGTGCCGCGAAACGTCGATTCGGATACGCCGCGCTCGCCGCTCACGAAGTGCTCGCCCTCTTTCCACGATGCATCCGGGAAGGTCTCCCACGCGAGCGCGAAGCCCTTGCGGACCTCGTCGCGGCCCTTGAAAGTGCGGCCCAGCGCATCGGGTCCGGCCACGCCGTGAAAGACGCATTCTTCCGCCATGCAGTTCATCAATGCGTCGATGTCGTGCCGATTCCACGCATCGTTGAATGTCTCCAGCAGCCGAATGTAATCCTGATTCGTTTGAGTGCTCATGTGTCGATGTTTTCAGTGCGTTGCGAAAGGGTTCAACGAGATTCAGCGCTTCTCGTCCTGCGCCAGATACTTGTGATAAAGGAATCGTTGACCGACGCGGCGGAATGGCGCGAATCCTTTCCATCGCACCATGCCCATCACGTTCGGATATTCGAGCGCGGAGTCGTAGATCGGCAGACCGTCGCGGCTCCGCTGCCATTTGCCCGCGACGCGCTCGGCCATGCGCCGCCCCGCATGCGCGGAAAACGACACGCCGTTGCCGCCGTATCCGACCGCATAGAAGATGCTTTGCTGCGGATCGGGCTGCGCGACGCGCGGCATCATGTCGTGACTCACATCGACCCAGCCCCACCACGAATAATCGATGCGTATGCCCTTCAGCGAAGGGAACTTGCGATGCAGGCCTTCGATGAGCACATCCATGTGCCGCGGATTCGCGGCGTCCGCGCCCGTGATCGCGCTGCGGCTGCCGATCTGCACGCGATTGTCCGGCAGCAAGCGATAGTAAAAGCGCAGCGTGCGCGTATCGGTGATGACCTCATGCGTGCGGAAATTGGTCGCTGCGAGTTCTTCCTGCGTGAGCGGCCGCGTGACGAGCGAGTTCGAAAGAATCGGCATGATCTTCGCGGACAGCGTGCGATGCATGTCGTTGCGCGTATAGCCGCCGGTCGCGAATGCAACCGCCTTCGCGCGAATCACGCCGCGCGGCGTGCGCACGTGATGCACGCCGCGAATCGTCTCGACGTCCAGCACGGGCGTGCTCGTATGGACCTTCACGCCGAGCGAGCGCGCCATGCGCATATAGCCGAACGCGAGCTTGAGCGGATGTACGCCGATGCCATCGGGTTCGTGCAGCGCGCCGCAGTTTTCGCGATCATCGACGTACGATTGCGCGACTTCCTTCGCGCTCAGCATGCGCGCGTCGTAGCCGAAGACATCGCGCATCACCCTGCATTCGTTCGACAGAAAGTCCAGCTTGCGCGCACGATGCGCGATATACAGATGCCCGCCCGGCTGCGGATCGCACGCGAATTCGCCGATCAGTGTCTTGAAGGTATCGAAGCCTTCGCGGATTTCGGCGTCGAGCTTGAGCGCCGTCTGCTTGCCCCAACGCTCGATCCATTGCGAACGATAGAGACGGCCGCTCGCATTCTGCCCTTGCCCGCCGTTGCGGCTCGTGCAACCCCACGCGGTGCGGTTCGCATCGACGACGGTCGCGCGGATGCCGTGCTCCCGCGCCAGAAAGAGCGCGGTGGAAAGGCCGGTGAATCCCGCGCCGACGATCAGCACATCGACATCGGCATCGCCGGGCAACGGTCCGTCGTCATCGGGCGGCGCGCCGGCGGTCGCGACCCAGTAAGTCGGCGCATAGTCCATCGCCTGACGGCCGATAGGAGAAACGAGCGGGTCGTAGAGCGGATCGTATGGGGCGCAGGCGCCGCGAAGGTCCGGCGCAACGTAATCGAGAGTAGCCACCGATAACTCCTTGGAAAGTACCCTCATACTGCACCGAACTTTACGCGCCGCTTAGAGCCACGCCGGAATCATCGTTAGTGCCAGGTCGCCGTTCCGATCCGCGCGCCGCTGGCTCCAGCGATTGGTCCGTTCTGGTACTACGACCGGCCATTTTTGTCTGGTCATACTGGGCCAAATCCTCTTTCTCTCGCGCATGTATGCCTCGCGCGGGCCAATCTTCATACGGAGTGGTCCATGCTCAAGTTCCTGATCGGGATCGGTTTGCCATTCGTCGGCGTCATCGGCTTGTTGCCGTGGGCCGCGTCGAACGATTTTTACGTGCTCGGCGTTCCGTTTATTTATGCATGGATTTTCGGCTGGTTCGTGCTCACGTCGGTATGTCTCCAGCTTTGCTGGGTGCTGTTCGACAAAAAAACGGAACAGCGCGAAGCGCGCGGCGCATAAGGAGAAATCGGCATGGCTTCCACGGTATTTCTGGGCTTCATCGCGCTTTCGTTGTGGCTCGCGCTGCGCGCGGGCAAGGGGCGCGGTTCGCAGAGCGTGCACGACTTCTTCGTCGCGTCGCGTCAGTTCGGCGCGTGGCTCGTCTTCTTTCTCGCGGCGGGCGAGATCTACAGCATCGGCACGATGGTCGGCTTTCCGGGCGGCATCTATGCGAAAGGACCGACGTACGGCGTCTGGTTTCTCGGCTATATCCTGCTTGCTTATCCGATCGGCTATTTCGTCGGCCCGAAAATCTGGGAAGCGGGAAAGCGCTATAACGCGATCACGCTGCCCGACCTCTTCAAGGGACATTTCGGCAGCCGCGCGCTCGAATTGATCGTCGCAGTCTCCGCGCTGATCTTTCTGCTGCCGTGGGGTCAGTTGCAGTTCACGGGACTCGTCGCCGCGCTCAAGGGTCTCGGCTGGAACCTCAATCCGGTGGTCCTCATCATGATCTCCGCGCTGCTCGCGTTCGCGTATATCGCGATCGCCGGCGTGCGTGCATCGGCATATATCGCCATTCTGAAGGACATTCTGATGGTCGCGGCGATCGTCATCACCGGCATCGCCGTTGCGTGGGAGGCGGGCGTCGAGCCGGTGTTCAGGGCCGCGAGCCAGCACGTATCGAATGCGATGACCGCGCATCAACTCACGTTCTCGATGAGCACGATGCTCTTCCAGTCGCTCGGCTTTTACGTCATGCCCTTCGCGATCCAGAACTTCTTCACCGCGAAAAGCGCGAACACGATTCGCCGCTCGCAAGTGGTGATGCCGCTCTACATGCTGATGTACCCGTTCCTCGTGGTCGCGTCGTATTACGCGATCGCGCAGAACGTGCCGCTCGCCTCGCCCAACGAAGCGTTCTTCACCGCTGTCGTGCATCTGTTGCCGCCGTGGCTCGTGGGCCTGGTCGCGGCGGGCGCGTCGCTTTCGGGCCTGCTCGTGCTCGCGGGCATCTGTCTCGCGATCGGGCCCGTGGTCACGCGCAATCTGCTGCCGAACATGCCGGAGACGCGCCAGAAGGCCGGCGCCAAAGTGGTGATCGGACTCTATCTGCTGCTTTCCATCGGCATGACGCTCGCGACGCCCAACCTCATGCTCACGCTCATCAACATGACGTATTACGGCGTCACGCAGTATTTTCCCGGCGTGATCGCGATCGTGCTCGGTCTGCGCGTGAGTGCGCGCGCGATCGCTTCGGGACTGCTCGTGGGGCAGTTGCTCGCGGTCGTCCTGTACGTGTTCCATGTCGATATCGCCGGCATCAATATCGGCCTCATCTGTCTCGCGGTGAATGTGCTCGTCGTGTTTCTCGCCAATCCGAGCGCGGGCCGCAAACATGTTCACGCTGACCTGATCCACTCGAACGACTCATGACCCAAACCGATAACAACGCAGTGAAGGTCCTCGTCGCACGCAAGATTCTGACGATGAACCCGCGTCAGCCGGTCGCGACTCACGTGGCGATCCGCGACGGCAAGATCCTTTCGGTCGGCACGCTCGACGACATGCGCCAATGGACCGATGCCGAACCGGACACCGCCTTCGTCGACAAGGTGCTGATGCCCGGCCTCGTCGAAGGTCATTCGCATCTGATGGAAGGCGCGATGTGGAGCGCGGTCTATGTGGGCTACTACGAGCGTCGCGGACCCGATGGCACGCGCTGGCCCGGCCTGCAATCGCTCGATGCGGTGATCGCGCGCTTGCAGGAAGCCGAGCGCGCACTCGATGACGCCGACGCGCCGTTACTCGCATGGGGCTTCGATCCGATCTTCTTCGGCAGCGAGCGACTGACCGTGAAGCATCTCGAGCGGGTATCGGCGACGCGCCCCATCGCGATCCTGCATGCGAGCGTGCATCTGATGAACGTGAATTCGCCGATGCTCGAACTCGCGGGCATCGACGAAGACATCGATGTCGATGGCATCGTGAAAGACGAAAGCGGCAAGCTCACAGGCGAACTGCAGGAGTTCGCTGCGATGTTCCCGGTGTATCGCGTGATCGGCGCGAAGCTGTCGCTGTCCGCGAGCGACAACCCCGAGGCGATCCGCGCGTTCGGCAAGGTCGCGCAACTCGCCGGCGTGACGACGGCCACCGATCTGCTCAACGATCTGTCCGACAAGGGCATGCGCAATCTCGTCGAAGTCACGCGCGACGCGCGCTTTCCGATTCGTCTCGTGCCCGCATTCGGGCCGCAGCGAAACCCGGAAGGCGGGCCCGATCGCGTGCTGGAAGCGGTGCAGTTCAACTCGGACAAGCTGCGTTTCGGGCCGGTGAAATTCATCGTCGATGGCTCGATTCAAGGCTTTACCGCGCGCCTGCGCTGGCCGGGATATGTGAACGGACGGCCCAATGGTTTATGGCTGATCCCGCCGGAACAGTTCGTCGAAACCTTCCTGCCGTTCCATCGAGCGGGACTGCAACTGCACATCCACACGAACGGCGACGAAGCCACCGAACTCGTATTAGTTGCAATCGAAACTATCTTGAGCCGGCATCCGCGACCGGATCATCGGCATACGCTGCAACATTGTCAGATGGCCGACAGAAGACAGCTCGAACGCGCCGCTCGCCTCGGCATGTGCGTGAACTTCTTCTCCAATCACCTCTACTACTGGGGCGACGCGCATTACGCGCAAACGATGGGCGCCGATCGCGCGAACCGCATGAACGCCGCGGGCACGGCGAGCGAGCTCGGCATCACGTTCGGACTGCATTCGGATGCGCCGATCACGCAGCTCAATCCGCTTTTCACCGCGTGGTGCGCGGTGCAGCGTCAGACCGCATCCGGACGCGTGCTCGGCGAAGCGGAGCGTCTGAGCGTGGCCGATGCGCTACGTGCGATCACGCTTGGTGCGGCCTTCACGATCGGCATGGACGATGTCATCGGCAGCATCGAAGTCGGCAAGTTCGCGGATTTCGCCGTGCTCGATGAAGACCCCAGCGAGATTCCAGCGGAACGCCTCGGCCAACTGCGTGTGTGGGGCACCATTCTCGGCGGCCGCGCGTATCAGGCGCCCGCGTGATGACGCCCATTCCTCTCGCCGTCATTGGCGGGTATCTCGGCGCGGGCAAGACCACGATGATCAACGCGCTCCTGACCAACACCGATGGCCGGCGCGTCACCGTGCTCGTCAACGATTTCGGCTCGGTCAATATCGATGCGGCGCTGATTCGCGAGCGTAGCGACGATGTGATCGGCCTGGAGAACGGCTGCGTGTGCTGTTCGATCGGCGGCAAGCTGATGGAGACGCTAATCGATATCAGCGCGCGCGAGACGCGGCCCGATCTCCTCGTGATCGAAGCGAGCGGCGTGTCGGATCCGGTGCGCATTGCGCAGGTCGGCATGCTCGATCGTGCGTTCAGGCTTCAGGGCATCGTGGTTGCGGTGGATGCGGAGCGCATCGAAGAGACGCTCGCCGATGCGTATGTCGGCGATATCGCGCGACGGCAGATCGAAGGCGCGACTTCCATCGTGTTGACGAAAGCCGATCTGATCTCGTCCGCCGATGTATCGACCGTGCGTGCGCGATTGATGACGATCGCGCACACGCGCATCATGTTCGAAGCCGATCGGGGCAAGGTGCCGAATGCGCTTTTCTTTAGCGAAACGCCGTCATCGCGCGAACACGATGCATCGCGTGCATTCGCGCCGTCGAGTCATCTTCCCGCCGACTTGCGCAGCGTGACGTTCTGTTCGTATGAGCGCTTCGATCGTCAACGGCTCAAGGCCGCATGCGAGCCGTTCAGCGCCCGCCTCTTGCGCGCCAAAGGTTTCGTGCGGCTTCTCGATGGCACATGCGCGGAGATTCACGTCGTCGGCAAGCGCTGGCATATCACGCGATGCCGTGACGTCGAAGAGACGCGCATCGTCTTTATCGGTCTCTTCGAAGCCGGCGATATTCATCGCGCGCTAAGTGCCGTGTCTGCGTCGCGCGCCGAGCCATGCAGCGAGCTTCGCGAATAACGTCATATCCGGCGGCACGGAAAGATCGACCGCAAAATGATGCCGATAATACGGGCTCAAATCGAGTCCGACGCCCAGGCCGAGCACTTCGACGGTCCGCGCCGCCTCGTGCTTCGCAACGACTTCGCGCAGATGCTGATCGAGATAGTTCGGATCGTTGGCCTGCGCAGTTGCGCTGTCCATCGGACTGCCATCGGAGATCACGACGACGATGCGCCGCGCTTCGTCACGCGCGACGAGCCGCGAGCACGCCCAATCCACCGCTTCGCCATCGATGCCTTCGCGAAACAGATCGGCCTTGAACAGCGCGGCAATGTCGCCGCGCGCCGCGCGCCAGCTCGCATCGCCTTCCTTGAAGATCATGTTGCACGCTTCATTGAGCCGGCCCGGATGCTTCGGCCGGCCTTTCGCGAGCCAGTCCAGCTTCGCGCGTCCGCCGTTCCATTGGCCGGTCGTGAAGCCGAGCACTTCGGTCACGACGCCCGCCATGCCGAGCGCGCGCACGAGCACGTCGATCATCACCGCGACAGGCTCGATGCTCGACTTCATCGAGCCCGAGCAATCGATGAGAAAGCTCACCGCGCAGTCCGCATGCGGACGTTCGCGTTCACGTCTGAAGACGCGTCGTTCGTTCGGCGATGCCACCACTTGCGCGAGCCTGCGCCCGTCGATGCGCCCTTCTTCCTCGCCGAACGACCAGCCGTCACGACGCGGCACGGTGATCGCCGCCTGCAACATGCGCGCGAGACGCGGCACGTTGATGTGCCGCGCGGCGATGAGATCGTCGAGACGTTCGCGATATTCACGCAGCAATGCGGCGCGAATCGTCGTAGCCGGGCGAATGGTCTTGTCGTAGCGCGTGGTGAACACGCGATAGTTTTCGCCCGATGCCTCACGCGCCGCGCTGTCGCCACTCGCGGCAAGCGCGAGCCGTTCGATGCCGCCTTCTTCGTCGTCGATGTCGAACCACGCGCCGAGCATCGTGCGCGCGACGTCTTGCTTGTCATCGTCGGATGAAGCGTCATGTTCGACGAATGCGTGCCGCACGTCGCGCACCATTTCGCCGACGATTCGCGCAATGTCGAGCGCATGAACCGCAAACGCACGTTGATCCGCGCAATGCCGCCGCATGCCCGCAAGCGCATGTCCGAGCGACGGCGCAAGCGCCGCACGCGTGGCCTCGATGATGCCTTCGGTCGCTTCGAGCACGGCGCACCCGGACAGGCGCGATTCAGCCATTTGCGCCACGGTGTAAATCAACAAGCCGATATCGCTGTCGAGCAAACCTGTTTCATAGCACGCGAGCGACCACGCGTCGAAGCGATGCCGCACGTTGCGCCTCACGCCTTCCATTCCGGCCGGCACGCGCGTTTCGCAGCGCAATTGCTCCAGAATGTCGAAGACCATACGCTCGACGGGCTCTTCGGGCGTCATGTCCCGATGCAGCGCGGCGTCCGAATACGCAATGCGCAACGCGGACGCATCGGCTGCACCGCGTGTGGAATCGAGGTCTTCTTCGTCCCTGCGCTCGCCGCGCAAATGTGGCGCATGCAACGGCACCGGCCGTAAATGGCGATAAAGCCTGCCGCCGCGATAGTGCAACGCTTCATCGCCCGTCAATGCGCGCACGGCCGCCGCGCATAACGCATCGCGTCGCGCGAGTTCACGCGGCCCGTTCATTTCGCCGACGCGTCGTGCCACTGCGACGGCGTGTCCAGTTCCTCGCCGAACGCGCGCTGGAAATATTCCGCGACGATCGGCCGTTCGGCTTCGTCGCATTTGTTCAGGAAAGTGAGACGCAGCGCGAGCTTCGCGTCATGAAAAACTTCGCAGTTTTCCGCCCAGTTGATGACGGTGCGCGGCGACATCAACGTCGACAGATCGCCCGCCGCGAAACCGCGCCGCGTAAGCCCGGCCATGCTCACCATCGAATCGACGAGCGCGCGGCCCGTATCGTCATCGAGATGCGGCACGCGCGCGAGCACGATGCGCGCTTCTTCTTCGCGCGACAAATAATTGAGCGTCGCGACCACGTTCCACCGGTCGATCTGCGCGTGATTGAGCATCTGCGTGCCGTGATACATGCCGTTCAGATTACCGAGGCCGATCGTATTGGTCGTCGCGAACAGGCGAAAAAAACGATGCGGCTGAATCACGCGATTCTGGTCGAGCAGCGTGAAACTGCCGTCGCGCTCGAGAATGCGCTGGATCACGAACATGACATCGGGACGGCCGGCGTCGTATTCGTCGAACACGAGCGCGACCGGCCGTTGCAGCGCCCACGGCACGATGCCTTCCTGAAACTCGGTGACCTGCACGTCGTCGCGCACGACGATCGCATCTTTGCCGACGAGATCGAGCCGGCTCACGTGACCATCCAGATTCACGCGCATGCACGGCCAATTGAGCCGCGCCGCGACCTGCTCGATATGCGTCGATTTTCCGGTGCCGTGCAACCCCTGCACCATCACGCGACGGTTGCACGCGAAGCCGGCGAGAATCGCCAGCGTGACCTCGGGATTGAAACGGTACGCCTCGTCGATTTCCGGAACGTGCGGATCGCGCCTGCTGAACGCCGGCACTTGCAGCTCCGTATCGATACCGAAAAGCGTACGCACGGACACTTTTCGATCCGGCTCGTCCAACCATGTGTCGCGCATCATGAGGCTTCGTCTCCCGTAACAGAGCCCCAAGCATAGCAACTATATTTTTACGGAACAAATCATTTCGTTTAATTTTGACCGAATGGCCGATGTGGCGTCGATCGGCACCTCATTTAAAATAATGCCGAACAAATTCACACGGAAACCACGCCGATGGACAAGCCCGACACGCCCACGCTGCGAGCCTTCGCGTTGCTGGAATACCTGGTTCAGGCCGGCAGCCCCGTGTCGCTGTCCGATATGGCCGACGACATCGGCATGCCGAAGCCTTCACTGCACCGCATGCTTGCGTCCCTCGAAGCGGGCGGACTCGTGATTCGTGAGCCCGGCGACAAGAACGCGTATGTCATCGGTCCGCGCCTCGCGCAACTGGGCCTGAATGTGATGACGCACGCGGGCGCGCGGCGGCTGCGGCACGCGATCCTTACGCGACTCGTCTCCGATCTCGGCGAAACCTGCAATCTCACGATGCTGCATGAGAATGAAGTGCTGTATCTCGACCGGGTGGAAGCGCCGTGGCCGCTGCGGCTCGACCTGAAGCCCGGTTCGCACGTGCCCATCTGGTGCAGCGCGAGCGGCAAGCTGCTACTCGCGCTGCAGCCGCGCGACGAACGTAATGCGCTCGTGCGCGCGATGAAGCTGGAGCGCTATACCGCCAACACGATCACCGACACCGAGATGCTCGAAGCGGAACTCGACCGCATCGCGAAGAAGGGCGTCGCGATCGACAACGAGGAATTCGTGCAGGGCATCGTGTGTGCGGCGGCGCCAATCGCCGATACGAACGGGGCGTGCATCGCGGCAATCGCGGTTCACGCGCCGGTGTCGCGCACGCCGCTTTCCCGCGCGCTGGAAATGGTGCCGCGCCTCAAGGAAGCTGCCGCCGAGCTGGGCAAGACCTTCTAAAAAAACCGATCCTCGGAAGAATAAAAACGCAACCGCACGTTCCGAAAATTATGGCGCGGAGCGGAACAAAGGGCGTAGAGTAGTCGGAATTCGAAACCAAACGTTCCGTTTCCGGCACATGCGCAACGTCACTCATCTCGATTCCGCCGAACATGCCGGCGATGAAGCGCGGACACTCCGTCCGCTTGCCGTGCTCGAACAACTGGCCGCGGCCGGCCACGCGTACACGCTGTCGCAGCTCGCGGCGCGCGTGCGCATCCCCAAAGCGACATTGCTGCGGCTGATCGATTCGCTCGAAGCGCAAGGCTATGTCACGCACATGCCCGACTCGCGCGGCACCGACCGCGGGATTGCGCTCGGGCCCCGCGCCGCCCAGCTCGCGCTCGCCACGCTCGCCAACAACTCGTTCACGCGCGCCTGCCGTTCGATCCTGCGCTCGCTCGTCGATGTCATAGGCGAAAGCTGCAATCTCACCGCGCTCGATGGCGATACGGTCCTGTATATCGAGCGCGTCGAAACGGCCGAACCGCTGCGCCTGCATATGCAGGCCGGCATGCGCGTTCCGCTGCATTGCACCGCGAGCGGCAAGCTGTTTCTTTCGCAGATGCCGCTCGCGGAACGCCGACAGATCCTCGGCCGCCTCACGCTCACGAAGAAGACGCATCGCACGCTGACCGATCGCACGTTGCTCGAAGCCGAACTCGATCGGCTCGCCGCGCGTGGCATCGGCATCGACAACGAGGAGTTCGTGCTCGGGATGGTGGCCGTCGCCGTGCCGATCACCGATGCCGCAACCGGGCGTGTGCTCGCCTGCCTCGCCGCGCATGCCCCAACCGCCCGCGCCAATCTCAACGACCTGCTCCAGGCGGTTCCGCAATTGCGGGAAACCGCCGTGAAGCTCGCCACGCTCATCGATACCTCCGACGGACTGACGCTCATGGCGCGCCAGCGCCCCGCAACGCGCTAGACACTTTCCCCGCCGAAGCCCGCCACATGGGCCTCGGCGGCGCGTCCAGATCGTCATCGCTAGAAATTCCGAATTTTTTAGAGACAAAACATTCCATTTATTTGAAAAACTGGTTGACGTCGAAATCGGCCCGTCCTACCATGTCTTCACGATACATATTCCGGAACCGAGCGTTCCGATTTATTTTCACCCGGAGACACTCATGAGCGAGCACGACCAAGCCCGTCCTTCCCAGACCACCCTCGCTGCCGCTAGCGCAGCGCCCGCCGGTCCGCAGGCGATGACCCCGTCCGAAGCATTCGTCGAAACGCTCGCCGCCAATGGCGTGACCGAGATGTTCGGCATCATGGGTTCGGCCTTCATGGACGCGATGGACATCTTCGCGCCCGCCGGCATCCGCCTGATTCCCGTCGTGCATGAACAGGGCGCGGGTCACATGGCGGACGGCTATTCGCGCGTGTCGGGCCGTCACGGTGTCGTGATCGGTCAGAACGGCCCGGGCATCAGCAATTGCGTGACGGCGATCGCGGCGGCGTACTGGGCGCACAGCCCGGTCGTGATCGTCACGCCGGAAGCGGGCACGATGGGCATCGGCCTCGGCGGCTTCCAGGAAGCGAAGCAGTTGCCGATGTTCCAGGAATTCACGAAGTATCAGGGCCACGTCACGCACCCGGCGCGCATGGCCGAATACACCGCGCGCTGCTTCGACCGCGCGATGTCGGAGATGGGCCCGACGCAACTCAACATTCCGCGCGACTACTTCTACGGGCAAGTAAAAGTCGAGATTCCGAAGCCGCAGCGTCTCGACCGCGGCCCCGGCGGCGATCAGAGCCTGAACGAAGCCGCCGATCTCCTCGCCGAAGCGAAATTCCCCGTCATCATCTCGGGCGGCGGCGTCGTGATGTCCGATGCCATCGAGGAATGCAAGGCGCTCGCCGAGCGTCTCGGCGCGCCGGTGGTCAACAGCTATCTGCATAACGATTCGTTCCCGGCGAATCATTCGCTGTGGTGCGGTCCGCTCGGCTATCAGGGCTCGAAGGCCGCGATGAAGCTCCTGAGCCAGGCCGATGTCGTGATCGCGCTCGGCTCGCGTCTCGGACCGTTCGGCACGCTGCCGCAGCACGGCCTCGATTACTGGCCGAAGGAAGCGAAGGTCATTCAGATCGACGCGGACCACAAGATGCTCGGCCTCGTGAAGAAGATTTCCGTCGGTATTTGCGGCGATGCGAAGGCAACGGCCATCGCGCTCACGCAGCGGCTCGCGGATCGCAAGCTCGACTGCGATGCGACGAAGGACGCCCGCGCGAAGACTATCGCCGCCGAAAAAGCCGCATGGGAAAAAGAACTCGACGAATGGACGCACGAGCGCGATCCGTACAGCCTCGACATGATCGAAGAGCAGAAGAGCGAGAAGCCGTTCAGCGGCGGCCAGTATCTGCATCCGCGTCAAGTGCTGCGCGAACTCGAAAAGGCGATGCCGGAAGACGTGATGGTGTCGACCGATATCGGCAACATCAACTCGGTCGCCAATAGCTATCTGCGCTTCAACAAGCCGCGCAGCTTCTTCGCGGCGATGAGCTGGGGCAATTGCGGCTATGCGTTCCCGACGATCATCGGCGCGAAGGTCGCGGCACCGCATCGTCCGGCCGTTTCGTATGCGGGCGATGGCGCGTGGGGCATGAGCCTGATGGAAACCATGACCTGCGTGCGTCATAACATTCCGGTGACGGCTGTCGTGTTCCACAACCGTCAGTGGGGCGCGGAGAAGAAGAATCAGGTGGACTTCTACAATCGCCGCTTCGTCGCGGGCGAGCTCGACAACCAGAGCTTCGCCGAGATCGCGAAGGCGATGGGCGCGGAAGGCATCGTCGTCGACAAGCTGGAAGATGTGGGCCCGGCGCTGAAGAAAGCTATCGATCTGCAGATGAATCACGGCAAGACGACGATCATCGAGATCATGTGTACGCGAGAACTCGGCGATCCGTTCCGCCGCGATGCACTCGCGAAACCCGTGCGCATGCTCGACAAGTACAAGGACTACGTTTAAGTCCGGCGTCACGCCGCTCCGCGCCCGGAGCGGCGTTTTCATAACAACGACAGTGAGCCCGTCATGAAAGCCATGCATCGCATCATCGATCAGGCTCGCGACCTGCCGATGCGCATCGTCCTCTCCGAAGCCGAAGACACGCGCGTGCTTCAGGCGGCGGAACGCGCGCACAAGGAAGGCATCGCGCGCATCGTGCTCGTGGGCGCACGAGCGCGCGCGTATCAGGTCGCGGACGGCGCGGGCATCGATCTCGAAGGCATCGACGTGATCGATCCTGCTCATTCGCCGCTCAGCGAACGCTTTGCGCAGGCGCTTTTCACGCTGCGCGAAAAGAAAGGCATGACGCCCGATCAGGCGCGCGCCGCCGTGCTCGATCCGCTGTGCTTCGCGAACCTCATGGTGCGCACGGGCGAAGCGGACGGGTCCGTGTCCGGCGCGGTCAACACGACGGCGGATGTCGTGCGCAACGCGATACAGATCATCGGCGTGCGGCCGTCGTTCAAGCTCGTTTCGAGCTTCTTTCTCATGATGCTGTGCGAGCCTTTTCATACGATGAAAGGCGGCCTCATCTTTTCCGATTGTGCGCTCGTCGTCGAGCCGAATGCGGAGCAGCTCGCCGAAATCGCGATGGCCGCCGCCGACAGCGCGCGCAGCCTGCTGATGGAAGATGCGCGTGTAGCGATGCTGTCGTTCTCGACGAGCGGCAGCGCGCATCATGCGGCCGTCGACAAGGTGATCGACGCGACGCGGCGCGTGAAGGAAGCGCGCCCCGGCCTCGCCATCGACGGCGACGTGCAGCTCGATGCCGCGATCGTCGCGGAAATCGCGATGCGCAAGGTGCATCACTCGCAGATCGAAGGTCATGCCAACACGCTGATCTTCCCGAGTCTCGAAGCGGGCAACATCGGCTACAAGCTCGCGGAGCGCATCGGCGGCGCAAAGGCAATCGGCCCCTTGCTGCAAGGGCTCGCGAAGCCGGCCAACGATCTGTCGCGCGGCTGCAGCGCCGACGATATCTATCACGTGATCGCCGTGACCTGCGTGCAGGCGCAGGCCGCGCGGCATCAGACGACGTGAGTGCGCATCATGGATACGCGAGCCGATACCGAAACGTTCGTTCAATCTGAATCGACGGAAAGCGCAGCGCTCATCGACAACGCCGCGCGCGCGGAAACGCCTACACTGCGCGCGTTCAGCGTGCTCGAACATCTCGTCGCGGCGAAGGGCGCGCTGTCGCTCGCGGAACTCGCGAACATCATCGGGCAGCCGAAGGCGTCGTTGCATCGCATGTTGCAATCGCTCGAAGCGGGCGGCTTCGTCGCGCGAGAGCCGGGCCAGAAGAATGCATACGTGATCGGCCCGCGTCTCGAACGGCTGGGCGTCGACGTGATGATGCACAGCGGCGCGAGGCGTCAGCGCCACGCAATTCTGGAGCGCCTCGTCGCCGATCTCGGCGAGACCTGCAACCTGAGCACGCTGCACGACACGCAGGTGCTCTATCTCGACCGCTGCGAATCGCCGTGGGCGCTGCGGCTCGAACTCAAGCCCGGCTCGCACGTGCCCGCGCATTGCAGCGCGAGCGGCAAGCTGCTTCTTTCGACGATGCCGCGCGACGAACGCGCCGCGCTCATCCGCGCGATGCGGCTCGAACGCTTCACGCCCAATACCCTCGACGATCCGCACCTGCTCGAAGCGGAACTGGATCGCATCGCGCACAAAGGCATCGCCGTCGATAACGAAGAGTTCGTGCTGGGCATCGCGTGCGTCGCCGTGCCGGTCTTCGATTCGCGCGGCAAATGCATCGCGGCCATCGCCGTGCATGGGCCGGTGTCGCGCATGGCGCTGTCGCGCGCGCTGACCTTCGTGCCGCGTCTTCAGGAAGCCGCCGCCGATCTCACGGCCACTTTCTGACGCGCCGCAGCATCGATATTTCGGATAGCGAATCAATATCAGGGACAACCCGAATCCCCTGCGCACTTCTGAATCGGATTTCGCATTTTCCGTTTCACTTTCGCGAGCTTCCGCGCTTTTCTCTTGGCTTCCTTGCCCGCTTCTTCCACATTGAACGAAACGCAAACGAAACGATTCGTTCCAAAAGAAGACTTCAGGAGACAGGTGTCATGCAGCAGGAAGTCGATTACGTCATCGTCGGCGCGGGCTCAGCGGGTTGCGTGCTGGCCAACCGTCTGAGCGCCGATCCGTCCAATGTCGTGTTGCTGCTCGAAGCGGGCGGCCCCGACACGAGCCCGTGGATTCATATCCCCGTCGGCTACTTCAAGACGATGCACGATCCCGAACTCGACTGGTGCTATCGCACGGAAGCGGACGATGCCGTGGCCGGACGCAGCATCGACTGGCCGCGCGGCAAGGTGCTCGGCGGTTCCAGTTCGCTCAACGGGCTGCTCTACGTGCGCGGCCAGCGCGAGGACTACGACCGCTGGGCCGAACTCGGCAATGCGGGATGGAGTTTCAGGGACGTGCTGCCCTACTTCAAAAAGTCCGAAGATCAGGAGCATGGCGCGAGCGAATATCACGGCGCAGGCGGGCCTTTGAAGGTATCGGATTTGCGCTTGCGCCGGCCGATCGCGGATCATTTCATCGCGGCGGCGCAGGAGACCGGCATCCCGTTCAACGCGGACTACAACGGCGCGAAGCAGGAAGGCGTCGGCTATTTTCAGCAGACCGCTTATAAGGGGCTTCGCTGGAGCACCGCGAAAGGCTTTCTCAAGCCGGTGCGCGATCGCCGCAATCTCATCGTCGAGACGCGTGCGCAGACCCGCAAGGTGCTCTTCAACGGCAAGGAAGCGACGGGCATCGAGTACGTGCATGAGGGCGTCGTGAAGACGGTTCGTGCGCGCGTCGAAGTGATTCTCGCGGCGGGTGCGATCGGCTCGCCGCAGATTCTGCAGAACTCGGGTGTCGGTCCCGCGAACGTATTGCGCAACGCGGGCGTGCAGGTCCGGCACGAGTTGCCGGGTGTCGGGCGGAATCTGCAGGATCATCTGCAAGTGCGGCTCGTCTTCAAGACGCGCGAGCGCACGCTCAACGACGAGGTGAACAATCCCTTGAAGAAGGCGCTGATCGGGCTGCAATACGCGCTGTCGCGCACCGGGCCGCTCACGCTCGCGGCGAGTCAGGTCGCGATCTTCACGCGCTCGTCGCCGGATGTCGTGCGTCCCGACATCCAGTTTCACATGCAACCACTTTCCGCCGACAAGCCCGGCCAGGGCGCGCATCCGTTCTCGGCGTTCACGTCGTCGGTATGTCAGTTGCGGCCGTATAGCCGCGGCAGCGTCGAAATTCGCTCGAACGATCCGCTGCGCTATCCGGCGATTCACGCGAACTATCTCTCCGACGAACGCGATCATCCCGTTGTGATCGGCGGTATCAAGGTGGCGCGCCGCATCGCCGCTGCGCCGTCGCTCGCGAAGCATATCGTGTCGGAGTTCATTCCCGGCTCGCAGTATCAGTCCGATGCCGAACTGCTCGACGTCGCGCGCAAGTTCAGTCAGTCGATCTATCACCCGGCAGGCACGTGCAAGATGGGCAACGACGCACTCGCGGTCGTCGACGAGCGGCTGAAGCTGCGCGGCATCGGACGCCTGCGCGTGGTCGATGCGTCGATCATGCCGGAACTGGTATCGGGCAACACGAACGCTCCGGTCATCATGATCGCGGAGAAAGCCGCCGACATGATTCTCGAAGACCGGCGCTATCAACACGTCACGCGCGTGGAAGACGTACCCGAAGTCGTTGTGAAAAAGCCCATGGCCCATGCAGGCCAAAGAGACTGAACACAAGTCTCGCACACACATCACGGAGACAACCATGAACGCATTGCCCCGAACCGATGGCAAACAGATGAGGAAAGTCGTCGTCGCCAGTCTGATAGGCGCGACGATCGAGTGGTACGACTTCTTTCTATACGGCGTGGTCGCCGGCATCGTCTTCAACAAGCTGTATTTCCCGAGCGGCGATCCGCTCATCTCGACGATGCTCGCCTACGGCACCTTCGCCGTCGGCTTTCTCAGCCGGCCTTTGGGCGGCGTGATCTTCGGCCATTTCGGCGATCGCGTCGGCAGAAAAAGCATGCTCGTGATGACGCTCACGATCATGGGCGTCGCGACGGTGCTGATCGGCATGGTGCCCACCTATGCGCAGATCGGTGTCTGGGCGCCCTCGCTGCTGCTGTTCCTGCGCGTGCTGCAAGGCATCGGTCTTGGCGGCGAATGGGGCGGCGCGGTGCTGATGGCGTTCGAATACGCGCCCGAGAACAAGCGCGGCTTCTACGCGAGCATTCCGCAGATCGGTCTTGCGCTCGGCCTGTGTTTGTCGTCGGGTGTCGTCGCGGGACTCTCGCTTACGCTCACCGATGCGCAGTTCCTCGCGTGGGGCTGGCGCGTCGCGTTCTTCCTGTCGTTCGCGCTCGTGGTCATCGGCATGTATATCCGTTTGAACGTGATGGAAACGCCGGAATTCGCGCGCATTCAGAAGACGGGCAGCGAAGCGCGCATGCCGATCGTCGATGTGATCTCGAAGTATCCCGGCAACACGATCGCGGGCATGGGCGCGCGTTTCATCGACGGCGTGTTTTTCAACGTGTTCGGCGTGTTCTCGATTTCGTATCTCACGGGCACATTGCATCTGCAACGCACCGATGCGCTGCTCGGCGTGATGGTCGCCGCGTTCGTGATGATCTTCACGATTCCATTCTTCGGGCGGCTGTCGGATCGCATCGGACGTGCGCGCATTTACTTCTGGGGATCGCTCGCGACGGGACTCTCCGCATTCTTCGGCTTCTGGCTCATGAAGAACAGCGGCGGCAACACGATGCTCGCGTGGCTCGCGGTCGTGATTCCGCTGGGCGTGGTGTATGCGTCAATCTATGGTCCCGAAGCCGCGCTCTTCTCCGAACTCTTCGATGCGAAGGTGCGTTATTCGGGCATATCGTTCGTGTATCAGTTCTCGGGCATCTTCGCGAGCGGCATCAGCCCGATCGTCGCGACATGGCTCTTGCAGCGTAACGGCGGCGATCCGTGGATGATCGCGGGATACTGCCTCGCGGCGGGCGTCATCAGCGCGCTGTCGGCGGCGTGGGTCGGATTGCGGCAGCGGCGCGAGATGGCGTTTTCCGTGGGTTGATGGTTCGCGCAGGGACATCGACAGCCGCTGCGCCGCACGATCGGCGCAGCGGTTTTTTGTTGCACTGGCAAGCCGTGCAAGCCGCACGTAATATCCGGATATCACCAGAACATTTCGCAGGAGACATGCATGCCCACCCGCCCGGCCGCCACGCTTTGGGCGCAGCTATTCGAACGTTCGCGGGTCTCGGGGATGAGCCTGCAGAACCAGATCCGTCAGATGATCGTCAATGCGATCCTGAGCGGCCATATCGCGCCCGATTCCGCGTTGCCGTCGAGCCGCGAACTCGCCGATCAGCTCAACGTGTCGCGCAATACCGTCGTGCTCGCCTACCAGCAGCTCGTGGAGGAAGGCTATCTCGTGTCGCGCGAACGCAGCGGCCACTTCGTGAATCCGGCGACGGACGAATTGCAGCGCGGCTTCACCGCGACGGGCGTCGCGGATACGACGGCCATCGAGACGCAGCAAGGTCATCCCGACTGGAGCGCGCGCATCCGGCATGCGCCTTCGAATCAGCGCAACATCGTCAAGCCGTCGAACTGGCAGACCTACGAATATCCCTTCATTTACGGGCAATTCGACACCGAGCTGTTCCCGACGAGCGACTGGCGCGAGAGCTGCATGCACGGTTTATCGGTGATGGAGATACGCAACTGGGCGCCCGATCTGATCGAGCGCGACGACGAAACGCTCGTCGAACAGATTCGCACGCGCGTTCTGCCGCGTCGCGGCGTGTTCGCGATGCCCGAAGAGATCGTCGTCACGAACGGCTGTCAGCAGGCGCTTTATCTGATCGGCGATCTCCTGTGCGGAGCGCAGGCGAAGGTCGGCATGGAGAACCCCGGCTATCCCGACGCGCGCAACATCTTTCAGCATCACAACGCGCAGATCGTGCCGCTGGAAGTCGATGAAGACGGCGCCGTCATCGACGATGAAAGCGTGATCGCCCAGTGCGACTACGTGTATGTCACGCCGAGCCATCAATGCCCGACGACCGTGACGATGCCGATCGAGCGGCGGCGCAGGCTGCTGGATCTGTCGGTGAAGCATGACTTCATCGTCATCGAAGATGACTACGAAAGCGAGAACACGTTTTCCGGCACGCCGCATCCGGCGTTGAAGAGCCTCGATACGGCGGAACGTGTCGTGTATATCGGTTCGTTGTCGAAGACGCTCGCGCCGGGGCTGCGGCTCGGGTATATCGTCGCGCCGCGCACGTTGATACGCGAATTGCGCGCGCTGCGCCGGTTGATGATCCGGCATCCGGCCGCGTACATTCAGCGCGCATTCGCGACCTTTCTCGCGCTCGGTCACCACGACACGCTATTGCGCAAGCTCGGGCGCGTCTACAAGGAACGCGCCGAAGTGCTGATGGATGCGCTCGCTACGCATCTGCCGGAGTTGCGTGCGTCGAAGGTGACGGGCGGCGCATCGTGCTGGGTCGAAGGTCCGCCGTGGCTCGACGCGACGCGCCTCGCGAAAGACGCGCAGGCGCTCGGCGTGCTGATCGAGCCGGGCAGCGTCTTCTTCGCCGATCCCGCCGATGGCCAGCGATGCTTTCGCATGGGCTTTTCAGCGATACGCGCGGAACTGATCGATCCGGGCGTGCGGGCGCTGGCTCAGGTCGTGCAGCAGCGGCGCCCTTGAATGTGCGTGCTTACTTCCACGGCGCCATCGCATGGAACACGCCGTCGCGCCGCACGAGCGCATGAAACAGCGCGGCCGCGAGATGCACGACGATCAACGCGAAGAAGCACAGCGCAAGAAAGCGATGCGCATTCCATAACAGCGTGTGCAACGCATTGCTATGCGGCAGAAGCGACGGCAAGTGAAAGCCGCATATCACGACGGGATAATCCGCAGCGGACAGCATCCCATAGCCGAGCAGCGGCAACGCGATCATTAGCGCATAGAACGCATAGTGCGACAGATGCGCGGCAAGTTTCATCGGCTCGGGCATGTTCGCGGGCAGCGGCGGCGCACCGCGCGCGATTCGCACCGCGAGGCGAATCAGCGCCAGCACGAGTATCGCGATACCGAGCGGCTTGTGGATGGACACGAGTGTCAGATAGTCCGGCTTCACCGTCGACACCATGCCGACGCCGATGAACAGCATCGCGAGAATGCATATCGCCATGATCCAGTGCAGGGCGCGCTGCAGCGGCGAGAACCGCTCGTTGATCGCGTTCATTGCTTGGCTCCTTGCGCTGCCGTGCGCGGATAGTCCTTGTCCTCGGCGGTGCGTCGATTGAACGACACGGAGTACGCGGCCGAGCGCGCGGCGGGGAAGGGATCGTCGGATACGCGCATGCCGGATGGCAGCACGGTCGGATCGAAGTTGAGATCGCGGCATGGGCCGTCCGGCTCGGGTTCGATCGCCTTGACGACGAGCGTGCCCACTTCGACCGTGTGCCGGTCTTCGGGCCACGCCTTGCTCGGATCGGCGGTGGGATCGCCGGGATTCGCGACGGTGACGACCATCGCCCAACGTTGTGGCGCGCTCTGGACGCGCTGCGTGATCTCGGCATCGAGAAAATTCGCGCCCTTCTGCTTCAGCTCGTCAGGCGTCACGTTCTCGGGCTTCGCGGCGGGAATGAAGGACCAGCGCACCGTCTGATCCTGTCCTTCCGCGTTCGTGAAGACGAAGCTGTTCAGGCTGTTGTAGCGTTCCTGCGCGTACGAGGCCGTCCACGGCGCGCTGCCCGCCCATGCGCCGAACGCAGCGATCTCCGGATGCGCGGCGGCGAACTTCTGCATCGACTCGGGATCGCTCTTGTTCGCGAGCGCGCGTTGCAGATCGTAGAAGGCCTGCGGCGTTGCGACGGGGAAGAACGGGGCGTCGATCATCGCGGCGCGCCACTCGCTCGAATCGGGCATCACGATGCGCAGGCTGAGGCCGCGCACGCGGGCCATCGCATCGGATGCTTTCGGGTCCGGCGTGGCGAGATTGAACCGGCCCGTGACGGGATACGTGCCCGGCATGAACATTCTGGCTTTGGAGAGCGCCGCGCCCGAGCCGTTGGATTCGAAATCGCCGCTGAAGCAGATGCCCTTCGCGTGATTGCGCCTGAAGCCCGGCACCGCGCCGCCGGGCGGCGCCAGGCTGCCGACGATCTTCGCCGGCGTGAGGCGCTGCGGCGTGAGCCAGCCCGCCGTGTAGGCGAAGGCCGCGACCAGCACGACGACAATGGCCGCGATGAGGATCAGCGCGGGAAGGGGCGAACGCGGGGAAGCGGGTTTGTCAGTCATCGCGGACTCTCGATCGACGATTCTGTTGCACGGTAATCTAGCAGCGTGAGGGGAATCGTGCCAGCAATGTGCGAAGTTCGCAGTTACCCTGTTTTCGATGGCTGCAGAACGCCTGCAATGCCGCTGGATATCGCGATCCATCAAAAGCTGAGCTTCGTCGAGGTCCGCGCCGAGCGATATCGGTTGATTGAAGCCGAGGGTCGAGTGAGGTAATGCGTGCGACGCACCGAAGGATCCGGCGTGACGCCGAACGAAAACAACGAGAGCACGGCATCGGCATGCCGTTGTACATCCGGAGCGGCAAAAGCAGGCCCGCCGGCCTACCCCGTCTTCAACACCCGCAACGCCACCGCCCCCGCCGCCTCGCTTTCCGCATTCTGCTTCTGCTCGCGCATCGACAGATACCGCAGACAACACACGCGCAGAAACGACGCGAAGTTCGTCGGGACTTCGCCGCGCAACGCGATGAGTTCGTCGTAGAGCTTGACGGCGAACTGGCTCGTCGTCAGATTCTCGCGCCCGGCGATTTCCTGCAGCACGTCCCAGAACAGGTTTTCGAGCCTGACCGTGGTGATCACGCCATGAATGCGCAGCGAACGCGTGCGCGATTCGTAGAGGATCGGGTCGGCGTTGATGTACACGCCACACATGACGAAAGCCTCCAGAAAACGGGCCGCCGCGCTCGCGCACGACGGCCGACTGAACAAGCTACTCCGCTACGTCTTTGCCGGCAATTGCATCAAACCCTGCGCTGATTCATCTGCCCGGCGATGTAATCCGCCTGGCGAATTGCCAGCGTGACGATCGTGAGCGTCGGGTTTTCCGCGGCGCCTGTCGTGAACTGACTGCCATCGGAGATGAACAGGTTCGCCACTTCGTGCGTCTGGCCGTGCGCATTGCAGACGCCGTCGTCGGCTTTCGCGCTCATGCGGGCCGTGCCGAGATTGTGCGTCGACGGATACGGCGGCACGATATACGTCGCCTTCGCGCCCGCCGCTTCGTACACCGCGCTGCCCTGCTTGAATGCGTGCTCGCGCATCGCTTCGTCGTTCGGATGATCGTCGAAATGGACGTTCGGCACCGGCAGGCCGTACTGATCCTTCACGTTCGTATTGAGCGTGATGCGGTTCGATTCGCGCGGCATGTCCTCCCCGACGATCCACATGCCCGCCGTGTATTGATACTGATCCAGCGCAGCCGTGAAGTTCGGGCCCCACGCGCCCGGATCGAGAAACGCCGCGTAAAACGGCAATCCGAGCGAGATCGTCTCCATGTGATAGCCGCCCGCGAAGCCGCGCTTCGGATCGAACACCGCTTCATCTTCGATGATGCCGGCCATCGTCGTGCCCTTGAACATCTCGACCTTGTCGTTGAACACGCCGTAGACGGAACCGGTCGTGTGCCGCATGTAGTTGCGGCCCAACTGCCCGGAGCCGTTCGCGAGGCCGTCGGGGAATTTGCCCGACTGCGAGTTGAACAACAGACGCGGCGTTTCGATCGCGTTGCCCGCCACCGCGACGACGCGCGCCCGCTGCCGTTGCAGCTTGCCGTCCTTGTCGTAATAGACGACGCCCGTCGCCTTGCCGCGCGCATCGTGTTCGATCTTCACGACATGCGACTGCGGGCGCAGTTCCATATGGCCCGTCTGCTGCGCGTGCGGAATCTCCGTATAGAGCGTGGACCACTTCGCGCCCATGCGGCAGCCCTGAAAGCAGAAGCCGCGCTGGAAGCAGTGCGTGCGATCGTCACGCACGGTGCTGTTGATCGCCATATGGCCGGTGTTGCACTCCTTGTAGCCGACTTTCATCGCGCCCGCCGACATCACCTTGAAGTTGTTGTTGCCGGGCAGGCCGGGCAAGCCGTTGGTGCGCGTCACGCCCATCTTTTTTTCGGCGCGGTCGTAGTACGGATCGAGATCCGCGCGCGTCAACGGCCAGTCGAGCAGATTGGCATCCTTGATATCGCCGTACGTCGTCTTCGCCTTGAACTCGTACGGCCGGATGCGCAGGCTCGCGCCCGCCCAGTGGACGGTCGTGCCGCCCACCGTCTTGCAGATCCACGCCGGCAGGTTCGGAAAGTCCTTCGCGACGCGCCACGAACCGGACGTCGTGCGATTGTCGAGCCAGGAAAGCTGCTTGAACGCGTTCCACTCTTCCGTCGAAAAATCTTTCTGCGTGTGCATTGCGCCCGCTTCGAGCACGACCACGTCGATGCCTTTCTGCGCGAGTTCGTTCGCCAACGTTCCGCCGCCCGCGCCCGAACCGATGACCACCACGACGTGACCGTCGTTGTGCTTGAACTGCGTCTTGTTCTCTGCGTACATGATGTCTGTCTCCGTTTTCCGTCGGATCGCTCGATTGGATTAGCTGTCTTTCGGAATCGGGCCGCTGTCGGCCGCGGGCGGGTCGGGCAGCCAGGACAGATTGTCGAAGCCCTGATTGAGATAGCCGCCATCGCCGCGCGACGCGCCGTAGCCGAAGTGCGTATACGCCATCGCGTTGCTGTACAGCGAGACCACGGCGGTGCTGCGGACGGTGTTGAAGAACGGCGTGCCCGCGAGCGCGGCGACGTCCTGCGCCTTGTCGTTCGCGCCGCGCTTCGTCCAGTCGGAGCCGGCTTTCGCATCGAGTTGCGCGACGCCGTCGGCGAGTTGTTGACGCACTGCGGGATCGGCTTTCGCCTTGGCGTCGAGATCCTTGACGACGAGCGCGTAGACGGCGTCATCGAGCGTCGCGTGCGGATAGATCTGCCGGGTCACCTGCAGCAGCACTTCGCCCTGATGCGTGCTGAGCCCCTGCATTTCGAGCGCCCAGACGCGGCTCGGCGCAAGGCCCGCGAATATCGACGTCGCCGCGATCGTGCCGACCAGCACGCCGGTGCCGCGCAAAAATTCACGCCGCGTCAGTGCAATTTTCGGTGGGGCGGCGGCGATTTCATCGTGATCGTGAGGATGTCCACCGTCGTGCGCGCGCCGCTGCGCGACGATCGGAATGATCGTGTCTCGCATGTCTCTCTCCTTGTGGGGTGCAGCAACAACTTTTGTATGTGGTCCTGCCGTGCCGCCGTGACTACTCGTAGTGTCCGTGACGCTCGAGCACTTCGATCTTGTAGCCGTCCGGATCCTGAATGAAGAAATAACGTGCGATCAGCGAGCCGTCGTCGTTCTTGAACTCGCGCACGTCGTTGGGCGCAAGACCCAGTCCGATGAGCCGTTCGCGCTCCGCCTTCACATCCGGCACGCTCACCGCGACGTGGCCGTAGCCGTCGCCATGCGTGTAAGGCTCGGCGCGACCCTTGTTCCAGGTGAGTTCGAGTTCGGCGTGCGTTTCGTCGTTGCGCAGATAGGCAAGCGTGAAGTCCGGAAAGTCCAGCCGATGCGCGACGCCGAGATCGAAGGCCTTCCGATAGAAATCGAGCGAGCGATCCAGATCCTGCACGCGAATCATCGTGTGAATGAGTTTCGACATGGGCGTCTCCTCCTTGTGAGACAAGTGTAGGAAGCGGCGCGGGCAAAGGGTAATGGCCGGTTAAATCGGATGTAGGCGTTTCCCCGAAGCGCACGCAGGCGCCTTGCCGGGAATGCGCGCAAACGAACATTTGCAATCGCAAACGAAACTATTTGTCGCAAAGACGATAAATACTTTCGATAGTAGTACGATAAATGACGGTTTACGATGATTGATACTCGAATTCGATCATCGCGTTATCCGGCAAACGGGCACAGCGCGCCGCCGCTCTTCGCCCGCCAAGAACAACGGAGACTCAATCTTGAAAACAGTCATCGGCTTGCGCTGGTGGATCATCGCGCTCGTCTGCGCGGGCACGATCGTCAACTATCTTTCGCGCAACGCGCTCGGCGTCATGGCCGCCGAGCTGAAAACGCTCATGAACATGAGCACGCAGCAATACTCCTACGTCGTCGCCGCGTTCCAGGTCGGCTATACGATCATGCAGCCGGTGTGCGGACTCATCATCGACGTGATCGGGCTGCGGATCGGCTTCGCGCTTTTCGCGTGCCTCTGGTCGGCGACGGGCATCGCGCATGCGTTCGCCACGGGCTGGATGTCGCTCGCCGCGCTGCGCGGTCTGATGGGCCTGTCGGAGGCCGTCGCCATTCCGGCCGGCATGAAGGTCGTCGCGGAATGGTTTCCGAATCGCGAGAAGTCGGTCGCGGTGGGCTACTTCAACGCCGGCACGTCGCTCGGTTCGCTGCTCGCGCCGCCTCTCGTCGTCTTCCTTTCGCTGCGCTACGGCTGGCAAAGCGCGTTCGTCGTCACCGGCGCGATGGGCTTCGTCTGGGCCGCGTTCTGGTACTGGCTCTACCGCGCGCCGGGCGAGCATCCGCGCATCGGCGAGAAGGAACACAGCGCGATCGTCGACGGACAAACGCCGGTGGCGCACAGCTCGAACGGGAAGCGCCGTATCCGCGAAGTGCTCGGCACGCGCCGCTTCTGGGCGATCGCGCAGGCGCGCTTTTTCGCCGAGCCCGCGTGGCAGACCTTCAGCTTCTGGATTCCGCTCTATCTAGCCACCGAGCGCCACATGGATCTCAAGCACATCGCGATGTTCGCGTGGCTGCCGTTCCTCGCGGCCGATCTGGGCGGGCTGTTCGGCGGCTATCTGTCGCCGTTCCTGATGAAGCGCTTTCGCTTGCCGCTCGTCGCATCGCGCATCGCGGGCGTCGTGCTCGGCGCGTTCATGATGATCGGGCCGGCGTGCATCGGGCTCGTCGCGTCGCCGTATGAAGCCATCGCGCTGTTCTGCGTCGGCGGCTTCGCGCATCAGATGATCTCCGCGCTCGTCAACACACTGGCCGCCGATGTCTTCGAGCCTGGCGAAGTGGGCACCGCCGCCGGCTTCGCGGGCATGGCGGCGTGGATCGGCGGACTGGGCTTTTCGCTCGTGGTCGGCGCGCTCGCGGATTCGATCGGCTACACGCCGCTGTTCGCCGCGCTCGGCGCATTCGACCTGATCGGCGCGGCGCTGCTCGTCGTGCTGATGCGCGACGTGAAGGGCGACGCGAATCCGGGCGCAACGGCGCATCGGGCCGCCTGAGACCGAACCAACCGGAGCTACCTCATGGGCAATTTGAAGAATCGTCCGCGTTTCGCGGTATCGGAACAGGCGGGCCAACGCGTCGTGCTGAGTTCCGCCGATGGATCGCGCATCGAACTGTTCGTCCTCGCCGACGACATCATCCGCGTTCTGGTGCTGCCGCACGGCGAACTGCGCGGCCCGCGCACGTGGGCGATCGCGCCCGGGCAGGACGACGTGCCGCTCGAAGGACGCGACCGCCGCGATACGAGCGGCTTCGCGCCCGTGCCGTTCACAGTGTCGGACGATGCCGGTCGTGTCGCCGTCGAAACCGCGCAAATCCGCGTGACGGTCGCGCTCGACGGCGGTTTCTGTGCGTGGCAGATCCGGCGCGGCGGGCGCTGGCACGACGCGATGAACGATCGCAGGACGCAGGCATACAACTTCGGCTGGTGGGACGAGCGCGTCTATCACTACGTCGAGCGCAAGCCGGGCGAGATGGTGATCGGTCTCGGCGAGCGCGCGGGCTCGCTGGATCGCACGAATCAGAGCTTCGAAATGCGCAACGTCGATGCCATGGGCTACAGCGCCCGCACGACGGACCCGCTCTACAAGCACATTCCGTTTTACGTGACGTGGCAGCCGCAAACGTCCACAGGCTTCGGCCTCTTCTACGACACGCTCGCCGATTGCCGCTTCGACATGGGCCGCGAGCTCGACAACTATCACGGGCACTATCGGCACTTCATCGCGGAGCATGGCGATCTCGACTATTACTTCATCGCGTCGCCGGATACGCCGCTCAACGCCGTGCGCCGCTTCACGTGGCTGACGGGCCGGCCCGCGTGGATGCCGAAGTGGGGCCTCGGCTACTCCGGCTCGACGATGAGCTACACCGACGCGCCCGATGCGCAGGCGCGCATGAGCGAATTCATCGAACGATGCCGCGAGCACGACATCCTGTGCGACTCGTTTCATCTGTCGTCGGGCTATACGTCGATAGGCGGCAAGCGCTACGTGTTCAACTGGAATCGCGACAAGTTCCCCGACATTGACGGCTTCGTCGCGAGCTATCTGCGCGAAGGCGTGCGCCTGTGCCCGAACATCAAGCCCTGTCTGCTGCAGGATCATCCGCTGTTCGAATCCGCCGCCGCTGCCGGGCTGCTGATCGAAGCCCGCGACGGCGAGCCGGCATGGGTGCAGTTCTGGGACGAACTGGGCGCCTATCTCGACTTCACGAATCCGCAGACCATCGATTGGTGGAAGACGCGCGTGAAGGACAGCCTGCTGCGCCACGGCATGGCCGCGACGTGGAACGACAACAACGAATTCGAGATCTGGAGCCCCGACGCAATCGCGCGCGGCTTCGGCGAGGCGTTCCCGGCGCGCGAGGCCAAGGTTCTGCAGACGCAACTGATGATGCGCGCGTCGCGCGACGCGCAGCGCGAACATGCGCCCGGCGAGCGGCCCTTTCTCGTGTCGCGTTCGGGCGGCGTCGGCATGCATCGCTATGTGCAGACGTGGTCCGGCGACAACTACACGTCGTGGGAAACGCTGCGGTTCAATCTGAAGATGGGCCTCGGTCTCGCGATGTCGGGCGTGTCGAACAGCGGGCACGACATCGGCGGGTTTGCGGGCCCGGCGCCGGGGCCCGAGCTGCTGTCGCGCTGGGTCGCGTTCGGCATCTTCCTGCCGCGCTTTTCGATTCACTCATGGAACGACGACGGCACGGTCAACGAACCCTGGATGTATCCCGAGACCACGGAAGTCGTCGCCGGGCTGATCAAGTTGCGCTACCGGCTCATTCCGTACCTGTACGAACTGCTGTGGCAATCGCATCGGGCCTATGAACCGGTTTTGCGGCCGATGTTCGCGGAGTTTCCGAACGATCCGCTCTGCCTCGCCGATGGCGACGACATGATGGTCGGCTCGTCGCTGCTCGTCGCGCCCGTCGTGGA
The DNA here is from genome assembly GCF_900258035.1 of Caballeronia novacaledonica. Lineage (GTDB taxonomy): Bacteria > Pseudomonadota > Gammaproteobacteria > Burkholderiales > Burkholderiaceae > Caballeronia > Caballeronia novacaledonica. The sequence goes on along the minus strand of NZ_OGTP01000014.1, from coordinate 94,745 downwards.
CGCGGATCGCACCGCGCGTGACGTTTATCTGCCCGCGGGCGCGCGCTGGGCGTCGTACTGGAGCGGTGAAATCTTCGACGGCGGTCAGAGCGTGACCCTGCCCGCGCCGCACGATCGCCCGGTCATGCTGATTCGCGAGGGTCACGTGATTCCGCTGAATATCGCGGAACAGCACTTCGCGCGTCCAGCCGATGAACGCGCGTTCATCGCCTTGCCTTGCGCGGGTGCCGGCGTCGCGCGGGGCGAATGCATCGAAGACGACGGCCACAGCGAGGCCTGGCGCGACGGCGTGCAAGGAAAATGGCGCATCGTCATCGAGAGCGACGCGCGGTGCCTGCGCATCGCGATCGAACGTGACGGCCAGATGCCGCGCGTGCAGAACGAAGTCCGCGTGAGCGTGCCCGCAGCCGACGCACGAAGCGTGACCTGCACGACGGGCGAACTGACCGGCGAGCGCATCGCTGACGGCTGGCGTCACCTCACCCTGCGCCTCGCGCGCTGACTCGATCCACCCGGATCGCCCATCGAAGCTAGAAGGAAAACAACGAGCAATGAAGTCTTTGAATCGCGTCCGGACGCGCGCAGGCGTCCTCATGTCCGTTCCCTTTGCGGCCGCGGCGTTGTGCGGCACGGCGTCGGCGCAAAACAGCGTCACGTTGTATGGCGTCGTCGATAACGCATTCGCGTATGCAAGCAATCAGCGCGGGCATTCGAACATCTATATGAGCCAGGGAAATCTGCAAGCCAGCAAGTTCGGCTTTCTCGGCGCGGAAGACCTCGGCGGCGGCACCCGGGCCATCTTCCGTCTCGAAAGCGGCGTCAATTCGTTGACGGGCGCGCAGGCCAGCGCAGGAACGATCTTCAACCGGCAAGCCTATGTGGGCCTGAGCAACGACCGCTACGGCACGCTGACATTCGGCCGCCAGTACACGCCCTACTTCAGCATGGTCGGCGCGCTCGGGCCGACCGGCGTGCTGACCGGCGCGACCGGCGCGCATCCCGGCGACGTCGATGCGCTCGACACCACGCTGCGCTTCAACAACGCGGTGACGTATGCTTCGCCGGTCATCGCGGGGCTCGCGTTCAGCGCGCAATACGGTCTCGGCGGCGTGCCGGGCAGCATCGCGGACGGCAGCAATTTCAGCGCCGCGCTGCGCTACGACTACAAGCCGGTGGCGCTCGCGGCGGGCTACGTCAAGCTGAAGGACATCGCGACGAGCCCCGCGCTCGGCACCTTCGCGATCAATTCGCCGGTGAACAACGGCTATGCGAGCGCGCAGAGCGCCCAACTGATTGCGGCCGCCGCGCGCTACACGTACAACGATCTCATGCTCGGCCTCAACTATTCCAACGTGCAGTACGCGCCGGGCTCGCATTCGCTGTTCGCCGATGAAGCGGTCTTCAACAGCTACGGCGTCATCGCAACTTACCGGTTCACGCCGGCGGTCAATGTCGCGGCGGGCTACGGCTACACGCGCGCGAGCAAGGCGAACGGCATCGCCGATCCGGCGCAATATCATCAGGTTTCGTTCGAAGAGACGTACAGCCTGTCGGCGCGGACCACCTTCTATGCGTTGCAGGCGTATCAGCGCGCGCGCGGCAAATCGCTCGTCGCGTCGGGCGCGGCGGGCGGTCTGGCTATCGCAAACACGGTGGCGGTCGTCGGCGATTCGCAGAATACGTCGCCTTCGTCGGGACCGTCGCAGTTCGTCGCGATGGTGGGCGTCCGGCACGCGTTCTGATCGGACGCCCGGCAAGCCGAACGGTTACGACAACATCCAGGTTCGCGCGAAGTCGTTGAAACGCGCGACCTCTTCGGAGCGCCAGCGCGCGCTCTGTCCCAGCTCTTCCGCCATGATTCTGGCGACTTCCGGCGCGGCGTCGCGGGCGGCGGCGGCATCGAGAAACAGCGCGCGGTTGCGCCGCGCCAGCACATCCTCGACACCGCGCGCGAGTTCCGCCCGAACCGCGAAGCGCGTCTGCGCCTCGGTCAGCCCGCTGGCCTTCACCAGCACGTTTTGCGCGCCCGGCAAACGCTCGATCAAGGCGGCATCGGAACCGTACTGGCCGTGCTGCTCCGCCGTCGCGCCGTGCAGCGGCAGCGAGGCCGTCCGGCAAGGCGCATCCGGCAACAGCCGCTTCGCGACGGCGAGATCGATAACTTGTTGCGCCATCAGACGATACGTCGTCCACTTGCCGCCCGTCACGGTAATCATGCCCGTTGCGTTCATTTCGATCGTATGTTCGCGCGAGAGCGCCGCCGTCGATGCCTGCGCGCCGGCTTTCACGAGCGGACGAAGCCCCGCCCAGACGCTCAGGACGTCGTCGCGCGTGGGCTTCACCGACAGATAATCCGACGCCGTCGCCAGAATGAAGTCGATGTCCTCGTCGCTTGCGCGCGGGTCGAGCGGCAAGTCCTGACGCGGCGTATCGGTCGTGCCGACGATCGTGTGGCCGTGCCACGGCACCATGAACAGTACGCGGCCGTCTTTCGTCTTCGGCACGAGAATCGCGTCGTTGCTTTGCAGGAAGCGGCCCGGCAAGGTCAGGTGCACGCCCTGGCTCGGCGCGACGATCGGGCGCGCGCCGGGTTCGGCCATCGCGCGGATCGAGTCGACCCAGACGCCCGTCGCGTTGATGAGGCAGCGCGCGCCGACGGTAAGGTTGTCGCCCGTTTCGGCGTCCGTCACCAGCAGCCGATGATGCCCCGCCGCGCGATCGAAGCCGACGCCGCTCACAGCGGCATTGTTCAGCGCGACGCCGCCGAGGTCGAACAGCGTGCGCATCAGCGCGATGGCGAGACGGGCGTCGTCGAACTGTCCGTCGCAGTAGAGCGTGCCGCCGCGCAGCGCGTGGCCGCCGAGGCTTTCGGCGAGCATCGGCGATTTCGCGCGCGTTTCCGCGAGGCCCAGGCTTCGGCTCGCGCCGAGGTTCAACGAGCCCGCGAGCCAGTCGTACATTTTCAGTCCCGCGCCGTAGATCAGCTTGTCTCCGAAGCGATACGCCGGAACGACGAACCCGAGCGCATGCACGAGATGCGGCGCGTTGCGCGCGAGCAGGCCGCGCTCGCGCAGCGCCTCGCGAACGAGCGGAATGTTGCCTTGCGCGAGATAGCGCACGCCGCCATGAACGAGCTTGGTGGCCTTGCTCGACGTGCCTTTGGCGAAGTCGCGCGCCTCCAGCAGCAAGGTCCGGTAACCGCGCGATGCCGCGTCGACGGCCGTGCCGAGGCCGCTTGCGCCGCCGCCGATCACGACGACATCGAAGAGCGGCGTCTTGTCCAGTTCGCGCAGGAGCGATGCGCGGTCGGAAGGAGTTATGGCTTGCATGTCAGGCAGTAACGCAGGTGGATTGAGCGGCGGGCGATTCCCAGCCGCGGGCGCGCTCGATCGCGCGGTGCCAGCGTTCGATGTGCGCTGCGCGCGCGTGCGCGGGCATCGCGGGTTCGAAGCGATGCGCGGCCGGCCATGCGCGCGTGATTTCGTCGAGACCCGACCAGAAGCCGGAGCCGAGCCCCGCGAGACAGGCGGCGCCCAACGCGGTGGTTTCGGTGACGGCCGGACGCACGACGGGCCTGTCGAGCAGATCGGCCTGAATCTGCATCAACAAGTCGTTTTGCGACGCGCCGCCGTCCGCGCGAAGCTCGCTCACGGCGATGCCCGCATCGGCTTCCATCGCGGTGAGGACATCGACGGTCTGGAGCGCGATGGCTTCGAGCGCCGCCCGCGCGATATGCGCGCGCGTCGTGCCGCGTGTCATGCCGAGCAGCGTGCCGCGTGCATACGGATCCCAATACGGCGCGCCGAGTCCGGCGAAAGCCGGCGCGAGCACGACGCCTTCGCTCAATTCGCATTGCGCCGCCAGCGCGCCGATCGCCTGCGCACTCTCGATGATGCCGAGACCATCGCGCAGCCATTGAACGATCGCGCCGCCCATGAAGACCGCGCCTTCCAGCGCGTACGTGAGACGGCCGTCGAGCTGCCAGCCGATCGTCGTCAGAAGACGATGCCTCGATGCGACGGGCTGCGCGCCCGTGTTCATCAGCATGAAAAGACCGGTGCCGTACGTGTTCTTCACGAGACCGGGCTCGACGCATCCCTGGCCGAAGGTCGCGGCCTGCTGATCGCCGGCGACGCCCGTGATCGGAATGGCCGCGCCGAACAACGCGGCATCCGTGTGCGCGATGACGCCGCTCGACGGCACCACCTCGGGCAGCACGGCGCGCGGGATATCGAAGAGCGCGAGCAGTTCGTCGTCCCAGCGGCATGCGTGAATATCGAAGAGCGCGGTACGCGCGGCATTCGATATGTCCGTCACGTGGGCGCGGCGCCCGCTCAGATTCCAGACGAGCCAGCTATCGACGGTGCCGAACCCCAGTTCGCCGCGGCGCGCGCGCGCCCGTACATCCGGCGCGCTGTCGAGCAGCCACGCGAGCTTGGTCGCGGAAAAATACGGGTCGATGCGCAAACCCGTCTTGCGCTCGATGAGCGTCTGCGCGCCGCTCTCGATCAATCGCGCGCAGTGCGGAGCGGTGCGCCGGTCCTGCCATACGATGGCCGGCCCGATGGGCGCGCCCGTGCGCCGGTCCCACAGGAGCGTCGTCTCGCGCTGGTTCGCAATGCCGATCGCCGCGATCTCCGAGCCTCGCGCGCCGGCCTTTCGCACGGTTTCCAGCGCGACGTCGAGCTGCGATCGCCAGATATCGGATGGATCGTGCGCGACCCAGCCGGGCTGCGGATAATGCTGCGCGAATTCGCGTTGAGCACTCGCGGCGACACCACCCGAGCGGTCGAAAAGCAGCGCGCGGGAACTGGTCGTTCCCTGGTCGAGCGCGAGAATGAAACGTTGCTGGCTCATGCCGCCAACTCCAGACAGCCGGTTTTGGTTTATGTTCGAAAACGAATAATAATATTCGTTTTCAATCATCCTAACACCGGACGCAGGTGGCGGAAAGCCGGTTACGGACACACTTTTACGTCTCCCGTCAGACCTCTGAGTGGGCTTTTGACAGGACGGTGTGTATTTCGTCGTACACTCGCCCATCCGACAGTTTTCATTTTTTTGCGATTGCGCGCAGCCCGATGACATCCGATCAAGCACTCAACGGCAGGCAGCGGGCGCTGCTCGACCGTGTCGCCCGCGATGGCTTCGCGACCATCGACGACCTCGCGGCACAATTCCAGGTCACGCCGCAAACCATCCGGCGCGACGTGAACTGGCTGTCCGACCAGAATCTGCTGCGCCGCTATCATGGCGGCGCGAGCGCGCTGACGAGTTCGGAGAACACCGCCTACACGGCGCGCCAGCACATGTATCTCGAAGAAAAACGGCGCATCGCCAAGCTCGTCGCATCCGAAATCCCGAATCAGGCGACGCTCTTCATCAACCTCGGCACGACGACCGAGGAAGTCGCCCGCGCGCTGCGTCAACACACGGGTTTGCGCGTCATCACGAACAACCTCAACGTGGCGAACATTCTCGCGGACGAGTCGGACGCCGAGTTGCTGGTCGCGGGCGGAAAGGTGCGCGCGCGCGACAAGGGCGTGGTCGGCGAGCAGGCGGTCGACTTCATCCGGATGTTCAAGGTGGACTTCGGGATCATCGGCATTTCGAGCATCGAGGCGGATGGCACGCTGCGCGACTTCGACATCGCCGAGGTGCGCGTGGCGCAGGCGATCGTCGAGCAGTCGCGCACCGTGTTTCTCGTGGCCGATCATTCGAAGTTCGGCCGCGCCGCGCTCGTCAAGCTCGGGCATCTCAGTCAGATCGATGCGCTCTTCACCGATTCCCCGCCGCCCGAATGGATGGCCGAGAGCCTCGCCGCCTCGGATGTCGCCGTGCGCGTGGCGGAACCAGATCGCGACTAGACGTTCGTCGAATCGATCGGCGAGCCGTCCTTGTGGACGAAGCGGCCATCGGCGTTGGCGCTCATCATGTCGATGTCGGAACAGGTCGTGAGGTCCTCATACACGCGGCTGCCGACTTCCAGATACACGGCGACCTTGTCCGAACGGTTGATCATGTGGTGGCCGTTCCCCGTTCCCTTCGGAAACGCTGCGCAATCGCCCGCGCGCAAAGTCGTTTCGCCTTCGTCCTCGATCAGCACCAGTTCGCCTTCAAGCACATGGACGAACTCGTCCTCGTGCGAATGCCAGTGACGCTGGCTCGACCATCCGCCCGGCGGCAGACGCATCAGATTCACGCCGAAATCGCCGAGACCGCCCGCGTCGCCGAGACGCTGACGAGTGCGATCGGCGCACGGCGCATCGAACGGCGGCGGATATCCCGAGCCTTTTATCTTGGGCACGGCGGCGAGGTCGATCTTGGGCATGGCGAGCCTATGTGTTGGCGATCAGCAGTTCTTCGGCATTGTTCGGCGGACGCAGGCCATCGGTTCTGTTCGTGAAGTATCGACGGGTGAGATCTGCCGCCGAAACATGCTGCGCGTCCTTGAAGCCCGTATCGCGCGCCAGAGCCTGAATCTGCGGCGGCGTGAAGAAGCTGACGAACGGCGTGCCGCTCGCACGCGCGCCCTTCTCCGCCATCCTTTCTGCTGCCGCTCGAACTCGCGGACCTCGACGTGCGTCCGGCTCTGGAGAGCCGGAGATCGCACGCTACAGATGAAAGCAGAATGTCTCACAGTTCGTGCGCGTCGTCTCGAACACTACAATCGGTACTTTCGTTGCACACGAACACAAGGACGCGAACATGGCGCAAGCGCCGCGCATCGACACGCGTAACGAACGCCGCTGGCTCACCGTCGGCGGACCCGTTCTCTTTCTGCTGCTCTGGTCCGCGGGTTTTCCCATTGCGAAGACCGGCCTGCACTACGCCTCGCCGCTGACGTTTCTATCGATACGCTTCGCGTTGAGCGTCGGCGTGCTGCTCGCCGTGTGCGCGTTCAGGCGTCCGCAGTGGCCGCGCGGCGCGCGCGCGTGGCTGCATCTCGGCGTTGTCGGCTTTCTCGTGCAGGTGATGTACTTCGGGCTCAGCTATCTGTCGATGACAGCGGGCATCGCGACATCCGTGCTCGCGTTGATCGTCTCCTTGCAGCCGATTCTCGTCGGCGTGCTCGCGCCGAAGTTCGTCGGCGAGCGAATCGGCGTGCGGCGCTGGATCGGCTTGCTGCTCGGTCTCGCGGGCGCGGCGGGCGTGATCGTCGCACGCGGGCCGCTGCATGCGGATGCGCTCGGGCCGGTGCTGCTCGCAGTCGGCGCGCTCATCGGCATCACGGGCGCGATGCTCTACGAAAAACGGCTCGGCACGGCGCAAGATCCGATCACGTCGAACCTCGTGCAGTACAGCGTCGGCTTCGTGTTCTGCGCGCCGATGGCGCTCGGCTTCGAGCACACGCAAGTGCAATGGACGCCCACGTTCATCGCAACGCTCGCTTATCTCGTGATCGGCAATTCGCTGATCGCGATCACGCTGCTGCTCGCGATGACGCGCGCGGGCAAGGTATCGCAAGTGGCGTCGCTGTTCTTCTTCATCCCGCCCGCGGCCGCGGTGCTGTCCTACTTCTTCCTCGGCGAAGTGTTGCCGGCGGCCGCATGGTGGGCGATGGGCGTCGCCGTGCTCGGCGTCGCGATTGCTACATGGACGCCGCGCAAGTGACGCGCTCAGTGCGAATGCTTCGGCACTTCCGCGCCACGGCAGCCGACGAGAAAGTCGAAGTCGCAACCTTCATCGGCTTGCAACACGTGCTCCACATACAGCTTGCGATAGCCCGTGCGATCCTCGGGAATCTCGCTCTTCGCCGCTAGCCACGCATCGAGGCGCGTGCGGATTTCCTCGTCGTCGATATCGATGCGCAGCAGGCCCTTGTCGCAATCGAGCTCGATCCAGTCGCCGTCGCGCACGATCGCGAGCGGCCCGCCCGCGCGCGCCTCGGGTGCGACGTGCAGCACCACCGTGCCATACGCCGTGCCGCTCATGCGCGCATCCGATACGCGCACCATGTCCGTCACGCCTTGCGCCAGCAGCTTCGGCGGCAGGCCCATGTTGCCGACCTCGGCCATGCCCGGATAGCCCTTCGGGCCGCAGTTCTTCATCACGAGCACGGAGTCCGCCGTGACATCGAGATCGGGATCGGCGATACGCCGCTTGTAGTCGTCGAAGTTCTCGAAGACGACCGCGCGGCCGCGATGCTTCAGCAGCGCGGGCGTCGCCGCCGATGGCTTCAGCACCGCGCCGTTCGGCGCGAGATTGCCGCGCAGCACGCACAATCCGCCATCCGCGACGAGCGGCTTCTCGATCGGGCGAATCACTTCGTCGTTGTAAAGCGGCGCTTCCTTCACGTTCTCCCAGAGCGTGTGGCCGTTCGCGGTGAGCGCATCCGGATGCGGAATCAGGTTCGCTTCGCCGAGACGCCGCAAGACTGCAGGCAAACCACCCGCGTAATAAAACTCTTCCATCAGGAAGCGGCCCGACGGCTGCAGGTCGACGAGCGTCGGCGTGCCGCGGCCGATGCGCGTCCAGTCGTCGAGTTCGAGCTTCACGCCGATGCGCCCCGCAATCGCCTTCAGATGAATCGCCGCATTCGTCGAACCGCCGATCGCCGCGTTTGCGCGAATCGCATTCTCGAACGCCTCGCGCGTGAGCAGCTTCGAAAGACGCAAGTCTTCCAGGGCCATCTCGACGATGCGCATGCCCGACAGATGCGCGAGCACATAGCGCCGCGAATCGACGGCCGGGATCGCCGCGTTGTGCGGCAGCGTGACGCCGAGCGCTTCGGCCATGCAGGCCATCGTCGATGCGGTGCCCATCGTGTTGCAGGTGCCCGTGGAACGCGACATGCCCGCTTCCGCCGACATGAATTCGTGGATCGAAATCTTGCCCGCCTTGACCTGCTCGCTCAATTGCCACACGACGGTGCCCGAGCCGATGTCGCGGCCTTCGTGCTTGCCGTTGAGCATCGGGCCGCCGGAGACGACGATCGCGGGCACGTCGCAACTCGCCGCGCCCATCAGCAGCGCGGGCGTCGTCTTGTCGCAGCCGACGAGCAGCACGACCGCATCGACGGGATTGCCGCGTATCGCTTCCTCGACGTCCATGCTCGCGAGATTGCGCGTGAACATCGCGGTAGGCCGCAGGTTCGATTCGCCGTTCGAGAACACCGGAAACTCGACGGGAAATCCGCCCGCTTCATACACGCCGCGCTTCACGTGTTCGGCGAGCTTGCGAAAGTGCGAATTGCACGGCGTTAGTTCGGACCACGTATTACATATGCCGATGACCGGCTTGCCCGCGAACTCGTGATCCGGAATGCCCTGGTTTTTCATCCAGCTCCGGTACATGAAGCCGTTCTTGTCGGCGGTGCCGAACCACGCGGCCGAGCGGAGCTTGGTTTTGGGGGCGCTCATGGCTGTGCTCACTCTGCAAGAAAGTCCTATAAATAGCATGACTATATCGAGGACATGCACCGGGAAAACGCTAATCGAAACGTCAAAACACTCTGCATATAGTTTGTCTATTGAAGTCGGCGCGCGGACTTTGCAGTTCCCAATTACTAGTTCAAATACGCCGCGCTTTCGAATCGCCCTCTCGCACACTGTTCGCATCGTCGTCCGCAACGCTCACGTCTTTCATTCATGAAAGCCGCGTGCGGACGACGTGCCGTGAAACCCAGTATCTGAACGTGATCGACGATGAGTCGACCCATCGACCAACGAAGAAGAGAACGGAGGAACACATGGCGCAAGATCGGGATGACGACGCAAAAGACAGCAAGCTCATCAGTGCGGGCCGGCGCGGCATCATGCAGGGCGCGGGACTCGGCGCGGCGCTGTCGCTCCTGGGCGGCGTGGCCGGCGGCGGCGGGCTGATCTCGACCGCGCAGGCGGCCGAAGCGGCGTTCCCGCAGCACAAGAAATGGAAGATCGTGTTCGTCAATCATGTGACGACGAATCCGTTCTTCGTGCCTACGCAGTACGGCATTCAGGACGCGTGCTCCATGTTCGGCATGGACTATCAGTGGACCGGCTCGGCCACGTCCGACGCGGGCGAAATGGTGCGCGCGGTGAACTCGGCGATCGCCGCGAAAGCCGACGCGATCGCCGTGCCTATCGTCGATCCGAACGCATTCGACAAGCCCATCCAGGCCGCGCTCGACGCCGGCATTCCCGTCTTCGCTTACAACGCCGACGCGCCGCGCGGCAAGAGCAATCCGCGCCTCGCGTATATCGGTCAGGACCTGTATTTGTCGGGTTATCAGATGGGCGAGCGCATCGCGAGCATGATCGACAGCGGCATGGTCGCGCTCTTCATCGCGACGCCGGGGCAATTGAACATCCAGCCGCGTCTCGACGGCGCGAGCGATGCGATCAAGAAGTCAGGCAAGAAGATCGACATTCAAACCGTGGCGACAGGCGCGACCGTCAACGAAGAGCTTTCGAAGATCAAGTCGTTCTATCTCGGCCATCAGGACCTGAAAGGCATGTTCGCCGTCGATGCGGGCAGCACGCAGGGCGTCGCGCAGGTGATGAAGGAATCGAACCTGCCGTCGAAGGGCGTGCATGGCGGCGGCTTCGATCTGTTGCCGCAGACCATTCAGCTCATTCACGAAGGCTTCCTCGATTTCACCATCGACCAGCAGCCCTACGTGCAGGGCTTTTATACCGTGATGGAGGCGTTCGTGTTCCTCGCCTCGGGCGGGCTCGTCGGGCCGGCGAACATCAACACGGGTCTCAAGTTCGTGACGAAGGACACGGTCGAGCCTTATCTGAACACCTCGACGCGTTATGAAGGCAAGACCACCAAGCCGCAAATCGTGCCGATGAAAGGCGCGATCAAGTCCTGATGAACACAGTGAACGAACCTCGTAAAGCAACCACGCCCGCGCAAATGAGCAGTCCGCGCGGTGCGTGGGCGTCGCATTGGGCGCCCGAGTTGCGCATCCTGCTCGTCGCCGCGCTGCTCGCGGCGTATTTCCAGTTCGTCAATCACGACTTCCTGCTGAGCAACGCGAGCCTCGTCAATCTCTCGCAGTATGTCGCGCCGGTGGCGATCATCGCGTTCGGCGAGATCATGTTGATGATCGGCGGCGACATCGATCTGTCGGCGGGCATGGTGTTCGCGTTCGCGCCGTTCATGATGGTCTTCGCGAACGAGGCGGGCGCGCCGATGTGGCTCGCGGTGATCGCGGGGCTCGTCGCGGCCTCGATCATCGGCTTCGTCAACGGAGCGGTGACGGTCTATTTGCGTCTGCCCTCCTTCGTGACGACGCTCGGCACGCTCTTTCTGATCAACGGCATCACGTTGACGCTTTCGCGCGGCACGCCCGCCGCGACGCCCGGCTCGCCGGAATTCGCCGCCGTCATGGGCGCGTGGGGCTATAGCGAGATCATCTGGACCGTGGCGATCGCGTTCGTCATGCACGTGTTGTTGCGGCATACGCGCTGGGGTCTGCATACGCAGGCGGCGGGCGCGAATGCGCTCGGGGCGAGCGAGGCCGGCATCCACGTGAACCGGCTGCGGCTCGGTAACTTCGTGATCGCCGCCGTGCTCGCGGGCTTCACGGGCATTCTCGAAAGCTTTCGCATCACGTCGATCGATCCGCAAGCGGGCGGCAATCAGATCATGTTCCTCGCGGTCGCCGCGGCCGTGATCGGCGGCACGCCGTTGACGGGCGGCTCGGGCACGATCGTCGGCGGTTTGCTCGGCGCGGCGGTGCTCGGCATTCTGAGCGACGGCTTCACGCTCATCGGCATCAATGCGTTCACGTTCAACATCATTCTCGGAGCCGCGATTCTCGCCGCGATGATCTTCAACATTCACGTCGGGCGCATCCGCCGCAAGGGAGCACGGTGATGAACGATCTCGCACTGCGCGGCGATAACCTCGTCAAGCGCTTCGGCGCGGTCACCGCGCTCGACGGCGTATCGCTCACGCTCGGCAAGGGCGAAATCCTCGGCATTCTCGGCGACAACGGCGCGGGCAAGTCCACGCTCGTCAAGATACTCACGGGCTTTCATCAGCAGACGAGCGGCGCGCTGCACGTACACGGCGAAGAGACGTTGCTCAAGTCGGTCGATCATGCGCGCGCGCTCGGCATCGAATGCGTGTATCAGGATCTCGCGCTCGCGAATTCGCTGTCGATCTACCACAACATGTTCCTCAATCGCGAGATCGTGCGGCGAGGACCATTTCGTCTCGTCGATCACAAGCAGATGCGCGAGCGTGCGGCGCAATGCCTCGAGGATATCGGCGTGCACGTGCCTTCCGTCGACCTGCCCGTCGAGCGATTGTCGGGCGGCCAGCGTCAGGCCATCGCCGTCGCGCGCGCGGTGCATTCGAACGCGAAGATTCTGCTCCTCGACGAACCGCTCGCCGCGATGGGCGCGCGCGAGGCCGCGCTCATCATCGATCTCGTGATGCGCCTGAAAGAGAAAGGCGGCCTCTCGATCATCATGATCATGCACAACTATGCGCAGACGCTCGATATCGCGGATCGCATCATGTTGATGCAGCGCGGACGCGTGACGTACGAGCAGCGCAGCGCGAATACGTCGGTCGCGGAGTTGATGGATATCGTGAGGCGGGAATATCGGGCGATGCGCGCGACGACCGCAAGCTAGACATCGCGCAGGCCGCATCATGGATTACCGCAACCCCAAGCAACGCAAGAGCATGCACGGACGCATCGTGCAGGAGCTCGGCATGCAGATCGTGAGCGGGCGCATCAGGCCGGGCGAGCGTCTTCCCGCCGAGCCCACGCTGTGCGAAAGCTACGGCGTGAGCCGGCCTGTGCTGCGCGAGGCGACGCGCGTGCTCGTTGCGAAAGGACTCGTCGTATCGAAGCCGCGCGTGGGCAGCGTCGTGCGCGCACGCGACGAGTGGCACATGCTCGACCCCGATGTGCTCGTCTGGACCATCAACCATCTTCCCGAAGGCGAGTTCTTCCGCTCGCTGATGACGGTGCGCCAGATCATCGAGCCGGCCGCTGCGGCGCTCGCGGCCATTTCCGCCACGGACGAGGACATCGCGCACATTGCCGTCGCCTATGAACGGATGGAAGGTGCGCAAACCGCGGAAGATCTGCTCGAACCGGATCTGGCGTTTCATCGCGCGATCATGACGGCGACGCACAACGACATGCTCTCGTATATCGGCAACATGCTGTCGCTCGCGCTCAGCGAATCGATCAAGTTGACGAGCCGTCATCCGAACACGCACGCGCTGTCGCTGCCGCGTCACAAGGCGATCTTCACCGCAATCGCGAACCGCGACGCGCTCGCGGCGCGTCAGGCGAGCGTCGTGCAACTCGACAACGCACGCGCCGATGCCACGTCGATCCTGGGCGGCTCACCGCTCGAAGCGGATCGGCCGCATTCGGGGTAAGAATTCCCGATCGCGTATCGTCGCAACGTTTGCTTTGCGCGAAACGCGTTCAAGTCTCGTCCATCCCCGCCGTAAACCCTATTGAGACCGGTTTCGGCGCGGTCTTTCCTTCGCCCCTGCTTCCGGCAGCGCCCTTCTCCGGGCGGCTCATCGGGGCTGACAGACGAGCATTCCACTCATTTCGCGCCTGACGCGGGATGAAGGTCCGTCATCGGTCCGTCCGTCTTCGCCCGGACGACTCGCGGAACGTGCGCCTACTTCGTGGACACGAATATCTACCAGTTAGTAGTGCGTATGTACATGACGAACTTCAATCTATGCAAAGCCGTCACGTTCGCGGTCGCGGCGAGCGTGCTGCTTGCCGCATGCGGCGGCGGTGGCGGCGGTGGCGACAGCGCCGCTTCATCCTCGGACGCCTCGCGTAGCGGCAGTGCAACCGCGACCGCGACCGCGACCGCAACCGCCTCCGCATCCGCATCCGCCGTGCCCGTCCCGGCAACGGATATTCCGGCCTCGGGCACGGAAACGACGAACATCACGACGAATTCTTCATCGACGAATCCGGGCAGCACCGCCGGCGACACCACGACGCCGCTGCCATCCGTCCGGCCCTTCTACGGCGTGAACGGCCACAATAACGAGGGCGGCGCCTACGATATCTCCAGCCCCGCGTTGCAGCTTTCGCAATTGCAGGACCTGGGCGTGAAGCTGTATCGCAACGAGGTATATAGCCAGGGCACCGCGAACAAGCTCGCGGGCATCGCTCAAACGATGGCGGCCGGGGGCATCACCGTGTATCCGGTGATGCTCATGAGCATCGATACGTTCAACGACGAAACCGAAGCGTACGATGTGGGCTTCGCGCTCGGACAGCAGACGGCGACCTCGCGCCGCTACCCATACTACGAAGTCACCAACGAGATGGAAGCGCAATTGCTCATCGGCAATGTCGATGGCATCTATCCGCAGCAATTCGATATCGTGAAGTTCCGAATCCTGCGCGGCGTGATTCGCGGGATGATCGCGGGCATCAAGTCGGTGGACACGTCCGGCAAGATCGTCATGGGCGGCGGCACGTGGCTGCACTACGGCTTTCAACAGATGCTCGCGGCGGGCATGGAGCCCGATGGCACCGTCGGGCATCCTGTCGTCGACTGGGACATCACCGCGTGGCACTGGTACTCGGAACAGGGCGATATCACCAACGCGTGCGGCGGCACCGGCTGTCATGACGTGCTCGCCGACCTCAAGGCGCTCGGCAAGCCGATCTGGATCAACGAGTTCGGCGTGCGCCCGAACTACGGCACCGATCAGCAGATCGCCGCGTATCTCGTCGGCAATCGCATGATGGCGCAGTTCGTCGCGCTTGCATCGACATACGATATCGAATCGATTCAGGCCTACGAGCTCTATGACGACGATCCCGTGCACGGCGAAGGCGCATACGGTCTCCTGAAGTTCGACGGCTTCACGCCGAAGCCCGCTTACACCGCGTTCAAGAATTTCATCGCCGCGCATCCGATGTAAGCACGTCTTCCGCGACCAGCACGACGCCATTTTCGATGCGGATCGGAATGCGCCTGAGGCTCGCGCCGAGACACGGACCATCGACGCACACGCCGTCCTCGAAGCGAAACATCGCGCTGTGATGGGCGCACATCAGCAGTCCGCCTTCGTAGGTCCAGAACGCATCCGGCTCGTAGTTGAGCGGTATCGAGAAGTGCGGGCAGACGTTGCGATACGCCCACGCTTCGCCGCCACGGCGCAGCACGAGAACCGACGGCGCGGCTTCGAGGCCGCCGCCGTCGGGCACGTCGTCGAGCGAACAGATCGCGTTCACGCTCGCGCCTTCGCGATCAGCGTGAAATCGCGCGCGACTTCATATCCGCCCTCTTTCGGCGCGTACTCGACGACGAGCGAAGGCTTTACGCCGAACACCGCATCGGAGTTCACGTAAGGATCGTCGGAAGAATAGAGCGCGGTCGTGAGCGACTCGTAGCCCGGCGCGTCGATACGAAAGTGGATATGCGCGGGACGCATCGGGTGACGACCGGTCGCGACGAGCAACCGTCCAACGGGGCCATCGGTCGGAATGGGATAGCTCGTCGGCTTGATCGAATGAAACGCGTACGCGCCGTTCGCGTTCGTGCGAAAGCGGCCGCGCAGATTGCCTTCGGGCTGGTCCGGGTCCTGTCCTTCATACATGCCGTTCGGCGCGGTCTGCCACACTTCGATCAATGCATCGGCGACGGGCCTTCCGTTCGTATCGCTGACGGTGCCATGAAAGAACACCGGTTCGCCGTCGCTTTGCGCGATGTTCGCACCGAACGCCGATTCCTTCACGCCATCGCGATAGAACGGGCCGAGCAGGCTGCTTTCGGTCGCAGCGTCATCGTGATGCTGATTGATGTCGTCGAGAACGATCGAAAGACCCAGCGTATCCGACAGCAGAATGAACTCCTGGCGAATGCCGTCGCACTTCTTTCCCGTGGCCGTGAGGAAGTCGATGCCTTGCCGCCACTCGTCGTGCGTGAGGTTCACTTCGCGCGCGAACGCGTGCAGATGGCGCACGAGCGCGGTGACGATTTCCTTCGTGCGTGCATCGGCGCACCGGCTGAAGGCTTCGGTGACGTTTTGCGTCAGTGACTCGTTCATGGTCGTCGTCCTTCGTAGGCCGCTTCCAGCAACGCGCGCAACGGCGCGCGTTCGATCGGTCGAGGGTTCCAGTATGGGCTTTTCAATGCGACATCGACGGCGATATCGATATCGCTTTCCTTCATGCCGATGTCTTTCAACGCCGTCGGCGCACCGTTCGCGCGCGCGAGTTCGAACGTGCCCTGGGCGGCATCGTCCGAGGCGAGCGCGCGAGCGATGCGCTTCATTGCATCGGGCGCGGCATCGCGGTTATAGGCGAGCGCATGCGGCAACACGATGGTATGCGTCTCCGCGTGCGGCAGATTGAACGTGCCGCCGAGCGTATGACACAGCTTGTGATGCAGCGACATGCCGACGCTGCCCAGCACCGCGCCGCACAGCCACGCACCATAGAGGCAATCGCTGCGGGCATCGAGATCGTCCGGCTTTGCAACCACCTTGCCGATGCCTTGCGCGAGCGCGCGAATGCCTTCTTCGGCCATCAGGCTCACGACGGGATTCGCGTCCTGCGCATAAAGCCCTTCGGCGGCGTGCGCAATCGCGTTGATGCCGCTCGTCACCGAAAGCGAAGCGGGCAGCGAGACCGTGAGTTGCGGATCGTAGATCACGGTCTTCGGCAACACGCGCATGTCGCGGCCGGTCTTCTTCAGGCCGGCTTCGGTGAGACCGTAGATGGGCGTCATCTCCGAGCCCGCGTACGTGGTCGGCACGGCGAGTATCGGCAGCGACGATGTCAACGCAATTGCCTTGCCTAAGCCTGTCGTCGAGCCGCCGCCGATGGCGATCGCGCAATCCGCGCCGATACGCGCCGCATACTCGCGAGCCTCGCGCGCCGTTTCGACCGGCACGTGCATCACCGCTTGCGCGAACACGCCGGCCGCGCGCGGGCCGATGCGTTCGGCGAGCGCTTCGGCCTGATCGCGCTGCGGCGGCGTCGAAAGGATGAGCGCGCGCTGTGCGCCCAGCAGTTCGATCTCGCGTTCGAGATGTTCGATGCTCCCCGCGCCGAACACCACGCGCGACGGCATGCCCTGATAGATGAACGATTGCATGATTCCCGATGCGCTCAGCGCGGATAGTAAGGCGGAATATTGGCGTCGACATTCACCCACACCGACTTCGCCTGAGTATATTCGCGCATCACTTCGAAGCCCATCTCGCGGCCATAACCGCTTGCGCCCACACCGCCGAAGGGCGATCCCGGACTCACGCGCTTGTAGCAGTTGATCCACACCATGCCGCTCTTCAATTGCCGCGCGAAGAGATGCGCGCGTTGCAGGTCGCGCGTCCAGAGGCCCGCGCCGAGGCCGTATTCGGTGCCATTGGCGATGGCGAGCGCTTCTTCATCGCTCTTGAACGTGCTCACGGCGACGAACGGGCCGAACACTTCTTCCTGCGCGACGCGGTCGGTCGGTTTCGCCTGCACGATGGTCGGCTCGACATAGCAGCCGTTCGCGAGCGCCGCGGCATCCGGCGCCTTGCCGCCCGCGAGCACGCGTCCGCCCTGCTCGCGCGCGACATCGACATAAGACAGCACGCGATCGCGATGCATCTGCGACGTGAGCGGACCCATTTCCGTCGAGGGATCGAGCGGATCGCCGATGCGGATCGAACGTGCAAGCGACGTGAAGCGCTCCAGCAATTCATCGGCGATCGATTCATGCACGATCAATCGCGATGCCGCGATGCACGCCTGCCCCTGGTTATGGAAGATGCCGAACGCGGAGCCTTGCACGACGGCATCGATATTGGCGTCGCCGAACACGACATTCGCGCCCTTGCCGCCGAGTTCGAGCTGCACTTTCTTCAGATTGCCGCTCGATGCCTGCACGATCTTGCGGCCCACCGCCGTCGATCCGGTGAACGCGACCTTGCCGATCTCCGGATGTTCCGCGATGTACTGCCCCGCGACGTGCCCGAGCCCCGGCAACACGTTGACGACGCCCGCAGGAAAGCCGACTTCCGCCATCAGTTCGGCGATGGCGAGACTCGACAACGGCGTCAGTTCAGCGGGCTTCATCACGACGCAATTGCCCGCCGCGAGCGCGGGCGCCATCTTCCAGCTCGTGAACATCAGCGGAAAATTCCACGGCACCACTTGCCCGACGATGCCCACCGGCTCGCGCGTCAGATAGTTGAGAAAGCCCGCTTCGACCGGAATCACCGAACCTTCGAACTTGTCGGCCATGCCGCCGAAGTAGCGGAACGTCGCGGCCGTGCGCGGCACGTCGAGATTGAGCGTGTCGCGGATCGGGTGGCCCGTGTCCATCGATTCGAGGCGCGCGAGTGCATCGGCGTTGGCTTCGATGGCGTCGGCGAGTTTCAGGAGCAGGCGTCCGCGATCGGCGGCCGCCATGTTGCTCCACTTCGGGAACGCTTTTTTCGCGGCTTCCACTGCGCGATCGATGTCCTCGCGGCCGGCCATCGAGACCTGCGCGATCTCGCTGTTGTCGTGCGGATTCAGGGTCGCGAGCGTTTCGCCGGAAAGGGCGGGCACGAAGCGGCCATCGATGAAGAGTTGCGTTTGCATGTCTTGCTCGTATCGAAGAGGAACGGAGAGGTCTTTAGAGCGCGACCGGATACGGCGGCAGTTCGCCGCTTTCGTAGCGCTTGGGCAGATCGGGCGTCGCGTTCTCCCAGACGAGCAACATCGAGCGCTTCTGCGAATAACCCTTGTGGCGAATGTCGGCGGGCATCGCGGCGATATCGCCGGCGTTCATCGTGATGCGAGCGCGGGGCTCGCCGGTGTCCTTGTCGGCCACGTCCCAGATGATCTGATCCGACAGTTGCAGGAACCACTCGACGCGGTCGTTGCCATGAAAGACCGGCAGCACGAATTCCTCGGTCGTCGGGCAAAAGAGGCTTTGTTTGCAGACCGACGTGACCGACGGATTCCACGTCACGTCCGAACGCGACAGATACTTGAACAGACTGAACGCGTGCAATTGCCCTTCGAATCCAGGCTCCGCGTGAATCTCCGGCTCGTCCTGCGATACGTCCGCGAACTGGCGATTCACCGGGAAGTCGTCGCGCAGCGGCGAATCACCTTCGAGGCCGGGCATGCGCTTCGTCGCGATACGCGTGCGATCGATCGCCGCGATGTTGTCGCCGTGCTTCGCACCGAACGCCGAGCCGGTTTCCTCGGGCGCGGCGAACGGATCGAAGCCTTCGTTGACCCAGTCCTTCAGGATCGCCTTGAAGGTCGCCATGATGATCGGCGTTTCGAACTGCTGCGTGTAATCGACGCCCGCCTCGCGGAAGCTCGCGTTATACGCGCCGGCATACATGTCGACCTTGCCGTAGTGATTGCGCGTGCCGATCACTTCGTCGAAATTGACCCAGCCGTAGAAGAAGCCCCACGCGACGTCGCGCATCATCGCGCGCAGGAAGTCGTCGGCGTGCATCTGGTGCGAGCGCGTCTGTCCTTGCGCCGGCCACTTCACGGTGACGAAGTACGCGTCGCGGCTGAATTCGAAGTCGCCGAGCTTGAACGTGCGATAGCCGGTGTCCGCATCGGGGTCGGTCGCAACGACGCTTTGCAGGAAAATGCCTTGATCCATGATGTTTTTGCTCCAAAAGATGTGAGTTCGCGGCGGCGTTACTGAATGCAGATGTCGGCCCACTTCTCGACCGAAGCCGAACCCAAAATCGTCTGCACGAGCAACACGCCTGTCTTTCGCGCTTCGAAGCGATACGCCGCGCCCGCGGGCAGCAGCGCCTGATGACCGCGACGCAGACGCACGAAGCCCATCTTCTGGCCCGAAGGCTCGCCTTCGAGTTGGACCGTGCCTTCGATGTCGTCGCTCACCAGCGCGCCATCGGACGGCTTGATGAAATGCACGTCGATTTCGCCGTCGAGCGCGACCACGAATTCATCGTGCGATGCGCTGAACCACGGCGACGCGCCTTCCGCGCGCAACGTTTCGATCACGTACTTGAGGTTCTTGCCGACGACCACTTTTTCGTAAGGCTTCGCGTGGTTCGCGACTTCGAATACGTTGGACATCACGTAGTGCGAGGCCTTGCCCTTGATGACTTCGATGGTGCCTTTGCGATAGTTCTCGAGGCTGCCGAGTTGAGTCTGTTGCATGTCTGTCTCCATGTCTGCGTTCACGTTCGCGGTGTCGCGCTGGAATCAAGATTAGGGCTGCGCGCGGCAAGAGGCAATGAATCGAGGTTCGCGTTTGCCGAACGATGCGTGCTCGATCGCGGCCCTAGGGAAAGTACTTACTTCCGCAACTATTTAGCCGCGAGCCACGGATAGCGCTGCGTGTCCGCGCCCTCGTAGTCGGGATCGAGATAGATGAAGCAGCGCTGGATCTTGAAGTCGCGTATTTCGAATATGTCCGTCCAGCGGCCCGCGTGCGTGACGCCCGCGCGCCACTCGACGCCGCTTTGGGTCGTGCCGTAGCTCGTACCTTCGACGACGACCGTATCGCCCTGCTGGATCACGTTCAGATACGCGAGGTCATGCTTGAACTTCGCAACAATGGAACCGAGGTCCGCGAAGAGTTGCTCGAACGCCGCGCGGCCCGTCGCGATGCCCCACTTCGGGAAATAGACTTCGGCGTGGTCGTCGAACAAATCGAAAAACGGTGCGCCGCGATCGAGCCTGCGCAGATATTCGAGCGCGATGGTCTTGCGCTGTTCGTCGGTCATGGTGATGGGGTTCATGCTTTCGTCTCCAGTGGTCCAGTTCAATGCAGCGTGCGCAGATAAGCGATGATCTTCTGGCGTCGCGCTTCGTCGCCTTCGAAATAGGTCATGGCGTTGCCGGGTGCGACGGATTGCGTATCGGAGAGCCAGGCGTCGAGCAGCTTGTCGTCCCAGACCTTGCCCGCAGCGGCCGCCTTCATGCCGGCCGAATACTTGAAGCTCGGGTCCGAGGCCAACGGCTTGCCGACGATCCCGAAGAGATTCGGCCCTTGCCCGTTCGGCTCGCCCTTGCCGAACGTATGGCATACGGCGCAATTGTTCGTCGTGAGCTTCTTGCCGAGCGCGACAGGGTCTTGTTGCGCATGCGCCGTGGCGCTGGCGAGTGCAAGTATCGTCAATAGATTAGCTATCCGAATCATGATTGAACTCCATTGGCGGATTGCGCCGCGCGATACGCGAACGCGAGAATCGGTCCGAGCGTGCCGCCGCCCGCCCAGTACGCACGCGCCGACGCCGACGCGACGCAATTACCGACGCCGTACAGGCCCTTGATCGGCTCGCCGCGCGTATCCAGCACCTGTCCGTGCGAATTGGTTTTGGGGCCGCCCTTGGTGTCGAGATTGCCCGCGACGATCAACGCCGCGTAGTACGGCCCTTTCGCGGAGAGCGGATACATCGTCTCGTTCCTCTGATCGGCCTTCTTCGATACCGGCCCATTGAACAGCTTCTCGACGATGCGCTCGCCGCGATGAAAGTCCTGATCCACGCCCGTCTTCGCGAAGCCGTTGAAGCGTTTGATCGTCGCGTCGAGATTGCGTACGAAGTCGTCGGAGAGACCGGCGCTGCCGAGCGCGCTTTGGTACTTCGCCATGCGTTCGCGGATCGCGCCCGCCAGTTCCGCGAGCGTATTGCCGCGCAGCACGTGACGATCGTTCGATCCCTTCGGCACGATGAGACTGCCGTAGTCGTCGCTCGCGCAATGGTCCTGTGCCTGCTGGTCCCAAATGGAAATGAGCGTGAGATTCGGATACTCGCCCTTCGCGCCGTCCCATTCGGAGAAGGTCGCGCAGACTTCGTTGTAGGCGAGCTTTTCATTGACGACGCGCTTGCCGTACTTGTTCACGTAGAGCATCGAATCGCCGGTCGGCGTGAAGATGCCGGAGAGCGAGCCGTCTTTCGCGATGGCCTTGTCGAGCGAAATCGGCGCCATCCATGAGTAGTTCATGTTGCGCAACTGCACGTCGAGCGCGCTCGAAATGCGCACGAAGTCGCCTTCGTTGGTGGGCGCGGCGCAGCCGCCATACACCGCGCCATGCAGAAAGTTTTTGCGCAATTCGGGGTCGTGCGTGAAGCCGCCCGTCGCGAAGATCACCGCCTTTTTCGCGCGCGCACGAAAGAGCGTGCCCTCTTCCGTCAGCGATTCGACGCCGATCACCGCGCCCGATTCATCGACGAGCACCTTCTGCACGCGATAACCCGTCTTGATGTCGATGCCATCGCGCCGTGCCGCCGCGCTCATCGTGCGGATCGCGACGCGCCCGCCATCGGACATGCTCGGCAAGCCGTCCTTCGGAAACAGCACGCGGCCGCGCGGCGCCTTGTCTTCGGGCAATTCGGCCCAGTAATCCGGCACCGCCGCTTCATGCCGGTACGGCAGCGCGCCCTTGCTCGCGAGCAGTTCCGCAGCGGGCGATGCGCTGTCGTAGATGGCCTCGCACATCTCGTACTCCCAGTCCGAGAGACCGAGCTTCGGCAACGAAGGATCGTATTGCTCGGGCCGCGACAGGCGCGCGACATAGCGCATGTAATCGGACTTCGGATCGGCGATGCCCGCGCGGCGCATCGGCTCGTTGTTCGGCACCCAGTACCAGAACGCGGCCTTCGCAGCCGTGCCGCCGACGCTGCCCGCCTTTTCCAGAATCACGACGCGGTTGCCGAGCCAGCGCGAAAACAGCGCGCACGGCAAGCCGCCGCCGCCGCCGCCGCACACGACGACGTCGTATTCCGCATCGAACTTGATGTCGTTCGCGGCGCGCGCCGTGAGCGACACCGCGCCGAACGCGGCCGCCGCTGTGCCGGCGCTCGCGGCCTTGATGAAGTTGCGCCGCGACGCGGCGGGAAGCGTGTTCGTCTCACTCATGTTCGTCTCCATCGACTCATGTCGTTTGAATGTGCTCACCAGTAGTGCCACGCCTGCACGAGAATTCCGTTGGTGAGCGTGGTGTTGCGCCCCGAAACCGAGTGCTGGTACTGAACGGAAAGCTGGTCGTACATCTTCTGGTGCAGAAACGGCAGGCTGTTCGGCTTGAACTGGAACAGGACGCCCAGCCCCACGGTGGTTTCGCGGCTCGCGCTGTTCGATACCGGCATCGACGCGGTCTGGTTGAACGTGCCGCCGCTCGTCTGGTAATCGAGACCGACGAAGGGAATCGCGAAGGGGCTGTCGGGCGGCGAAATGCTGTAGCCGACGCGCAGGTTCAGATGAAAGGTGTTGCCCGGACTCAGATCGTCGTGGCCCGAGCGCAGCGTACGTCCGCGCAGAATGCCGCCGAGCAGCAGATCGACATTCAGGTGTCCGTACCAGTCGTCGTAGAAGACGGAAGGCCAGAACGACCACGTATTCGTCGATACATCGTTCTGTCCGATCGGCACCTGCACATAGGCCTGAAGTCCGAGCGTCGTCGCAGGCGCGGGGTTGTACCAGACGAGCCCGCCGACAAGCGGATCGCCGATGCCGCTCGCCGAGAACTGCGAGCCTTGCGTGCGGATCTCGGGCAGCGTGATGCTCGCGTTGAAACCGACATGCGGCAGCGACGGCACTTTCCAGTAGTGAATGAACGTCGAGAGCCCGACGAACGTGTTCGTGCCCGGACCCGCGACCTGATTGCCGTGCGAATCGAAGGCGCGGTTGTCGTGATTCCATTCGAGGTTCTGGCCGAAGGAATCGTAAGTGCCTTCGAAGTCGCTGCTGAATTGCCAGGTCTGCGGGCGGTCCGTCGCGAAGGGAATGCCTGCGGCGTGCGCCGTCATGGAGCCGGTCGCGCCGAGCATGGCGAGCGCGCATGCCGTGCGTATTCGTATCGTCGATTTCCTGTGTCGCGTTTGCATCGTCGTCTCCGGTCGTTCGTGTCGTATGAGCGAACGTTACGAAGACGCGGCGCGCGGGTCTTTCAGGTTTTGCGGATTACAGATTCCGGGCGGATCGCGAGCGGATTCGGGTTAACACCGGGACACAAAGCGCGCACGCAGCGTTCGCGAACGGCGACCCATCGCGCGTGCAAAGGCTTCGCGCGCGCCTTTATACTCGCGTGAACAGCGGCGTCCGATGATTCGATGGCAAGCCGCGTAAAACACGGAGACACGACCATGAGCGCCACCGCCGCGCCGGCCCGCATCGACCGCTTCAGTGCGGTCGAAGGCGTGCCCGGACTCGAATTTTGCATCTCCGGCCCGCGCCCCTATTCGCTCGAACTGAGCAATTCGTCGGACATGATCTGCCTCTTGCTCGGCACCATCGTCTCCGACACGCGCTATGACGACGGCCCCGCCGCGCCCTTCACGTTTCGCGCCGAAACGGCCGCGTATCATCCGCGCGGCGGCAGCATGCGTATCGATGCACACGACGTGCGGCATGGCTTCATCGCGTTTCGTTATGCGGATGCGTTCGTGAACCGCATCGCCGATCGCAGCACGGACGCGCTGCGGCGTGCGGGCAGCCGCAGCAATCTCGGCGCCGATCCGATCCGGCATCTCGTGCGCTATGCGCGCCAGAAAGCGCCCGGCGATTCGCACAAGGCCGATCCGTGGGAACTGCAATGCGTCGCCACACTTGCATGGATCGAAACGACGCGGCATCTCGAACGCGCCTCGCGCGAGCGCAAGTCCGCGCTGACGGACGCCGGGTTCGTCACGCTCGAAACGTATGTCGCGGATAACATCGATCAGAGTCTTTCCTGCGCCGATATCGCCGCCGAACTCAGTCTGCCCGTGCGCGTCGTCTTCGATGGCGTGAAAGCGCGCACCGGTTATTCGCTCTATCGCTACGTGCTGGAAAAGCGCATCGGCGCAGCGGCGCGCATGCTGCGTTCGGGCGATGCACCGCTCGTCGATGTCGCCACCGCGTGCGGGTTTTCATCGCAGCAACATATGACGGCGCTCTTTTCCGAGCGGCTCGGCACGACACCGCTGCGTTACCGGAACGGCGCTGCGTAGCGGACGCAAACAGGAGGAAGCATGGACCTCTTCATGTCGATGGAGGCGTTCGTTCGCGCAGCCGAAGCGCAGAGCTTCGCGAACGCGGCGCGTCAGCTCGGCGTGGCGAAATCGGTGGTCACGTCGCGCGTGAAGCAGCTCGAAGAGCACTTCGGCGTCGCGCTGTTTCATCGCTCGACGCGTGCGGTGCGTTTGTCGGAAGTCGGCGAAACGTACTATCGCGATTGCCTGCTGCTCGTCTCGAAGGTGCGCGAACTGTCGGCGCGCGCGAGCGAGCAAACGCAGTCGCTTTCTGGAACGCTCAACGTTCACGTGCTTCCGGGGTTCGCACTCGGACATTTTTCGCAAGCGTTGATCGCGTTTCGCGAGGCGCATCCGCGCATCGAGTTCGTCGTGACAGTGAACGATCGCGTGATCGATCCCGTGCAGGAAGGCTTCGATCTTGCGCTGCAGATCTATCCGCCGGCGTCGAATCTGCTCGTCGAACGCAAGCTCTTTCCGGTGCGCGGCGTTTTGTGCGCAACGCCTGCGTATCTCAAGGAAGAGCCTGTGATCGAGACGCCGCTCGATCTGCTGCGCCACGATTTCGCGCGTTATGCGCATTATCCGTGGGGCGACAACTGGCCGCTCATGAAGGGCAACGAGTGTTATGAAATTGCCCTCAATGCCGTGTTGAAGACCAACAGCGTGCATTTGCTGCTCGAGTTCGCGCGCGCGGGCGCGGGCGTCGTCTATCTGCCGACGATGGTCGCCGCAAGCGATCTGCTCGAACGCCGGCTCGTGCGCGTGCTGCCCGACTACGCAGCGCCGCCGCTGTGGCTGAGCGCGGTGTATCCGACATCGCATCGCTCGACGACGAAAGTGAAAGCGTTTGTCGATTTCCTGCGCGAGCGTTATCTGAGCGAGCCGCAATGGGACAAGGCGCTCGGCATTTCGCCGCCCGACGACGAAGAGCGCGACGTCGATGAAGAACTGGGCGACGTGTGAGCGCTAACGCTGGAGCATGTAGAGCCACGCGAGCAGCGTGACGATCGAGAAGAGCGTGGTCATCGAGATGACGGCGCCGACGACATTTTTCTCAAGTTCGTACTCCGAAGCAAGTACGTACGCGCTTTTCGCGGTCGGCACGGCGGCGCAGACGACCGCGGCGATGGTCGCGGTGCGGCCGAGTCCGCTCGCGAGGCACAGCGCATAAACGACGAGCGGCACGATCACGAGCTTGAGCGCGGTCAGCAGCGCGTAGAGACTCACGCGTCCGCGCAGCTCGCTCAAGGTCAGATCGAGGCCGATCGCGAAGAGCGCGCACGGCGTGAGCGCTTCGCCGAGTATCGTGAGGAACGAGGCGAGCGGCGCGGGCAGCGTCAGTCCGACGATCGACCAGAGCAATCCGCAGATCGTCGCGAGAATCACGGGATTGGTCGCGATCTGACGCATGAGCGCCGTCACGTCGATCTTGCGCGACGCGTCCAGGCGGCCGATCTCGACCATGATGACGAGCACGGGAAACATGATCGCGCCGACGAACACGGTCGCGACCGCCGCCGCGAGCACGCCGGGTTTGCCGTAGAGCGTCTTCAGGATCGGCAGCGCGACGAAGCCGGTATTGGTCATCGAAACGGCTGCGGCGAGCATCGCGCTCGCCGCGAGGCTGGCACCGCGTGCGATTCGCGCGACGAGCAGCACGGCCGCGAAGCAGATCATCGAGCCGCCGCCGAACGCCGCGAGAAAGCGCCATTCGAGCAGCGAATGCAGCGACTCGTCGGCGATGGTCAGGAAAACCAGCGCGGGCATCGCGACGTAATAGGCGAAGCGCATCAACGACGGCGCCAGCGCATGCGGCATGTAGCCCGAGACGCGCGCGAGCCATCCCGTCAGGATGACGGCGAAGATCGGAAGAATCATGCCGGCGAGATGCATGGCGAGCTCCGATTTGAATGAAGCGCCCGGGCGCGAAGGCCCGTTTCCGAATGGGCTTCATTATCGGAGAAAAACATCGCGCGATGGCGTACTTCAATGCCCGTTCAGCAGCGCGCGCGCTTCCTCGCCCGACAGCAAGCCTCGTGCTTTGCGATTCGCGGCGCTCGCGGCATACACATCCTTGCGCGCATGCGTGATGCCGAGCGGCGCAAAACCATTGGCCGGATTGAACGCGAACTGACTGATGCGCGCTTCGTCGTCGGCGGATGGCGGCGCATCGAGTTCGAGTTCGCCGATCATGACCACATCCGATTTCCACGCGACGGATGCATCGTTCACGGGCGTCGCTTCTTCGTCGATGAAGAATTGCAAGCCGAGTTGCCACTTCACCGGACTTTGCTCCAGACGATTGAACATGTCCGCGCGCAGATAGTTTTCGCCATGACGCTCGGCGTTCGTTCCGGCGGGCGAGGAAGGGTGCGGATGCAGCGAGTATTTGACCGCGGCCTGCCCGAGCTGCACGACCGATCCCCAGTAGTGCTCGGTCGCCACGCTATCGACGTGATGCGCCTTTGTTTCCTTGAAGAGTATCGCCAGAATGCGCGCGCCTTCGATGGGCCCGAGCCTTGCCATCATCATCTCGCGCAAGCCCTGCGCGATGCCGCTGACCGTGCCCTCGGCAAGCAACGCGACGATGATATCGGCTACCGCCATGAACTGTGCCGCATCGCGAGCATGCGAACGGCCGCCTTCATTCGTCATCAGCAGATCGGTTTCTACGCCCGCTTCCGTGAAGAATTTGAGCGCGATGCCGCGGACATCCGATGACGTATCGGCCTGCGGGCACGGCTGTCCATTCGAGATGCGGCACGCGACGCGATAGGTCTTGTGTCCCGCCGACGCGAACGGTCCGAATCGCGCGGCATCGAAAATATCATCAGCAATCCGAAGCGTTCCGAACGCGCCCAGCAATTGCTTCTGATGCTGCGCGCGGTCCACCCGCCCGTTCAGACCGGTGTGGCTGCTGGCGGCGAGCTTCGTCTGCTGCTCGCCGATCGCCGTGACGAGCATGGCGAGCGTCGTGGCGTCGTCGAGTCTGTCGGACCAGCCGGTGCCGTCGCCGATCGATTGAGTGAAGTCCATGATTTCATCTCCGTTCACGCTTCGGGCGAAGCGTGCATATGGGGTCATGCATCAGAGAACGAGCGTGGCCTCGACGAATGCGAAGCCAGGAAACCGGCCGATGAGAGGCCGTCTTGTGATGGGCTCTACTATCGATCGAACGATCGTCGGGAAAAACCATGCATGCGGAGGGAGATCACCCCGCCATTGGGGGACTGCGGAGTGGAAGATGACGGACGGGAAGACGGAGCGAGATCGAAGGCGTCCCCGCCGCCTTCGCCATGTAGCCGAGGTACTTCGGCTTATTGACCACTGTAGATGTTGCAACTCAGGCCCGGCGTGCAAAGCTGAGTCGAGCTGCCCGCCCACGCATCGCGCGATGCGCTGCCTGACTTGCTCATCGCCATCGTTCCGCCATAGCTTGAATCGCTCGTTGCGGCGCTGCTGTCCTGCGCACTTTGCTGTGTGACGCTGCCTTGAGCCGGCGACATCTGCATGTCTTGCGCCTGCGCGACAGTGCTCATCGCGAAGACGCCGGCGGCCGTTGCTGCCAATAGAAGAGTTGCTCTCATCGCCATCACCTCCTGGATCGAGACATCAATTAAGGACTGCAAGCTTGCGACGAGCTTGCGAGCACGCATGCGGGGACCGGGTTGCGGGCGCGGGCGATGCGCCTTCCAGGCTTCTGATCGAACTTGAGGGTTGGGGGCCTGTAGGCTCCGAAAGCGCGTGGCTTGTAGCACGCACTCCTACCCTATACCGTGAATCGAAAAAGTAAATTCCCGATCGACGCGTTCCTTTGCACTCGTGCGTGCCGATGACTTTGCGAACGAGCTTGCATTAAGCGGGCTGCGAGATCCGTCGACGTCGGGAACTTTCACGGCGCTTGCGTTTCGAAGCGGACTTTCGATTTTGTTATATTGGATTTCCCGACCCGGGAGTTTCTGGCTATGCGCGTCGGCCGACCTGTCAAACCACTGCCTCATCCGAACTGCGACTACTGCGGCGCGCCCGCGACGCTGACGCGCGCGGGCGACGAAGTCTATCCGTATCGCGACGATCACGGCCCGCTTTGGATGTGCGCCGCTTGTCAGGCGTGGATCGGCATCTTTCCGCGCAGCACGCGCCATGTCCCGCTCGGCCGTCTCGCCGATGCGCGTTTGCGCGATCTGAAAGTGAAGCTGCATGCGGCGCTCGAACCACTCGTGCAGGCGAAAGTCCGGCGCGACGGCTGCAATGTTTTCGAGGCGCGATCCAAGGGGATGAAGTGGCTCGCGCAGACGATCGGCGTCGAGCCCGACAAATGCAGCATCCACACGCTCGATGCGAACCAGTGCGAACGCGCGATCGCGGCCGTCGAACATTTCGAACAGGAACGCGGCCGGCACCCTTCAGATTCGGCGATCGATGAACGTTAACCTGAGAAGGTCAACCATCGATGCTCGCATGTCACGCACTCTTCCTTTCCAGCGCTCGCCTCAGGCGACGCGCGCGCGGCTCAGCAAAGCGCAGCTGCTCCCCATTCCGCGCGCCGTGGCGGACGAGCTCGCGCTCGCGGCGCATATGTCGCTGACGGCGTTGCGTTCGGGCTCGCCCGACATCGCGCCCGCGCAGCACATTACCGAAGCGATGTATCTCGCCAAGTTCCTCGCGGAAGCGGGCCACGGCGACTTCTCGCACGACGAACTGCTTCGCGCGGACCAGACGATGGCCGCCGTGTTCAGCGCGGGCCGCGCGTCCGGTTCATGGGCGCTCGCAGCGGAGGACTTCGATCGGCTCGCCGCGATCGTATCGCTCTACGATCATCAGTTGCGGCGTGCGTCGCTGGCTGCGCTGTCGGTCGCGAGCGAACGGCTCGAACGCTTCAAGGCGGGCGAGCACTATCAGCCGGTGCCTGTGCGAAAGTCGGCGCCGCTTTGATGCGGCGGCTTGGCGGAGGACGGCGGCTTGTCGTGCTGCGGTCGTCGCCGGGGCGACGGAGTTCGTCGAGTGCAGTTTCTGACTTCCGATAATGGACGAGGCTGCTCGTTGAGCGGGGGCGGAACTCGTACCTCGGGGTGATGCCGGGCGCTGTGTGGCATCTTTATTCAGACGCGGTATCCAATGCGGCGATGGGGCGCGAAGGTGCCTTCAACGTGTGTCGCCGGGTTTCATACAAAAATGTATCGTTCGATACAGTTATCGGGTTCATGTTGGCATTCACCGGAATGCTTGCCCGGCTTAAGAGCCGGTTTCCGAAAATGCCGCCGTCTGCCGGGTCCTTTAACGTGAAACAATCTCGGACGTAAGTTTTAAATAGCTGATTTAAAAGACATTTGTCCGTGAAATTTTGATGCGCCGATGTTTCACGGACACGGTGTCTTAGAGCGACGCCTCGCGGAGGCGTGGCACCCCGTCGCCGGGTAGCGGGCCCCTCTTCCGACGCGTGTTCCGATGATTTCGATGACTGGCCCGTCTCCTGCGCGGATCGGCTCTGTCTCGAACATCGACTTCCGCGATAAGGTAGTGAAGTCAGGCCGGTTGAGAATTCGTTCAGTTGAACAATTTTGTTGGATCGATTTTTCTCGGCGACATTGTTTTCCTAGCCTGCGTATCAATCCTAGCGACGCGTAGCGTCAAAAGCCCCGACGTCGGGTACGAGTCGCACGGAGGTTTCGGGAGCGCTCCAATCGACGATCCGCCTTCATACGCGACCGCGACTTACGAGAGTTCTTGAGACGATTCTTGCTTGCGCCACAGCACATCGGCTGACTCTGCGCTGCCTAATTGTCGTTCTACCAAAGGCGACAAGCTTCGATCCTTTTGAAGTTTGCGGTATCCAGGATTTGATCTCGTCTTCAAGTGTCCGAATTCGGACACTTTGCTTGCTGGAGGCTATGGCTCCTCCGCGTGTGGCTAACTGATGCTCATTTTAAGCCGCATCAACGTGGATCGATGGGCCGTTGCAGACCGCGCCTACTAGCCGCACTTCGACACGCTTCGTCCCAATTACGACCGTAGGCGCCAGCGGTGCGTCGACACCCTTCGTATTGGGAGCAGCCTGTTTGAGCGGCCAGGATCTGCCGCCGGCGAACACTTGTCAGAGTCTCATATCGAAAGATCGCGCACTGTCCGAATTCGGACAGTCCTGCCAGAACGACCCGCACCGCGATCGCAGGCTGCCTGCTGCAACCGATGAGTGTCCGAATTCGGACACTCATCGGTGCAGGTCGAAAAAAAACCCGCCGCAGCGGGTTATCGAACCGATCACTCAGATCGGATAGAGAACATCTTTCCTATGTGCTCTCTCAACTGACTCTCCTGCTCCTCAGTCATAACACCCGCTTTGAACTTGAACGTAAGCCCCTTCACATCCTTCGTGATACTTCCAGCCTGAACCTTGCCCGCGAATATCTTGAGAATGCTTCGACCACCGGAATCCGTAGCCGACTCTCCGCGGCTCGCCTGGGCGCTCAAACTCGCTGCAACCTTCGTTTGAACCAGATCGCCAGAAAGCACTTGCGGCCACAGTTCCTGCAGCGCCTTAAGTCCCTGCTCGCCAGCCTTCTTCAACGCGTTGACGATATCCTGCGCCGACGAAGCTCCAAGCACCGATGGATTCAAATCGAGATCGCGCTTCACGAAGTCCGGTAGCGAGTCGTATGCGAGAAAGCGATACAGGTCACTTCGCGTGATACCCATCGCTTCCGCGAGTCGCGTTCGATTAGGAAACTCCGCTTCAGCTCGCCGAATCGCGATCGCGATTTCATAGTCGGACAGGTCGTCGCGCGTAACGTTTTCCATCAACGCCAACGCCGCCATATCCTGATCTGTGCAATCGATCACTACCGCGCGAACCGTCGTCTTGTTGATCAGCTTGTGGGCACGCCAACGTCGCTCCCCTGCAACGAGCTGAAACGCCTCGCCAACGCGTCGCACGGTCACGGCTTGGAGCAATCCGACCTCGCCTATCGATCGTGCCAGTTCCGAAAGTTTGGTCTCATTGAACTGCCGACGTGGCTGCCAAGGATTCGGCACGATGGCATCGACGGAAATCTCAGTCTCGACGCCTCGCGCCTCCAGTTCCTGGATTCGCAGTTGGGCAGCGGCCAATGCGCTTGTGATGCCGGGCATCGTCTGCGGACCGCGATTCGTCTTATCCTTCTTGTTCTCACCCTTGAAATCCGCCGGCTTGGGAAGATTGGCCGTCTTGGCCATGAGTTGCTCTCGGATGTTATTGCTCATGCCGGCTCCTTCCACGATTTGACGAACATATCATCCAGCCACTTCGCATATTGCATCATGGGTTGCCGCACCCGTTGCAGCGACTTCGCTGTCGAGTGCGTGCTGACGACGTCGAGAGCGGTCGAGAAGGAAAGCGCGCCACCGCTCATCACTGAGCTTGCCGGAATCTCGAACGGATCAAGCCAACGACCGTACGCGCTCTGTGCCCACTGACGTACGACCGGCGCCGACGATGTCTTGCCGTAATCCACCTTCGACAACAAGATCGAAATGAAGTCGTAGACCTTGTCTTCCTCGTACGGAAGGAAGTCTTCCGCGACATCCGAGAACAAACGCCAGAACGCAAGCGAACTGATGAAATCGAGATTCTCGGGAATCATCGGCATGACCAGCGCGTCCGCGGCAAGCAGCGCGTTAAGGTTCATGTACGACAGCGACGGCGACGTGTCGATCAAGATATAGTCGTACTGCGATCGCAGCGGTTCGAGTCCCTCGCGCAACACTGCCCAGAAGCGGTAACCCTGAATCGTCTTTTGTCGAGCGGGCAGAAGAAACTCCGCTCCATATAGGAAGGTATGTCCGGGGATGATGTCGAGGCCATCCCAGTACGTCGACTGCACACTCGCCCCAAGGCCGCCTTCCACGTTCTGGTCGTAGATATAGGGCAGCACCGTGTCGTCGCCGGAAATCTCCTTCTCGGCATACAGACCGCACAGTTCAGATGCCGAAGCCTGCGGATCGAGATCGATCAGCAGCACCTTGCGGCCGAGAAGCGTTAGCGCTTGGGCCAGGCAAACCGTCGTCGTGGTCTTTGCCGATCCGCCCTTCAATTGGGCGGTGGTCAAAACTTTGCCTCGGAAGGCGCTCTCGCCGTCGTCGAGGCGGGTTTGGTATATGTCGGAAGCCATCTTCACCCAGACGCGCACTTCGGGCAGAGTGAACGTGCGACTGCGGCCACTTCCATTGAGCGTACCCGCAGGCAATCCGCCTTCGCCCTTCGTCACCAGATATTGGATCTGCTGCCGGGTCAGATTGCACATTTCAGCCAGTTCGCTGATCGTGTAGTAGGGCGCGAGCTTGCGCGGACGCGGAGCGAGGATTTGCTCCCGAAGATTGTCCGAAAAGGGTTCGAGGTTATCGGCGAACTCCGCTACTTCGCGAAGGGTTACCTTTCGGTCTTCCATAGGTAGGGTGCCTACGTTTGCCATTCTGCGCTTTCTCCTAGTATTGACGCCGAAGCGCAGAATACACGAATACGCGTAAACAAGGTTGTATTGCGCGGAGAATTGGCTGTTCGGCCATCGGCAAACCCGTATTCATTTGATTTTTCGCCTTTTTTTCTCTCGCAACGCTCGATTCGAGCGGTCATATCACGCCGACGAGCCAATCGGCCTCCACAGCGATTAAGCCTCTTTCGAGGACAGCACAAAAACCACCCCGAGGGCGGTTTTTGTGCACAATCATTTTCCCCTGCATATTCAGGTACTTAGTAATCGGTTTCACACCGAATTCCGTAAACTTTTCGCGCTTGCTTGTTTTGTTTTTTGTAAACCTAGACCCACCCACCAACAAACAAGAGACCTCATTTTCCTTAAAAATCAATCACCGAGCCTGTGGATAGGGACGCTTTTTGTGAAGCACAGGGCGGTTTTTGTGCTGCACGAACCGTAAATTGGTCACTGGGGGCGGAAATTGTGGCGACCGGGGCGGAAATTGTGATCGACTTCAGCGATCGGGACGCTTTTTGTGCGGATAAACTCGTAGCCGAGCCGGGGTGGTTTTTGTGTTGACACCCCTTGCTCGCCTGATAGAGTGCCGGGGATCGAAGCCGAATCGGAAGCATGGAAAACCAAGACCTCACTGTCACACCGAAGCAACTCGCGCTGGACATCTACGAAGACATGTCTGCGCAAGGCTCGGCGATCTGCGAATCGACAAGGGACATCGGTTTCCTGCGCAACAACATCTTCACGCGGGTTGGCGGCCTGGGCATCGCCGCGCGGCGCGTGCTCGACGCGGCGTACTTCATCGTCGCGACCAAGGCGCCTGAAGAACTCATCGACGACAAGGTCTACACGTTCACGGCCGACATCAACTACTTCAAGTGGCTGATGCGTTACGACAGCCGCAACCACAGCCACCTCATCGCGCAGATGCGCTCCGCGGCCAGGGCGCGCGTCGAAATCATGACGGCGCCGTCGATCGAAGAGCTGACCGAAAAGGACTCCTGGGGCACCATCAGTCTGCTGGGCGATTGCTACATCGAGCGTAACGTCGTTTGCATCCTGCTTGCGGGGCGTGTCATCAAGTATTTGATCAGCCCGTACAAGGCGCACTGGCTGAGCTTGCGTGCATCGACGGCTTTCTCGCTTTCGCTTGCCCGCGCGATTTACGACCGCCTCATCCCGTGCGAAGGCCACGGCGTGACGGAGTGGTTCGCGTTCGACGACGTGCTGGAATGGCCGGGAAAGGTCGGCGAGTCGCGCAAGGAAGTGAAGGAGTTCAAGAAGCGCTTCCTCGAGCCCGCCATCGACCAGCTCAACGACGTCTCCGATTTCGATGTCAGCTGGGAGCCCAACGCCGAGCGTGTTCCGGCGGAAAAGCTGAAGATCCGTTTCCGCTTCACGAAGAAGCAGGGCGCCGACGCCGCGCGCGCCGGCATTCAGGATTCGATGTATCTCCTGCTGCACAACGAATTCGCCTTCGACACGCCCGACTTCGAACGTCTCGCCAAGCGCCGCGACGTCTGGACCGACGCGCGGCTCGAACAGGCCATCGAATACACGCGTCACAAGCTCAACGAGGGCAAGGTGACGGTCAGCCCGCGCGGCTATCTGTTCAAGGCGCTGGAGGGGAATTACCGGATCGGCGAAGCGGACCGGAAGATGGCGTCGATCAAGGCGAAGCAACTCGAAGACGACAAGAAGGACCGCCGTTCGCGCGATACGGCTCAGGCGCATCTCGAAGCCAGCATCCAGGTTCAGAACGACACGGCCAAAGCCAAGATGAGCGAAGAGATTCGAGCGGGCCGCGAGTACTTCGAATCGGTCGACGCCCCGGCGCGCAAGGAACTGTGTCACTCGTTCGTGAGCCAGTTGATTCCGCAGCGGCTCATCGAAAAGCAGGGGCTTTCGCGCGAGAGCGTGAGCGCCGACAACATTCTCACGGTCAATCGCGTGGTCGCCGACGCGTTCTGTTCGCATGTCCACGCGAAGATGAAAAAGGCGCGCGCGGGCAGCCGGATCTGATCGTCACGAAGCGCCGCGGATTCATCTGGAATCCGTACTATTCGTCAGCCCGATTCCGAAGGCTGGTTTAACGGCTTCTGACAAGCCGCGAGCACGGCGCCCGCCGCGAGCACGAACGCGGAATAGACGAGGCCCCGCGTCAGCCCCGCGCTATCGGATATCCTCCCGATCACCACCGGTCCGACGATCTGCCCCAGCGCGAACACGATCGTAAATGCGTTGATGCCGGCCGGCCATAGATTCGCCGGCAGATTGTGCCGCACGAAAGCCGTCGTCGAAGCCACGGCGGACAGGAACGTCGCACCGAACAGCGCGCCCGAAACGAATGCCGCCAGCGGATGCACGATGATCGCCGGAATGAGCGTCGCCGCGGCGAGCAGGGCGTTGAGGATCGCCAGCGCCTGACCGCCCCGCATGCGATTCAGCAGCCCGGACCACATCCGCGCCGATGCGACCGTCGCCACACCCAGAAGAATGTAGAAGCCGCTCACGACCGACGCGCTCATGCCCGCGTTGCGAAGCAGGGCGACGATGAACGTCATGTAGCCGATATAGCCGATGCCGAAGCATCCATATCCGGCGAGCGCGAGCGCAAAACGACGCCGCTGCACCGGCACGCCGGATGCGCGATCCGCGCCGTGTCGCGCCGACGAAAGCGGATGCGCGGATTCGATCTGCCGCGCGGCCCGGACCGCCACGCTCGAAAACACGGCGCACGCCGCGGCGAGCGCGATCCACGCGAAACGCCAGCCGTGCGCGGCAGGCAAGACCGCGAGCGGGACGAGCACCGACGAAACCACGATGCCCCAGCCCGTGCCGCCGTAATAGAGGCCGATCACGAGCCCCGCGTCGCGCGGCGACATCGATGCGAGCCGCGCAGCCAGCACACCGCCGCTCACGAAGATGAGCGCGCTGCCGATGCCCGTCGCGACGCGCAGCGCGAGCAGCGCGTTGGTATCGGTCGTTGCGCCGCTCGCCGCCATTAATAACGCCGTGAGCACGCATCCGGCGATGAACAGCGTCCGCGACGCGACGCGCATCGACAAGCGGGAGAACGCGAGCGCGCCGAGCAGATAGCCGAACGCGTTCGCCGTGTTCATCGCGCCGGCCTGGGCGAAGTTCCACGAAAGGTCGAGCCGCATCGGCGGGAGGAGGAGTGCGTACGAAAAGCGCGCGAGCCCGAGCGCGATGGCGCTGCCGAGCGAGAGCGCCATCGCGAGCAAGAGCGCTTGCTTGCGATCGGTCGGGCGCAGGTTGCATTCGCGAAGGTCTCCGCTCGCATCGTCACGCTGTAGCACGCTGGTGTCGTCCTCTGTCATGTCGTTGGCCTGCGGGCCTATGGTATCGCGGACCGGTCACATTGCTTACACAAGCCGTGGCTAAGCTTCGCAGCGCTGTATCCGTTCTGCGCGACCCTGCCGGAGTACCCCGATGTCGATCGTCCCGTGCCGCCGCATCGTCGTGGCGTGTTTGGCCGTTTCCGTCTGCGCAATCGTTTGCGGTTGCAGCAAATCCGACGCGGATTCATCGTCATCGGCCGACACGACGGGCAGCGAGCCGTCCGCGACATCCACCATCAGCGCAACGAGCGAGCTTCAGGACTGGGCGAAGCAAGCGACAGGAAGCGCATCCGATCAAGCCGCACGACCCGCGATGGCACCGGTTGCATCGGAGCCGCTCGCAACACCGGTGATTCACACGGTGGACTGACCTTTCCTATTCACTTTCCCCGCGAAACGAATGAAAAACAGAAACCGTCGTGATTTTCTGCGCGCGGCCGTCGAGGCTGCAGGCGCGACCGCCGCATTGAACGTGATGCCGCTCGGCATTCGCCAGGCGCTCGCGATTCCCGCGAACAACCGTCATGGATCGATCGAGGACATCGAGCATATCGTCGTGTTGATGCAGGAGAACCGTTCGTTCGATCATTACTTCGGCACCCTGCGCGGCGTGCGCGGTTACGGTGACAAGAGCGCCGTGACGCTGCCGAACGGCAAGCCCGTTTTCAATCAGCCGATCGCGGCCGGCGCGGGCGAAGTGCTGCCGTTTCATCCCGGCGCGGCGAACCTCGGCCTGCAGTTTCTGGAAGATCTGCCGCACGACTGGATAAGCGGGCAGGGCGCATTTCACGGCGGCCTGTACGATCAGTGGGTGCCGTTCAAGGGCACGACGACGATGGCGTACCTGCAACGCGACGACATCCCGTTCCACTACCAGCTCGCCGACGCCTTCACGATCTGCGACGCCTATCACTGCTCGACGAACACATCGACCGATCCGAACCGCTACTACATGTGGACGGGCTACGTCGGCAACGACGGCACGGGCGGCGGTCCGGTCGTCGACAACGCGGAAGCGGGCTACGGCTGGTCGACGTTTCCCGAAGTGCTCGAGCGAGCGGGCATTTCCTGGAAGATCTATCAGGACATCGGCGACGGGCTCGACGCGAAACACTTCTGGGGCTGGACCGACGACGCGTATATCGGCAACTACGGCGACAACTCGCTGCTCTACTTCAAGCAGTATCAGAATTCGCAGCCCGGCAGTCCGCTGTACGAAAAGGCGCTTCGCGGCACGAACGCGGCCGCCGGCGACGATTACTTCGCGATCCTGAAGCGCGACGTGCAGGCCGGCATGCTGCCGCAAGTCTCGTGGATCGTCGCGCCGGAAGCGTTCTCCGAGCATCCGAACTGGCCCGCGAACTATGGCGCCTGGTACGTCGATCAGGTCTTGCAGGTGCTGACGTCGAACCCGGACGTGTGGAGCAAGACGGCGCTCCTCATCAACTACGACGAAAACGATGGTTTCTTCGACCACGTCGTGCCGCCGTTTCCGCCGACCTCGAGCGCGAACGGCCTTTCGACTGTCGATACGACCGCCGAGATTTTTCCGGGCAGCGCGAAGTACGCGAGCGGCCCGTATGGCCTCGGCGCGCGCGTGCCGATGCTCGTCGTGTCGCCGTGGTCGAAAGGCGGCTGGGTGTGCTCCGAAACCTTCGACCATACGTCGGTGATTCGCTTCATCCAGAAGCGTTTCGGCCATGCGCACAGCCTGGCCGAGCCGAACATCACGCCGTGGCGCCGGGCGATCTGCGGCGACCTGACATCCGCGTTCGATTTCCGCAATCCCAATGCCGCGATGCCTACGCTTCCCGGCACGAGCGGCTACGTTCCGCCCGACAAGGAGCGCCATACGGACTACAAGCCCGTGCCGCCCGCCGCGCAGGCGGTCCCGAAGCAGGAGCCCGGCGTGCGCGCCGCGCGCGCCTTGCCTTACGAACTGTTTGTGCGCACGCGCGGGGATGCATCGAAAGCCACCGTCTCGTTCGATTTCGTCAACACGGGCAGCGCGGGCGCCGTCTTTCTGCTCTATCGCAACGCCAGCGCGGACGCGCCGCGCAGCTACACGGTCGAAGCGCGCAAGCGTCTTGCGGACCGCGTCGCGGCAAATCCGGACGGCAGCTTCGATTTCGTCGTGCATGGACCGAACGGCTTTCTGCGGCGGATCGCGGGCAAGGCGGGCGCGCAGTCGCGCGGCTGGTGGTCGAGCGAGCAGGCCGCGCCGGAAGTCGCGGAAGGTTACGACGTCGCCAACGGCAATCTGCAACTGCGTCTCGCGAATCGCGGAACGGCCGCGTGCACCTTCAGCGTGACCAATGCATACGATTCGTCGAAGACGATCACGCGGCGCGTGCGGGGCGGCGACACCGCGCAGGTCTACCTTGATCTGCGCGACGCGCACGGCTGGTACGACGTCGAAATCAAGGTCGATACCGATGCCGCGTTCCTGCGGCGTCTCGCGGGCCACGTCGAGACCGGACGCGACAGCATGAGCGATCCCGCGCTCGGCGAGTGATATCGAGCTTGATACCGGCTCGCTCATCGTAGTGGGCATCGCCGGCCGCGCGCGTTCGGACACGCGCGCGGCCGCGCATCGGACTATTCTTCTCCAATCCCGAAAGTTCTCGTCATAAAGCGCACATACGTGGGACATCACGCATTGCGAAGCGCAGCGAAGCCTGTGAAGATCGAGCGTGCACGCCAGTTCAAGCTTTAGATCGACGGGACGGTGAATTCAAAATGGCACGCCGCGCGTCGTATCGCACCATCAAATCCAACAACGAATTGGGGTGCAACACGGAGACGGGGATGAGAGAACGAGCAACTGTGCTGCTGGTTCGTCACCAGTCAGTGCTGCTGGTCCGGGAGCGTGGCGGACCGTGGTTGCTGCCAGGCGGAGCGGTAGCATTCGACGAATTGACGATTGTCGCGGCGATCCGAGCGCTGCACGAAGACACCGGCGTGGAGGCGAGCGCCGCCGCTTTCCTGTTTCAGCAGGTATCGGCGCATCACCTGCATCATGTTTTTCGCATTGCGATACCGGACCACGTGCATCTGCGACCGAAAGCCGACGCCCGATTCCACGAACTGCTGTGGGTCGAGGCGCATCAGCTCGCGCACGTCAGCGCCACGCCGGGCACCAGGGCGATCCTGATGCGCGCGATGGGCGGCGGCCGCGATTCCGCGAAACACGCGTGGGGCCGCGAGGGGACGGAGCAGGAGGTGTCGGCGGGTGTTGCCCGGCGCGGTCGCTGAATCAGATCGTTTTTCCTTCCGACTGACGATTTTTCTTGTCTGCCTAAATCGCGCGGACGCATATTTCGCTGCCAAATGAATACTTTTTCGGCGAAGTTGCGTCTATGCTACCGTTGGAACGGCCGAGGGCGCCCGTGCGTATATCGCGGAGCGCCCGCCGCAATTTTGAGCAACGGACGCATTCGCCCTTTGACTGGCGGAGGAAACCATGAAGCTCGTCACCCTGTTCGCCGGGACCGTCGGATTCGTGGCCGTGGTGGGCCTTTCCTTGTTGGCTGTTGCGGACATTCTCTTGACGACGTCCGACAAACGCTCGGAAAAAGAACGGCTAGCCTGAATACAGACTTCTATCGCCGAATGGCCGTTTAATTGTCGGTCAAATAGGCCGGTACTGTCGGCGACATACGAATCACTTGAAGGACCTCGAATGGCGAAATGCTGTCTTTCGAGAATCAGACCGCACTAAATAATACGCTGCGCACGATATTGGATTAATGACGCACGCGTCCGCCCGACCGCGCTCGCCGACTGCCATGCCCTTCAAGCGTGCGGGCGGCGGTCTCCGGCGCGAACGGTCAATGGAACAGAATGGGCTTCACCTATTTGTTCAGGGATTTGCATGCATGGGATGCATCCGAAAATCATCGTAGCGGTCGCATGCAGGAAATCGAACGATTAGCCGTGTGATATAATCACCGATAAATCAAATTCACTCGACCAACTTTTAGCCACGGGTTTTATCAAATGCTTGATTCAACGCGGACGAGCGCGGAGGAAGCATGTCAGTAGCCGGTGTTATAGGCGCAATTGTTTTTTTCGCAATAATCGGTCTTGCTTTACTGGCCGTGATCGAAATTATCTTTTCGCCTTTTTCCAGACATAAGGCCGATGAAACGAGCAAGCCGGGGCACAAGCGGCTGACGTGGTTCCGCAGGCGCGAAGTCGCCGTGCGCCGCGACGAGCCCTGATTCGCGAAAAAATCTCCTGTTCCGCCAACGAGTTACACATCCTTCCGCGTCGGCGAAATCGCCGCCCACAAGCCCGCCGGTCGTCACGCGGCGCCGCATTTCCGGCACAGCCGTTCAAATCCCTCGCATTAATTAGCTGTCGCAACTGTGTGCGATAGCGCACCGCACGCGCATTCCCCAGACCCTAGTCTTTCTTCGCCGGCATCAACATGAAATGGACTGTTCATCATTTCAAAAGCGCCGGACCACAACACATATAAAGACAGTTAAGCGCTTAGCTAAAGATTGGAGTGGAATCGACTAGCAAATCGCCGCTGTCTGAGGGAAAAGAAATGGCGCAACCCGCATATCCTTCCGTGCTTGAGTGGTGGACGCGCGTCGAAAAGCGGCTCTACGGTGACTCGGTCGAGGCACCGCACAGCCGCGCTCTTGCCCGCGCACCGATCATGGTCCTGTACGACGGCAGCGAGAACATCGAGGCGCTGTGGAAAGCGCTGCTCCAATGCCGGACTCCTCATATTCAGGTCGTTTGGAAGTCGCCCGATTCGGACGAGATGCGTCTCTTGGCGGAGTCGTACGTCGCGATTCCGGAGAAGCTCTTCTTCCTGAAATCGCTGCAGACGAGTCTGCGGCGCGTCGCCGTGCTCGTCGAACGGGCGCGGCAACGTCTGAACGCGGCCTCTTCGCCGCGTGATCTGCCGCTCGTCAAGGCGAAGGCGCGGCCGGCGCGTCTGTCGGCGTTCACGTCGGCGTGCTTCGCGTTGCGGCATCTCGGCCGCAAGGTGCTGAATCAACCGCTCAAGCTGCTGGTTCAGCGCGGACACTGGGTGCTGGCATATCGTCGCGCGGGCGCGGAGAACGGCGTCGATGGCGACGAAAGCCGCAACTGGGTCACGCTTCCCGGCATGACGTCGCAGTTTCACGCCGATCCGTTCCTCTGGCGCGGCAAGAACGGCGACTATCACCTGTTCTTCGAGAGCCTTCCCTACGACACGAATCGCGGCACGATCAGCCACATCGCGTTCGATCCGGCCACGCAGACGTGGCAGGAGACGCCGCGCGTCGTGCTCGACAAGAGCTATCACCTGTCGTATCCGTTCCTCTTCGAGCATGAAGGCGAGGTCTTCATGATTCCGGAGACCTGCGGCAATCGTACGATCGAAATGTACCGCGCCGCTTCGTTCCCGACCGAGTGGGTGCTGCACAAGGTCATCATGCGCGACGTCGTCGCGGCCGATACGACGCTCTATCACGACGGCAAGACGTGGTGGATGTTCACGAGCATCACGGAAGACGGCGGATCGAACTGGGACGAACTGTCGATTTTCCATTCCGACAGTCCGTTCGGCGAATGGACCGCGCATCCGATGAATCCCGTGGTCTCCGACTGCCGTCTCGCGCGCATGGCCGGCAACTTGTTCAACGACGGACAGAACCGCCTGATTCGCCCCGCGCAGAATTGCGAACGCGAATACGGCGCCGCGCTGACGTTCCGCGAAATCACGGAACTCACGACCACGACCTACGCCGAGCGGACCGTTTCGATCCGCACGCCGCCGCGCGGCCATCAGGGGCTTCACACGTGGAACGCGGTCGGCGGAATCACGGTCATCGATCTGAAGACGCAGCTTCGCAAATGGAATCCGTGGCGCGGCGCGATGAGGCGCGCATGACCTGAGAGACGGCCGCGGGCAAGACGGTCGGCGTGTGGCACGTCGCACAGTGCGTGCCATGCGCGCCGGCTTACATTGGTGACTCGTCTCCGGCGAGGCAGGCCATCGCCATAACAAACACCCGTCAGCACCAGCATCTCCGTCAGCGACGCGCGCCGGTTGCCTGGGGACGGGCCCATCGTAGAAAAACGGCAGCCGGATCATGAAGCTTCTCCATGTCATCGTTGCGCTCAATGCGGACGGCGCTGAACGCATGCTTCAGCGCCTCATCGAGTCGCACATCGAAGATCCACGGTTTCGTCACGTCGTCTGCTCGCTGACGACGACCGGCAAGGTCGGCGAAGAACTCGCCGCGCGCGGCATCGACGTGCATAGCCTCGGCATGCGTTCGCCGCTCGGCTTCCCGCGCGCGTTGTGGCAACTCGTGAAGCTGATTCGCGCGCAACGCCCCGACATCATTCAGACGTGGATGTATCACGCCGACTTTCTCGGCGGACTCGCGGGACGGCTCGCGGCGCACAAGCGCATCGTCTGGGGCGTGCGCACGACCGACGTCAAGTCGGGCGGCTCGCGCGTGACCGTGCTGTTGCGCAAGGTCTGCGCGTGGCTGTCGTACTCCGTGCCGCAGGCCATCGTGTGCGCGGCCGAGGCCTCGCGCCGGGCGCATGTGTCGGTCGGCTATGACGCGAGCCGCATGATGGTCGTGCCGAATGGCTTCGATGTCGCGCGGCTGTCCGCCACGCCCGAGCAACGCGCCGCGATTCGCGAGCAATGCGGATTCGACGGCGACGCGGTCGTCGTCGGCATTCTCGGGCGCTTTCATCCGGTGAAGGATCATCAGAATTTCGTGCGCGCGGCGGGCATGCTGGCCGCGCGTTATCCCGGCGTGCGCTTCATGATGGTCGGCCGCGATCTCGACGCGAACAATCGCGAACTGGCCGGCTGGATCGCGCAGACGGGATTCGCCGCGCGCTTCGTGCTGCTCGGCGAGCGGCGCGACGTGCCCGCGTGCCTGTCGGCGATGGACGTGTTTTGCCTCTCGTCGCGCACGGAAGGCTTCCCGAACGTCGTCGGCGAAGCGATGGCGATGGCGCTGCCATGCGTCGTCACCGACGTCGGCGATGCGGCCATGCTCGTCGCCAACACGGGCGTGGTCGTCGCGAAGGAAAACACGGACGCGCTCGCGGCCGGATTGTCGCGCGTCCTTGACATGACGCCCGACGAGCGCATCCGTCTCGGCCAGTTGGCGAAGGCGCGCATCCACGCCGAATTCACGATGATGCGTGCGCGCGAGCGTTTCGAAGATATCTACCTGCGGCTCGTCGAAGAAAAGTGAGCATCGCATAAGCGTGGCCTCTGGCCATATATGAAGGAGAACGAACATGTGCGGTATCGTCGGCTTTCTGGGTGGTCGCGGCATCGGCCCGGGCGACTCGAAGACAACGGTCCGGAAGATGGCGCTCGCCATCGCCTATCGCGGACCCGACGACGCGGGCGACTGGACCGATGATCTGCGCGGCATCGCGCTCGGTCATCGCCGGCTGGCGATTCAGGATCTGTCGTCGGCGGGGCATCAGCCGATGTCGTCGGGCAGCGGACGTTATGTGATCGTCTTCAATGGCGAGATCTACAATCATCTCGATCTGCGTGAAGAACTCGAAGATACGCAACGCGCGCCCTTGTGGCGGGGAAGTTCGGATACCGAAACATTGATGGCCGGCTTCGATGCCTGGGGCATTCAGGCGACCATCGAGCGCGCGGTCGGCATGTTCGCGTTCGCCGTGTGGGACCGGCAGGAATGTCAGCTCACGCTCGCGCGCGACCGGATCGGCGAAAAGCCCCTTTATTACGGCTGGCAGGGACAGGGCGAAGAAGCCGCGTTCGTGTTCGGTTCCGAGCTCAAGGGGCTGCGCGAGCATCCCGCGTTCGAGAACAATGTCGATCGCGGCGCGCTGACGCTGCA
Organism: Caballeronia novacaledonica; assembly: GCF_900258035.1. Classification (GTDB taxonomy): domain Bacteria; phylum Pseudomonadota; class Gammaproteobacteria; order Burkholderiales; family Burkholderiaceae; genus Caballeronia; species Caballeronia novacaledonica. The sequence continues at coordinate 50,174 of NZ_OGTP01000014.1, read as the reverse complement.
GATCCGGCACGGCTGCGTGCCGGCGCCGTATTCCATTTTCGAAGGCATCTACAAGCTCGAACCGGGCAAGATGCTCACCGTGTCGCTCGAACGGCGCGAGCCGCGCATCTGGGCTTACTGGTCGGGCGTCGAGGCCGCCGTCAATGGCGCGGCGCGCGGTTTCGCGGGCAACGCCGAAGACGCCGTCGACGAACTGGAACACTTGCTCAGCGATGCGATCCGCCAGCAGATGCTCTCCGACGTGCCGCTCGGCGCGTTTCTTTCGGGCGGCGTGGACTCGTCGACGATCGTCGCGTTGATGCAGAAGCAATCGACGCGGCCGGTGAAGACGTTCACGATCGGCTTCAATGAAAGCGACTTCGACGAAGCGAAGCTCGCGAAGGCCGTGTCCGCGCACCTCGGCACCGACCACACGGAGTTGTACGTGACGGCGCGTGAAGCGCTCGACGTCATCCCGCGTCTGCCCGATCTGTACGACGAGCCGTTCGCCGATTCGTCGCAGGTGCCGACGTTCCTCGTATCGCAACTGGCCCGGCAGCACGTGACGGTCTCGCTGTCCGGCGATGCCGGCGACGAGCTCTTCTGCGGCTATCAGCGCTACCGGACCGCACCGGACATGTGGGACAAGATGACGGTGCTGCCGGCGCCGTTGCGCAAGCTGGCGGCGTCGGGCATCGCCGGGATTTCGCCGAAGCGCTGGAACAGCATGGCGGGGCTGATGGAGCCGATCCTGCCGTCGTCGCTACGCGGCGTGAAAGTCGGCGACAAGCTGCACAAGGGCGCGCAACTGCTGTCGTGCCAGTCGCGCGACGAGGTGTATCTGCATCTGATGTCGCAATGGAACGACCCGGCCGCGCTCGTGATCGGCGGCTATCAGCCGCCCACGCTGATGACCGGCAACGCACCGGCCTTCACCGGCCTCGACGACGTGCAGCGCATGATGGCGCTCGACATGATCACCTATCTGCCCGACGACATTCTCACGAAGGTCGATCGCGCCGCGATGGGCGTCTCGCTCGAAACGCGCGTGCCGTTCCTCGATCATCGCGTGGTGGAATTCGCGTGGCGTCTGCCGCAGTCGATGAAGGTGCGCGACGGACAAACGAAATGGGCGCTGCGTCAGGTGCTCTATCGTCATGTGCCGCGCGCGATGATCGAGCGGCCCAAGCAGGGCTTCGGCGTGCCGATCACGCACTGGCTGCGCGGCGAGCTGCGCGACTGGGCGGAAGCGCTGCTCGACGCGTCGCGGCTGCGTCGCGAAGGCTTCTTCGATCCGGCCATGGTGCGCGCGAAATGGCAGCAGCATCTGTCGGGCGAGCAGAACTGGCATCGGCAGTTGTGGAACGTGCTGATGTTCCAGCAGTGGCTCGAGCATCAGCATGCTTCGTCGATCCCGCTCTTTGCGTCGCACGCGGCGGATCTTGCCGGCGTGGCGAGCTGATATCGGCGGTTGCCCGGCGCTGTTCACGCGCCGCTCATGAAGGCCCTGGTCTTGCGGACCAGGGCCTTTTTTCTTGCGTGATCGACGCGCTGTATTCGTCGCGTTTCAATCGGTTCGTAACAGCGCGACCCAAGCAAAAGGCCCCGGTCTGTTGAACCGGGGCCTTTCTCTCTAACTGCGATTTCGATTATTTGTGATGCGTCTGCTCGGGCACGGCGGCGGGAACGACAGTCGGTCTGCTGCCGACCAGCCAGCGCGGCGTCTTGAACCGGACGATCGCGGTGTACAGCCACACATACGCGACGACGAATACGACCGCGGTCACCGCGAGCACCACCGGGTTATGCCAGAAGAGCGAAGCCGGCACGATGCCGATCATGCTCAACACCCACAGATACGGCGACGTGCGCGCGTTTCTGCGCTGACGCTGGCGCGGATCGCTTCCCTTGCGCACGATGCGCTTGAAGATCAGCGTATGCAGGTGGATGCCGTCGGGCGCGCCGACCGGCCGGCCGCGCACGATCCGGCGGCGGTAGATCGAGAACAGCGTTTCGAAGAGCGGATAGATCGCGACGACCATCGCATACCACGCGCTGACGCCCGGGTGCCGGGCGACCAGCAGAACGAGCAGCTCGGCGATCGTGAAGCCGATGAAGTACGCGCCGCCGTCGCCGAGGAAAATCGATGCGGCCGGGTAATTCCAGATCGCGAAGCCGCCAATTGCGCCGATCATCGTGAGTGCGGTGCTCATTACGAGCAGGTCGCCGACTTCATGCGCGACATAACCGATCGAACCGAAAATCAGAATCGACACGACTGCGGCGAGTCCGTTGAAACCATCGATGATATTGACCGCGTTGGTGAGGCCCGCGACCGCGAGCACGGTCAAGCCGATCGCAATGGGCGCGACGGAGAGAATCGGATCGACGAGCGGCAGATCCACGCGGCCGACCACGCCGTGGAGCAGGAAGGCGCCCAGAAGCGCCGCCAGCATCGCGCTCAGAAGACGCGCGCGGACGCTCACGCGCTTCGTCAAATCCTCGATCACGCCACTGCCGAACGCCGGCGCCGCGCAGAGCAGCAGCAGCAGGGATTCGTCGCGCGGATTGCCGCCGAAAACCGCGGCGATGGGAAAGGTCACGCAGGCCGCGACCATCAACGCGATGCCGCCGATTCTCGGCACCGGATGAGAATGGTTCTTCTGAACCCCATTTAAATCATGATCCAGGGAGAGCGCCCCGAAGCGTCCCGCGAATCGAACTATAAGTAGCGTCATGCAGAAAGAACTGATGAAGCCAAGCGCAAGGTTTAACATTTTTCTCACTCACGAAGAGGGCGCATCTCTTTTCGAATATCAAAACCCGAAAACGTATGGTAGGTACAACCCCTGCCATTGTCCACGCATTTATGGCGCTTTAATGTGTGAAACCGAGCCTACCGGGATTATATTGGGACTTCCCCCGATTATTCATACAAACCCGATTTTAAAAACCCGTAAAAACTCGATTTTCATATAAAGGACTTTAAATCCGGTTTAAGAGAATCGTGCGTCGTCGGTGCGCAAGCCCACCTTCGCATGCATTTTCTTGCGGGGTCGGTACGTTCGGCTTTGGAGGGAGGAGCGTCGGCCGTCTCTAGGCCTAGCATAGGCGGGAAGGGGCTGTTCCGGTAGGCGAAAAAATGTCCGAAAAGCCAATGCCGGCTAAACCAGCTTTCTTCATAAAATTCGCCGTCCGATTAAAAGCGATTATATGTGCGGTGCCGCGCATACACCAGAGCGGGTTGTGATAATTTCCGATTTGTTCAAATGGCCCGCATACTCAATAAATTCTTAAAAGTGCGATAAAGAACACACGGCCGCTTTGAAAGGTTCGATAAACAACAAAAATCGTCTGTGGGAATTTCTCTTTTTTTGAGTCGTGTGTTTCAATACGACTGCAATGCCGGGGCGGGATTTTAACGGCTCCGAATGCCGGCCTGAATTCAAGAATAAGGAAATGGTGTTTGCGCCCTTTCGGGTGCGCTGCAGGTGTTTCGATCCGCATCCGGTGCGCATGCCGCGCGCCGGTCCCATAAGAGCCTGTAACGAGACGTTCTATGAAAGTTAAAAATCAGGCGTCAGCCGTCACGGCCGAGACCGACAAAGAGATCGAGCTCACGTCGATTCTCGAAACGCTGGGCCGTCACTGGAAGATGATCGCGGCGACCGTGGCGGTCGTCTTCAGCATCGGGGTGGTGTACGCGTACTTCTCCGCACCGATTTACCAGGCCGGCATGCTCGTCCGGGTCGACGACTCGAGCAGCGCACCGCCCACCGACTCACGCGACATGGTGCGGACCGCCGCCTCGATGTTCGACCAGCGCGCGACGGCCGAAGGCGAAATCCAGGTCATCGGCTCGAAGTTCGTGCTCGGTCCTGTCGTCGATGCGCTCAAGCTCTATATCCAGGCAGCGCCGCATCGCTTCCCGCTGATCGGCGGAATGATCGCGCGCACCACCGACGAAACGTCGACGCCGGGTCTCTTCGGCCGTGGCGGCTACGCCTGGGGCGCCGAATCGATCGACGTGTCCGCGTTCGACGTGCCGAAGAAGTACGAAGGCCAGGAATACACGCTGCGCTTTCTCGGCAACGGCCAGTATCAGGTGCGCGGCCCCGGCATCGAAACGGGCGTCGGCGGCCAGACCGGCACCGTGCAGCGCTTCGACACGGAAGCGGGTCCGATCTCGCTGCTCGTCGGCTTCATTCATGGCGAGAAGGGCGTCGAGTTCGATCTGACGCGTAACTCGCGCGTGTCCGCCATCGACCGCCTGCAGAACTCGCTGACGATCGCCGAGCAGGGCAACAAGTCGGGCGTGATCAGCACGACGCTGGAAGGCAAGAACCCGGTGCTCGTCGCGGCGACCATCAACGAACTCTCGCAGATGTATATCCGGCAGAACGCCGACCGTCGCGGGATCAACGCCGAGAAGTCGCTCGAATATCTCGAGCAGCAACTTCCCGACGCGAAACGTCAGATGGAAACGGCCGAGGACAACTACAACGCGTATCGGAACAGCCGCACGCTGTTCAATCCGGACGAAGAAGGCCGCATCGTCATGCAGCAGGCTTCGCAGGCCGACGCGCAGTTGCTCGACCTGAAGCGCCGCCGTTCGGACCTGGCCGTTCACTTCTCGCCGTCGCATCCGAGCGTGGTGGTGATCGACCAGCAGATCGCGGCGACCGAGAAATACATCAGCGACCTCGCGGCGCGCGTCAAGGCGATGCCGGCGGCCGAGCAGGGCGCGCTGCGTCTGCAACGCGACGTGCGTGTCAGCACCGATGTCTATTCGGCATTGCGCAACAACATCGAAACGATGCGCCTCATCAAGGCCGGCCGCGTGCCGACCGTGGAACTGCTCGACCGCGCGGAAGTGCCCGAGCGTCCCGTCAAGCCGGTCAAGGCGCTGGTGCTCGTGATCGCGGCAGGTATCGGACTTTTTATCGGCATCGTGATGGCTTTCGCTCGCGACTTCCTGTTCAAGGGCGTGCTCGATCCGAAGGAACTGGAATCGAAGACGGGTCTTTCGGTATTCGCGACCATTCCGGACAGCGACCGCCAGAAGGAACTCGCGAAGCGCATCGCCGAGAAGAAGCCGGAACAGCTCGCGCTCGCCTCGCGTTATCCGACGGACCCGGCCGTGGAAGGCCTGCGCATGATGCGCTCGTCCCTGCAGTACGCGTTGATGGATGCGCCGAACAACGTCGTGATGCTGGCGGGCCCGCTGCCGGGCATCGGCAAGTCGTTCGTGTCGGCGAATCTGGCGACGCTGCTCGCCGCCGGCGGCAAGCGCGTGCTGCTCGTCGATTGCGACCTGCGCCGCGGCCACCTGAACCAGTACTTCGGTCTGCCGCGCGGCAAGGGTCTCGTGGATGTCGTGAACGGCTCCGCCACGCTCGAAGAAACCGTGCATCGCTCGGTGCTGAACAACCTCGACTTCGTCCAGTGCGGCTTCTATCCGCCGGACCCGGCAGAGCTGCTGCTGTCGGACGCGTTCACGGAGTCGGTGAGCCGCGCGTCTGAAGAATACGACATCGTGCTGCTCGACGCGCCGGCGATCCTGGCGGTGTCGGACACGGCGATCATGGCGCCCGTCGCGGGTTCGATCTTCCTGGTGGCGCGTTATGGGGATACGCGCTCCGGCGAAATCTCGGAGTCCGTGAAGCGGCTCGAACAGTCGGGCGCCAGCGTGACCGGCGTCCTGCTCAACGGCTTCAAGGTGCACTACGGCAACTACGCCCAGGCGCGCCAGTACGGTGGCTACGCCTACGCCGCCTACAAGGCCGACAAGGAAGTCTAGAGGCTGACTCATCCGGCATTCGCTCCTGCTGGACCCTGAATCGAAAAGCAGTACTAAATAAACGTCCTGAGTTGCATAACGAGGAGAAGTGAATATGTTCTCGCCGCAAGAGTTGAAACTCGGCATCGTCGGTCTTGGCTATGTCGGCCTGCCGCTCGCCGTCGAATTTGGCAAGCGCCATCCCGTCGTGGGCTTCGATATCAACCGTGCGCGCATCAACGCGCTGCGCGAAGGGCGCGATGTCACGCTCGAAGTCGACGATGCCGAGCTTGCCTCCGCGACCCTCATGCAGTACAGCGCCGAAGTCGAAGACCTGCGCAGTTGCACGGTGTTCATCGCCACCGTGCCGACGCCGATCGATCACTACAAGCGTCCGGACCTCTCGCCGCTGATCGGCGCGTCGACGACCATCGGCAGCGTGCTGAAGAAGGGCGATGTCGTCATCTATGAATCGACGGTTTATCCCGGCGCGACCGAGGAAGAGTGCGTGCCGGTGCTCGAAAAGATGTCGGGCCTGAAATTCAACGAAGATTTCTTCGTCGGCTATAGCCCGGAGCGGATCAATCCGGGCGACAAGTCGCACCGTCTGCCGGACATCAAGAAGGTCACGTCCGGCTCGACGCCCGAAGTGGCCGATTTCGTCGACGAGCTGTATCGCGGGATCATCGCCGCGGGCACGCACAAGGCGAGCAGCATCCGCGTCGCCGAAGCGGCCAAGGTGATCGAGAACACGCAGCGCGACGTGAATATCGCGCTCATCAACGAACTTTCGATCATCTTCAACAAGATGAATATCGACACCGAGTCCGTGCTGCTCGCGGCCGGCACGAAGTGGAACTTCATCCCGTTCCGTCCGGGTCTCGTCGGCGGCCATTGCATCGGCGTGGATCCGTATTACCTGACGCACAAGGCGCAGGCGATCGGCTATCACCCGGAGATCATTCTCGCCGGGCGCCGCCTGAACGACAGCATGGGCAATTACGTCGTCTCGCAACTCGTGAAGACGATGACCAAGCGCGACATCGCCATCTCGGGTGCGCGCGTGCTCATCATGGGCCTCACGTTCAAGGAGAACTGCCCGGACCTGCGCAATACGCGCGTGGTCGACATCATCGCCGATCTCAAGGAATACGGCGTCCAGGTGGACGTGTATGACCCGTGGGTGTCGAAGGAAGAGGCGCATCACGAGTACGGCATCGATCCGATCGATCAGCCGGCCAAGGGCGTCTACGACGCGATCGTGCTCGCCGTGGCGCACCGCCAGTTCGCCGATGAAGGCGCGGACGGCATTCACGCCTACGGCAAGGCGCGGCACGTGCTGTGCGACCTCAAATACGTTCTGCCGCCCGAGGCGAGCGACATGCGTCTCTGAGGTTCGGTGGCATCGGGATGAGCCGATGCAGGCCGTCGCACAACATCGCCGCGGTTCGGCTCCCGAGATTCGGGAGTTGCCCGCGGCGATGTCAACCGGACGTTCGGAGTTCGCAATGAAGATGCCCAAGGTAGTTCTGTACGCCAACACCGATTGGTATCTATATAACTTTCGTCTTTCGTTCGCTCGCAAACTGCGCGACGCGGGTTTCGAGGTCATTCTGCTGTCACCGGACGGCGAATACGGCCCGAAGCTGCGCGATCTCGGTTTTCGCTGGCATGCGGTGCCGATGAACCGCCGCAGCCTGAATCCGCTTCGCGAACTGGCGCTCGTGTTGTGGCTCGCGCGTTTCTTCCAGCGCGAAAAGCCGCAGCTCGTGCACGGCTTCACGATCAAGAGCGCGGTCTACGGCTCGTTCGCGAGCAAGCTCGCAGGCGTGCCCGCGCGCGTGAACGCGGTGGCGGGCATGGGCTACGTCTTCACGAGCCGCGACCTGAAGGCGCGTATCCTGAAGCCGGTCGTGCGCCAGGTGATGCGCACGGCGCTGAACGGCCGCGACAGCATTCTCGTCCTGCAGAATCCGGACGACATCAAGCTGTTCGAAGCCGCGCGTATCGTCGAATCGAAGGGGATTCGCCTCATCAAGGGCTCGGGCGTCGATCTGACGCGCTTCAAGGTGCGCGAAGAGTCGGCCGAAGATGCGGTCAAGCCGCTGCGCATCCTGCTGGCGGCGCGGCTCGTATGGGACAAGGGCATCGAGGAATATGTCGAGGCGGCGCGCATGCTGCGGCGCGAGAATCGCACCGTGCGCTTCCTCCTCGCGGGCTCGCCCGACGACGGCAATCCGGCGTCGGTGAGCACGGCGATGGTGCAGGGCTGGGTGAAAGAGGGACTCGTCGAATGGCTCGGTCATGTGAGCGACATGCCGAAGCTCTTCGCCGAAGTGGACGTGATGGTGCTGCCGAGCTATCGCGAAGGCCTGCCGAAAGCGTTGATCGAAGCCGCGGGCTGCGCGCTGCCGCTCATCACGACGGACGCGCCGGGCTGCCGCGAAGTGGTCAGCGAGTCGGGCGTGGATGGCTTGCAGGTGCCGGTGCGCGACGCCCGCGCGCTCGCCGACGCGATCCGCCAGCTCGACGACGACCGCGCGCTCGCGAGAAAGCTGGGCCTCGCCGCGCGTGAAAAGGCGCTGAAGAATTTCGACGAACGCATCGTCATCGAGAAGACGCTGGCCGTGTATCGCGAGCTGGTGCCCTCGATCGCGATCGAAGGCGAGCGCCGCGAACACGCCGCGCCCGTCGGCAATCTTGGAGACTTTCATGTCTGATCGTTACGAATCGATCCGCCAGCAACTGACGCGCAATCCGCGCAAGTGGCTGATCACGGGCGTCGCCGGGTTTATCGGCTCGAATCTGCTCGAAGCGCTCTTGAAGCTCGATCAGGAAGTCGTCGGGCTCGACAACTTCGCGACGGGCCATCAGCGCAATCTCGACGAAGTGCGCTCGCTCGTGACGCCCGCGCAATGGAACCGCTTCAGTTTCATCGAAGGCGATATCCGCAATCTCGACGATTGCCGCGCCGCCATGAAGGGCGCCGCGCACGTGCTGCACGAAGCGGCGCTCGGCTCGGTGCCGCGTTCCGTGAACGATCCGATCACGACGCACGAAGTCAACATCAGCGGCTTTCTGAACATGCTCGTCGCCGCACGCGACGCGAAGGTGGAGAGCTTCACCTACGCGGCGTCGAGTTCGACCTATGGCGATCATCCGGGCCTGCCGAAAGTCGAGGATCGCATCGGCCAGCCGCTTTCGCCGTACGCGGTGACGAAGTACGCGAACGAGCTGTACGCATCGGTGTTCGCGCGCACGTACGGCCTGAACGCGATCGGCCTGCGTTATTTCAACGTGTTCGGCAAGCGTCAGGATCCGGACGGCGCGTATGCGGCCGTGATTCCGAAGTGGACGGCCGCGCTCATCGACGACGAGCAGGTGACCATCAACGGCGACGGCGAGACGAGCCGCGACTTCTGCTTCATCGACAACGTCGTGCAGATGAACATCCTCGCGGCGATGTCCGACGCGCAGGCGCGCAACCAGGTCTACAACGTCGCGGTCGGCGACCGCACGACGCTCAATCAGCTTTACGACGGCCTGAAGCGCGTGCTCGCCGAGAACGGCGTGCTGAACGACGGCAGCCCGGTCTACGCGCCGTTCCGCGCCGGCGACGTGCGCCATTCGCAGGCCAACGTCGACAAGGCCGCGCAACTGCTCGGCTACGCGCACGCCATTGCGCTCGCGGACGGTCTCGCGATCGCGATGCCCTGGTATATCCGCTTCCTTTCCGGGCGGCGGCTCGTGCCGGCCGAAGCCGACATGGCGACGAGGACCGCATGAAAATCGTCGTTTTCATCTACTCGATGCACGGCGGCGGCGCGGAGCGCGTCACCGCCAATCTCGCGAACGAGTGGGCGGCGCTCGGCTGGGAAGTGACCGTCGTCACGCTGACGGCAGGTGAGGGCGACGTCTATCCGTTTCATCCGCGCGTGAAGCGCATCGAGCTGGGGCTCGCGGGCGGCGTCGAAGGCGGCGGCATGCTGCGCACGGCGCTGTCCAACCTGAAGCGCGTGCTCGCTTTCCGCAAGGTGCTGCGCGAGACGAAGCCGACGGTCGCGCTCGGCGTCATGGCGACGGCCAACGTGCTCGCGGTTCTCGCGGGCATCGGCCTGCCGTACAAGATCATCGCGAGCGAGCACACGCATCCGCCGCGCGCGCCGCTCACGCCGTTCTGGGAGCGTCTGCGGCTTCTGACGTATCGCTTCGCGGACAAGGTCGTCGCGCTCACCGACGAAACCCGCGAATGGATCGAAACGCATTGCCGCTGCACCGACGTCAAGGTGATTCCGCCGCCGTTCACGCTGCCGATCGCGCGAACGAATCCGATGATCGAGCCGCGCAGCGTCGTCGGTGACGAGCGCCGCGTGTTGCTCGCGGTCGGACGGCTGTCGCCGGAAAAGGGCTTCGACAGTCTCATCGACGCGTTCCGGAAGATCGCCGGCGCGTTGCCGCAATGGGATCTCGTGATCGTCGGCGAAGGCCAGGCGCGCGGGAGTCTCGAACGGCGCGTCGAAGAGTCGAAGCTGCACGGCCGCGTGTTTCTGCCGGGCCGCGCGGGCAACGTGGCGGACTGGTACGAACGCGCCGATCTCTACGTGCTGAGTTCGCACTTCGAAGGCTTTTCGATGACGCTCGTCGAAGCCATGGCAAGCGGCTGCGCGGCGGTGAGCTACGACTGCGATTCCGGGCCGCGCGTGATCGTCACGCATGGCACGAACGGCCTGCTCGTGAATCCTGTCGGCGATGCGAACGCGCTCGCGAAGTCGCTCGAATCGCTGATGCGGGACGACGCCGAGCGGCATCGCATGGCGCTGTGCGCGACTTCCGTCAACGACACCTTCGCATTGCCGAAAACGATCGCGCTGTGGCAGGAAGTGTTCGAAGAGTCCGGCGTGAAGGTTCCGTTGCGGCCGAACCTGCGCGTTCCCGTTGCCGAGCGATGAGGAGCCGACGCCGATGAAAATCATGCTCGTCGTCAGTTCGATGGGAAGCGGCGGCGCCGAGCGCGTCGCGGCATCGCTCGTCAATGCGTGGGCGCAACGCGGCGACACCGTCACGCTCGTCATCACGTACAGCGGCCGCGGCGCGTGCTTCTATCCGCTCGCGGAAAACGTGCGCTGCGTTTTCCTCGCCGATCGCGTGAAGGCCGGCGCGCGCATGCTGCAATATCCCGCGCGTTTTCGCGCGCTGCGTGCGCTCATTCGCGAGAGCGCGCCGGATGTCGTCGTGTCGTTTCTCTCGAACGTCAACATCACGACGATTCTCGCCACGCGCGGGCTCGGCATTCCGGTGATCGCGAGCGAGCATATCGACCCTTCCGCCGATGGCCGCTCGTCGCTGATGATGCGGATGTGCCGCTTCGTCTATCCGTTCGCCGATCTGCTGACGCTGCTCACGGACAACATGGAGGCGTCGTTTCGCAAGATGGTGCCGCGCGTGAAGGGCATCGAAGTGGTGCCCAATCCGCTGCCGGACGAATTGCTGCTGCTCGATCCGAAGTCCGTCGAGAAGAGCGCGCGCAAGCGGCTGATCGCGGTCGGGCGGCTCAACACGCAAAAGGCGTTCGACTGGTTGATCGACGTGTTCGCGACGCTCGCGCCCGAGTTTCCGGACTGGGATTTGTGGATCTGGGGCGAAGGCCCCGAGCGCGCGGCGCTCGAAGCGCAGGTCGCGCAGCACGAGCTGGGCGAGCGCGTGCTGATGCCCGGCAAGACCACGACGCCGTGGGAAGAAATGGCGCGCTCGGATGCGTTCGTGCTGTCGTCGCGCTACGAAGGCTTGCCGATGGCGATGCTCGAAGGCATGGCGCTCGGACTCGCGACCGTCGCGTTCGACTGCAAGAGCGGCCCGCGCGAACTGACCCGCGACGGCGAAGACGGCGTGCTCGTGCCATTCGCCGACAAGGCCGCGCTGACCGACGCGCTGCGGCGCGTGATGTCCGACGAAGCGTTGCGCGCCGAACTCGGACGCAAGGCGGCGGCATCGGTGCGGCAACGTTACTCGTCGCAGGCGATCTTGCGCCAGTGGGACGCGATCTTCACGCGACTCGGCGCGCGCACGCGTGGCGACGAAGTCAGGAGCACGGCGTATCGGCGCACGGTCACGGGAGAAAAAGCGTAATGGTCGACAGGCGACGCGTGATCCACTCGCTGCTGATGGGCGCCGTGGCCGGCGGGTCGGGCGCGCTCGGCCTCACCGCGCGCGCGGCCGAGCGGCGCGACGTCGTCACCGACAAGTCGTTCGGCGTGAAGGGCGATGGCAAGACCAACGACCGCGTCGCGTTGCAAAGAGCCATCGACCAGTCCGTCGACGCGACGTTGCTCATCACGGGCAAGTGCCGCATCGACGAGAAAGGGCTCGATCTGCGTCGCGACAGTCATGTGCGCTTCGCGCCGGGCGCGTCGATCAAGCTGCTGCCGCACGACACGTCGTTCTATTCGATCTTCCGCATCTGGGACGTGAACAATGTGCTCGTCGAAAACGCGGTGCTCGACGGCAGCAAGGAACTGAACGCCGCCAAGCCGGAGCTGCGTGAGAACGGTCACGGCATGGGCTTTTCGATCGCGGGCAGCACCGAGGTCACGCTCATCTCGCCGAAGACGGTCGGATGCTGGGGCGACGGCATCTATATCGCGAACAGCTACAACGTCGAATACAAGTACAGCAGCGGCATTCGCGTGGTGAATCACCATGCGGACCGCTGCCGCAGACAGGGCGTGTCGATCATCAGCGGACGCAACATCGTGTTCGAGAATCCGCTGTGGGAGAACATCGGCGGCACGCAGCCGGAAGCGGGCCTGGACGCGGAGCCGAACAGCAACGCGGACATTCTGGAGAACATCCGCATCGTCAATCCGACGACGCGCAGGTGCCGCTACGGCATCATCGTCTGGCTGGAGGAGATTGTCGGGCCGATGCCCAAGCATGTCGATATCGGCATCACGAATCATCGCGACGAAGGCGCGAGCGATGCGGCCTTCGCGGTGTCGGCGCTCAAGCTGAACGGGCGCAAAGTGTCCGGGCAGATCGCGAGCCATTCGCCGACGTGGGTGAGCCCGCGGCTTTCCACCGTCGAGAGCATCGATTACGACAAGGCGGGACCGAAGATCGTCGTCACCAACCTGAGGCTCGTGCCCTGACAGCGCGCCCACGGAATAACTAAAGCGAAAAAAATGGCCAATACGATGCAAGCAACCACAATGGACAACACGGCGCAGCAACGCGCACCCGCGAACAGAGTGCGCGGATTCGCGTACTTCATGACGCCTTCCGGATGGGCGTTCCTGGTGCTGGCGGCCGCCGCGCTTTCGATCGTGGCGTTCCGCGAGCGCAGCGTCGGCCTGATCTTCGACCAGGAAGCGTACATTCAGTACTTCCGCTCGACGGACTGGCACTGGCTCGTGCAGTTCTATCAGAACCGCGAGTCGGACATGGGCTTTCTCATCAGCCTCATCACCGAGGAGCTCGGCTGGCGCACGTGGGTCATCATGCTCAACGCGTTCGGCGTGACGCCCGAAGGCGGCATTCGCACGACGGTCGTGCTGCTCAACCTGATCGTGATGTATTCGCTGCTGCAAACGCGGCGCCCGCTGATCGGCCTGCTGCTGTGGCTCGTGATTCCGTACGCGCTCGCCACGGTCGGCCTGTTCCAGATCCGGCAGGGCTTCGGGCTCGCGATCGCGATGCTGTTCGCGTGCCGCTTCAATCGTCCGACGCTCGGCATGGGTCTCGCGAGCTTCGTGCACACGACCTTCGCGGTGCCGACCGCGCTGCTGCTCGCCGCGGGATTCGGCGGCGAGAAGAAGCGTTCGCTCATCGTGGTCAGCGCGGCGGCGGTCGTGCTGGCGTCGGCGGCGAAGTTCCTGTTCGCGACGTACGGCGGACGCCGCATCGACGAATACACCGGCTATCAGGAAAACTTCACGATCAAGCTGCTGATGCTGCTGCTGTTCTACACGATGGCGTCCGTCATGGTGCTGTACTCGACGTGGCGCTCGCCGGAAACGAAGCGCGAACTCGGCTATACGCGTTTGTCGATCATGCATTTCGGGCTGTTCGTGTATCTCGTCGTCGCGTTCTTCGTGTTTCCGTTCGCGAAGGGCCGCGTCTGGTATTGCGTGCCGCTGCTCCTGCCTTTCCTCGCGCCGGAGATCCGGATCAAGAACGCGATGGTTCTCGTCATTACCTTCGGCGTGTACGTGGCCGTCGCCGCCGACGCAACGAAGAGCTATTTCGAAGGCGTCTATAAATACTTCCTGATGCCCTGACGACCATGTCCTACTTCCTGATTTCGCTCGATTTCGAACTGATGTGGGGCGTGCGCGACCATCGCACGATCGCCACGTATGGCAAGAACATCCTCGGCGTGCGCGAGGCGATTCCGGCCATGCTCGCGATGTTCACGAAGTATCGCGTGAAGGCGACATGGGCGACGGTCGGCATGCTGCTCTTCGATAACAAGAAGGATCTGCTCGCGAATCTGCCCGATATCCGTCCGTCGTATGACGACGCAAAGCTCAGTCCGTACACGAACGGCTACATCGATTCGATCGGCGCGGACGAGAAAAGCGATCCGTACCATTACGGGCTGTCGCTCGCGCGCCAGATCGTCGATACCGAAGGCAGCGAGCTCGCGAGCCATACGTTCTGTCATTACTACTGTCTCGAAGCGGGGCAGGACAAGGCGCAATTCGCCGCCGACATGCAGGCATCCGTCGCGGCGATCCGCCGTCTCGCCGATCCGCCCGCGAGCATCGTGTTTCCGCGCAATCAGGTGAACAACGCGTACCTTTCGGTATGCGCGCAAGAAGGGCTGATCGCGTACCGCGGCACCGAGCGCAACTGGATGTATCGGGAAACCTCGCGCGCCGACGAAGCCGCGCTGCGCCGCGCCGCGCGTCTCGCCGACGCCTATATCGATCTTTCGGGCGATCACGCCTTCGACCCGCGTCCTTCGCGCGGGCTCGTCGATGTGCGCTCCAGCCGCTTCCTGCGTCCGTATGCGCGCAACAAGCGGGCGCTGGAATGGCTGCGCATTCATCGGATCAAGCAGTCGATGACATCGGCGGCGCGCACCGGCCGTTCGTTTCACTTGTGGTGGCATCCGCATAACTTCGGCGCGAATCTCGCCGAAAATCTCGCGGTGCTCGAAGCGGTGCTCAAGCATCATGCGCATTTGAGAGAGACCTACGGCGTGCGGCCCGCGACCATGGCGGAAGTCGCGCGGGCGACGCAATCCGAAGAGAGCAGGCTTGCGGAGATGGAGTTCGGGCTGTTCGTTTGACGACGTACGAAGAAGCAACAAGACACTGGAAAACAACCCGCATCGCGGGTGCGCCGCATCGGCTCCGGCCATTGCAGCGCGCCGGCGCGTGCGCGGGATAAGAACAACGAGGGAAAGTGCGATGAATTTCCGTAACGATATAAACGGCTTGCGCGCGTTCGCGGTTCTCGCGGTCGTCCTGTTTCACTTCGACGTGCCCGGCTTCAAGGGCGGCTTTCTCGGCGTCGACGTGTTCTTCGTGATCTCGGGCTATCTGATGACGAGCATCATCTTCAGACGCATGGAGAAGGGCCGCTTCTCGGTGCTCGAGTTCTATGCCGATCGCGCGCGGCGCATCATTCCGGCCCTCGCGTTTCTCTGCTTCATGCTCGGCGTGCTCGGCTGGCTCGTCTTCCTGCCTTCCGAGTTTCGCGCGTTCGGCAAGGCGGCGGGATCGAGCCTCGGCTTCTTCTCGAACATCGTCTACTGGCGCGAGGCGGGTTATTTCGATGTCCGCTCGCACCTGAAGTGGCTGTTGCACACGTGGTCACTTTCCGTCGAGTGGCAGTTCTATCTGCTGTATCCGCTCGGCATTCTGCTCGTGCGCAAACTCTTCGGGCAACGCGGGACCGTGATCGCGCTGATCGGCGTCGCGCTCGCATCGCTGGCGGTGTGCGTCTATCTCTCCGATCCGACGAAGTGGCCGACGGCCGCGTTCTTCCTGCTGCCGACGCGCGCGTGGGAAATGCTCGCGGGCGGTTTCGTGTTCCTGTTCCCGCTGACGCCGCGCCGCGCCATGCGCCGTACGATGGAATTCGCCGGCCTCGCGATGATCGTGTACGGCGCGCTCACCTTCAACGAGAACAACGCGTGGCCCGGCTATCTCGCGCTCGTGCCGGTGCTCGGCACCGCGCTCGTGCTGATCGCGGCGCGCAAGCATTCGATCTTCACGTGCAATCCGCTCGCGCAATTCATCGGCAAGATTTCGTACTCGGTTTATCTGTGGCACTGGCCGTTCGTCGTCGCGCTCACGTACTTCGACAAGGAAGGCTCGCTGCTCTGGCGCGTGGGTGCCATTGCCGGCGGTTTCGTGATGGGATATCTGTCGTATGCGCTCGTCGAATCGAAGACGAGAAAGCCGTCGCCCGGCGAGACGCGCGCGTTCCCGAGGTTCATCACGCTGCGCCCGGTGCTCGCGTTCACGCTGCTGCTCGCGATCGGCGGCGGCAGCATCTATGCGAGCCAGGGCGTGCCGAATCGCTTCGACCGCTCGGTGTTCATCGCCGATAGCGAAACCTACGACACGAACCCGCACCGCACGAAGTGTCACATGATGATCGATCCGTGCGACGTCGCGAGCAAGCAGAAGGACAGCCGCGTGGTCGTGCTCGGCGACAGTCACGCGGAAGCGATCGCCGAAGCGGTCGTCGATGCGGTGCCCAACGGCAAGGAGGGCGATGTCCTGCTCATCACGATCGAAGGCTGTCCGACGATTTACGGCATCCGTCGCGGCAATGGCGACTGCTTCGATCAGGACCGCAAGTACATCGATATCCTCAGCCGCGATCAGACCGCGAAGACGCCCGTGATTATCGCCAATCACTGGTCGCAGTACTGGTCGGGGCCGAGCATGGATGACTTCGCGTTCGTCAATCCCGAGCAGCCCGCGCAGACGCCCACGCCGTTTTCGACCGAGCGGTATCGCGAGCACTTGCTGTCGACGGTCTGCCGCATCTCGAAGATCCGGCCCGTCTATCTCGTGGAGCCGATTCCGGAATTCGACTTCAACGTTCCGCTGATGCTCGCACGCGAAAAGATGAAGGACCCGCACGCGCCCGATCTGTCGATCACGCTCAACGATTACGTCGAGCGCAACGGCGGCCTGTTGCAGGCGATGCGTCAGGCTCACGACCAGTGCGGCATCCATCTGCTCGACCCGCGCCCGTATCTGTGTCCGGACGGCAAATGCATGGGTTCGCACGACGGCCGGCCGCTCTATTCCGACTTCCACCACATGAGCGAATACGGCAACCGCTTCCTCGTGCCGATGTTCCGGCGAGTCTTCGAGCAGAGCTGAAGCTGAGAATCGGCCTCCTTCGGGAGGCCGTATTTCATTCTTGCGTCGCGGTAGGGGTGAACGGCGGCGCGAAGCGCGTCCAGACGATGTAGCTCGCGAGCACGGCGATCGCGCCGATGCCGGTCGCGAGCAGCACGCCCTGCGCGCCATAGAGACGCACGAGAATCACGTTGCCGATGATCTTCGTCCCGAAGCCGATCAGCGAAATCACGGAGATCGCGCGATAACGCATTTCGCTCGCGAACAACTGCACGAGCACGCACATGCCGAAGTAGAACGGCACCTGCAGCAGTCCGTAGCGAAAGAGCGTGGTGACCGCGATCGTGTCGTCGGCGGTGAAGGCGCCTTTCTGGAACAGCAGCTTGACGACATGCGGCGCGAGCGCATACGCGAAAAGTCCGCCGACGAGACCGAGCATCGTCATGATGCCCGACCACTTCAGCGCGGTGCTGCGCGCGCGCGCATGATCGCCGCGATGAAGAATCTCCGCGAGAATCGGCAAGGTCGCGCGCGTGATCGCGAGCGCGCCCATGCTGAGCACGAGCGAGAGCAGCCGGTTCGCGTAGCCGAGCGTCGCGATGGCGCCGTCGCCTTGCTGCGCCATGAAATACTGGTCGATGGGAAGCCAGAGACTCGCGACGACCGAGCCGATCGTGAGCATGCCCATCGAGCGGATCGTCGACGGCCACTGTTTTGCGCGTGCCGACACGCGCGGCAGCGCGGGCATCGAGTCGGCGCGTTTGGCCAGCACGCGCAGCCACGCGGCCTGCACCACGAAGCCGAGCGACGTGCCGAGAACGAGCGGCGTGATCGACGTATTGTTGCGCGCGGCGAGCACGAAGATCAGAAGGCCCATGGCCGGCACGCATTCCAGCAGCGTATTGATGTGCTTGCCCGAAGCCTGAAGGCGCGACGACGAGATGCAGATCGTGAAGGTCAGCAGGCCGACCGGCGTCATGCTGATGATCATGGCCCGGCACATGTCGCGAGTCGATTCGGCGAGACTGCCCGCGATGACATCCGCGAGATAAGGCCAGAACAGCCAGAGCAGCAGAGACGACGCGAGGCCGATGACGAGCCCGACGCCTTCGAGCTCGCCGAGAAAGCCGTCGCGCTGAGACTTGTCTTCCTTGAGCGACACCAGCGCGGGAACGAGCAGCACCGCGAGCACGTTCGTGAGCATCGAGGGCAGCCAGGTGACGAGCGTGAGCGCGAACTGATAGGCGTCGACGGTGCCGCTGATCCCGTAGCGATACGCGATCGCCATTTCCTTCGATGCGCCGATGCATTTCCCGGCGATCACGAATATCAGCAGGACGACCGCGCTTCTCGCGATTCGCTTGTGATCCTGATGCACGCCGCCGAGACGTCGTCTTACCGATTGCACAGCTGCGCTCAGCACGTGTACTCCCCCGCATTCGCATGGAGAGAGGAGCATGCACGAAAACGGGCGCCCCGACTGTTCGCCAAGGCACCCGCCAGCGCCGATGACGGCGCGTCTGTCTTCAAACGATTCTTACGACGATTGCATGGCCCACGGACGCATGATGTAGCGCGCAGCCCGGTTGAGCGACGCATCGTCGGTGAGGATGCGCGCCGGGCAGCCGGCCACCGTCACGTTCGACGGAATGTCCTTCGTCACGACGCTGCCGGCGCCGATCGTGACGTTGTCGCCGATGGTCACGTCTTCGACGATGCAGACGTTCGGCCCGATATACACGTTGTCGCCGATCGTCGCCGCCTTGCCGTGGTTCGATCCGATCGTCACGCCCTGCGAGATGTTGCAGTTCGCGCCGATGACCGCGGTCGGATTCACCACGAGCGAGCCGACATGACTGATATAGAAGCCCGGCCCGATCTTCGTGCGCGGGCTGATCACGAACCCGTACCGGCGCTGCTTCAGGCGGATGATGTGATTGAGCACGAGGCGCGCAGGCCGCGACGACGCCGCGCCCGCGAGCCGCAGCCAGAACATGTAGTTGAACCCTTCGTTCAGCACGAGCTGTTCGAGAAGGAGGATGAGGCTGTACTCCCCGCAGTAGCGATAGAGGTCGCTCTTGATCAGATCGTAGGTTTTCATTGCGGCGCGTCTATGGTTTGCGTGAGTTCTTGTGCGTTATCAGAAGCGGCAGGCGGCACCAACCATAAGACTAATGATTACGCCGCATCGCTTCGGTGCGAAATGGAACACATGACCGATTTGCAACGGGGAAGTATTTCCGGCAGCCTGTATTTTGTCTGTCGAATAACGAAAATATTTAATCAGATCATTAGCGATCCGCGCGAGCGCCAGTTGTCGCGGGAAAACCGGAAGATTGTGTCATCTTCGTATAAACCCGATAAGGGTATGCACCGTAGGGTCTTTCGTCTTCTGATTAAAACTTTTTTTGCGGGCCGTACTTACAAAATCCGATTCGTCAGTTGAAAACGCATTTAAGCCGCTTTCATCTTGTAATTATTGCTTATTCGGTTCGTCGAAGACGGTAAATCGACGGCGGCGAATGAGGATAACCGGCGGCACCATCGATCAATAAAGCGAAATAATCTGCCGATTGTTGATCGTTTCGGCATACGAAAGGCGCTCGGCCAAGCCTTGTATGGCCTTCCGTCAAGGTGTTCAGCCGGAACTTCGCGTGAACGTTCGTATGCTTAAAATCGAATGTTCAGATGAATGTTAATCGTCGTATCGAATGTGGATTAAAGTGGCATTATTCATCTACGGTATTAACATTCAAAAAGACGTAGATTAATTCACTCTCCGGTGAATGAAACAGAAAATGCAACGCATTAAAGCGCGGAAAAAGCAAAATAAAAAGTTACAAGCGTACATTCTGTAACAAGTAGCGGGTAGAAATACTCCGTAACAATCGGTAGTATTAATAAAAGACGGTAATTGCTTCCGTCAGACTTCAGTGCTTCGGCGGTCCGTTCGCGGGTCGATCGGGCATGGGCTGAACAGGTTTTCCGGAATATCTGGTTCCTCAATCCCGAAGTCGCTCTGTTTTTCGCCGAGATGCCTTTCGGAGTCGCCGTGTGCGGCTGTCGAGCGCTGAGCGGCGCAATCGTTTGCGCCTGCTGAATTTGCGTTGGTCATCTCACCGCCCATAAAGAAACGTTGCGTGCGGCCGATGTCGCAGGAACGGGTTCGCCCGTCGATAACGCACGACCAATTGGAAAGACTAATGCTTCCGAACAACACTCAGGCAGACAACCAGGTAGACAACACCCGTATCGCTACCCGTCGCAAGTTGCTGACCTCGCTCATCGCGGGCAGCGGTGCGTTCGTGCTCGCCGCATGCGGCGGCGGCAGCGATGGCGGCGTGGCCGATTCGGTCGCGGATCGCTGGAGAAGGAGAAACAACGGTGGCGCCTCCACGGCGACGCCCGCGAGCTCGGCTTCGTCCGCCACGCCCGCCAGCGCGGCCACCCCCGCCAGCGCAGCGACGCCGGCAAGCTCGACGTCCGCCGCGTCCGATAACACCGCCGGCACGATCGCCGCTTCGTCGTTCGGCGTGAAGGCCGATGGCAAGACCAACGACCGCGCCGCGCTGCAGGCCGCCATCGACGGTTCCGTCGGCCAGATTCTGCTGATCTCCGGCCAGGTCCGCATCGACACGACCGGCCTCAAGCTGCGCACGAACAGCCACATCCGCTTTGCGTCGGGCGCTTCGATCAAGCTGCTGCCGCACAACGCCGACATCTACCAGATGATGCTCATCGAAGACGTGAGCAACGTCACCGTCGAAAACGCGTACCTCGACGGCAGCAAGGAGCTGAACTCGGCTTCGGGCGGCGAGCACGGCATGGGCTTCTCGATCCTCGGCGGCCAGAACGTGACGCTCACGGCGCCGACGACGATCAACACGTGGGGCGACGGCATCTACATCAACGACAGCCAGAGCAAGAAGAACACGCCGACGTACAACCTGCGCGTCGACAACCACAAGGCCGACGGCTGCCGCCGTCAGGGCGTGTCGATCATCTCGGGCGACACGATCGTGTTCAACACCCCGACGTGGCAGAACATCACCGGCACGGCGCCGGCATGCGGTCTCGACTTCGAACCGAACGACAACTCGGCCGTGTTCAAGAACATCACGATCAACAGCCCGACGACGGCGAACTGCAAGGGCGGCGGCATCAACGTGTGGTTCGGCTCGCTGCCGGGTCCGGTCAGCAAGACGGTCAGCATCGCGATCACGAACCACGTCGACACGACGAGCCCCGGCGGTTCGTTCGCGGTTCAGGGTCTGTCGCTCGACGGCTATGTCGTGAACGGCACGATCAGCAGCTCGAATCCGAAGTGGAAGTACCCGCTGATCGTTGAGCAGTGGGACAAGTCGGGTCCGACGATCAACGTCACGAACCCGACGATCGTCAAGTCGTAATCGGCGACGAAAGACGAACGCCATGCGGAGAAGCCTTTCCGCATGGCGTTTTTGCGTTTTCGCGCCGCTTATTTGAGCCAGCCGAGATTCACGGAATTGGCGATGGCCTGCAGGCCCGCCTGATTCGGATGCAGATGATCGCCGCTGTCGTACGCGCCGAGCATGACGGGCGGGTTCGACGGATCGCTGAGCGCGGCGGCCTGATCGAGCACGGCATCGCATCCGCTGCCGGCGGTGGCGACGAACGCGTTCACCGCTGCGCGCGTCGCCTCGATATCCGGCGTCCACGACGACACGCCCTCGAACGGCGTGAGCGTCGAGCAGATGACGCGGACGCCCGCCGCATGCGCGCTCTGCGCCAGTTCGCTGAACGCGCTGTTGAGGCGGGCCGCCGTCGGCGGCGCGCCACCGATCAGGCTGTTGACCGCGTCGTCGGAAATGATGACCCACTTCACGTTGTACTGGTCGAGCACGTCGCGCTGGAAGCGCGTGAGGCCGGCTTCGCCCGAACCGTTCGTGAAGAAATCGTTGCCGGAAATGCCCTGATTCAGCACGCCGACTGTCATGCCGGCTTGCTGCAGGCGCGCGGCCAGGAGGTTCGGCCAGCGGCCGTTGATGTTCGGCTGCGACGCGAGGCCGTCGGTGATCGACGCGCCGAACGCGACCACGACGCCCGTCGCGCTGGCGTTCTGCACGACGACGTCGGTGAGGAAGTAATAGGACTGCGCGCCGAGCGCGTTGACCACGCCGCCGGTGAAGTTCGTGTCGGCGCTGACGTCGCCGGGTGCGATATACACGTCCTGGAGACCGTCCACGTGACCGGTTGTATCGCCCGGCGTCTGCTGCGGCAGATAGGCGCTGACGACGATATCCGTGAGCGCCGGCACCTGAAACGCGACCGGATCGCTCATCATCGCGCGGCCCGGCGGGATCGTGACGAACGATTGGCCGTCGAAAGTCACGGCCTTGTCGGAGCCGGGCACGGTGCGCTGGCCGCTCGCTCTCAACGCGACGTGGACATCGCCGATCACGAGCGGATCGCTGCCATACAGGTTCGAGAACTGCACGCCGAGGGCCGTCCCGCCGATGCTCGTGTGCACGATCTGCCGGATCGTCTGATTGTTGAAACCGCCGTTACCGATGGACATCGGCGCGGCGCTCCAGGTGCCGGTCCACGGCAAGGTGGCGCTGATGCTCTGCGCGAAAGTGGACGACGAAAGCGACAAGGCGAGCGCAGTGGCCGTGACGGCTCGCCTGATGCGAGGCAATTGCTTGTTCAACGCGTTCTCCGAACCCAGCCGGGACATGAAGTGGACGTCTGCGTGACGCCGCGACGTCCATGGAGTGGGGAAGTTCGATTGGCGGGCGCGTGTGGCCACAGCGCGCCGTTTTGGTTGGCGAAATCTTCGGTCAGTTTGTTTCGTCTTGACGCATCGGAACACCGATCGCGCGCACGCTCTGTGCGCGGACGCTCATATCGGAGGAAAGGCGATTTTGAATCGATTGCGCCGCAACTAACCGCCTTCGATGGACGCGCGCCGCGCGTTACGGCTGCGCGCCGGATGCCGCGTCGGGCGACGATGCCGGCGCTGCATCGCTCGCACTTTCTCCCGGCGATGGCAGGATCGGCGGCAACGTCGTGAACACCGGCGGTTGCGGCGTTTCTTCGGTCACTTCGGCCGCCGGCTCCGAAGGCGTGCGTTTCGCGCGCGCGGGAGGCTGCGCCGCCGTCTGCGCGGTTTTGGGCTTGCCGGGCTTCGGCGCTTTCGAGAAGGTTTCGTCGAACCAGGTTCGTACGCGCGTGGTCATGGTCTGCCACAGGCCCGGCGTTTCCTGCGTGTCGAAGCGCGCGCGTGCGTCGATCAGATGCGAACGCAGCGAGCGCTGCATGAAGTCGCCGACGACCGGCAGCGCGCTATGCGCGCCTTGTCCCCAGTAGTCGCTGCGCAGCGTGACGCGGCTGTCGTTGAAGCCGATCCACGCGCCCGCCACGAGTTGCGGATGCATCAGGATGAACCAGCCGTCCGCGTTGTCCTGCGTCGTGCCCGTCTTGCCCGCGACGTCCGCGCGAATGCCGAAGCGCGTCCGGATCGCCGTGCCCGTGCCGCGATCGATCACGTCGCGCATCACGTCGACGAGCTTGCGCGTCGCATCGACGGACAATGCGCGCTCCGGTGCGCTCTCGAACTGCGCGAGCACGTCGCCGTCCTTGTTCTCGATGCGCGTGACGAGCAGCGGCTCCATATAACTACCGTCGTTGGCGATGGTGCCGTACGACGACACCATCTCCTTCAGCGTGACCGGACTCGTGCCGAGCGCGAGCGACGGCACCACGTCCAGATGACTGTCGCGCACGCCCATGTCGCGCGCCAGCCGCGCGACGCGTCCGGGTCCGACCTGCTCCATCAGTTGCGCGGTGATGCGGTTCTTCGAATACGCGATGCCGTCGCGCAGACTCACCGGGCGGCCCGAGGGCGGCGAGTCGTCGGTGGGGCGCCAGGTTTCGGCGCCGCGCACCGGAATTTCGACAGCCTGATCGACGAACGTGTCCGTCGGCTTCGCGCCGCGCTCGAACGCCGCGCCGTAGACGAAGGGCTTGAACGTCGAGCCGGGCTGGCGGCGCGCCTGCGCGACGTGATCGAACGGATCCTGCGTGAAGTCGCGGCTGCCGACCCACGCCTTGATCTGGCCGTTGCGCGGATCGAGCGCGAGAAACGCGGCCTGCACGCGCGTCTTGTTCTCGCACAGCGCCTGCATGAACGCGCGATCCGCGCCGAGTTTTTTGATGGCATCGGCGTCGTTCGCGCCGCCCGTGCGCAACGCGCGATATTCATCCGTCTCGCGGATGAACGCGTGCGCGAGATCGACGTTCGTGTTCGCGCAGCCGCCGCGACCGCCCCACGCCGCATTCGCGATCGATTGCAACTGATTGCCTTGCAGCGCGAGCGCGTTCGCCGCCATCGTCTGCAGACGCGAATCGATGGTCGTGCGCACGACGAGGCCATCGGAATAGATGTTGTAGTCGTTGTCGTCGGCCCAGCCGATCAGCCACTTGCGCAATTGCTGCGCGAAGTGCGGCGCGCGGCCCGGCTCTTCCGTCTGCCGCTCGAAGTCGATGCGCAACGGGCGCTTTCTGAGCGCATCGAGCTTCGCGGCCTGTAGATGGCCGAACTTCACCATCTGCCCGAGCACGATGTTGCGGCGCTCGAGCGCGCGCTCGGGATTGATCACCGGGTTGTAATAGCTGTTGCCCTTCAACATGCCGATGAGCGTCGCGCTCTCCAGCACGTCGAGCTGGCCCGCGGATTTATCGAAATAAGTGCGCGCGGCCATTTCGATGCCGTACGCGTTGTAGAGAAACGGCACCGTGTTCAGATAGGTTTCGAGGATCTCGTCCTTCGAATACAGCGCTTCGATCTTGAACGCGGTGATCGCTTCCTTCAGCTTGCGCGTGAGCGTCTGCGAACGGCCGATTTCCTCGGGATACAGATTGCGCGCGAGCTGCTGCGTGAGCGTCGAGCCGCCCTGACGGTCGCCCGAAAACGTACGCAGCGCCGCGCCCGCAGTGCGCCGGAAATCGATGCCGTGATGCTGATAGAAGCGCCGGTCTTCCGTCGCGATGAGCGCGTCGATCACCTGCGGCGAGATCTGCTTCAGGCTCACCCATTCGCGATGCGTCGGCTTGAACTCGGCGAGCAGCTTGCCGTCGGCGGAATAGATCTGCGCGGGCTGATCGACCTTCGCCTTGCGGATATCGCGGATGCCGGGCGTGAACGGAATCAGCACCAGCACGTAGAGCACGAAGAGCGCGGGCAGCAGAAGCAGCGTGCGCGGCCGCAGATGCGGACGCAGCCGCAACGCGAGGCGAGCCAGAATCGCCTTGGCCAGGGCTTTGAAATCAAACGCGGTCACAACGAAACGGGATGCCCGGACATGGAAAACCCTGAATCGTAGCGTAATTTTTCAGCAGGTCTTTCGCAAATTTGTATTCGAGGTCACGGCGTGCGCGCGCCGGCCGACTCGCCGATGGGAAACGCCGTCGTCGAAAGAATCTCGCGCAGCACGACGAACGTGCGGATCTGGCGCACGCCGGGCAGATAAAGCAGCTTCTCGGCGTGGAGCCGGTTGAAGCTCTCGCTGTCGCGCGTGCGGATCAGCATGAAGAAGTCGAATTCGCCCGTCACGACGTGACATTCCATGCAGCCGGGCACTTTCTGCGCGGCCTTTTCGAAATCGGCGAAGGAATCGGGCGTGGAGCGGTCGAGGATCACGCCGATCAGCACGAGCATGCCGGCGTCGAGCGCTTTCGGATCGAGCAGCGCGACGGTCGCGCGGATCAATCCCGCTTCGCGCAACCGCTCGACGCGCCGCAGACATGCGGGCGGGCTGAGATTCACCTTCTCCGCGAGCGCGACATTCGAGATCGACGCGTCGCGCTGCAACTGACGCAGGATCGCGCGATCGACGCGATCGGTCTGAACGCCCGCCGGATGCGGGTTCGGAGCGGATGAGGTTTTTTTCATTGCGTGGCGGCGATATCGGACGAAATAAAAGTGCGCATGAACGTCAGTACATTCGCAGACGTTAGGCCGATGCCATTTTTTTCGCAACCCGTCCATTCCCGGCACTCTCTACGATGGTGTTCCACTCTCACGAGGACGCCGATCATGAACCTGCAACGTTTTCCCCGTTATCCGCTCACTTTCGGACCGACGCCCATTCAGCCGCTCAAGCGCCTTTCCGCGCATCTCGGTGGCAAGGTCGAGTTGTATGCGAAGCGCGAGGACTGCAACAGCGGCCTCGCGTTCGGCGGCAACAAGACGCGCAAGCTCGAATATCTGATTCCCGAAGCGATCGCCGAAGGCTGCGACACGCTCGTGTCGATCGGCGGCGTGCAGTCGAACCAGACGCGCCAGGTCGCGGCGGTCGCCGCGCACCTCGGCATGAAATGCGTGCTGGTGCAGGAGAACTGGGTCAATTACGCCGATGCCGTCTACGACCGCGTCGGCAATATCCAGATGTCGCGGATGATGGGCGCGGACGTGCGGCTCGTCGCCGACGGCTTCGATATCGGCATTCGCAAAAGCTGGCAGGACGCGATGGACAGCGTGCGCGCGGTCGGCGGCAAGCCGTTTCCGGTGCCGGCGGGCTGCTCGGAGCATCCGCTGGGCGGTCTCGGCTTCGTCGGTTTCGCGGAGGAAGTGCGCGCGCAGGAAGCGGAACTCGGCTTCACGTTCGATTACATCGTCGTGTGCTCGGTGACGGGCAGCACGCAGGCGGGCATGGTCGTCGGCTTCGCGGCGGACGGACGCGCGCGGCGCGTGATCGGCATCGATGCATCGGCGAAACCGCAGCAGACGCACGATCAGATTTTGCGCATCGCGAAGCACACGGCGGCGCTCGTCGAGCTCGGCCAGGACATCGCGCGCGAGGACGTGATTCTCGACACGCGCTTCGGCGGCCCCGAATACGGCCTGCCGAACGCGGGCACGCTGGACGCGATTCGTCTTTGCGCGCGGCTCGAAGGCGTGCTGACCGATCCGGTGTACGAAGGCAAGTCGATGGACGGCATGATCCAGATGGTGCGCAACGGCGAATTCCCCGAAGGCTCGAAGGTGCTGTACGCGCATCTCGGCGGCGTGCCCGCGCTCAACGCGTACAGCTATCTGTTCCGCAACGGCTGACCGCTAGAACGACTCGCGAAACGCGTAGAACAGCGCGGCGATTCGTTCCGACGTATCGGCTTCGAAGACGGCCATGCGCGAGCCGAGCATGTGCGTGAGAATCGGCGGCGCGGGATCGTCCGGGCGCAGGATCGCGAGAATCTGCGCGCGGACGGCTTCATCGACGAGCGCCGCCGTGTCGCGGCCCAGCAGCGCGGCGCCCGCGATTTCCGGATCGAAACCGTGGCGCTCGACGAGATCGAAGGCATCGGAATAAAGACGGTCTCGGTTGCCCGCCTGCTCGTAATGCGCCATCAGAAAGAGCAGATCGATCGCGTCCTTGCGATCCGCCGCGTGCCGGTCCTGCCACGCGATGAGCTTCAGCATCGCCTGCGCGGGCAGCGCTGCGACCGGCACGACGAGATCACGGTCGATGCGCACGGCGATCGCCGTATCGAGCGCCTGCCTGAAACCCGCGACGTTCATCCGCACCGATCCGTCCGGCGGCCACGCGATTTCACCGTGCGTGTCCTGCACGCCGCCGAACGGCACGATGTCGAGCCACGTGCGCTCGCCGGTCTGCGGCGCGCGGTAATTCAGGCGATGCGCCGAGCCCTTCGGCGCCGTGAAATGGCCGGACGCGAGCAACGCGTGGCGCAATGCGTCGTGGCCGGTCCAGCTTTGAATCGAAATGCCGATGTCGATGTCGGCGGTCGCGCGCGTCGCCTTTATGTCGTGGACGTGCGTGAGCAGAAGGTCGCGCGCACTCGCGCCGCCGATGAACCACGCGATGCCCGTTGCGTGCGTCGCGGCGACGACGTCGCGCAGCATCGCCGACATGACGCCGGCGAGCGGTCGATGCGGCAGCAGTTCAAGCGGCGAGGTAGCGTTCACGCAGCATCCTGGCGGTTTCGAGATTGCGCGGGTCGCCGCTCGCGACGAGATCGGCGTACACGATCAGCGGCGCGACGACGTTCGGCGGCAGTCCTTCGATGGGCGCGAGCGCGATGGGCGCGCGCAGGAATTCGACGTTCCCGGCGGGATCGGGCCGCAACCGCGCCTGCATGATCCACTCGCGCGGCACGGTTTCGGCGCAATAGGCGGTGACCGTCGCCGGCTTCAGATATTCCGTGAGTATCGCCGCGGCGGGCTCGCCGCCAAACTGGCATTGACCCGGCAGATCGGG
This sequence comes from Caballeronia novacaledonica, assembly GCF_900258035.1. Lineage (GTDB taxonomy): Bacteria > Pseudomonadota > Gammaproteobacteria > Burkholderiales > Burkholderiaceae > Caballeronia > Caballeronia novacaledonica. The sequence goes on along the minus strand of NZ_OGTP01000014.1, from coordinate 21,834 downwards.
CGCGTCGCGCCACCAGTCGTTCGACTCCGCGCGATATCGCCCGATGAGCAGCGATTCTCGCAGTTGCCGGGGATACAGCGTGACCCATTCGTCGATGAGCCGTTCCTTGTCGGCGAATTGCAGGCCGCGGCCATCGGGACGTTCGAACACGTCGCGATGATCGATGAGCGCGCGCACCGCGTTTTGCACCGTGCCGTGACTGACGCCCGCGTTCTGCGCGATGTCGCGATAACCGCGCTCCAGCAGCGAGGGCGTGACGAGCAGTGCGAGCGTCACGCGCAGTGTCGATTTGGTCCAGGTTCTGGACCGATGCGCCTTGCCGTGCGCCACGCGCGGCCGGCCCGAGACGATCACGACGCTATTGCCTTCGACGAGGCTCGCGTTGCCGGCGAGATCGAGTGCATCGACGCCGGATTCGCGGCACGCGCGGATCATGTCCGGCGACAGATACCGGGTGACGAGCGTGGGATTCGCGCCGCCGTTGCGCGCGGCCGATGCGCCGAACGCGGACAGCGCGCTGAACCGGTCGATATTTTCCCGCACGACGACGGGACGTTTGAAACGCGCCCCGCCGATGCGGAATTCGATGGCGGCGTCATACTCGCCGCGCGCGGGCCGCTTGACGCGGCGCGCGGCGAGGCCGGTCGCTTCGCTGAAGGCGGCTGCGGCGGCTTCGACGAGTTGCTCGGCATTCGGCGGCATAGGTCGGCTCGTTGTCCAATTTTAAAGATTGTACACGAAACGTGGACGTCGATAAAAATTGGACAAAAGCTCAGGTCACAGATAGCTGCAGACGTAATCGAGCGTTTCGGTCACGTCGATATCGAAGCGGCTCTTGCCCGGCACCGAGAACGATTCGCCCGCGCCGTAGGTCTTCCATTCGTCGCTGCCGTCGAGACGGATGCGGCACTGGCCGGCTTGCACTTCCATCAGCTCGGGCGCGTCGGTGCCGAAGTTGAGCGTGCCGGGCAGGATCACGCCGAGCGTCTTGTTCGTGCCGTCGGCGAAAAGGACGGTATGCGACACGCACTTGCCGTCGAAGTAGACATTGGCGCGTTTGATGACGGAAACCTGATCGAATTGCGTTGCGGCGGTCATGGCGGTGGTCCTTGGTTGTCGTGGAAGGGTGGTCCGCCATCATACAAAAAAGGGCGATGCGGGTTCTAGCGCGTCGCCCGGGTCAGCCAGAAAGCAAGCTCAATCGAACATATCAGGCTGCGTGGCGACGAGATCATTCCATATGGTCTGAAAGTGCAACCAGCCAATGTACTCACTTCCGACGTGCTCACGGCTGTAGCGCGCGCGGTCTTCCGGCACGAGCTTCGGCGTGACGCCGGTCGCTTCGACCATCAGTTGTTGCTGGCAGCAGCGCTCGAGCGCGATGAACCAGAACGCGGCCGAATCGATGCTGTGGCGGCTCGCGGTCAGCAGGCCGTGGTTCTGATGAATCGCGGCCTTCACGCCCTGGAACGCGTTCGCGACCTTGTTGCCGCCCTTCACTTCGACGGCGACCTTGCCCGCTTCGTCACCGATCACGACGTGGTCTTCATAGAACGCACAGGCGTCCTGCGACATCGGGATCAGCGGCTTGCCGAGCGCCGCGAACGCGGTGCCGTAGACGGTATGCGCGTGGCACATCGCGACGATGTCCCGATGCTGCTCGTGGACCGCCGCGTGCAGCACGAAGCCCGCGCGATTGATCGCGTAATCGCCTTCGACCACGTTGCCCTCGTGATCCGCGCAAATCAGGTTCGACATCTTCACTTGCGAGAAGTGAACGGCCATCGGGTTGGTCCAGTAGAGCGACGGATTCTCCGGATCGCGCACCGTGAGGTGGCCCGCGAAACCGTAATCGAAGCCTTGCAACGCGAACGCGCGGCACGCGGCGACGAGGCGCTCTTTCAGATACCGTCGATGTTCGGCGTGGCTCGAAAACGTCGGCAGCTCGGGGAAAATCAGACCTTCCTGTTCCGGCTGATAGATCGACACGCGGCCTTTAAGGTCGATTGCCGTGTCGGTCTTTGCGGGGGTCTCCATGACGTCGCTCATCTTTTCGCTCCTTGCGGATCAAGTGGGTATGCCACGCATGGTGCCGCGAGCGATGCTTGCGGACAAACGAAGGTTGTTCAAGGAAACATGAGTCACATTCATGCTTCGGCTTTCGCAGCCTTTGCTGGATTCGCGAATTCGCTCAGGTATAGGCGATGCAACATTTTTCGCGGTGCCGCAATTGCGCTTCCGATCATACGAAGCCCCGGTTCACGACGCGGGCGAATCCTGCGAAGTCCCGCCGCATAAGGCTCGGCGACGACTCAACAGCGGGCCTTCAAAAGCCGCGCGAGAAGCCGTTAACCACGTTTGCAACATTTTGTGAGCAGAGGCCGTTTCCACAGCGACAAGCTTCTGACGCGTGCAATCTGCAGCGTATTCGAAAATCCGACTCCCGCCGAACCCTTATCGCGACAGGACATTGGCCAGACGAAAACGTTTGGCGTCGGCCGCGCTTCTCGTGCGATCCGTATGAAGGTCGTCTTTCAGGTTTGAATCAATTTTGTTCGTACTTGAGCGCACGTTGCCGCGCGTTGCGTGCGGCCTCGCGCAAACCCCAGTTGGTATAAGGATTGGCGTGCGCTGGCACACCTCTCGCTAATGTATGACCAAGCACGAAGGTCACCGCGATCCTTCAACAACAGATAAGAGCGGTGAGTTTGTGCTACGGGGCTGGTCGCAACAGGTTCGATGTACGCCGTCAGATGCATACGCGAATCCTGTTGCGAGCCAGAAGAAATCAAAAGCGCGAAGCGCATACGCACGAGACTAAAAAAATGTTGACTCTTCAATCCGATCTGCACGGCAATCATTTGTTGGGCGCGCTTCCGGCACAGGAATGGCAAGCCATCGCGCCGCATCTCGAACTCGTCCAGTTGCGCACGGAACAGTTGCTGTGCGATTCCGGTCAACGCATTCATCACGTGTACTTCCCGACCACGGCGATCATCTCGCTTCTGCATACGATGGAAGACGGCGGTTCCGTCGAGGTCGCGGCGGTCGGACGCGAAGGGATGTCGGGTGTTCCGGTACTGACGGGCGGCGACACGATGCCGACTCGCGTACAGGTGCAATGCGCGGGCTTCGCGTACCGCATGAGCGCGGGCGCGTTGCGCGAGCATTTCGGCCGCTCTGACTTCCTGCGCCGCGTGATGTTGCTGTACATGCAAGCCCTGCTCACGCAAGTCGCGCAGACGGCTGCGTGTAATCGTCACCACTCGCTGTCGAAGCAACTGTGCCGCTGGCTGCTGATCCAGACGGATCGCACTCCGAACGATCAGTTGCGCGTGACGCAGCAGATGATCGCCGATATGCTGGGCGTGCGTCGCGAGGGTGTGACCGAAGCTGCCGGCAAGCTCCATGATGCGGGGCTGATTCATCATAGCCGCGGATGCATCAGGATTCTGGATCGCGCGGGGCTCGAGGAGCGTGCGTGTGAGTGTTATGGCATCGTCAAGCGTGAGTTTGATCGGATGTTGCCGCGGCGGGCTGAAGCGGTTGTTTGAGCGGGTTTTTGGTCTTTTCGCCGGATCCCGATTTCGTATTGGTTTATTGGCGTAGCCCCTGTGCGGGGCGGCAGTCACTTTCTTTGCTGCTGCAAAGAAAGTAACCAAAGAAAGCAGCCGGCGCACGGCCCGCGGTCACACGCAATTTGGCCACACGTGCCAGCCGGCAATGGTCCTCGCCTAAGTGTCGCCCTCATAGGCCCACTCGGGCTTGGATCGCGCACGGTCTGACATGCCATTACTTTGAGCGCTCTGGTTCAGCTCGAAATAGCTTCGGCACAGCGCTTCGCGCTGCCGTGGGGTATGCAAGGGAAACCATCGTGTACGTGGGCAGTGCAGTGCGGTGCGACGCGACGCGGTGAGAAAGCTGTGTCAGCAAAGAAGCGCGCGCAGACCGAGTTGACCGGTCGGCCGCGAAGCGGGCCGGAGCTATTTGGTGCTGAACCAATCTGGCGTGTGGTGCGATGTGTCAGATCGTGCGCGATCCAAGCCCGATTCGGCTTGCGAGGGCATTCGCTACTCTGGGTTCCATTCAGCCAATCGCCTGTGCCGCGGCCGGCATGAAGCACTTTGGATGGGGATAGCTGTTTCTTTGGTTACTTTCTTTGCAGCAGCAAAGAAAGTGACTGCCGCCCCGCACAGGGGCAACACCAATAAACCGACACGAAATCGGGATCCGGCGAATCAAACGAGCCCACGGCTGGCCGCAGCCGCCCGCCCCCGCAGCCAATTGATGCTCGCAAAAAGCAAAACGGCAAACACGATCAACATCGTCGCGACCGCGAGAATCGACGGATCGATCGAATCGCGAATACCGCTCCACATCTGACGCGGCACAGTGCGCTGATCCGGCCCGCCGATAAACAGAATCACGATCACTTCATCGAACGAGGTCGCGAAGGCGAACACGCTGCCCGTAGCGACGGCGGGCGTGATAAGCGGCAAGGTCACGCGGCGAAACGCGATCCACGGCGTCGCGCCGAGACCGGATGCCGCGCGCAAGAGACTCTGATCGAACGACAGCAATGAAGCCGTCACCGTGATCACGACGAAGGGTGTGCCGAGCGCCGCGTGCGCGAAGATCACGCCGGGATACGAGTTCACGAGCCCGAGCGGCGCGAAGATCAGATAGAAGCCCGCCGCGACGACGACGATCGGCACGATCATCGGCGAGATGATGATCGGCATGATGATCGAGCGCAATGGAAACTGCGAGCGCGAGAGACCGAGCGCCGCGAGCGTGCCGAGACACGTGGCGATCAACGTCGATGCCGCGCCGATGCCGATGCTGTTCAACAGCGACCGCTGCCAGTCGGGGCTCGTCAGCGCCTGCTCGTACCAGCGCAGCGAAAAGCCCTGCAACGGATAAGAAAAATAGGATCCCGAATTGAATGAGAGCGGGATGATCGCGAGAATCGGCGCGACGAGAAAGAACAGCACGATCGCCGTATGCACGCGCACCCAGCGCGATGCGATGCATTCGGTCAGCACCCTGTTGCGTGGCTCTGTCATGGAAACAAGACTCCTCAACCGAAGCGCAACCGGTCGATGCCGACGATGCGGTTGAACAGGAAATAGAAGATCGCCGTGAAGATCACGAGATACGCCGACAGCGCACCCGCGAGTCCCCAATTGAGTTGCGTATTCGTTTGCAGCGCGATGAGTTGACTGATCATCTCATCGCCCGCGCCACCGAGCAGCGCAGGCGTGATGTAGTAACCGAGCGCGAGCACGAAGACGAGGAAGCAACCCGCGCCCACGCCCGGCAGCGTCTGCGGAATATAGACGCGCACGAACGCGGTGAACGGATGCGCGCCGAGCGATTGCGCCGCGCGCACGTAGACAGGCGATACACCTTTCATCACCGAATAGATCGCGAGAATCATGTACGGCAAAAGAACGTGCGTCATGCCGATCAACACGCCCGTGCGATTGAAGATGAGCGGCACCGGATGCGTCGCGAGGCCGAGGCCCATCAAGAGACCGTTGATGACGCCGCCCGGTTGCAGCAGCACGTACCACGCCGTCGTGCGCACGAGCAGCGACGTCCAGAACGGCACGATCACGAAGAGCATCAGGCGGTTGCTGCTTTGCGCCGGCAGATTGGCGAGCAGCCACGCGACCGGATAGCCGAGCACGAGGCACAGCAGCGTGACCGACGCGCTGATCGATATCGTGCGAAGAAACGCCTGCCGATACACCGACGCGTTATCCGCCACGAATGCGACGTTGCCTTGCGGCGTCACTTGCGCATCGACGGCGGCGAGCAGGTAGTCGGGCGTCGGCGATGTGGCGGCGCGTTTCAAAAGACGCCATGTTTCAGGGGCATTCCAGCGCTCGTCCATCTCGATCAACACGGGCTTCCATGCGGGCGGCGTCTCGTCGCGGACGCTGCGTGCGGTGCGCATCAGCAAGCTGCGAAACTCGGGCTGCGCGAAGTTGAGCCTGCGCGCGACAGTGCCGAGTTGTCCGCTCTGCTGCGCGTCTTTGAGGCCGGCGGCGAGCAGCGCGAACGTATGTTCATCGGGCACGCCGCGCCCGTCCCATGCTTCGAGCGCGCGAGTCAGCGCGGGCATGCTGCCCGGCACTTCCTTGTTCTCGACACTGCGCGCAAGCAGCAGCGCGATCGGTGCGATGAACGTCGACAGCAGAAACACGATCAGCGGCAATGCAAGCAACAAAGCCTGCACCGATGCGCGGCGCTGCGTTCTTTGAAACGAGGCGCGGCCATCGGCTCTCGTCGGAGAACCGGTGGCGGCCGCGTGAATCGATGCAGGCATGTTTGTCCTCGAATGCGCTTACTGCGTCAGCCAAACCTGAAAGCGCTTGTTGATCTGATCGGCGTTATCGGCCCAGAAGTTCGCATTGATCTGCACCGCGCGCTTGAAGTTGTCCGGCGCGGTCGGCATGTCGGCAAGACGCTGCTTGTCGACGAGCGCAACGGCGTCCTTCCGCGGCGGCGCATACGCGATGTACTTCGACAGATCCGCCGATGCCTTCGGCTGCGCCTGCGACACGATGAACTTCGCGGCCGTGTCGGCATGCTTCGCGCCCGTCGGGATGGCCCACCATTCGAAGTCGTAGACCTGCGCATCCCAGACCGCCTTGAACGGCTTGTTGTCCTTCTTCGCGGCATCGTCGATACGGCCGTTATAGGCCTGCACCATCACGACCGCGCCATCCGCAAGCAGTTGCGGCGCCTGCGCGCCCGATTCCCACCACACGATGTTCTTCTTGATCGTGTCGAGCTTCTTGAAAGCGCGATCGACGCCCGCCGGCGTGCCGAGCACCTTGTACACGTCCTTCGGTGCGACGCCGTCGGCGATCAGCGCCCATTCCATCGACACCTTCGGCGACTTGCGCAGGCCGCGTTTGCCGGGGAATTTCTGCAAGTCGAAGAAATCGTTGACGGTGCTCGGCGCGGTCTTCAGCTTGCTCGCGTCGTAGGCATAGACGGTGGACCAGACCATGCTCGCGACCGCGCAATCGCTGATCGAGCCGGGGATGAAATCGCTTGTCTTGCCGAGCGACTTCTTGTCGAACTTCTGCAGCAGGCCTTCATCGCATGCGGTGATCGCGTCGTTGGTTTCGAGGTCGATCAGATCCCACGTCGTGTTCTTCGCCTGCTCCATCGCGGAGAGCTTGGCGAGGCCGCCGTCGTACGATTCGGTCGAGAAGTTCACGCCCGTCGCCTGCGTGAACGGATCGAACCAGGCTTTCTTCGCAGCGGCTTCGTATGCGCCGCCGAAGGTCACGACGGACAGCGTTTCCGCCGCGTGTGTCGGGATAGTTGCAAACGCAACTACTGCGAGTGCGGCGCATTGTGCTTTGATATGAGTGCGCATGTCAGTTGGCTCCTGCGGGTGCGGTCGTGATGAGGGAAGGTGAGGGCGGTGTGGCCGGGGCAATCGCGGGTGCGCTCTTCGGCGCCATCATCGCGAGAATCTTGCAGTCGTCGTGACGCCATGCAATATCAATCGTGCTGCCCGCGCAAGGCAACGCATGACGCTGCGTGTTGGGCACTTTCACGACGATGGAATCGCGCGAGCCGAGCTTAAGATGCACGCGATGATGATCGCCGCAATACACGAGTTCTTCGACGCAGGCGCGCACGACATTGCTGTGCTCGTCGGGCTGCACGCCTTCGGCGCCCGGAATATGCGCGCGTTCGGGACGCAGCGCGAGCATCGCTTCGTCGCCGGCGCGCAGGCCGTGTTCGCAGCGCCCGCGAATCACGCTGCCGTCCGACAGCGCGAGCGTCGCCCATTCGTCGTTCGCACTGACGACGCGTCCCGTGAGTCCGTTGTTCTCGCCGACGAAGTTCGCGACGAACGCGTTCTGCGCGTTCTCGTAGAGTTCGCTTGGCGTGGCGGCTTGCTGGATGCGGCCATCGGAGAACACGGCGACGCGGTCGGACATCGTCAGCGCTTCGGCCTGATCGTGCGTCACGTAGACGATCGTCAGCGAGAGCTCGCGATGCAGGCGCATGATTTCATATTGCATCGTTTCGCGCAGGCGTTTGTCGAGTGCGCCGAGCGGTTCGTCCATCAGCACGACGCTCGGTTCGAACACGAGTGCGCGTGCGAGCGCGACGCGCTGCTGCTGGCCGCCGGAAAGCTGCGAGGGACGACGGTTCGCGAGATGCGGCAACTCGATCATCTCCAGCGCGCGTTTGACGCGCGCCTTCTGCTCGGCGCGGCTCACGCGCCGCACGGAAAGCGGAAACGCGACATTCTCCGCAATCGTGAGATGCGGAAAGAGCGCGTAGTTCTGAAACACCATGCCGATATCGCGCTGATGCGGCGGCTTGTCGTCGAGACGCCGGCCATCGAGTCTGATCTCGCCTTGCGTCGGCGATTCGAAGCCTGCAAGCATCATCAACGTGGTCGTCTTGCCCGAGCCAGACGGTCCGAGCAGCGAAAGAAACTCTCCCTTGCGCACGTCGAGGTTCAGGTCTTCCACGACATAGTGCGCGCCGTCGTACGATTTGCTCACGCCCGAGAAGGAGATGAAGGAAGGGTCTGACATCGTGATCGCGTCCTGTCTTTCAGTGCTGTGCGAGCTTCGCCGCGATGTAGCGCGCGAAGTCGTAATTGGGCCGTTCGAGATGACTCAGATTGCCGGGCTTCGCGAGCGGCGCATGCACGCCGCGAAATACGGCTTCCACGCCGCGCCTGTCTTCGGCGTTCACTTCGTCGAGCAGCTTCTTCAACGTCGTCATGTGCGCGTTCGCTTCCGGATCGGCGATGAATTCAGGCGCGAGCCCACCGCCGAAGCGGATATGCACTCGCCCGACGCCGCGCGGTTGCAACACGAGATACCAGAAATAGCCGGGCGTGAGCGTGACGAGATGCGTCGGATAAATCGCGAGCAGCGCGGTCGTCTTGCGCCAGTGACCCGATAAGCGCGTGTTGTCCGGATGCGCATTGCCGATCGGCAAACTCGCTTCCTTCGTGATCCAGTGATAATTGAAGGCGGGATAACCTGGCGGACATTCCATTTCTTCGAGCCGGGAATGCGGCCCTACGGTTGCGCGATGCAGCATCGGCAAGTGATAGCTTTCCATGAAGTTCTCGGCGAGGATCTTCCAGTTCGTATCCCACACGTGCTCTTCATAGAAAGTTTCGATGTAGTCCGTCATGCCGTACGCGCCGATCAATTCGCTCAATTCGGCCAGTTGCTTTTGAACGGGCGGCGCGCTTTCATCGAGCGTCACGTAGATCCAGCCTTGCCATTCTTCACAGCGCACGGCGGGCAACTTATAGCTTTCCTTGCAGAAGCCTTCTTGCCGGTCCATCAGCGGCGCGCCCTTCAATTCGCCGTCGAGCCCATAACTCCACGCGTGATACGGACACACGATACGGCGCTTGTTGCCGCGCCCTTCGAGCAGCACCGACATGCGATGCAGGCACACGTTCGACATCGCCTTGAGCTGCATCTGTTCGTCGCGCAACACCACGATCGGCTGCGCGCCGATCTGCGCCGTCAGATAGTCGCCGGGCTCTTTCAGCGCGCTCGCGCGGCCGACACATTGCCATTCGCGCGCGAAGATTTCACGCTCTTCCAGAGCCAGAAATTCGGGCGATGTATAGACACCGGGCGGCATGGCGCGCGCATCGCTGAATGGTCGTTCGCAATTCGACCGCAACTGGTCGATGAGCGTTTGCACCGCGATCGTCCTTGTCATGAGGCTCTCCATGTTCCTCCCCCGTGGAAGCGCGTCAACGCGAGGTTTCGAGGCGTTGCGCACGACATGGACATCAATCTATCAAGCCAAATTGCCAGCCAAAATATTGTTTTCGGATACAAAGCAAAGCTTTTACCTATGCAGCGCGTGTGTCAGATATCGATATGCAAGCGGCGGATATAGGTTTCGCAAAAGGACGAGAAGCGATGCACGACCTGCCTCGGGCGCATCGTGCGCGATTGCGCGATGCCGAGCGTTGTCGCGTTGACGTTGTCCTTGAAGCGCTTAATCACGAAGTCTTCGCCGTCCACCGTGCGATTCGATTTAAGCGGAAAATTGAGGATGCTATAGCCGAGACCGTTCGCCACCATGCCGCGCACGACTTCCGGCTGCGATGAACGAAACGCGGGCACGGGACGGCTGCCGACCGCATCGAAGAGCGCGGCGAAATACTCGCGGCTATGCGGCAAATCCAGCATCACGTAAGGCTCCGGCAGCAGATCGGCGAGCGATACCTTGCGCGCGCGGGCAAGCCGATGCGTCTTCGGCAGGATCACGTAAGGCGGCAAGGAAATCAGCGGCGTGAATGCGATATCTTCGGTCAGGTCCAGGCTATAGGTGAGCGCGATATCGAGCGAGCCGTCATGCAGTCCGCGCAGCAAGCCGTCCTGATGCGCTTCGACCGTGCGGAACGAAATGCCCGCGTGCCCGGCCGTGAAGTGGCTGATGAGCCCCGGCATCAACGGCGGCGCGAGCGAAACGAGGCAACCGAGTGCGATGGAGCCCGTCATGCCGCCATCCATTTCCTTCGCGGCCATTTGCAGCTCTTCCGCGATCTTCAGCAGATTGCGCGCTTGCCCGAGCAAATCGCGCCCCGCCTGCGTGAGCGACAGACCGCTCGCGTGACGGCGTATGAATAGTTGCACGCCGAACGATTCTTCGAGATCCGCGAGCGCAGTCGATATCGACGGCTGCGAAATATGCAGTTTTTTCGCCGCTGCGGTGAACGACAACGCTTCGGCCGTGACGACGAAGTAGCGCAACTGCCGCAGCGAATAGCGCAGTGGATGAACTTCCATCGACGATGCTCCAGAGCTCACTCGAAAGGCCGCATTGTGAAGCGCTCAAAATTCATTGCATAGCTTATTCCGATGCTATGCATTTTTTAAATATATTTTTCAGATTTCGATAGCGCGCGTAGATTTTCACGAAGACATCACGAATACAACGGCCTTTCGGAAGGACATAGCCATGACAGTGGAAAGGAAATCAATCGACACGCTCGTGGTCGGCGCGGGCCAGGCCGGCGTCGCGATAAGCGAGCATCTGAGCAAGCTCGGTGTGCCGCATCTCGTGCTGGAGCGCGATCGCATCGCCGAGCGCTGGCGCACGGGCCGATGGGATTCGCTCGTCGCCAACGGCCCCGCATGGCACGATCGTTTCCCTAATCTGGAGTTCGCGAATTTCGATCCGAACGCTTTCGCATCGAAAGAGCAGGTCGCGGATTACTTCGTCGAATACGCAAGGAAGTTCGATGCGCCCATTCGCACCGGCGTCGAAGTGAAGAAGGTCGTGCGCAATGCGGGACGTCCGGGCTTTACCGTCGATACGTCTGAAGGAATTATCGAAGCAAATCGCGTTGTCGTTGCGACGGGCCCGTTCCAGCGTCCCGTGATTCCGCCGATCGCGCCGAAGAGCGCAGCGCTCACGCAGATTCATTCCGCCGGCTATCGCAATCCGCAGCAATTGCCCGAAGGCGGCGTGCTGGTCGTGGGCGCGGGATCGTCGGGCGTGCAGATCGCCGATGAATTGCAGCGCGCGGGGCGTCGCGTATATCTGTCGGTCGGTGCGCATGATCGTCCGCCGCGCGGATATCGCGGACGCGACTTCTGCTGGTGGCTCGGCGTACTCGGCGAATGGGACGCCGAAGTGATGAAGCCCGGCCGCGAGCACGTGACGATCGCCGTGAGCGGCGCGCGCGGCGGTCATACGGTGGACTTCAGGCGTCTCGCGCATCAGGGCATCACGCTCGTCGGCCTGACCAAATCATTCGACGATACCCGCGTCACGTTCGAAGCCGATCTCGCGGACAACATCCGGCGCGGCGACGAGAACTATCTGTCGCTGCTCGATGCCGCCGATGCCTACGCGCAACGCAACGGCCTCGATCTTCCGGAAGAGCCCGAAGCCCGCATCATTCCCGCCGATCCGGACTGCATGACGCATCCGCTATGCGAACTCGATCTGGCGAAGGAAGGCGTGACGTCGATCATCTGGGCGACAGGTTATGCCGTCGATTTCACGTGGCTGCAAGTCGATGCATTCGACGACAAAGGCAAGCCGAAACATCAGCGCGGCGTCGCGAAGGAGCCGGGCATCTATTTCGTCGGCTTGCCGTGGCTGTCGCGCCGCGGCTCTGCGTTCATCTGGGGCGTGTGGCACGACGCGAAACATATCGCCGATCACATCGTCACGCAGCGTAAATACCTCGCGTATTACGACGCGCCGCAACATCACGAAGAAGAGAAGCGCGTCGAAACCGTCGAGCCCGCACCGGACGAATCGCGCGTCCACAAGGTCAGCGAGATGGGCGTCAACTGATTTCAAATATTCCCGTATCAAGGTGCATTCGATGAGCCAACCCACGCATACCCGTATCCGCATGTTCAACACGAAGGATACGTATCCGAATCAGTCGCTCGACAACGATCTTTGCCAAGCCGTGCGCGCGGGCAATACCGTCTATGTGCGCGGCCAGATCGGCACGGACTTCGACGGCACTCTCGTCGGTCTCGGCGATCCGCGCGCGCAGGCCGAGCAGGCGATGAAAAACGTGAAGCAATTGCTCGAAGAAGCGGGCAGCGATCTTTCGCACGTCGTCAAGACGACGACGTATCTCACCGACGTGCGCTTTCGCGAGCCGGTGTATCGCGAAGTCGGCAAATGGCTGAAGGGCGTGTTTCCGATTTCGACGGGCCTCACCGTCGTCGCGCTCGGTCAGCCCGAATGGCTGATGGAGATCGACGTGATCGCCGTCATTCCGGACGGATGGACGCCGCCGAACGCATAACGGAGGGCACATGACATTCTCAATCGTCGGACGATGTCAAGAGACCGGGCAGCTTGGCATCGCGATCAGTTCATCGAGCATCGCGGTGGGCGCGCGTTGTCCGTGGGTGCGCGCGGGCGTCGGCGCCGTCGCGACGCAGAACGTGACGCTGCCCGCGCTCGGCTCGCAGATTCTCGATCACATGGAAGGCGCGCATCTCGATCCCGCCGCAGCGCTCGAGCGTGCGCTGGCCGCGAACGAATGGAGCGAGTATCGGCAAGTGACGGTGGTCGATGCGCAAGGCCGCACCGCGTTTTTCAGCGGCAAGCAGGCGCTCGGCACGTATCACGCGGTCTCGGGCAGGCAGTGCGTGGCGGCGGGCAACATGCTCGCGGGCATCCACGTGATCGAGGCGATGATTCCCGCGTTCGAGAACGCTTCCGGCCACCTTGCGGACCGGCTCCTCGCGGCGATGCATGCCGCGATCGCTGCGGGCGGCGAAGCGGGCCCGGTGCATTCGGCGGCGCTGAAAATAGCGGGCGAACAGAGCTGGCCGCTCGTCGATCTGCGCGTGGACTGGGCGGACGATGATCCCATCGGCAAGCTGAATGCGCTCTGGCACGCGTACAGACCGCAGATGCAGGACTACGTGACCCGCGCATTGAATCCGACCGCCGCGCCGAGCTACGGAGTGCCCGGCGATGAGTGACCTGACGAGCCGCGATCTGCTCGAACGGCTGATCGGCTTCGCGACGGTCAGCCGCGATTCGAATCTCGAGTTGATCGAATTCATTCGTGATTACCTCGCGCAACTCGATGTCGAAAGCGAGTTGTTCTACAACGCGGAGCGCACGAAGGCGAACCTGTTCGCGACGATCGGACCGCGCGATCGCGGCGGCATCGTGCTGTCGGGTCATACGGATGTCGTGCCCGTCGATGGCCAGCCGTGGACCGTCGATGCCTTCCGCCTCACCGAGAAAGATGGACGGCTGTATGGTCGCGGCGCGGCCGACATGAAGGGCTTTCTCGCATCGGTGCTGGCCGCCGTGCCGATGTTGCTGCAGCGTGAACTGAGATTGCCCGTGCATCTGGCCTTTTCATACGACGAGGAAGTCGGATGCCTCGGCGTGCGGCCGATGCTCGCGCAACTGGAGAAACGCGCGCATAAACCGGTGCTGTGCCTGATCGGCGAGCCGACGTCGATGAAGCCGGTGCTCGGGCACAAGGGCAAGCTCGCGATGCGTTGTCAGGTGAAGGGCGCGCCGTGTCATTCGGCTTACGCGCCGTATGGCGTCAATGCGATCCAGTATGCGGCGCGTCTCATCAATCGTCTGGAAGAGATCGGCGAGAAGCTCGCGCAGCCCGAGCATCACGACGAGCGTTTCGATCCGCCGTATTCCACGGTGCAAACGGGCACGATCAAAGGTGGCCGTGCGCTCAACATCGTGCCGGCGGAATGCGAGTTCGATTTCGAAGTGCGCGCGCTGCCGGGCTTCGACGCCAGCGTCGTCGCCGACGATTTGCACATGTACGCGCAAGCCGAACTGCTGCCGAAGATGCGCGCCGTGAAGCCCGATACCGACATCACGCTCGAACCGCTCTCCGCGTATCCCGGACTGGCGACGCCGCCCGACAGCGAAGCGGCGCGTCTGCTCGCGCTGCTGAGCGGTTCGGCGGACTTCGGCACGGTGGCGTTCGGCACCGAAGGCGGGCTTTTCGATCGAGCCGGCATTCCGACTGTCGTATGCGGTCCCGGAAGCATGGATCAGGGACACAAGCCCGACGAGTACGTGACGATCGAACAACTCCGCGATTGCGACGCGATGCTGATACGGCTCGCGGACCATCTCTCGACCACAGCCTGATTATTCAAGCGCTTCGAGCGATTCCGGCGCCTCGCGCGTCAGGGCATCGCTTTGCCGCGCGCATTAAGGAGACGACTTTGACTACCGCGCAACGCAACGCTTCTCCGTTGATCGAGAAGCACACCATCGGCTATGTGCCGCCCGAGGATCGTCACGGCAAGGTGCGCGATCTCTTCACCCTGTGGTTCGGCGGAAATATCGCGCCCTTGCCGATCGTGACCGGCGCGCTCGGCGTGCAGATCTTTCATCTGAATCTTTTGTGGGGCATCGTCGCGATCATCGTCGGTCAGGCGGTCGGCGGCGTGCTGATGGCGCTGCATTCGGCGCAAGGGCCGCAAATGGGCATCCCGCAGATGATCCAGAGCCGCGCGCAGTTCGGCTCGTGGGGCGCGCTGCTCGTGACCGTCATCGCGGGCGTGATGTACGTGGGCTTCTTCGCGTCGAATATCGTGCTGGCGGGGAAATCGCTGCATGGCATCGAGTCGTCGGTGTCGGTGCCCGTGGGCATCGTGATCGGTGCGCTGGGGTCGGGGTTGATCGGCATCATCGGATATCGCTTCATTCACATCCTGAACCGCATCGGGACATGGGTGCTCGGCATCGGCATTTGCGTGGGATTCGGCTACATCCTCACGCATGTTTCGACGGACGACTTCCTCACGCGCGGCGGCTTCAACTTCGCCGGCTGGCTCGCGACGGTTTCGCTATCCGCACTGTGGCAGATCGCATTCGCGCCCTACGTCTCCGACTATTCGCGCTATTTGCCGGCGAACGTGCGCGTCGCATCGACGTTCTGGGCGACGTATCTCGGCTGCACGATCGGCTCCACGCTCGCCTTCGTTTTCGGCGCGGTCGCGGTGCTGGCCGTGCCGCCCGGCGCCGATGCGATGGACGCCGTGAAGCTCGCCACCGGACCGCTCGGCCTGCCGATGCTCGTGTTGTTCCTGTTGAGCGTGATCAGCCATAACGCGCTGAATCTCTACGGCGCGGTGCTCGCGACGATCACGTCGCTGCAAACCTTCACGTATCGCTGGATTCCGACGGCGAAGGCGCGCGCGGTGCTGTCGGTCGTGATACTCGTCGCATGCTGCTACTTCGCGATCGGTGCGTCGACGAACTTCGTCGCGAATCTCGTCGATCTCGTTCTCGCGTTGCTCGTCGTGCTGGTGCCGTGGACCGCGATCAATCTCATCGACTTCTATGTGATCCACAAAGGCAAGTACGACATTCAATCGATCTTTCAGGTGGACGGCGGCATTTACGGGCGTTTCAATCCGCAAGCGTTGATTGCTTATGCGATCGGCATAGCGGTGCAGATCCCGTTCATGAATACGCCGATGTACGCGGGACCGGTGCCGAAGTATCTCGACGGCGCGGATTTGTCGTGGGTCGTCGGTTTGCTGCTGACGTCGCCGGTGTATTACTGGCTTGCGTCGCGGGATACGGTTTATCGGCGCAGACAGAACGGCGCGCAGGTGGCGCCCGGCGCGACGCGGTAACCGGTCGCGCAGCCGATGCATCTGCCCGAGACCTGTCACAATCGCAATCTCCGACGTTCCTCCACGATACGGTCGGGATTGCGATTTTGCCGGGCCGTGTCATCCGATTGCGGCGCGCCAGCCGCGCCGCGCGTGTTTCTCCCATGACAAGGAGCAAGCGATGCCAACGATGCAGGCAGTGCAGGTAGCGAAAGCGAACGGTCCGCTGGAACTCGTCGAGCGCGATGTGCCCGAGCCGCCCGACGGACATGTGTTGATCAAGGTGCAGGCCTGCGGAATCTGTCATAGCGATACCCTCACCGTCGAAGGACTATGGCCCGGCCTTCAGTTTCCGCGCGTGCCGGGCCACGAGATCGCGGGCGTGATCGAAAAGCTCGGCGCGGGCGTGGAAGGATGGGAAAAGGGGCAGCGCATCGGCGTGGGCTGGCACGGCGGGCATTGCGGCCATTGCGAGCATTGCCGTCACGGCGACTTCGTGCTTTGCCAGCGCGCGCTCGTGCCGGGCATCAGCTACGACGGCGGCTATGCGGACTACATGGTCGCGCCGCAGGAAGCGCTCGCGCGCATGCCCGACGATCTCTCCGACGTCGATGCCGCGCCGCTCCTTTGCGCGGGCATCACCACCTTCAATGCGCTGCGCAACAGCGGCGCGCGCGCGGGCGACGTGGTCGCGATTCTCGGCATCGGCGGGCTCGGCCATCTGGGCGTGCAGTTCGCGCGCAAGATGGGCTTCGTCACGGCGGCCATCGCGCGAGGCAAGGACAAGGAGCCGCTCGCGAAGCAGCTCGGCGCGCATCACTATATCGACAGCGAATCGCAAGACGTCGCCGATGCCCTGAAGGCGCTCGGCGGCGCGCGCGTCATTCTGGCGACGGCCGCGAGCGGCAAGGCGATGAACGCGGCCATCGGCGGGCTCGGGCTCAACGGCAAGCTCATCATGGTGGGGATATCGGAGGAGCCGGTCGAGGTGCCGATCACGCAGTTCATCATGGGCCGCAATTCGGTGCAGGGCTGGCCGTCCGGCACGGCGGCGGATTCGCAGGAAACGCTCGCGTTCAGCGCGCTGTCGGGCGTGAAGCCGATGATCGAGGAATATCCGCTGTCGCGCGCAGCGGAGGCGTATGAGCGGATGATGAGCGGGAAGGCGCGGTTCAGGGTGGTGTTGACGCCGGGTCGCTAATCGCCCGCTCTCGTCAACAACGCCCATATCGCGAGAAACGGCACAGAACCCGATCGCATCGCGTGCGGATGGTTGCGAACGTTGTGAATGCCGCCGCCGATGCCCGGATCTATCCATTCGCCGCCGTTCTGCCGGAATTCGCCGGGCGTGAAGAGCACGTAGGCTTCCTCCGGCGGATGGCTGTGGTCGGGATAGCGCGTGTGCGGCAGCATCAGCGAGAAGCCCAGTTGCACGTCGTAGCGGCTTTCCGCGCCGCCGGGACCGCAGATCATGCCGTGCACGTGCGCGTCGATGTAACCGTCGCTGCCGTTCACGCCCGACGAACGGCGCGACCATCCGAGATCGGGTTCGAGCGATTTGATCGCGCGCGCGGCGGCGCCGAAGTCGGTGTCGTCGTTCATGAAAGGCGCGAGTGTGGCGTCGAGCCGCTCGCACGCGGGATAGCGCGTGGCGTGACGTGCGCCGTCGTCGGATGGCGTGCGCAGCCGCTCGAACACGCGCGCGGCGACCTCGCGTCCGCCCGCCGGCAGCTTCTCCGACTGAAACAGCCTCTGTGCAATGGCGATGAAGGCCGCCACGTTCTCCAGACGATGGTTCATCGGATGATCCTTCGTCACAGCCAGTCGGTTTCGAAGGCGCATGTCGTGAGCGGCACGCAGCCGTGCTCCGTGAGCACGATCTGCTGCTCGAGCTTCACGCCCTGACTTCCGCCTTCCGCGCCGATATAACTTTCCACGCACAGCGTCATGCCGGTTTCGAAGCGGCCGTCGTAGCCCGCGCTGTCCCAATCCACCTGATGCGCGATGGACGGATGTTCATCGACCATGCCGATGCCATGCGCCACGCAGCTATACCGGTTCTTCAGGTACGGCTCGGGAATTTTCCACGCTTTCTCGCTGTACTCGCGAAACGTCATGCCGGGACGCAAGATATCCATGTTGAAGTGGACTTGCGACCAGGCGAGTTCGTACAGCCTGCGTTGTTCGTCCGATGGCCGCGCGTCGCCCACGATCCACGTGCGCGAGATATCCGAGCAGTAGCCGTGCGGTCCGACCATGTCGGTATCGAAGGCGAGCAGTTCGCCCTCTTGCAGCACGCGCGACGAGCATTCGTGCATCCACGGATTGGTGCGGTCGCCGGAAGCGAGCAGCCGCGTTTCGATCCACTCGCCGCCGTGACGGATGTTCTCGAAGTGAAGGTTCGCCCACAGCGCCTGCTCCGTCATGCCGGGCCGAAGCTCGCGACGCATGCGCTCGATGCCCTTCTCGCAGGCGCGCAGCGATTCGCCGATCAGCACGAGCTCGCCCGCCGACTTGATCGCGCGGGCGTCTTCCATCATTGCCTGACCGTCGAGCAGCGTGAGTCCGCTTTTAACGAGCAGCGCCGTGCCGATGGGATCGAGCCGGTCGACCGCCAGCCGGCTTTCGCCGCGCGCATGAGTGCGGAACGCGTCGAGAATTTCGTTGGCCCAGAGATTGGCGCGGCTTTCGGTTTGATCGCCCGCATTGAAGTAGATCCAGCTCACCGCGCTACGCAATTCGACGTCCAGATCCAGCCCCTGCCACACATGCTCGCAACGATGAAACTCCCACGCGACGATGCGGCCATCGGCGAACACCATGATGTAGCGCGACGGATTGCGCGCCGTCCATATCTGCATGTTCGACGTGTCCGTCGCGTAGCGGATGTTGACCGGGTCGTACAGCAAAATCGCGGGGCATCGATGCCGCTGCAACTGCGCCTGCACGCGTGCGAGGCGGTATGTCCTCACGTCGCTCAAGGTTTGCGTCTTGACTTCGGATTCGATCACGCTGCGTGTCTCCTCACAGTTCCAGCACGAGGTCCGAAGTCGGACGGCTGCAACAGAGCAGGCGCAATCCCTTCTGCACTTCCCTGTCGCGGATGCCGCCGTTGTGCTTCATATCGACGGTGCCTTCCAGCACGCGGGTCTTGCACGTGCCGCACACGCCCTGACTGCACGACGACGCGATGGCGACGCCCGCCTTCTTCGCCGCCGACAGCACGGTCTGCGATGCGTTCATCGTGAACGACTTCGACGAGCGCGAGAGCCTGACGGTGAAAGTGTCCGGCGCGGCGGGCGCGGCTTCTGGCTCCGGTGCGACGCCCGCGCCGATATCGAAGCTTTCCTGGTGATAGCGCGCCGGATCGTGGCCGCCCTCGCGAAGCAGCGCGCGCACCGCGCTCATGTATCCGGCGGGACCGCAGGTGAAGACCTCGCGTTCCAGATAATCCGGCGCCCACTGCGACAGCAACGAAAGACTGAGACGGCCCGTAGGTCCATTCCAGTTCGCTTCGTCGCCGATGCCCTCGCACACGAAAAACACGCGCAGGCGAGGCGAGAGCTTCGCGAGCCGCGCGAGTTCTTCGCGAAACACGATGTCGGCAGGCGTGCGCGCGCTATGAATGAAGACGATGTCGCGATCCAGACCGAGATCGATGCTCGCGCGCGTCATCGACATCAGCGGCGTGACGCCGGAACCGGCGGACAGGTACAGCGATTTCGGCGCGGGCGCGGCCGTCGGCGTGAAGACGCCCGAGGGTCCATACGCGCGCAACGTGCTGCCGGGCTTCATGGTGTCGTGCAGCCAGTTCGACACGGTCCCGCCCGGAACGCGCTTGACCGTGATTGACAATAGAAACGGGCGCGTCGGCGCGGATGAGATCGTGTAGCAGCGCTCGACCGATTGTCCCTGCACGCTCGCCGACACGGTCATGAACTGACCCGGCTCGAACCGCACGGGCAAGCCGTCTTCCGTGCGGAATTCGAAGCTCCTGACGTCGTGCGTTTCGTCGATGACGCGGCAGCACGTCAGCGTCTGCTGCGCGCCGCTCGGCCAGAGCCGTCCGCCGTGTTCCCAGGTGGCGACATCGGCGAGGCGATCGGCGAGATCGCATGAAGGAGCGAAGATTCTGTCGACGGAGTTCATGGCGCTCGAAAGTGCGTTTGCAATGAGCGCAGTATTGGAGCGCGCAAAAACACCGTCAACGCGCTTTATTTTCCGGGTTCCATTACTTCATGTTATGCGTCAGCCGTCCACCGGTTGCGCGGGTGTCTCAAGATTGAGCTGATAGAACGCCGCGTCCAGCCATCGACCGAACTTGAATCCGGCTTCCGCGATCGTTCCCGAGTGCGTGAAGCCCAGACGCGTATGCAGGCGGATGCTCCCCGCATTCGACGCGTCCACGCAACCGACGAGCACATGCACCTGCGCTTCCTTCGCGCGACGGATCAGTTCGCGCAACAGCCGCTCGCCCAGCCCGAGCCCGCGGCAATCGCGATGCACGTAGACGCTGTGCTCAACCGTGTACTTGAACGCGGGGAAGGCGCGGAACGTGCCCCAGCTCGCGAAGCCCATCAGCTTGCCCGATGCATCGAACGCGCCCACGACCGGAAAGCCGCCCGCGCGCTTCGTCGCGAACCATGTCGTCATGGCTTCGACGGGGCGCGGCTTGTAGTCGTACAGCGCGGTCGAATTGACGATGGCTTCGTTCAGAATGTCGAGAATGGCGAGCGCGTGGTCGGCTTCGTTGCAGTCGATCAGGCGCACGTCGTCGTGCGGTGCGGTGGTGTTCATTCGGTATCCGTTCAGGCTGAGGATGAATCAGTTTGCGGGCGCGTCGCCGATCACGAGGATATAGCGCGCCGCCTTCGAAGCCGGGTTGCTGAAGATGAGCGGTCGGTCCAGCCGCATCGCGAGGCAATCGCCTTGCTGGAGCGCATGAAGCTCCTCGCCGATCACGATGTCGATGCGTCCGCTCATCACCCAGACTTGCTGATGCATGGTCGATTCGCGGCCGCCGCGTTCATAGGCGACGCGCGCGCCGGGCGGAAAATCCACTTCGACCAGTTGGAACGGCGACGGCCAGCCCGGCGGGGAAAGATTGCGGCGCGTGTAGCCGGATTCCGGATCGCGCCATTTCAGTTGCTGCTTGCGCCGCGCGAGCGGTTCAGCCGGCGCGCCTTCCTGCTCGCCGCCGAAGATGCTCGCGAGCGACACGCCGAGACCGGCGGCGAGCTTGTCCAGCACGACGGCCGTAGGGCTGGCGGCGCCGCGTTCGATCATCGAAATCATCGAGCGGCTCACGCCGCAGCGGGCCGCGAGCGCGTCGAGCGTGTAGCCGCGCGCGGCGCGCAACTCGCGCACGCGATCGGCGATGCGCTGATTGATGTCGCTGCCGGTTTCGTCGGAAGCGGGTTTTACGGTATCTAGCATAATGGACTTAGTTTCCAATAAGCCGGATATCGATGTCAAGCGAAAACGGGCTCCGCTGCACGATGACAGCGGAGCCCGTTGCGAACACTTGAGCCGATCTGAATCAGCCGTACACGGGGAAACGCTTCGTCAATTCGGCGACCTGCGCGCGCACGCGTTCGAGGTTGCCCGCATCTTCCGGGCTTTCCAGCACATCGGCGATCAGGTTACCGACGATCTCCGCTTCCTTCACGCCGAAGCCGCGCGTGGTCATCGCGGGCGAGCC
>NZ_OGTP01000018.1 GCF_900258035.1 Caballeronia novacaledonica | reverse complement strand
TGCGCGGCCATCACGGCCGGGCTCGTGTAGTTTTCCGACGCGATCAGCTCGATGTGATCTTCCTGGCGGCGGTTTTCCTGCTCGATCGCCTTGAGCAATTCGGGATCGACATTGGCGAGGGTACTTTCGGCTCTGTCAAACATACGTTTTCCGTGAGATCAAAACAGGTTGACCGGATCGCGCGTGCGCCACGTTTGAAGCAGACGCAAAAGACGCTGGAAACCGAGGGAGTCCAGGCGCGACGGATAGAGGATGAATCCGGTTTCGCGGAACGGACAGCCACCGGCAACGCAACGACGGCGTGCGGATCTCAGCTGCCCAGGCGAACGGCACAACGACGCTCCGCGCTTCCTGGTGGGTCGCTCCACCTTGAATCCGAAGATTCTATCGCCAGTCACGCGGGGTTTGAGCGTTGTAGTGTAATGGGCGGAGATGCTTTAGGCAACCGGCTTTCCGACCATTTCGGGGCGCGCATCGACGCCATTAAAGCACGATCGTTCGCACCCGCGTTTGCTTGCCGCGCCGCATCAATGGAAGTACGCTTTGCGCCGTTGACGGACGCGCTTCCCGGCGCGTTCCGGCTTTGCCCATCTCATTCCGTTCGGAGTCCGCTCATGATCGTTTTTGTCACCGGCGCGTCTGCCGGATTCGGCGCCGCCATCGCGCGCACTTTCGTGAAAGGCGGCCATCGCGTGATCGCGGCCGCGCGCCGCAAGGAGCGTCTCGTCGCGCTGTCGAACGAACTCGGCGACGCGCTCCTGCCCGTCGAGCTCGACGTGCGCGACGAAAACGCGGTCCGCCATGCCGTCGCGTCGCTGCCGGAAAGCTTCGCTCAAATCGATGTGCTCGTGAACAACGCCGGTCTCGCGCTCGGTCTCGAACCCGCGCAACGCGCGAATCTCGACGACTGGAAGAACATGATCGACACGAATTGCACCGGTCTCGTGACCGTCACGCATGCGGTCCTTCCGGGCATGATCGAAAGAAATCGCGGCCACGTGTTCAATATCGGCTCCGTGGCCGGCACGTATCCGTATATCGGCGGCAATGTGTATGGCGCGTCCAAAGCGTTCGTGCGGCAGTTCAGCCTGAACCTGCGTGCCGATGTCGCCGGCACCGCGCTTCGCGTGACCGATATCGAACCCGGCCTCGTGGGCGGCACCGAATTTTCCAGCGTGCGCTTCAAGGGCGACGACAGCAAGGCCGCGACCGTCTACCAGGACGTGCAGGCGCTCACGCCCGAGGACATCGCCGATGCGATCTACTGGATCGCGACGCGTCCGGCGCACGTCAACATCAACGCGATCGAGATGATGCCGGTCGCCCAGACCTTCGCTCCGTTGCAAATTCACCGCGGCTGATTCCGAGTTATGCCTAAGGATTTGGCAGTCGTGCTTCGGGTTCCGGTAAAATGCCGCCGATGAATATTTGTCAAAAAGCAAGCCGGAGTGTCCCTGAGCGCTTCCGCGCGAGCGGAGCGGCGCAAAGGTGAGTGATCCGTTGACTTTCGAATGGCCGGTTCGGGTGTATTACGAGGACACCGACGCCGGCGGAATCGTCTTCTACGCGAACTACCTGAAGTTCTTCGAGCGGGCGCGCACCGAATGGCTGCGCGCGTGCGGCATCGACCAGCAGCGGCTCGCGGATTCGAACGGCATCGTGTTCGTCGTGAGACGCACGTCCGTCGAATATTCGTCGCCGGCGCGTCTGGATGACGTCATTCGCGTCGTGAGCCGCATCGAACGGCTTGGCCGCGCATCGGTCGATTTTCATCAGGAAGCGTGGCGCGACGGCGTGCTGCTCGCGAGCGGCGACATTCGCGTTGCGTCGGTGGATCGCGCGTCGGTTCGTCCGGCCGCCATTCCGGAAGCGGTGCTCGCCGGATTGAAGCGCGGTCCGCACGCCGCGCTCGCCAACGCGTCATGCGGCGCAAACCCGGATCGAGCCTGAACGATGAACTCATCGCACCCCGAAGCGAACCAAGGACATCGGGAACAGAGGAAGCACTAACGAGCATGAGCCGGCCACGGCGCGGCTTTCGTTTGATTCACATCCTTTTCACGAAAGCATGACGCTTTGACCGGACGCCCCTTTCGGGACGTAACAGCGGACCTTTATGAACAATACACAAGACCTGTCGATCGTTTCTCTCGTCATTCACGCGAGCCTGCTCGCGCAGGCCGTGATGGCGCTGCTGCTGCTGCTGTCGCTGCTGTCGTGGACCTTCATTTTCCGCAAGTGGTTCGCCATTCGCCGCGCGCGCGCGCAAACCGAGCGTTTCGAGCGCGATTTCTGGTCGGGCGGCGACCTGCAGGCGCTGTATCAAAGCGCGGCGAACAACCGTCACACCATCGGCGCGCTGGAGCGTATCTTCGAATCCGGCATGCGCGAATTTCTGAAGGGCAAGGAGCGCCGCATCACCGATCCGGGCGCGATCCTCGACGGCTCCCGCCGCGCAATGCGCGCCGCCTTCCAGCGCGAAATGGACGTGCTCGAAGCGAATCTCGCGTTTCTCGCTTCGGTCGGCTCGGTGAGTCCGTATATCGGTCTCTTCGGCACCGTCTGGGGGATCATGAATTCGTTCCGCGGCCTCGCCAACGTTCAACAGGCGACGCTCGCGAACGTGGCGCCGGGCATCGCCGAGGCGCTCGTCGCCACCGCGATCGGCCTCTTCGCCGCGATTCCGGCCGTGGTCGCATACAACCGTTACGCGCACGATATCGATCGCCTGGCGATCCGCTTCGAGACCTTCATCGAAGAGTTCTCGAACATCCTGCAGCGTCAGGCGCACTAAGAAGGAGTCCGCGATGGCAGGCCCCATTCGTTCCAGCATGCGCGGCAGTTCGCGCCGCGCGATGGCCGACATCAACGTCGTGCCGTACATCGACGTGATGCTCGTGCTGCTCGTCATCTTCATGGTGACGGCGCCGCTCGTTTCGCCATCCATCATCAATCTGCCGACCGTCGGCAACGCGCAACCGCAGGAGCAGCAGCCGCCGCTCGTCATCAACATCAAGGCGGACGGCAGCATGAACATCCGTTACAAGGAAGACGGCGGCGCGACGCAGGAGCAGAAAATGACGAAGGATGCGCTGAACACCTTCGTGCTCAATCGTCAGGAATCGCATCCGGATCAGCCCGTCGTGATCGCGGCGGACAAGACCGTGAAGTATGAAGTCGTGATGAACGTGATGTCCGATATGAAGGCGCGCGGCGTCAAGCGCGTCGGATTGCTCGTCAAATCGCAATGACCCTTTTGCACAGGCAGACACGCGCATCGTCCGCGCGACCGATCCGCCCGCCGCGCGAGCGTGGCACGGGCAAGGCGTTCGCGCTCGCGGCGTTGATGCATCTGCTGCTCGGCTGGCTGCTGTACCACGGCATCAACTGGCAGAACAACACGCCCGCCGGCTCGGAAGCCGAAATCTGGACCGAGATTCCGGATACGTCCGCCCCGACGCCCCGCCCCGCTCCGCCGCCGCCCGCGCCGGTGAAGGTGCAGCCCGCGCCGCCGCCCGCGAAGGACGAGGACGCGGACATCGCGTTGCAGGAAAAGAAGCGCAAGCAGCAGGAAGCGGCCGCGCGTGAAGCGCAACTCGCGGAGCAGCGCCGTCAGCAGGAACAGGCTCGTCAGGACGCGGAAGCAAAGCGTCAGCAGCAACTCGCCGAGCAAGCCGCCAGCCAGAAAGCGATGCAGGACAAGCAGAAGCAGATCGAGCAGCAGCGTCAGGCCGAACTGCAAAAGCAGCAACAGAAGGCGCAGCAGGACAAGCAGCGTCAGCAACAGCAGGCCGAAGCGCAGAAGCAGGAACAGCTCAAGGATCAGAAGGAACAGCAGGAAGCCAAGGCGAAGGCCGACGCGCAAGCGAAGGCCAAGGCTGAAGCCGACGCGAAAACCAAGGCGGCGGCGCAGGCGAAAGCCAAGGCCGATGCGGAAGCGAAGGCGAAGCTCGATGCCGAACGCAAGGCTCGTCTCTCGCAGTTGCAGGGTCAGTTGGGCGGTGGTTCGGCGGGCAGTGGCGAAGGGCTGGCGAAGAGCGGCACCGGCAAGGGCGCGGGCGGCAATGCGACCTCGCCGGGGTACGCCGAGAAGGTGCAGCGCCGCGTGCGGCCGAACATCGTGTGGGCGGGTGAAACTGCCGGGCTCGAGACCGTGGTGTCGGTGCGCTGCTCGCCGACGGGCACGCTGCTGTCGGCGAACGTCACGCGCTCGAGCGGCAACGAGCAATGGGATCAGGCAGCGTTGCGCGCGGTGCAGCGCTCGGATCCGATGCCCGTCGACATCGACGGCAAGGCGCCCGGTTCGTTCACGATCACGCTGCGCCCCGCCGGAGGCTGATTCGGCGCTTGCGTAATCGATGCGAGAGCCGCACCGGGCGGGAACGAATTGTGCGACCGCGGGTCTGTTCTGCAATCCGCGGACACTTGAAAACGCTTTTATCTGGAACCTATACAGCATGAGTTTGATGACGAAGCTTGGCCTGAGAACGCTGGTCGCGTCCTGCCTGATCGCAGCCGGCACCGCCGCGCACGCCCAGTTGAACGTACTCGTGACCGGCGTCGGTTCGACCCAGTTTCCGATCGCGACAGCCAATTTCGCCAACGAAGCGAATTCGCCGCAGCAGGTCAGCGCAATCATTCGCCAGGATCTGCAGAGAAGCGGCAAGTTCACGAATATCGACGCGGGCGGCACGCCGGTGTCGGAGACCGATTCGGTCGATCTCGGCGCCTGGAAGGCAAAGGGCGCGGACGCATTCGTGTCCGGCAGCGTGAACAAGCTGCCGAACGGCCAGTACGAAGTGCGCTTCCGTCTCTATGACACGGTCAAGCAGCAGAATCTCGGCGGCCTGTCGCTCGTCAGCGCCGAAAGCGGTCTGCGCATGAGCGCGCACAAGATCGCGGACTACATCTACGCGAAGCTGCTCGGCGGCCGCGGCGTGTTCGCGACGCGTCTGTCCTATGTCATTCAGACGGGCGGGCGTTATCAGCTGCAAATTTCGGATTCGGACGGACAGGACGCGAAGATCGCGCTGTCGAGCCCGGAACCGATCATTTCGCCGGCATGGTCGCCGGACGGCACGAAGGTCGCGTATGTGTCGTTCGAAAAGAAGAAGCCGGTGGTGTACATCCACGATCTGCCGACGGGACGTCGCGTGGTCGTGTCGAATCAGAAGGGCAACAACAGCGCACCGGCGTGGTCGCCTGATGGCCGCAAGCTCGCGGTCGCGCTTTCGCGTACCGGCAACACGCAGATTTTCGAGGTCAACGCAGACGGCTCCGGCCTGCGCCGTCTGACACAAGGCAGTTCCATCGACACCGAGCCGTACTTCTCTCCCGATGGCAACTGGATTTATTTCACGAGCGATCGCGGCGGCCAACCGCAGATCTACAAGATGCCGGCGGCGGGTGAAAGCGCCGGCGCGGCCCAGCGGGTCACGTTTGCAGGCGCGTACAACACGAGCCCGCGCGTGAGTCCGGACGGCAAGCAACTCGCGTACATTTCGCGCACTGGCGGCGGCTTCAAGCTGTATCTGCAGGACCTCGCGTCCGGCACGGCAACGGGGCTGACCGACACGACGCATGACGAATCGCCGAGCTTCGCGGCGAATGGTCAGTACATCCTCTACGCCACCCAAGTGAACGGACGTGGCGTGTTGGCAGCCGTTTCGACCGATGGTCGCACGCGGCAAGTCTTGTCCGTACAGGGCGGTGCGGTGCGCGAGCCGTCCTGGGGTCCGTTCATGCAATAAGTCCAGCAATAACGTTTCACAAACAACGTTCAGCTACAACACAAGGAGAGGTACCATGATGTCGAAACTTCGTATCGGCCTGGCAGTTGCGATGGTCGGCGCATTGGCGGCGTGTCATTCGGGCGTGAAGCTCGACGAAGGCCAGAACAAGGGTGCAGTCAGCACGCAGCCGAACCCGACGGACGTGAAGCAGGTCAACATCGACCCGCTCAATGACCCGAACAGCCCGCTCGCGAAGCGCAGCATCTATTTCGACTTCGACAGCTACGCCGTGAAGGACGACTATCAGCCGCTGCTGCAACAACACTCGTCGTATCTGAAGAGCCATCCGGAGCGTCACGTCCTGATCCAGGGCAACACCGACGAGCGCGGCACGAGCGAGTACAACCTGGCGCTCGGCCAGAAGCGTGCGGAAGCCGTGCGTCGTGCAATGTCGCTGATGGGCGTCGCCGATTCGCAGATGGAAGCCGTGAGCCTCGGCAAGGAAAAGCCGACGGCGACGGGTCACGACGAATCGTCGTGGGCACAGAACCGCCGTGCGGACCTCGTGTACCAGCAGTAATCAACTTAACGTAACCAGTCACGGGTGAGTCGCCCTATGTTGTATCGCTTTCCCTTGCTGCGCGCGGCCGCAGCCGCGTGCGTACTCGGTTCGACGATGCTGAGCGTGCCCGCGCACGCCGGCGTCTTCGACGATAACGAAGCGCGTAAAGCCGTGCTCGACCTGCGCACGAAGACCGACAGCCTGTCCAATCAGTTGCAGGCGGCGCAGCGCACGATCCTCGATCAATCGAACCGTATCGACCAGCTCAACCAGCAGGTTGCCACGCTTCGCGGCCAGAACGAGGATCTGGCCAATCAGGTCGGAACGCTGCAGAAGCAGCAGAAGGACTATTACGCCGATCTCGACACGCGCTTGAAGAAGTTCGAGCCGCAGCAAGAGACGGTCGACGGCGTAACAGGTTCCGTGCAGCCCGGCGAGACGGAGGCGTTCAACGCAGCGTCGACTCAATTCCGTAACGGTGACTACAAGAACGCCGCAGCGTCGTTCAAGTCGTTCGTGGCGAAGTATCCGCAGAGCCCGTATCAGCCCACGGCTCGTTACTGGCTCGGCAATGCGCTTTATGCGCAGCGCGACTACAAGGGATCGACGGCAATCTGGCAAGACCTGGTGAAGAGCTATCCGACGCATCCGCGAGCGCCCGAGGCGTTGCTCGCAATCGCGAACAACCAGATCGAGCAAGGTCAGAAGGCGGCTGCCAAGCAGACGCTTCAACAGATCATCTCGCAGTACGGCGGTACCGAAGTCGCGCAGACCGCGCAGAGCAAGATGTCGCAGGTGAAGTAAAGCGGAGCATCATTGTTTCGCGCCTCTCGAGGAGAATGCCCGCGCGCAGTCAAGCTGCGGGCGTTTTTCTTTCGAAAATCAGGCCGTTCTTCGCCAAACCGGGTTGACGGCTCTGAGAATTTGAGATTATAATTTCGCCTCTTTCGGGTCGTTAGCTCAGCTGGTAGAGCAGCGGACTTTTAATCCGTTGGTCACAGGTTCGAATCCCGTACGGCCTACCAAAGAATCAGGCAGAAAGCCCAGTCATTGCGACTGGGCTTTTTGTTTTGCGCGCCCGGTTCGCGTCAAGCCAGCCCCTCTTTCCCATCGAGACACAAACTGTCTCAACTCTTCCTATAATCGGAGTCATTCCCGCCCCTTCCCGCCCAAATGACCTCCAGCCTCGACGAAGCCATTCTCCGCGTGCTGCCCACCGAACGGGACGCAACCGCCTGGCTCTCGACGCCCGAAATCCGCAGGCGTCTCGAAGAGCGCGGCCATCGCGTCGGGTATACGAAGAAGGTGCAGCGTCATCTGAGCGCGCTGGAAGCCGACGCGCGCGTCGTGTCGACGATCAACGGCCGCGAGTTGCTCTGGCAGCGCAAGCCGTGGCTGCACGGCCTGCAGGAAGGCGTCAGCGGCTTGATGAGCGCGTCGGAAGCGGTGGCGTTTCACATCCTTCAGCGCTTCGCGGGCAACAAGCTGCCGAACGTCGTGACGCGCGACATCGATCCGCTCTTCAAAGCCGCGGAATCGCGGCTCTCGCAGGAGAAGGCGGACAGCCGCATCTATCGCGCATGGGCGGACAAGATCGATTCCGTCGATGGCGCCTTCACGCTGATTCGTCCGAAGCTGCGTCCGGAAATCTTTCAGACCGTCGCGACCGCCACCTTCTTCGAGCGCGAATTGCTCGTGCAGTATCGCCCGGCGTACAAGGCGGAGCAAAAGCCCGAACAAGGCCACGATCCGAAGACGAAAACGCTCTGGCCGCTTGCGCTCGTCGAATCGGCCGGCGTGATGTACATGGTCGCGCAAGATCCGAATCGCGCGCCGCGTCCGGAGAAAGGCGAAACCGAATGGATGCGCACGCTCTACCGGCTCGATCGCATTCGTTCGGTGACGGAGTCCGGCGAGTCCTTCACCTATCCCGAGGATTTCAAGCTGCGCAAGTACATCGAGACGCAGCAGGTGTTCGACTTCCTGCCCGAGCCGCCGGTTCTGCTCGAACTCGCCTTCGAAGGCAACGCGGGTAATCAGTTGCGCGAATCGCCGATGTCGAAGGATCAGCAAATCGACACCCTTCCCGATGGCCGCATGAAAGTCACGGGCACGGTCACGCCGAGTCTCAAGCTGCGCTGGTGGCTGCGCGCGCTGGGCGCCGGCGTCGAGATTCTGGCGCCGCAAGCGCTGCGCGACGAATTCGCGGAGGACTATCGCAAGCTCGCGAGCCGCTACGGACAGGCTAAAGCGCGATGATCACCACGGGTGCAGCCAGCAGCGCCCGCGAAACGCTCATGCGGCTCGACCGCACGCCGCCTCAGCCCATATAACGCACGTTGACCTGCGGCCCGAACACCTCGCGCACGATATCGACCAGATGATCGTGGTGGCTCAGAAAAATCACCTGCGTACGTTTCGCGATCTGCGCAAGCACGCGCAGGCCGGCGCGCGCGCGGCCATCGTCGAAATTGATGAAGAGATCGTCGGCGACGAACGGCAACGCCGACGCCTTCTCGCCGTGTTCTTCCAGCGCCGCGAGCCGAAGCGCGAGGTAGAGCTGATCGCGCGTGCCTTCGCTCATTCCGGCGATGTCGACATGTTCGCCGCTCGCGCGGATCGCGGACAGCGCCATCGGCTGGCGATCGTAATCGACGACGAGCCGCGAGAACGTTCCCAGCGTCAACTCCGAGAAGATCGTGCTCGCGCGTGTGAGCATCGGGCCCTGGCGGCGCTCGCGATAGCGGTCGATCGCCCACTTGAGCAGCGTCGAAGCCGTCTCGACCTTGACGAAACGCTCGGCGGCATCGGCCATCGCGGCGAGCGCTTCCTGGCGCTTCGCTTCGGCGCGCGCCGCGTTCGCTTCGCCTGAAATGGCGTCGAGTTCGCGGCGCGCGGCATCGAGCGCGGCCGCGATGTCGGTCGCGATTTTCACCGACTCGGAAAGCGCCGCGCCGATGCGCGAAAGCTCCGCCGGCAAGTTCGGCATGTCCGCGCCCTCCACTTCCGCGACGAGCTCGTCGAGCGGCAAGCCATCGCCGCCCTTGATGAGCGCAGCGCGCGCATCGTCCACGGCCGCGATCAGCTCGCGCTTTTTCTGCGACTGAACGATCAGCGCCTGGAGCACGTCGGGTGTATCGACGCCGGCCAGATCGTAGAGCGGGCGAAGCATGGCCTTCGCTTCCTCCACGTCGGCGCGGGCGCGGCTCACCTCTTCATTCGCCGACGCATGCTCCTTCTTCAATCGCTCCAGGTCGGCGTGTGCGGCGCACGCGCGATCGAGACGCGCCGAGAGTTCCGTCGCGATCGCGTTCGCGTCGAGCGCCGCGAGCGACGCGTCGAGTTCGCGCGTGAGTTGCGACGCGTCGGCATCGAGTGCGGCGAGCGCGGTGCGCATGGCGTCGATCTGTCCGATGCGGATGTTTTCGATCTGCGACAGTTGCTCGCCGATTCGCTTCACGATCTCGATGGCCGCTTCAGCCGCCGCCTGCGAATCCGCCGCGTTCGCGAAACCCGCCTTCGCGATCGCCTCCGACCACTCGCGCCGCCAGCGCTCGAACGCTTCGCGAGCCGCTTTCGCCGCGCTTTGCCGCGCGATGCGCTCGGCTTGCGTTTCATCGAGTTGCGCCGACAGATGACGCCGCGTGACCGCAGCCTCGTCGATTGCGCCGATGTGCGTCTCCGCCACCTCGCACAGCATGTCGAGACCGGCACGCGCGTCGGTGTGCGCGCCCGTTTCCGTCAGATGCCGCGCGAGTTCTTCGCGACGCGCTTCGGCATCGGCGGATTCGCGCGCGAGTTCTTCGCTGCGCGCATCGAGCGTCTGCGCCGCGGCCAGCGCCTTGTCGCGCGATGCGATCCACGACGGCGCATCGTCGAGCGACAGGTCCGCGATCTGCGACTGCGCGGCGAGCGCGCGCCACGCGTCATCGAACGTCGTCAGCGCCAATTCGGCCTCGCGCGCGCCTTGCACGCGTCGCGCGAGCGTCGATTCTTCGCTCGCGACGCGGCGCTTCAGTGCCGCGAGCTGCGTCGCGTAGCCGACCGAGCCGAGCTGACGATCGGCCAGGCCGTCGGCCGAATGCATCGCGGTTTCGAAGCCGGATGCGGCTTCATCGAGCGCGACGCCGCCGGACTTGATCGCGTGCCACGCCGCATCGCGCGACGCACGTGCTTCGCGTACCTGATCGCCCGAGACGACATCGTGTGTTTCGAGCAGATCGTCGAGTTCGGTGCGCGTGACATGGAGCGTGTCCTGCGCTTCCTTCGCGCGATCGGCCGCGAGCGTCAGCCGCGACACAAGATCCTGCCGTTGCGCGCGCAAGGCGGCGAGGCGCTCGGCTGCCGGAAGCGTCATCGCTTTCAGTTCGTCGATCGAACGTGACCACCGGCCGAGCGACGCCATGCTCGCGTCGAGCAACTGCTTCGCGTCGCGTTTCGCGTCTTCGAGGCGCTTCATGGTCGCGCTCGTGTCGCGATACTTCTGCGCCGCACGCAACGCGGCGCGCAGGCCCGGCGGCACATCGCCGCTCGCGAGCGGCGCCAGCTTCGCTTTCAGCGTGTCGATTTGCGCCGCGCATTCGTCGGCGGCCTGCTCGGCCTTGCGCGCGGCGAGTTCGAGTCCGCCGCGTTCCAGCATCAGACTCGTGACCGTTTGCAGCGCGAGCGCGCCCGGCATCGCGCGTCGCGTGCCCGCCTCGTCCTGCGGCCAGCCGAGCTGCGCGCCGTCCTGCGCGATCTGGCGCAGACGCATCGCGACGTCCTGTTCGAGCCGCGCGATTTCGCTTGCGTGATTCGCGCAGCGCTGTCGCGTGGCGTCGAGCGCACGAATGCGCGTCTGCGCGGCGAGCAGCGCGTGATCGATGCGGATCGCGCCGAGATCCGCCTGCAACTGTTCGGCGGTTTTCGTGTGCACGTCGAGCGCGCCTTGCGCGGTCGCGTGCCGCTTCAGCGCGCTTTGCAAGGTCGCTTCGGCGTTCGCGGGCAGATCGACGACATCGCCCAGTTCGCGCAATTCCGCCGCCTTCTCGCGCCACACGTTCAGATACGGCGCGACGCGCCTCACGCGTTCCAGCTTGCCGCGCTGCGCTTCGAGTTCCGCGCGGTGCGCGTCCTGCTCGCGGCTTTTTTCCTCGTGCTCTTCCACGGCGCTGTGCGCGCGCGTCCACTTCGCGGTTCGCACGACGGCCAGCTTCAGTTCGTCCGTCGCTTCGTCGTATTGCTTCCGGCCGATGTTGTAGGTGCAGCCTGACTTCCGCTTCGCCCAAAGGCTTTCGGCTTCGTCCGCGAGACGCTGGCGCACGTCGCCGAGGCTCGCGATGCCCGCCGCCGATTGAAACAGCACCTGCCCGACATCGCTCGATGCATCGAGAATGGCGTCGCCGCCGCGCCGAAGCGCCTCGTGATTCAGGCAGTACATCTGCTCGAAGAAGCTCTTGTCGGCGGCGCCGAGAAACGTCGCCAGCGCGTCGGCGGGCAGCGCGCCGCCGGTCGGCGTCGAAAGCGATGACTTGCGGCTCTTCGTGCGATGAAACGTGAACGTCTCGCCGCCCGTTTCGATCGACGCACCCAGCCGCAGATCGCTTTGCGGATGCACGAACGCGAGCGGCGAGCTGTGCGGCATGCCGAAGAGCAGTTCGGAGATCGCGTTCTTGATCGTCGACTTGCCGGCCTCGTTCGGACCGACGACGAAGTGGAAATCGTGTTCCGCCGCCGGAAACTCGACGGCGTGATCGGTGAATTTGCCGTAGCGGATGAGTTCGAGCTTGCCGATGCGCATGGCTTACTCCGCGTCCGACAGTTGCGCGATCAGCCCCGAGCGCACTTCGCCGACGAGCTTCGCGAGTTCGCCGTTGCGCACGTGCTCGAGTTCGGGCACCGATTTCTGCAATTCGCTCGGCGCCTGCGACGCGAGCGCGATGAGCCGTTCCTTCAGCATGCTCAGAAACTCCGGGTCCGACTCGGCTTCGATCAGAAGACCGTGAAGATCGGCGAGCGCATCGGTGCGGCCGGTCGCGGGTTCGCTATGAACGAGCGGCTCGGTCGCGATCTTCACTCTTTCGAGCCAGAGCCGGTCGTGGCTGATCGCCGCGATCTGCGCGAGCACTTCCGCGCGCAGTTGCGTTTCGAGGCCGAACAGTGCGCCGTGCGCCTGCGTCGCGCCGGTGATCGTCACGCGCACCGCGTGCGGCACGGCCGAAACGGAAGACTCGACGAGCGCTTCGAGCGCACGCCCGACGGCCAGCGCGACTTCATCGAGCGTGCTCGCCTGCGATGCGTCCACCGCGATGGATTCCCACCGCAGCACGTCGATGAAAAGCCGCTCGACGCTCACCTCGTCCGTGTCCGATACCGTGACGATCACCGCGCCGCGTCTGCCGGTCTCGCGGATATTGCGCCCTTGCAGATTGCCCGGAAAAACGATGGTCGACGCTTCCCGCCAGATCGCGTAATCGTGCACGTGTCCGAGCGCCCAGTACTGATATTCCTTCGCGTGCAGTTCGGCGACGGAGCACGGCGCATAGCTCGCGTGCATCGAACCGCCTTCGAGCGCCGTATGCAGCACGCCGATGTTGAAATAGCCCGCCACCGGCGACGGATACGCGGTGACGAGATTCGTCGTGACCGCTTTTTCCTTGAAGCTGTGACCGTGCAAGGCGACCTTCAGACCGTCGATGCGAAATGTCTGCGGCTTTCTCGTCGAGAACGTGTGGACGTTGTCGGGCAATTGGAGCTGGCTCGTCATTTCGCTCTCGGCGTCGTGATTGCCGAAGAGCACGTAGACCGGAATGCCCGCGCGGCGCAAACGGCCCATTTCGCGGCAGAAAAAGATGCCTGTGTTGTGATCGCGCCAGGTGCCGTCGTAGAGATCGCCGGCGATCACCATGAAATCGACCTGTTCATCGACCGCCGCCGACACGAGCTTCGAAAAGGCTTCGCGCGTGGCATTGCGCAGCATGTCGGCGGGTGCGTCCGCGTAGGCGGAGAGGCCGTGCAGCGGGCTGTCGAGGTGGATGTCCGCCGCGTGGATGAAGCGCATGGGCTGTCTCCGTTGAAGGATGTCTTTCTGTGCCGCACCAATGGGGACGACGATCTTAGCAGCCGATTCGGACACATCGCGTCCTGATCGACGGCGCGCGTTCGGGACGCGGAATGTCCCGTCCCGCTCGCAGAATCCATCGCTCGGATTCAACGCGACACGAGGATATCGATGAACCAAACACTCGAGCGACACGCCACGATCACGAGCCCCTACACGCCGAGAAATGTCGATGCCGCGATCGGGCATCTGGAGCGCGTGCTGTCGGCGGAAAGCGCGAATTCGCTCTTCGGCCAGACCTATTGGCGCACGCGCGTGCAGCAGGTGAGCGCGACGCGCGGCTTGCAACACGGACAGCGCGCGCGACTGGAACGGCTGATGAAATTGCTCTCGGATGGCGGCTGCGCTCAGCCCTTCGAGCGCTGAACCGCCTGCGCCAGCGCGACGAATTCCGCCACCGGCACTTCTTCGGCGCGGCGCGTGAGATCGAAGCCGAGCGCGTCGAAATCGATCGTGTCGCGATACGCGCCCAGATTGTTGCGCAGCACCTTGCGGCGTTGCGCGAACGCGGCCTTCACGACGTCGCTCAATACGGCTTCATCGACTTCGGGCAACTCGTGCGGCGCGAACGGAATCATGCGCACGATCGCGGAATTCACCTTCGGCGGCGGATTGAACGACTCGGGCGGCACGTCGATCAGCTTGTCCATCACGTAGCGATATTGCAGCATCACCGAGAGACGGCCGTAATCCTTGCTCGCGGGCTCGGCGATCATGCGATCGACCACTTCGTCCTGCAGCATGAAGTGCTGGTCGATGACCTTGTGCGCGAACGTCGTCAGGTGAAACAGCAGCGGACTGGAAATGTTGTACGGCAGATTGCCGACGATGCGCAGCGTCGGCTTGTCGCCTTCCAGCGCCAGCGACGCGAAATCGAAATCGAGCGCATCGGCGGAATGCACGACGAGCCGGTCGCCGAAACGCTTTTCCAGACGGCCGATCAGATCGCGGTCCAGCTCGACCGCATGCAGCGGCGACTCCGGCGTGGCGAGCCGCCCGATCAGCGGCTCCGTCAATGCCGCGAGTCCCGGCCCGATCTCCACCATGCGCTCGCCGCGCTTCGGCGCGATCACGTCGACGATGGAATCGATCACGCCCTGATCGACGAGAAAGTTTTGCCCGAAGCGCTTGCGCGCGAAATGGCCTTGGTGTTTGGTCGACATACTCGTTTGAATGAAGCGGCCGCGCGGCGCCGGATCAGGCCGCGCGCTTGTGACGCGCCATGGTGACGGCGGCGTCGATGGCGGCGATCATGCTGCCCGCATCGGCGCGGCCCGTGCCGGCGAGATCGAGCGCGGTTCCGTGATCCACCGACGTGCGGATGATCGGCAAGCCGAGCGTTACGTTGATGCCCTCGCCGAACGTCGCGTATTTCAGCACCGGCAAGCCCTGGTCGTGGAACATCGCGAGCACGCAGTCGGCGTCTTTCAGATAGCGCGGCTGGAACAGCGTGTCGGCGGGATACGGTCCGGGCGCGTCGATGCCGTGCGCGCGCGCGCGTTCGAGCGCGGGCGTGATGACGTCGATTTCCTCGCGGCCCAGATAACCGTTCTCGCCCGCATGCGGATTGAGGCCGGTGACAAGAATGCGCGGCGCGGGCAACCCGAAATGCGCGCGCAGATCGTGATCGATAATGACGAGCGTTTCCACGAGGCCATCGATGCTGAGCGCCGCTGAGACGTCCTTCAGCGGCAGATGCGTGGTCGCGAGCGCGACGCGCAACGGACGCTCGCTCGATCCCGCCAGCATCATCACGACGCGCGGCGTGTTCGTGCGCTCGGCGAGATATTCGGTATGGCCGGTGAAGGGAACGCCGGCGTCGTTGATGGTGCTCTTTTGCAGCGGCGCGGTGACGATGGCGTCGAAACGGCCGGAAACGGCGCCGTCGATCGCGGCATCCAGCAGAGCGAGCACGTAGCGTCCGTTCGCCGCGTTCAGCTTGCCCGGTTCGGCGGGCACGGCGAGCGCGTGATGCTCGATTTCCACCGTGCCGTTCGCCTCCGGCCAGCCCGCGCCGGCGCGCGTTTCGAGCAACGCACGATCGCCGAGCACCGTGAATTGCGCCGACGGCCAGCGCTCGCGCGCCTGCCGAAGCGCCGCCGCCGACAGTTCCGGGCCGACGCCGGCCGGCTCGCCGGTCGTGATGGCGATGGCGAGCGGTCGGGCGTCGGCGGCGCTCATGCTGTTACTGCGCTTGGGCAGCGATGCCCTTGTACTGCACGTACGCGGTGTCGCGCAGTTCGCGCAGCCAGTCGGAATACGCCTGCTCGGCCTTGCGCTGGCCGATTGCCTGACGCGCGATGTCGAGCTGCTGCGACGCCGATCCTTCCGCTTCGCGCCGGCCGAGCACCTGAATCAGGTGATAGCCGTACTCGCTTCGCACCGGATCGCTGACGGCGCCGTCCTGAAGATTGTTCATCGCGCGCTCGAACTCGGGCACGGTTTCGCCCGGGCTGATCCAGCCGAGATCGCCGCCCTGCGACGCCGAACCGTCCTGCGAATAGGTACGCGCGAAGTTCGCGAAATCGCCGCCCGACGCGACTTGCTGCTTGATGTCGAGCAACTTCTGGCGCGCGGTCTGTTCGGACATGCCGTCCGACACGCGCAGCAGGATGTGGCGCACGTGCGTCTGCACGAGCTTGGGCGCATCGGCCGCGGTGCCTTGGCTCGCGCGGCGATCCACCAGCTTGATGATCTCGAAACCGCCTTCGGTGCGCAAAAGCGTCGGCACGACCTGGCCCGGACGCAGCGTCGAAACCGCGCTCACGATGCCCGCCGGCAGCGTGCCGGGCGTGCGGAAACCGAGATCGCCGCCCTTGCTGGCGTCGGTATCCTGCGAATTTTGCTTGGCGAGCTTCTCGAAATCGTCGCCGGCTTGCGCCTGCTTGAGCACGGCGTCGGCCTGGGCCTGAATCTTCGTGATTTCGCTCTGAGGCGCGTCCGACGGGAGCTTGAACATGATGTGCTGAAGCCGCAGATCGCTCGTATTGCGCGCGCCCGGACCGCGCTGGCTGGCGATGTAGTTCGCCACTTCGCCGTCGGACACGGTGATCTTGCTGTCGACTTCCTTCTCACGCAGCTTCGAGAGCGTGAGCTCCGTGCGCGCGTCGCGCGTGAAAGTGGACCAGGGCACGCCCTGCGCCTCGATGCGCGAGCGGTACACGTCGAGCGTCATCTGATTCTGCTGCGCGAGACGCGCGAGCGTGCGGTTGACGGTGGCGTCGTCGATGACGATGCCGTCTTCCTTCGCTTTCTGGAGCTGGATGCGCTCGAGCACCATTTGATCGAGCACTTGCCGCTGCATCTGGTCCGCGGGCGGCACCGGCGCGTTCTGTTGCTGAAGACGCTTGGCGATGAGCGCCGTGCGGTCCTGCAGTTCGCGCTGCGTGATGACGCCGTCGTTCACCACCGCGACGACGGAATCGGCGACCTGCGCATTGCGATTCGACAACGCCTGCGCACCGGCCGGCGAACTCAGGATCAGCGCGGCAGCGAGCACGCCCGCTGCGATTGCCGTCGATCGAAACATATTCACGTTTGCCACAGATACTCCATCAAATACAGGCTTCACCCGTTCGTGTCCTGCTTGTACATGCCGCACTGCGCGGCCCTGCTCCGCTCTTCACTGCCGGTTGCGGGATGCCGCGCGCGGCCGCCCGTTCCGGCATTACTCGTAATCGCTGTACCGGGAAAGCGGCGGCGCCGCCGGCGGCGGCGGCTGATAACCCTGAACGCTCGCGCGGAACGCGCTGACGAGACCGTTGTCGACGTTCGACAAGCCCTTGAACGTCAGTTGCGCGAGCACGCGCGTGCCCGACGAAGGCTGGCCCTGCGTGTTCACGCCGTTGGCATAACGCTGCATGCCGAAGCCGAACGCCCAGCAGTCGGCATCGTACTGGAAGCCCACAAGCCCGTCGACGAGACGATGGCTCGCGAGATCGTAATTCACGCGGCCGACGGCATAGAGGCGATTCGTGAGCGGCCACTCGCCCGACAACAGAATCTGGTTGATCGGCTCGTTCACCAGCGTGGTCTGGTTCGAACGCGTGTAGCGGTAGCCGATGTTGATCACCTTGCGTTCCGCCGGACTGAACGCAAAACCGACGCTCGAGCGCACGAGCTGGTTGTTGTCCACATTATATTGGAACGCGGTTTCCGAGGCGAAACCAGCACCCAGCTTGATGGCCGCACCCGCGATCAGGTCCGAGTGCTTCGCCTGGTCGGGCAGTTGGCCCGGCGTGATCGTGACGCGCTGACTCTGGAAATAATACTGCTGCGCGATGACGAACCGCGCGCGCTCGTCGCCCGTCGCCGGGTTGATGAAGCGCGTCGTCAGGCCCGCCGTGATGCGGTTCGCATCGGCGATGCGGTCGTTGCCGACGAACGTGTTCGGCGTGTAGATCTCGGCGAGACCGAAGTCGGATTCGGCGGTATCGAAAATCGGCGCGAAGTCCTGATTGTGATACGGCGTGTAGACGTAGTAGAGCCGCGGCTCCAGCGTCTGAATGTAATCCTGGCCGAACAGCCGCACCGAGCGGTCGAACACGAGACCCGTGTCGAAGCTGACGGTCGGAATCGACTCCGTGAAATTCTTCGGCTGCCCGGCCACCGGCGGCGACGAACCCGCCACCTGGCTCGTCGCGATATGGCTCAGGTCGTATGACGCGAAATGCCATTGCACCTTCGGCGTGACGAAATAGCCCGGCGCGTTGACCCCGTAGCTCAGGTACGGGTTGAAGTACAGGCGGTTGCCGTCGGTCGCGCCGTCCTGCGTGATCGTGAAGCGGGTCGCGTCCAGTTCCGCGCCGTAATCGAAGCCGCCGACGTTGTACTTGTTGTACTGAACGTTGACCTGCGGCTCGCGCGCGTACGGCGGAATCGAGGGCTGCAGCGTCTGCCAGCGCTGTTCACGCGCGAGCACCGACCACGGGCCGTTGTTGTACGTGAGCCCCGCTTCCTGCTGATACAGCAGTTGCGTGCCGTTCAGAAACTGATTCGACGCGTTGCCCAGGTCTTCCGGATATTGATCGTCCGAAACCTTGTTGTAATTGACGTAGCCGCCGAAACCGTTGCCGAAGTTCTGGCGATGCTGCCAGAAGATCGCGTAGCGATTCGTATGCGTCTGGCGGTCGTCGGGCAGATAGTTGACGTCGAGCGAACCCGAATACGTGGGCGACAGATAGCGGTATGTCGCCTCTCCGAGCACGCCGCGCCGCGTCATGATGCGCGGCGTGACGGTCAGATCGCGGTTGGGCGCGATGTTGAAATAGTACGGGATCGTCGCTTCGAAGCCGGTCGTCGAGCTGAGCGAGAACGTCGGCGGCAACAGGCCGCTGC
This sequence comes from Caballeronia novacaledonica, assembly GCF_900258035.1. GTDB lineage: Bacteria > Pseudomonadota > Gammaproteobacteria > Burkholderiales > Burkholderiaceae > Caballeronia > Caballeronia novacaledonica. The sequence goes on along the minus strand of NZ_OGTP01000018.1, from coordinate 124,196 downwards.
GACGATCGCCCGTGAGCGGAAACGACAGCCACGGGCTCGCGACCACCGGCACGCCCTGGAAGAACAGCACGCCGTTATGCGCGATGCCCTCCTCGGCGCCGGTGTCGAAATCGAACGACGTGCCCTTGATGTACCACGACGGATCGGACTCGCACTGGCAGGCGGTATAAGTGCCGTGATCGATGCGCGCGCGCTCGTCGTCGATCATGTCGACGCGCTCGGCGCTGCCCGAGCCGCCCGTCAGGTTGAAGTGATACTTCGGGTTCGTCATGAACCCTTCGTTGGCTTCCACCTTCAGATGCGCTTCCGGACCGACGAACGACACGCCGTTGTTGATCAGCCTGACATTGCCGAAAGCATCGGCCATGTCCGTGTCCTGGTCGTAATGCAGCGCGTCGCCCTTGATGACCGTCACCGTGCGCCGGATCTCCGCCGAGCCCTTCGCCGCCATGTCTTCGTCGCTGGTGCCCGTCGCCTTGTCGCTCAGAAGGAACGTCGAAGGCTGCTGGCCGCTTTGCAGCGGGCGCTCTTCGAGTTGCGGCGCGAGCCGCAGACTGCCGGGACCGTCGAGAGGCTGGGCATCGGCGGCGGGGCCGGCGAGCTGGGCGTGCGCCAGGGCCGGCATCAGGCCCGGAACGGATAGAAGCGCGACGACGAGCCGCCGCCTGCGTGGCTGAGCGTCGCCTTGGATTTTCGATACGGGAAACTGTCGTGGCGGCATGTATGGGTGGCGGTTCGATCCCGTTCGCGCCCGACGCGCCCGATGCCGCCGGGCAGGCGGCCGCGCCCTTTCCGCAGTCACGAACTTGACGGTCCGTTGCTAAGCAGGGACGACACTCGACCGAACGGTGACGCTCACAGTCGTCGGGGGCCTGGCGCCAGGCGTGAAACGGATCGCTTAAAAAAGTCGTGGGGTATTATATGGCAAGATGTTTGGCCCCTCGAATTTATGACGCACATTCCTTCTGACGCACGCCTGAATCAGCTCCGCTCGTGGCTTGAAAATATCGCCGGACCTTACCGGCTGAACGTCGCGAGTCTCGCCCCCGCCTCCGCCGATGCCAGCTTTCGCCGTTATTTCAGGCTGGAGAGCGATTCGGAGCATGGCAAGACGCTCATCGCCGTCGATGCCCCGCCGCCCGAGAAATGCCGCGAGTTCGTCCAGGTCGCCGGGCTGCTCGACGCGGCGAACGTGCATGTGCCGAAAATCCTCGAAACCGATTTCGACGCCGGTTTCATGCTCGTGACCGATCTCGGCACCACGACTTACATTTCCGTTCTCGACGAAAAAAACGCGCGGCCGATGATGCGCGCCGCGATCGACACGCTGATCCGCTTCCAGCAGACCGCGCGCGAAGGCGTGCTGCCGTCTTTCGACGAGGCTTTCCTGCGCCGCGAGATGGAGTTGATGCCCGAGTGGTTCATCGGCCGTCATCTGGGGCGCGAAGTCACCGCCGACGAACGCAAGACGCTCGACGACACCTTCACGCTGCTCGTGCAAAGCGCGCTCGCGCAGCCGCAAACCTTCATGCTGCGCGATTTCATGCCGCGCAATCTGATGGTGTGCGAGCCGAATCCGGGCGTGCTGGACTTTCAGGACGCGGTGTACGGGCCGATCACGTACGACATGGCGTCGCTGATGCGCGATGCGTTCATCAGTTGGGAAGAAGCGTTTCAGCTCGATTGCGTCGCCTATTACTGGGAACGCGCGAAGAAGGCCGGACTGCCCGTCGATGAGGATTTCGGCGAGTTCTATCGCCAGCTCGAATGGATGGGCCTGCAGCGGCACATCAAGGTGCTCGGCCTGTTCGCGCGCATCCATTATCGCGACGGCAAGCCGCAGTATCTCGCCGATCTGCCGCGCTTCATCGGCTATGCGCGCAAGGTCGCGGAGCGCTACGCGCCGCTGTGGCCGTTCGCGCGTCTGCTCGATTCGCTCGAAGGCCGCGCGGTCGAAGTCGGATACACCTTCTGAACTCACGATGACGCACGCTCTGAAAACGGCGATGATCTTCGCCGCCGGCCGCGGCGAACGCATGCGCCCGCTCACCGACACTTGTCCGAAACCGCTGCTCGAAGCCGGCGGCAAACCGCTCATCGTGTGGCAGATCGAGCGCCTCGCGGCGGCGGGCGTCGGGACGATCGTCATCAATCACGCGTGGCTCGGCGCGCAGATCGAAGCGGCGCTCGGTGACGGCTCGCGCTGGGGCGTCGAGTTGCGGTATTCGCCGGAAACCGAAGCGCTCGAGACGGCGGGCGGCATCGTACAAGCGCGGCGTCTGCTCGGGGACGGCGTGTTCATCGCGGTAAGCGGCGACGTGTTCTGCGATTTCGATTACTCGACCCTGCGCGATCACGCCGAAGCGCTAAGCGCGCGACACGAGCCCGGCATGCATCTCGTGATGGTGCCGAATCCGCCGTTTCATCCCAAAGGCGATTTCGCCTTGCGCGACGGCACGCTCGCACTCGATGGCGCGCCGCGTTATACGTTCGGCAACATCGGCCTGTATGACACGCGCATGTTTCGCGATCTCGCGCCCGGCACGCGCCGCGCGCTGACGCCGTATTACCGCGAAACGATCGCGGCCGGACGCGCGAGCGGCGAACTCTACGAAGGCCGCTGGGAAAACGTCGGCACGCCCGCGCAACTTCGCGCACTCGACGACGAACTGCGAGCCCGCTAAGCACAGGCACGCGTCCGGGATTGGGACGCATCCGATGGTAAAATGCGCGGTTCTCCCGTCTTTTCCTTCCGGCCGCGCCTGCAATCATGTCCGATACCCGTCCCGATACCCTCTTCGCGCTCACCGCGCTCTCGCCGCTCGACGGCCGCTATGCCGCCAAGACAGAAGCCCTGCGCGAATGGCTCTCCGAAGCCGCGTTCATGCGGCATCGCGTGACGGTCGAGATTCACTGGCTGATCGCGCTGTCGCGCGCCGGATTCGCGGAAGTGCCGCGCTTCTCCGAAGCGTCCGAGCAATTCCTGCTGAGCCTCGCCGAGCGCTTCACGGCGCACGACGCCGCGCGCATCAAGGACATCGAACGCGTCACGAATCATGACGTGAAGGCCGTCGAATACTGGCTCAAGGAGTCGGTCAAGGGCCAGCCGGAACTGGAACGCGCGAGCGAGTTCATCCACTTCGCGTGCACGTCGGAAGATATCAACAACACGTCGCACGGTCTGATGCTCGCCGGCGCGCGCGAGCACGTGATCCTGCCGGCGCTGCGCTCGGTGTACGAGCGCCTCGTGAAACTCGCGCACACGCACGCCGAACAGCCGATGCTCTCGCGCACGCACGGCCAGCCCGCGAGCCCGACCACGCTCGGCAAGGAAATCGCCAACGTCGCGGCGCGTCTCGCGCGCGCGATCCAGCGCATCGAGAAGGTCGAGCTGCTCGGCAAGATGAACGGCGCGGTCGGCAACTTCAACGCGCATTTGTCGGCGTATCCGGAGTTCGACTGGGAAGCGTTCTCGAAGGATGTCGTCGAGAATCGGCTGAAGCTCACGTTCAATCCGTACACGATCCAGATCGAGCCTCACGACTACATGGCCGAACTGTTCGACGCGGTGGCGCGCGCGAACACGATCCTGCTCGACCTCGATCGCGACGTGTGGGGCTACATCTCGCTCGGCTACTTCAAGCAGAAGACGAAGGCCGGTGAAATCGGTTCGTCGACGATGCCGCACAAGGTCAATCCGATCGACTTCGAGAACTCGGAAGGCAATCTCGGTCTCGCGAACGCGACGCTGCGCCATCTCGCCGACAAGCTGCCGGTCTCGCGCTGGCAGCGCGATCTGACGGATTCGACCGTGCTGCGCAATATCGGCGTCGCGTTCGGCTATTCGCTGCTTTCGTACGACGCGCTGATCCGCGGCCTCGACAAGCTGGAAATCAACGCGGCGCGCCTGAACGAAGATCTCGACAACACTTGGGAAGTGCTCGCCGAACCGGTGCAAACGGTGATGCGCCGCTATGGCATCGAGAATCCGTATGAACAACTGAAGGAGCTGACGCGCGGCAAGGGCATCACGCGCGAGGCGCTGCAGACGTTCATCGCCGGTCTCGCGATTCCCGGCGACGCGAAGAAGTTGCTGCTCGACATGACGCCGGGTTCGTATATCGGCAAGGCGGTCGAGCTGGCGAAGCGGATCGCCTGAGGCACCGCCCGTCGCGACAAAGACAAAGGCCCCACGCGGGGCCTTTTCTTTTGCTGAAGCGCGCTCAGCGCGTCTTCAGCTTCTCAATCACGATATCGACGATTTCCTCGGGCGTGTGCTCGATGCTCACGATGATCGCCTCGTCTTCGCCCGGCGGTTCGAGCGTTTCGAGCTGGCTCTTCAGCAGCGACGGATCGAAGAAATGGCCCGTGCGCGTCGCGAGCCGTTCGTGCAGGACCTCGAACGAGCCTTCCAGATAGACGAAGCACACGTCCTTGTCGCTTTCGCGCAGCACATCGCGATACGAGCGCTTCAACGATGAGCACGTGAATACCGCCGTTTCGCCCGCTCGCTGCTTCTCCTCGATCGCGGCCCGAATCGTCTTCAGCCACGGCCAGCGGTCTTCGTCGGTCAGCGGTATGCCTTTGTGCATCTTCTCCTTGTTGGCGGCGCTGTGAAACGCGTCGCCATCGGTGAACGCGCATTGCAGGCGTTCCGCCAGCAACTCACCGATGCGGGTCTTGCCGGCGCCCGACACGCCCATCGCGATCAGAATCATCGAAATCTCCTTACACGACCGCCGCAAGCGCGAAGGTCAAACCGAGTCCCATCAGGGAAATGATGGTTTCGAGCAGCGACCAGGTCTTGAACGTCTGTCCGACGGTCATCCCGAAATACTCTTTGATCAGCCAGAAGCCGCCATCGTTCACATGCGAGAAGATCAGCGAGCCGGAGCCGGTGGCGAGCACCAGCAGTTCCGGGCTCGTGTGGCCGCCCGCTGCAGCCGCGATCGGCGCGACGATGCCGCACGCGGTCGTCATTGCGACTGTCGCCGAGCCCGTCGCGAGACGGATCAGCGCCGCGACGAACCAGCCGAGCAAGAGCGGCGACAAACTTGCCGACGACGCCGACGCGACGATCTGCTGCGAGATGCCGCTGTCGCGCAGCACCTGGCCGAAACCGCCGCCCGCGCCGACGATCAGCGTAATGCCGGCAATCGGCGCGAGACATTCGCCGCAAAACTTCTGAATCTGCTCGCGGTTGAAACCCTGCTTCGCGCCGAAGGTCCAGAAGCTGACCAGCACGGCGATCAGAAGCGCCATATCCGACTGGCCGATGAAGCGCAGCAGATCGTTCGGCAAGGTTTTCGGCGTGAAGACCAGATCCGCCCAGCTTCCGATCAGCATGAGAATGACCGGCAGCAAGATGGTGAACAGCGTGATGCCGAAGCTCGGCAGGTCGCGCTTTTTCTCGGTGTCGCCATGCTTTTGCGTGAACTGGTCGGCGAGCGCATTGGCATCCGGCAGCTTGATGTACTTGTGGATCATCAGCGCGAACAGCGGGCCCGCGACGATTGCCGTCGGCACGCCGACGAGCAGGCCGTAAGCGATCGTCTTGCCGATATCGGCGTGGTACGCCTGCACCGCGAGCAATGCGGCCGGGTGCGGCGGAATCAGGCCGTGTACGACCGAGAGGCCCGCGACCATCGGCAGCCCGATCAGGAGCAGCGACTTGCCGGTGCGTCTCGCGACGTTGAACGCGATCGGAATCAGCAGCACGAAGCCCACTTCGAAGAACACCGGCAAGCCGACGATGATCGCGACGACCATCATCGCCCAATGAATATTCTTCTCGCCGAACAAATTGATCAGCGTATTGGCGATGCGCTCGGCGCCGCCCGATTCGGCCATCATCTTGCCGAGCATCGTGCCGAGACCGACCACGACGGCAATGTGACCGAGCGTATTGCCATTGCCGGTTTCGAACGACTTGACGATTTTGTCCATCGGCATGCCGACCGCGAGGGCCAGCAACACCGACACGATCATGAGCACGAGGAACGGGTAAACCTTGAAGCGGGCGATCATCAGGATCAGAACCGCGATCGCGATCACCGCGTAGAGCAGCAACATGCTCCCGTGGACGGCTGGCATAACGCCTCCTTGATTTTGTTGAGGTTTTTTGCGCTATGTATGCGTTTGCCGTCGCTGCACCGCACACAGGGGCGACGTGCGGCAAGCGCAAACACGGCGCTGGGCAACGGAATTTTACTTTGTAAGCCGGAGAGTTGGCGGGGAAAAGGCGCTGAGACGATCGCACTCTTCCTTATCGCTGGTTCGGGCTCCGGACAAACCACTTATCCTGCTGTCCGAATCTGCGCGAGCTTTCGTTCCGGAAGGCCCGCGCAAATCGGAACAAGGTCATGGGTCGAGCGCGAACGGCATCGACCGAAGGGAAAGTGCAACGAAGCAGCGCGCGGGCGATGCACGATCGCCCGCGCGCTTCAGATACTCAACGATGCGGCGCCAGTTCGCTCGCGGCACGCGCGAGTCGCGTGACTTCGTCCCAGTCCTGCGCGGCGAGCGCAGCCTTGGGCGTCAACCAGGAACCGCCGACGCAAACCACGTTCGGCTGCGCGAGAAAGTTCGTCGCCGTCTCCGCCGTGATTCCGCCCGTCGGGCAAAACTTCAGATTCGGAAACGGACCGTGGAATGCCTGCAACATCGGAATTCCGCCCGCCTGCTGCGCGGGAAAGAACTTGACGATCTCATAGCCCAGTTCCATCGCCGCGATGACGTCGCTCGGCGTCATCACGCCCGGCAGCAACGGCAGCCCGGCGTCCTGCGCGGCCTTGTGCATGTCCTTGGTCAGACCGGGCGATACGCCGAACTGCGCGCCGGCTTTCTTCGCCTGCGCGCAATGCTCGGGCTTGGTGATCGTGCCGACGCCCACCACGATATCGTCCGCCAGTTGACTTGCACGCTCGATCGCGGCGATTCCCGCCGGCGTGCGCAAGGTGATTTCCAGCACCTTCACGCCGCCCGCATGCAGCGCGCGCGACACATGCTCGCCCTGCTCGACCGACTCGAATGCGAGCACCGGAATGACCGGCCCCAGACGCACGATTTCATTTACCGTTTTCATTTGCTGCGACTCCTGTTCTTGCGCGGCGCATGTCGATGCATCCGCGGGTTGCTGTCAGATTCGGGTGATTCGCTCTTCGTTCGGACACTCAGTGTTGTGTCGCGTGCGCCTTGTTCAGCGCCGATGCCGCCGCGCGCGCGTTGTCGCGAAGTGCGTGCCTTTCGCGCGCGGGCGCCGCGCCATCCGCCGATGCCGCCGCCGCGCCGATCAGCGCGCCGAACACCGAAGCGCCCTCTTCCGCCGGCAGCGCGGCGCTCCGAAACACGCCGAACAGCTCGCGGCCAAAGCCGACTTCGTTCTCCGCCTGATGGAGCGGCGCTTCGTTCTCGCGCGCCTGCCATTCGCTCGCTTCGATTTCGATGTCGAGCACGCCGGCGGGCGCATCGATCACGAGCATGTCGCCGGTGCGCACCTTGCCGAGCGGCCCTTGCAACAGCGCTTCGGGCGAGACGTGAATCACCGCCGGCACCTTGCCCGACGCGCCCGACATGCGGCCGTCCGTGACGAGCGCGACATGGAAGCCCTGATCCTGCAGCACGCCGAGCAGCGGCGTCAACCGATGCAGTTCCGGCATGCCGTTCGCGCGCGCGCCCTGAAAACGCACCACGGCGACGAAATCGCGCTTCAGCTCGCCCTTGTCGAAGGCTTCCTGAACTTCTTCCTGCGAATTGAACACGATGGCCGGCGCCTTCACCACGCGATGCTCCGGCGCGACCGCCGAAATCTTGATGACGCCGCGCCCGAGCTTGCCCTGCATCAGACGCAGGCCGCCGTCCGGCTGGAACGGCTCGGAAATGCCGCGCAACACCTTCGTGTCATGGCTTTCGGCGGCGCCGTCGACCCATTGCAGCTTGCCATCGATGAGCTTCGGTTCCTTCGTGTAGTGCGACAGGCCACGGCCCGCGACCGTCTGAACATCCTCATGCAGCAGCCCGCCTTCGAGCAGATTGCGCACGAGAAACGCCACGCCGCCCGCCGCGTGGAAGTGGTTCACGTCGGCCTTGCCGTTCGGGTAGATCTTCGCGAGCAGCGGCACGACTTGCGACAGTTCGTCGAAATCGTTCCAGTCGATCACGATGCCCGCCGCCCGCGCGATCGCCACGAGATGCAGCGTGTGATTGGTCGAGCCGCCCGTCGCGAGCAGCGCGACGATGCCGTTCACGATCGCCTTCTCGTCGACGACGTGGCCGATCGGCGTGTAGTTGCCACGTTCGAGCGTCAGATCGAGCACGCGGCGTGCGGCCTCGGCGGTGAGCGCGTCGCGCAGCGGCGTATGCGGATGCACGAACGCCGCGCTCGGCAGATGCAGGCCCATCACTTCCATCAGCATCTGGTTGCTGTTGGCGGTTCCGTAGAACGTGCACGTGCCGTGGCCGTGATACGCGGCCGCCTCGGCTTCGAGCAGCGCGCCGCGATCGCATTGACCGGTCGCGAATTCCTGGCGAACCTTCGCCTTCTCGTCGTTGGTGAGGCCGCTCGTCATCGGACCGGCGGGGACGAAAATGGTCGGCAAATGGCCGAATTGCAGCGCGCCAATGGCGAGCCCCGGCACGATCTTGTCGCAGACGCCGAGGCACAGCGCCGCGTCGAACATGTTGTGCGTGAGCGCGACGGCCGTGCTCATCGCGATGACCTCGCGCGAGAACAGCGACAGCTCCATGCCCGCATTGCCCTGCGTGATGCCGTCGCACATGGCCGGCACGCCCCCCGCGAACTGCGCGATGCCGCCATGTTCGCGCGCCGCCTGCTTGATGATGTCGGGGAAGCTCTTGTACGGTGCGTGCGCCGAAAGCATTTCGTTATACGACGACACGATGCCGACGTTCGGCTCGCGCACCGCCTTGATCGCAAATTTCTCCTGGCCCTCGAGTCCGGCGAAGCCGTGCGCCAGATTCGCGCAGGACAACGCGCCACGCGCCGGGAACTTGCCATGAGCGGCGTCGATGCGCGCAAGATATGCCGCGCGCGTCGATTTGCTGCGCTCGATGATGCGGTCGGTGACTTTTTTGAGTTGATTGTGCGGGGAAACCATCAAAGCTCCTTCGTCTCACTCCCGGCGCGCCTGCCGTCGAGGATTGGGTTGAATGTGGCGAGGGCCGGCGGTTTTGGCTCTTGTTCTGCGATCTCGCCGTGCAACGCAATACTAGTAGAAAAACTACAAGCCGACAATGAACTTGAACGCTAAATATCTTAAGCAATCGCCTACCCGAGAGTCTTTCCGGGAAATCGTCTCAGGGAAAACACCGACGGGCGCAGCCCGAAAACGTGTAGTATTTGTACAAACGATTCATCGGCTATAGTCCGAGTCAATTTTCAGCATAGGCGAGATTTCCGATGTTGCTGTCCCAAGTCGAAGCGATGCGCGACCAACTGCGGCCGTCGGAACGCAAGCTGGCTGCTTACGTGCTCGAAGCGCCGCGCGAAGTGCTCGATCTCTCGATGACCGAATTCGCGGCGCGCGCGGGCGTGAGCCAGCCGACTATCGCGCGTTTCTGTCAGGCGCTCGGCTTTTCGGGTTTTCGCGAGTTCAAGATTCGCCTTGCGCAAAGCGTAGCAGCGGACGTTCCCACGGTTTATCGCGATGTGCGCGCGGACGAGCCGCCCGCGGGCGTCGCGGCGAAAGTGCTCGACCGGACCATCGGCGCGCTGGTCGCCGTGCGCAACAGCCTGTCGTCCGACAGCATTGCAGCGGCAATCGCCATACTTGCCGAGGCGCGCCGGATAGAGTTCTACGGCGCAGGCGGTTCGGGAATCGCCGCGCTCGACATGCAGCATAAGTTCTTTCGATTGGGCGTGCCGTCGGTCGCGTACTCCGACCCGCATACGTACACCACCTCCGCGGCGTTGCTTGGCGCAGGCGATGTCGTCGTCGCGATATCGAATACCGGGCGAACCAGGGACATTCTCGACGCGTGCAAATCCGCGCTGAGCGGAGGCGCCAAGGTCATCGCGATCACGCACGGCAATTCGCCGCTCGCGCGCGTGGCGACGATCGGACTGTTTGCCAATGTCGATGAAGACACCGACATTTTTTCGCCGATGACATCGCGCGTGTCGCATCTCGCCATCGGCGACATTTTGGCCGTAGGGCTTGCGCTGGCGCGCGGCCCCGCGCTGGCCGACAAACTCGCTGAAGCCAAGGACGTGCTGGAAGGACGGCGGGTGGGCGCGTAGCGGGCGGAAGCCAGCGTGAAGCGCTAATCAGGAGCCTGACGCCGCTTGAAAACGCCGGCTCCTTCCGGTCTTGCGGAAGACGGAACCATTCGACTGCGGATAAGAGACACAACAGAGCGAAAATCGCCGCTCAGGTCCACGTTCGACAAGAACGCCGCGCAGCGAATCTTCGAAGGGCGCCCGATCGAGTGAACGACTAGCGCCTCAAAACGGCTTGATGACCACGAGCAGCGTCGCGCTGAGCAGTCCGAGCACCGGAAGCTCGTTATACATGCGATACCACTTGTGCGACCGCTTGTTCGCACCGCGCTCGAACGTGCGCAACAAAACGCCGCAATACGCGTGATAAACGAGCAGCAACACGACGATCGCCAGCTTCGCGTGGAGCCAGCCCTGTCCCGCGCCGATGCCGACGACGAGCCACAGCCACAGCCCGCACGCGAGCGCCGGCACGGCGATGAACGTCATGAACCGGAACAGCTTGCGCGCCATCAGCAACAGGCGCGCGGTGGCGGCGGGATCGGTTTCCATCGCGAGGTTGACGAAAATGCGCGGCAGATAGAAAAGCCCCGCGAACCACGAAGCGACCAGCACGATATGCAGCGATTTGATCCAGAGCATCGTTCTTCTTGTTCGAGCCAGCTTATTGACGGACTTCGCCGCGGCCAAGCACCACGTACTTGAGCGAGGTCAGCCCTTCGAGCCCGACCGGGCCGCGCGCGTGCAGCTTGTCGTTCGAAATGCCGATTTCCGCGCCGAGGCCGAATTCGAAGCCATCGGCGAAGCGCGTCGATGCGTTCACCATCACGCTCGCCGAATCCACTTCGCGCAGGAAGCGCATGGCGCGGTCGTGATCTTCGGTGACGATCGCGTCGGTGTGATGCGAGCCGTACGTGTTGATATGGTCGATGGCTTCATCGAGGCCGCCGACGATCTTGATCGCCAGCACCGGCGCGAGATATTCCGTGCTCCAGTCTTCGTCGGTCGCATCGACGAGCCCGCCGATCTTCGCCGCTTCGAGCGCGGCGCGCGCCTCGGCGTCGACGCGCAGCTCGACTTCCTTCGCCTGAAACGCGCGCGCCAGTCGCGGCAGCGCTTGCTGCGCGATGCCGCGCGCGACGAGCAGCGTTTCCATCGTGTTGCAGGTGCCGTAGCGGTGCGTCTTCGCGTTGTCGCAGATGACCGTCGCCTTGTCGAGATCCGCGCGATCGTCCACGTACACGTGGCAGATGCCGTCCAGGTGTTTGATCATCGGCACGCGCGATTCCTCCATCAGGCGCGCGATCAGGCTCTTTCCGCCGCGCGGCACGATCACGTCGACAAATTCGGTCATCGTGATCAGCTTGCCGACCGCCGCGCGATCCGCCGTCCCGACAACCTGCACCGCGTCCTGCGGCAAGCCCGCCGCTTCCAGCCCGACGCCGATCAGCTTCGCGAGCGCCGTATTGCATTCGAGCGCCTCGGAGCCGCCACGCAGAATGGCCGCGTTGCCGGACTTGAGGCACAGCGCGGCGGCGTCGATGGTCACGTTCGGCCGCGATTCGTAGATGATGCCGATCACACCGAGCGGCACGCGCATCTGGCCGACCTGAATGCCGCTCGGACGAAACTTGAGCCCGCTGATTTCGCCGATCGGATCGGCCAGCGCCGCGACCTGGCGCAAGCCTTCGACCATCGTGTCGATGGCTTTGTCGGAAAGCGTCAGACGGTCGATGAACGCCGCGTCGTGGCCCTTCTCGCGCGCGCGTGCGAGGTCGCGGCCGTTCGCTTCCTTGAGCGCGTCGCGCTCGCGTTCGACGGCGTCCGCCACCGCGTCGAGCGCCGCGTTCTTCGCCGCCGTCGACGCTCGCGCCATCGCGCGCGACGCCGTGCGTGCGCGGCGGCCGAGGTCGGTCATGTATTGATCGATGTTCATCGTGGGTCTCTTCCGTATGCCGCCTTCCCGAGCCGGTGCGTCAGCGCGCTCTGGAATGCGCAAAAAATCATTCTAAGCTGTTGCGCCGATTGCAACAGCATGTGACAGAAGCGTCCTAGCGACGCGGTCGTGGCGCGGGCGATGCCTGCGCCGGCTTGCCGCCGTGCGCGACGGCCATCGCGAGTTCGAACATGCCGGCCCACGGGTCCGGCGGCGGCTCGCTGCCGCGTTTTCCGGTGCTGCCGGAAAGCCCTTTCACCTGCCGATCCAGCCGCGCCGCGAGCGACAGCGCCTTTTCCAGCGCTTCGTCCGTCACGCGCGAAAGCGCCGGGCCGATCAGCCGTTCGCGCGGGCCCCAGACGCGGTTCTCGCGCATCAGCGTGGCGAGCGGCTTTCCCGAAGCGACGCCGCGCTTGATGCGCAACAGCGTGCGCACTTCCTCGACGAGCGCCCACAGCACGAGCACGGCCGCTTCGCCCTCGCCCTTCAGTCCGTCGAGCATGCGCGCGAGGCGGCCGACATCGCCCGTCAGCATCGCTTCGTTGAGCTTGAACACGTCGTAGCGCGCGACGTTCAGCACGGCGTCGTGGATCTGCTCGAACGTGAGCACGCCCTCGGGATACAGCAGCCCGAGCTTCTGGATTTCCTGATGCGCGGCGAGCAGATTGCCCTCCACCCGTTCCGCGATGAACGACAGCGCACGCCGCCCTTCTTCGCCGGGCGCGACGCGCTGCCCTTGCTGCGCGAGCCGCTGACCGACCCACATCGGCAATTGCGCGCGTTCGACCGGATCGATCTTCAGCGCGACGCCCGCGCCGAGCAACGCCGTGAACCAGGCCGACTTCTGCGTCGCGCTGTCGAGACGCGGCAGCGTGACGAGCGTGACGACGTCGGGATTGTCCGCGCCGGCGAGCGTTTTCAGGGCTTCGGCGCCTTCCTTGCCGGGCTTGCCGGTCGGAATGCGCAGTTCGATCAGTTGACGGTCGCCGAACAGCGACATCGACTGCGTTGCGCCGATGAGCGCGCTCCAGTCGAACCCGCGCTCGACGGAAAACACCGTGCGGTCCGTGAAGCCGCCCGCGCGCGCGGTGGCGCGGATGCGGTCGCACGCTTCCTGCGCGAGCAGATGCTCGTCGCCGTAGACGACGTACAGCCCCTTCAGGCCTTTCGCGAGGTGCGCTTCGAGCGCGTCGAGCTTCAGTTGCATGATGCCGGCGAACGCGCGATCAGAGCGGCGGCACCGGCAGCGGCGCGCGCGGCGCCACGCCCGGCGTCTGCTCGCCCGGCGCCGGATGCAGCGAGCGCACGGTCGCGAGACGGCGCGTCAACTGGTCGACGGCGTCGTTGCGCATGTCGTTGTAAAGCAGCGTGGCTTCCTGACCTTTTGCGAGCGTGTATTGATCGCTATAAGTCATCGAACGATTCAAGATGATGGTGCTCGGCGGAATCAGCAGCGTGCCGTCGGCGCCTAGCAGCGAATAGTTCACGTTGTAGACGAGCTCGTATTCCTGAATGACGCCCTGCGCATTCAGGCTCAGCGTGCGCAATCCCTGACCTTCGGACAGATTGAGCGTCGCGTCCGGCTTCTCGAACGGCTTGACGACCACCGTGTCGCTGCCGCCCTGAACCATGCGTTCGAGGCGCGCGACCATTTGCGGCGTGCCGCCCGTGATCGCGAGCCGCTTGAACGCGTAATCCTGCTGGCCGCGTAGCTGGAAGCCGCATGCGGACAGCATCGCCGCGCCGCCGAGGAGCGTGAGAAACGAGCGCCTGCTCGTGCTGACTTTGCCGGTCACATCCACTCCCTTGGATTTGCGCATCAGACGACCACGTTGACGAGACGTCCCGGCACCACGATCACCTTCTTCGGCGCGCGGCCTTCGGAGAATTTCGCGAACATTTCGTGCGCGATCGCGGCTTTTTCGATGGCTTCACGCGATGCATCCTTCGCCACCGTCAACGCGCCGCGCACCTTGCCGTTCACCTGCAGCACGAGTTCGATCTCCGCTTGCTCGAGCGCGGCTTCGTCGACCTTGGGCCAGGGTGCGTCGAGCAGCGGGCCGAATTCCTTCTCGTAGCCGAGCTCCGACCACAACTGGAAAGTGACGTGCGGCACGACCGGATACAGCACGCGCAACAGCACGCCGAAGGTTTCGTTCAGCACGCCGGCGCCCGCGTTCTTCGCGCCTTCGACCGCGTTGAGCATTTTCATCGCGGCGGACACGACCGTGTTGTACTGCAGGCGGCCGTAGTCGAAATCGGCCTGCTTGAGCACGGTATAGATTTCGCGGCGCAGCGCCTTGTCCGCGTCGTCGAGCGTCGAGGCATCGAGCTTCGCGTGCTGGCGCAGCGCATCGGCGTTGTCGTGCGCGAAATGCCACACGCGGCGCAGGAAGCGGCTCGCGCCTTCCACGCCCGCGCCCGACCACTCCAGCGACTGCTCCGGCGGCGCCGCGAACATCACGAAGAGGCGCGCGGTATCGGCGCCGTATTGATCGATCAGCGTTTGCGGATCGACGCCGTTGTTCTTCGACTTCGACATCTTCTCGACGCCGCCGAGCACGACCGGCTGAGCATCCGCGTTCAGCGTCGCGCCGGTCGGACGGCCCTTGTCGTCGTGCGCGACGGTGACTTCGAGCGGGTTGTACCAGGTCTTCTTTCCGGACGCGTCTTCGCGATAGAACGTTTCGTTCAGCACCATGCCCTGCGTGAGCAGATTCTTCGCGGGCTCGCCGAACTTGACGAGGCCCATGTCGCGCATGACCTTCGTCCAGAAACGCGAGTACAACAGGTGAAGAATCGCGTGCTCGATGCCGCCGATGTACTGATCCATCGGCATCCAGTAGTCGGTGCGTTCGTCGACCATCGTCTGCGCGTCCGGTGCGCTGTAGCGCGAGAAGTACCAGGACGAATCGACGAACGTGTCCATCGTGTCGGTCTCGCGCCTCGACGCCGCGCCGCACTTCGGGCACGCGCAGTTCAAGAACGCTTCCGACTTCGCGAGCGGATTGCCCGAGCCGTCCGGCACGAGGTCTTCCGGCAATACGACGGGCAGATCCTTTTCCGGCACGGGCACGTCGCCGCAGCTCGGGCAGTGGATGATCGGAATCGGCGTGCCCCAGTAGCGCTGGCGCGAGATGCCCCAGTCGCGCAGACGCCAGGTGATCTGCTTGTCGCCGAGGTCTTTCGCCTTGAGATCGGCGGCGATCGAATCGATCGCTTGCTCGGTGGTCATGCCGTCGTACTTGCCGCTGTTGATGAGGCGGCCCGCGGTCTTGTCGCCGTACCACTCTTCCCACGCGTCGGTCGAATAGGTCTTGCCTTCGACCGCGATGACCTGATTGATCGGCAAGCCGTACTTCTTCGCGAACGCGAAATCGCGCTCGTCGTGCGACGGCACGCCCATCACCGCGCCTTCGCCGTAGGACATCAGCACGTAATTGCCGATCCACACTTCGACCTGCGCGCCCGTCAACGGATGCGTGACGAAGAAGCCGGTCGGCACGCCCTTCTTTTCCATCGTGGCGACATCGGCTTCCGCGACGCCGCCGCGCTTGCATTCGTCGATGAACGCCTGCAGATCCGCGTTATCGCGCGCGAGGCGCGTGGCGAGCGGATGCTCCGCCGCGACCGCCGCGAACGTGACGCCCATGATGGTGTCGGCGCGCGTGGTGAAGACGCGCAGCAGTTTCGCTTCGCCGTCGATTTCATACGGGAAGCCGAAGTTCACGCCGAAGCTCTTGCCGATCCAGTTCTGCTGCATGATCTTGACGCGCTCGGGCCAGCCGAGGCCGTCGAGATCGTCGAGCAGTTGATCCGCGTAGTCGGTGATGCGCAGGTAGTACATCGGGATTTCGCGCTTTTCGACGAGCGCGCCCGAGCGCCAGCCGCGCCCGTCGATGACCTGTTCGTTCGCGAGCACGGTCTGATCGACCGGATCCCAGTTCACCGTGCCCGTCTTCTTGTACGCGATGCCCTTTTCCAGCATCTTCAGGAACAGCCACTGGTTCCACTTGTAGTACTCGGGCGAGCACGTGGCGACTTCGCGCGACCAGTCGATGGCGAGGCCCATCGACTGCATCTGCTTCTTCATGTACGCGATGTTGTCGTACGTCCACTTCGCCGGCGGCACGTTGTTCGCCATCGCCGCGTTCTCGGCGGGCATGCCGAACGCGTCCCAGCCCATCGGCATCAGCGTGTTGTGACCGTTCATGCGCAGATAACGGTACATCACGTCGTTGATGGTGTAGTTGCGCACGTGACCCATGTGCAGCTTGCCCGACGGATACGGCAGCATCGAGACGCAATAGAACTTGGGCTTGGCCGACGTCTCGGTCGTCCGGTAGACGTCGTTCGCGCGCCAGTTGCTCTGCGCGGCGGATTCGACGTCGGCGGGTACGTATTTATCGTGCATGGTGTGGTTTGGCTTTCGGCAAATGCTGGGAACGGACTTCGGACCGGCCGCCAACGATCTGAGCGGCGAGTCCAGGCGCTGCGGCATTGCTGACACGGCGCGGCGTCGGAATTCGGGTCTGCTGGCTACCGCAAGGCCCGCCGAACGGGGAAATGGCGATTATACCGTTCGATGCGCGCCAACCCGCGCGCTTATTGCGCGGACGCCTGCGCCCGCGGCCGCGCCGGCTGCGTGACGAAGCCGATGCGCTCCAGCCCCGCCTGCTGCGCCGCGCCCATCACCTGCGCGATGACGTCGTAGCGCGTCGCACTCGACGCCCGCAGATGCAGCTCGGGCTTTTGCGCCGCCTTGCCCGCATCGGCGAAACGCGCGCGCATTTGATCGAAGCTGACGGGCGTGTCGTTCCAGAAAAGCTTGCCGGCGTCGTCGATGGAAAGCGTGATGGTTTGCGGCGTCTCGCGCGCGGGCTGCGACGCGACTTTCGGCAGATCCAGCCGGATCGCGTGCGTGAAAAGCGGCGCCGTGATGATGAAGATGACGAGCAGAACGAGCATGACGTCGATGAGCGGCGTCATGTTGATGTCGGCCATCGGCTGGCCGTTGGATTTCTTGTCGAGTCCGCCGAAGGCCATCGCGCGCGCCTATTCGGCCGGACCGCAGACGAATGCGTGCAGATCGTGCGCGAAGCCGTCGAGCTCCTCGGAAATCTGCCGCACGTAGCGGCCGAGCACGTTGTACGCGAGCACCGCGGGAATCGCGACGACCAGCCCGAACGCCGTCATGATGAGCGCCTCGCCGACCGGACCGGCGACGTTTTCGATCATCGCCTGCCCGCTCGACGCGATGCTGCCAAGCGCGTGATAAATGCCCCACACGGTGCCGAGCAGTCCGACGAACGGCGCCGTGCTGCCCACCGATGCAAGCAGCACCTGACCGAATTCGAGCCTGCGCTGCGAGCGCAGCAACGCATGACGCAGCGCGCGCAGAACGCGTTCGCTGCGCTCCACGCGCGCGAGCAGCGCGCCGGGCATTTCGGCTTCCGACGCACGCCACGCCGCTTCGGCGAGCGGCAGAAACACACGCTCGCGATCGGCGCTGCGCAATGCGCCGATGCCGTCTTTCAGGCTCGGCGCCTGCCAGAAGCGCTGCAGCGCACGCGGGCCCTGCCATTTGGCGCGCGCGAGAATCCACGCCTTCACGAGCAGGAAGCACCAGCTCGCGAGCGACATCGCGAGGAGCAAACCCGCGACCGCGTGCGTCACGGCATCGCCGGATTGGAGGTAATGAATGACGCCCGTTGCTGCCATGAAAATCAGCGCAGGCCGAGCACGTCCTGCATGTCGAAGAAGCCTTTGTCGTGCCCTTGCAGGAAGCGCACGGCGCGCAGCGCGCCTTGCGCATAGGACAGACGGCTCGCCGACTTGTGCGTGATCTCGATGCGCTCGCCGATGCCCGCGAAGAGCACCGTGTGATCGCCGACGATGTCGCCGCCGCGAATCGCTGAAAAGCCGATGGTCGACGGATCGCGCTCGCCCGTCACGCCTTCGCGCGCGTACACGGCGCAGTCCTTCAGGTCGCGGCCGAGCGCCTTGGCGATCACTTCGCCCATGCCGAGCGCCGTGCCCGACGGCGCATCGACCTTGTGACGATGGTGCGCTTCGATGATCTCGATGTCGTAGCCGGTCGAGAAATGCTTCGCGGCGAATTCGAGCAGCTTCATGGTCACGTTCACGCCGACGCTCATGTTCGGCGCGAACACGACGCCGATCTTCTCGCCCGCCTGCTTCAACTGCACCTTTTGCTCGTCCGAGAAACCCGTCGTGCCGATGATCATCTTCACGTCGTGGCGCAGCGCGGCTTCGAGATGCGCGATCGTGCCTTCGGGGCGCGTGAAATCGATGAGGTAATCGGCATCGGCGAATACGCGCTCGATGTCGTCGGTCAGCAGAACGCCCGTGGTTTTGCCGAGGAACGCGCCCGCGTCCTGCCCGAGTTGCGGCACGCCGGGCCGGTCGAGCGCGCCGGCGAGCCGCGCGTCCGGATCGTTGAGAACGGTTTCGATCAGCATCCGGCCCATGCGGCCCGATGCGCCGGCGATGGCGATCTTCATGGCTGTCTCGTATTGAACCGCGCGCAAGACGCGCGCTGGATGATGCGGATTGGCGATGCGGCTGAAGCGGCCCCGCGCGAAAACACGTGGCGCCGCTTCGGCGTCGAACGACTGAACTGCTTACTGGCTCTGCTGCGGCAGATAGAACTGCGCCTGTCCGCCCGCGTTGGCCGGCGCCGGCGACGTACCTGCCGGGCCCACCGCGCTGCTGTCCGGGATGTTGATCGTCTGCGGCCGGCGCTGCAATTGAATCTGCGAGTTGCTGCCGCTCTGGCCGCTCGAACCGGGCGCGCCGCCCGCCGTCTGCGGCGCGTTCACGCGCACCGACGACTGCGTGCGGCCCGTCGGCGTGTCGACCTGAGCCGTCGCGCGATTCGCGGCCTGCGCGGCTTGCTGATTGGCGTCGCCCGCGAATGCCGCCGCCGTATTCGGCTGCGTGGACGGCTCGCCGGAAGGCGCGGTCACCGCCGCCGTCGATGCCACCGGCGCCGATGCCGCCGCGGTCGCAGCCGGTTTCGCGACCTTGACGCCCTTGTCGCCGTCGATTTCCGCGAGCAGTTCGAGGTTCGACGGCAGATTCTCGCCGCCCGACCAGCTCACGACGCGATCGCTCGCGAAGTTCACGACGAAGTCACGCTGCTGCACGACAGACGTCGAGCCGCGCTTGAAATAGAACACATAGTCCCAGCGATCGGCGTGGAACATGTCGGTCAGAAGCGGCGTGCCCAGGAGTTGCTTCACCTGATCCCGCGACATGCCGACCTGCATCTGATTCGCCGCTTCCTGCGAAACGAAATTGCCTTGCACGACCGTGATCCGATACGGTGTGATGCTTTGCGCGATCTTCTGCGTGGCGCTGTCGTACGCCGTGCAGCCAGCGAGCAATACAGCCAAGGTTCCTGCGATCACGGTTCCCCGCATGCGACGGCTCTCCCTGCAATTCGATAAGGATTTGGAAAACATTTCACCTCTCACGCGAGGCGCTCCGAAGTCGCGCTTCTTTCGTTCCGCTCTTTTCGTCCGATTCGCCTTGCGCCCGGACGGGATGTCAGGAATCGGAAAAACGCATTACTATGAGAACCTTGAATTGTACTCTAGGGATGCCTAGCCATGACCAATCCCGCCGATCTCAAGAATATCGGGCTCAAGGCGACCCTGCCCCGCCTCAAGATTCTCGAAATTTTTCAGCATAGCCCGGTGCGCCATCTGACCGCGGAAGACGTGTATCGAAGCCTGCTCAACGAAGAACTCGATATCGGTCTCGCGACGGTTTATCGCGTGCTCACGCAGTTCGAGCAAGCCGGCCTGTTGTCGCGAAGCAATTTCGAATCGGGCAAGGCCGTCTTCGAGCTCAACGAGGGATCGCACCACGACCATCTCGTGTGCATCGACTGCGGTCGCGTGGAAGAGTTCTTCGATGGGGAAATCGAACGCCGTCAGCAGTCGATCGCGAAGGAACGCGGCTTCAAGCTCCACGAGCATGCGCTCGCGCTGTACGGCGCATGCACGAAGGAAAACTGCCCGCACCGCAAGCATTGAGGTTCGCGCGCCGCACGCCGGCGCGCGAATGAAGAAACCGCCGTCCATCGGCTCGATGGACGGCGGTTTCGTTTCGTCTGTACGTTTCGCGATTTGCGTCTGCGTTCGATTCGCTTTTGCGTTTCGATGCAGCGCGATTCAGGCCGCGCGCGCTTCGTGTTCGATCAGCGTGTATGGCTCGGGCAGATCGATCTCGTCGCAATTCGGAAGATCGCCGCCGCGATCCACGACGATGAAGTCCGCAGCCTTGTCGAGCACGATCAGCGGGTGATGCCACACGCCGGGCGCATAGTTCACGCCTTGCCAGCCGCGTGCGTAGAACGCGCGCATCCTGGCCGGATCGAACTCGCCCGCGGGCGCGACGACCACGAGATAACGCACGTCCGCGAGCGGCACGAACGCCTGACTGCCGAGCGGATGCCGCTCCATCATCGAGATCACGACGGGCTGCGGACGCGGCTGCCCGCGAAACACGTTGATGAGCGGCCGCCCGCCGCTCTCGAAACCGACTTCCACGTCCGCGAGATCGTGAAAGCGCTCGGTCGTGCCCGCGTTGATCGGGAAATGGCGCGCGCCTTCGAGTTCGATCACGTCGCCGAATGTAGCGAAGGCTTCGCGCGTCAGCGGTTCCAGCGTGAGCGTTCTCATTCGATTTCTCCGAAGACGCGCAGCCGCGACACCCCGCCGTCCGGATAGATGTTGAAGCGCACGTGCGTCACCGGGCCGAGCGCCGCGATCTCGTTCTCGAAGCGATGCACGCTGTCCATCGACAGCTTTTGCTCGTCGAGCAGCACGGGCCAGAACATCGCCTGCGTGACGAGCGATTCGTCCGTGCCGCCTTCCACGCGCGCCGCCTGCAGCGAGCAGCGGTCCGGATAGTTGCCCTTGAAATGCGCGGTATCGACTTCGATCGCGCGGATCACGCCGGGATTCGCCAATGCGACGATCGCCCAGTCGTTGCCCGGCTCGCGACGCCGGCGCGTTTCCCAGCCGTCGCCCATGTTCACGCCGCGTCCCGGCATCAGCATCTGCGACGCCGGACCGAAGTGCTGATTGTTCGCGGCGACGAGATACGCGCCGTTTTCGATCGCCGCGAGATCGAGCAGCGTGCCGCGTTCGACGCGCGAGAAATCCGTCTTCGGCTGGCCATAGACGCGCAAGCGCGCGATGCCGCCATCGGGATAAATATTCACGCGCAGATGCGTGTAAGCGCGCGTGTCGCCGATCTCGAGATAGTGATGATTATTGCCCTGCAATGTCGTCGACGGCACGATCTCGCGCCAGTCGCCGTCTTCCTGCGGATGGCCGCTTTCGCTGTAGCACGCTTCGATCGACGCCGCCGGCGGGAAATTGCCCGTGAAGTGGCTCGTATCGATATCGATGCCGTGAATCACGCCCGCGCGCGCGAGCTTGACGATGCAGTAGTCGTAGCCCGTCGTGCGCTTGCGGCGCGTCTCCCAGCCGTCCATCCACTTGCCGTGCTCGTCGTACTTGCCGGGAATGAACACCGCGGGCTGCGGCTCCAGCATGCGCTCCTTCGGCGCGAAGAATTCGTCGGTGGCGAAGAGCGCCTGCGCGCCGAGCCGCGGGTCCGCGAGGTTCATGTAGCGGCGGGCGAAAGCGGGAGCGTCTGCGTCGAGAATCGGATTGGCCATTTCAGTGTCCTTCGTCAGTTCAGATTGCGTGGGCGTTTTCGTGGCCGTGCGCGGGTTCCGGCGCGGCGGGCACGAAGCGGTATTCGGCGTCCTGGTCGAGCACACGCTTGGCGCGCGCCCGGTCGATGTCGTTCTCCCAGACGGCGACGACCACCGTCGCCACGCAGTTGCCGATGAGATTCGTCACCGCCCGCGCGATCCCGACGAACCAGTCGACCGGCAGAATCAGCACGAGGCCGAGCACGGGAATCGCGGGAATGGCGGAGAGCGTCGCGGCGAGAATCACGATCGCGGAGCCGGGAATGCCGTGCGCGCCCTTCGACGTCACCAGCGACACGAGCACGACGACGATCAGGTCATGCAGCGACAGCGGCGTGTTGGTCGCCTGCGCGATGAAGATCACCGCGAGCGTGAGATAGATCGAGAAGCCGTCGAGGTTGAACGAGTAGCCGGTCGGAATCACGAGACCGACGGTCGAGTCCTTCACGCCCATCCATTCGAGCTTGCGCATGATCTGCGGCAGCACGGCATCCGACGAAGCCGTGCCGAGCACGATCGACAGTTCTTCGCGCAGATAGCGCACGAGCTTGAAGATCGAGAAGCCCGCGAGGCGCATCACCACACCCAGCACGACGAACACGAACAGGAAGCAGCTCGCGTAGAACACGATCACGAGCAGACCCAGTTGCTTGAGCGACGCGACGCCATACTGGCCGGTCGTGAACGCGATCGCGCCGAGCACGCCGAGCGGCGCGAGCTTGATGATGAACGCCATGATGCGGAAGAACACGTTCGACAGTTCGTCGATGAAGACCGTCACGCGCTGCGCCTTGTCGCCGAGCATCGAGAGCGCCGCGCCGAACAGGATGGCGAACACGAGCACTTGCAGGATGTCCCCTTTGGCGAAGGCATCGATCGCGGTGTCGGGGATGATCTTGAGCAGGAAGCCCGCGGTGTCCTTCAGGCTCTTCGCGTGTTCGGTGTAGGTGGAGAGCGACGCCGCGTTGAGCGTGTGCAGATCGATATTCATGCCGACACCCGGACGCGTCACCCACGCGAGAATCGCGCCGATCACGAGCGCGAGCGTCGTCATGATCTCGAAGTAGACGACCGCCTTCAATCCGACGCGCCCGACCTTCTTCAGATCGCCCGCGCTCGCCATGCCGCTCACGACGACGCAGAACACGATCGGCCCGATCACCATCTTGATGAGCTTCAGAAAGCCGTCGCCCAATGGCCGCAACGACTGGCCGAACTGCGGAAACAGCGCGCCGACCACGATGCCGATGACCAGCGCGATCATCACTCTGCCGAACAGCGAATTCAGAAATCTCGACACGACCGTCTCCTCTGGAATGTCTCAGGACTCGAGCAACTGTTCCGACTGGTCGGACCAGTGCTGTGATGGGGAATATTAGAAAGCCGATATAACCTCGTCAAGAAAGCATTCGTAGCGGTTTACCCTGCTGAAATCGGGCATGAAAATCCCGGCGAAGCGGCCGTTCACACGCGCGCCCGGCACGCGCATACAATGGCGGTCAGACCGGCCAATACTGTTTTCTTCCTATGAAAAACGTCCCGCATACCGTGACCGACGCCGCGATCGCGACCATTCGCGAGCGCATCGAATCGAGCATGTACCCGGTCGGGAGTCTGTTGCCGGCGCAACGGCAACTGTCGGACGAACTGTCGATCAGCAGGGCGTCGCTGCGCGAAGCGCTCTCGACGCTCGAAGCGCTCGGCATGCTGCATATCCGGCCGGGCAAGGGCGTGTACGTCAGCAACGCGCAGGCGAGCAACGCGCATCCGTGGCGTTTCGCGGATCAGGCATCGCTGCCCGACACGTATCAGATGCGCTTCGCGCTGGAAGGATTCGTCGCGCGGCTCGCGGCGCATTCGATCGGCGATGCGGACATCGACTGGCTCGACGACAATCTCGACTCGCTGCACGCCGCGCTGACCGAATCGGCGCTGGAGGAAGCCGCGCAACTGGATTTCGCGTTCCACATGCGCATCGTGAGTCTCGCGGGAAACGCGGCGATCGAATCGATCCTGCGCGGCAGCGCCGACATCATGAAGGAGAGTCAGCGCCTGCCGTTTTATCGGCGCGAACTGGTGTTGTCGACGTATCACGAACACGCGGTGATCATCGAAGCGTTGAAGGCGCGCGACGGAGAGAAGGCCGGCCGCGCGATCGAAGGGCACATCGTCAACGCGGCGCAGCGCGCGGGCGTGCATTTTCCGGTGCCGAACAGATAAAGCACGGCACTTCCCGACGTGTTCACAGTCTCAGCAAGGGCCGTGCGTACCGGAGGTTTCTATCCGCTTGCGCTGCCCTGCAATTGGCGAACATCAAGGGGAGCAGCGTCGATGGACATGCAACAACTCGTTTCAGAATTTCTATCCTCGGAGCACGGCGCGCAGGCCACACAAGCGCTGACCGATCAAGGCTTCAGCACCGGCGATAGCCAGCAAATGCTCAGTACCGCTGCGCAAACCGCGCACGCGCACGCCGAAGAACAGAATCAAGGATTGCTGGGCGATCATCCCGGCAAGAGCTTCTTCGCCGCGTTCGCCACGGGGCTCGTGCGAGGCGACGGCTTTCTGAAATCGATGGAGGAAGGTGGCGAAGGCGTGCTCACGGGGCGCATCGCCGAATCGATCGCGGCGCGCATGGGAATCGATCCCGGCACGGCATCGACGGTTGCCGCGGCGGCGACGCCTTACGTCGTGTCGTTTCTGCGGGAAAAGCTGGCGTAACGCCCGGTCCAGCACAAAAAACAAAGCCGCTCCGAAGAGCGGCTTTGTCATTTCAGCGGGCTGAAACTTACTTCGCGTTCGCGAGCGCCACCGCCGTGTCCAGCATGCGGTTCGAGAAGCCCCACTCGTTGTCGTACCAGCTCGACACCTTCACGAGACGGCCCGAAACCTTCGTGAGCGTGGAATCGAACGTCGACGAAGCCGGGTTGTGGTTGTAGTCGATCGAGACCAGCGGTGCATCGTTGTAGCCGAGCACGCCCTTCAACTCGCCTTGCGACGCTTCCTTCATGATCTTGTTGACTTCCTCGACCGTCGTGTCGCGCGCGGCGATGAACGACAGATCGACCACCGACACGTTGATCGTCGGGACGCGGATCGCGTAACCGTCCAGCTTGCCGTTCAGTTCCGGCAGCACGAGACCGACCGCCGAAGCAGCGCCCGTCTTCGTCGGGATCTGGCTGTGCGTCGCCGAGCGCGCGCGGCGCAGGTCTTCGTGGTACACGTCCGTCAGAACCTGATCGTTCGTGTATGCGTGGATCGTGGTCATCAGACCGTTGACCAAACCGATCTTGTCGTTCAGCGGCTTGACGAGCGGCGCGAGGCAGTTCGTCGTGCACGATGCGTTCGAGATGACCGTGTCCGAAGCCTTCAGCACGTTGTGGTTCACGCCGTACACGATGGTCGCGTCCACATCCTTGCCGCCCGGCGCCGAGATGATGACCTTCTTCGCGCCGCCCTTGATGTGCGCGCTCGCCTTTTCCTTCGTCGTGAAGAAACCCGTGCACTCCATCACGACGTCGACCTTCAGCTCGCCCCACGGCAGTTCGGCCGGGTTGCGGTTCGCCAGCACGCGGATCTTGTCGCCGTTGACGACGAGGTAATCGCCGTCCACCGATACTTCGCCCGGGAACTTGCCGTGCGCCGTGTCGTATTGCGTCAGGTGCGCGTTGGTCTTGGCATCGCCCAAGTCGTTGATGGCGACGATCTCGATGTCATGCTTCTTGCCGTTCTCATAGAGGGCGCGCAGCGTGTTGCGGCCGATCCGGCCGTAGCCGTTGATTGCAACGCGAATCGTCATGGTCTATCTCCTGATGGCTAAAAAAACCTGCTTCGCTGACGTCGGTATTACGCGGCGAGAACGGCCTTTGCCGTCTTGACCACGTTCTCCACCGTGAAGCCGAAATGCTTGAACAGCGCGCCCGCCGGCGCCGACTCGCCGAACGTGTCGATGCCGACCACGCCGCCTTCGAGGCCCACGTACTTGCGCCAGAAATCCGTCACGCCCGCCTCGATCGCCACGCGCGCCACGCCCTTCGGCAGCACGCGCTCGCGATACTCGGCGTCCTGCTTGTCGAAGACGTTCGTGCAGGGCATCGACACGACGCGCGCGCCGATGCCTTCCTTCGCCAGCGCCTCGACCGCTTCCATCGCGAGCTGCACTTCCGAGCCGGTCGCGATGAGGATGATCTTGCGCGCGGGAATGTCGTCGTTCCAGTCGCGCAGCACGTAGCCGCCCTTCGCGACGTTGGCGATCTGAATGTCGTTGCGCGCCGAGAACTGCAGGTTCTGGCGGCTGAAGATCAGCGTCGACGGACCGTGATGCGCGATCGCATGCGTCCACGCGACGGCCGTTTCGACCGTATCGGCCGGACGCCACGTCTGCAGATTCGGGATCAGGCGCAGGCTGGACACGTGTTCGACCGACTGGTGCGTCGGGCCGTCTTCACCGAGGCCGATGGAATCGTGCGTGAACACGAAGATCGAGCGCGATTTCATCAGCGCGGCGACGCGCAGCGCGTTGCGGCTGTAGTCCGAGAACGTCAGGAACGTGCCGCCGAACGGACGATAGCCGCCGTGCAGCGCGATGCCGTTGATGGCCGCGCTCATGCCGAATTCGCGCACGCCGTAGTTGATGTGATTGCCCCACTGGATGCCCGCGTGCTCCGGATTCGCGTTTTCCGCGTCTCCGGCGGCGCGCACGGCTTTCGACGCCTTCCAGTTGGTCAGGTTCGAACCGGTCAGGTCGGCCGAACCGCCGAGCAGTTCCGGCAGCGCGGCGGCGAGGCCTTCGATCGTGTTCTGCGATGCCTTGCGCGTCGCGATGGTCTCGGCCTTCTGGTTCGCGTCTTCGATGATCTTCGCAGCGGCTTCCGTCCAGTTCGCCGGCAGTTCGCCGTTCATGCGGCGCGCGAATTCCGCGGCATCCGCGTCGTACTTCGCGCGGTAAGCGCCGAACGCCTTGTTCCACTCGGCTTCCGCGTGCGTGCCCTGCTCCTTCGCGTCCCACGCTGCGTACACTTCCTGCGGAATCTCGAACGGACCGTAGTTCCAGCCGATAGCCGCGCGCGTCGCCGCGATTTCCTTGTCGCCGAGCGGCGCGCCGTGCGCATCGTGGCCGCCCGCCTTCGTCGGCGCGCCCTTTCCGATGACCGTGCGGCAGCAGATCAGCGTCGGTTTGTCCGACTTTTTGGCTTGCGCGATGGCGGCATCGACCGCATCGACGTTGTGGCCGTCCACTGCACGGATCACGTTCCAGCCGTAGGCTTCGAAGCGCTTCGGCGTGTCGTCGTGGAACCAGTGCTCGACGTGGCCGTCGATCGAAATGCCGTTGTCGTCGTAGAGCGCGATCAGCTTGTTCAGCTTCAGCGTGCCGGCGAGCGAGCAGCCCTCGTGCGAGATGCCTTCCATCAGACAGCCGTCGCCGAGGAATACATACGTGTAATGGTCGACGATCTTCGCGTCAGTCTTGTTGAATTCGGCGGCGAGCAGCGCTTCGGCGAGCGCCATGCCGACCGCATTGCCGACGCCCTGGCCGAGCGGGCCCGTGGTCGTCTCGACGCCCGGCGTCATGCCGACTTCCGGGTGGCCCGGCGTCTTCGAATGCAGTTGGCGGAAGTTCTTCAGTTCGCTCAGCGGCAGGTCGTAGCCGGTGAGATGCAGGAGCGAGTACAGCAGCATCGACCCGTGACCGTTCGACAGAACGAAACGGTCGCGGTCGAACCAGTGCGGGTTCGCCGGGTTGTGCTTCAGATGGCGCGACCACAGCGCGACGCCAATTTCCGCCATGCCCATCGGCATGCCGGGGTGACCGGAGTTGGCTTGTTGAACGGCGTCCATGGCGAGCGCGCGGATTGCGTTGGCCATGAGGGCGGACTGGCTGGAGGTCGGGATCGTCATGTCGAGTCGGGGCAGGTCCTGAAATGATCCATGGTGCTTCTCTGGCGTTACTTTTCGCTCGAGCCGGACCCGCGGGGCACAACGTTTTCAGGACCGGAACGACGAGAAACGACGAGGATCGGGAGGCCGTCATTCTAACAGACCGGTCCGATTGACTCGTGCCTGTCAGGCGCGAATCCAATGCGGCGAGGCGTCCCGGCGCGCGGGCATGTTCCGT
This sequence comes from Caballeronia novacaledonica, assembly GCF_900258035.1. Taxonomy (GTDB): domain Bacteria; phylum Pseudomonadota; class Gammaproteobacteria; order Burkholderiales; family Burkholderiaceae; genus Caballeronia; species Caballeronia novacaledonica. Next base: position 96,151 of record NZ_OGTP01000018.1, on the reverse strand, counting down.
GCAAATCACGCTCGGCGATTCGCGGGAACCGCGCCGCCCTCGCGCGCGTCGCAAGCGATACAACACTCGCACGACTCTGTGACAACGCATGACATTACATGGTATCGCGCGTCGCCAACGGACGTTCATCCGGCGAAATCCGTCCGGCGCGCGACCTTTTTTTGCAAGTTTCCTGCCGGTCCGTTATTCGTGCGGCTTCATGGCAAAATGTTCACCAATGTGCAGCAGCAAGGCTTCAAGGAGTGCTTTCGATGACCGACCCTCGCCCCGCCGACGTCCCCTGGCTGATCCCGTACCTCACCGTGCGCGACGCGCGCGTCAGCATCGCGTTCTATGAGAAGGCGCTCGGCTTCGTGGTGCGCGACAGCGTGAACGACGACGGCACGATCATCCATGTCGAGATGACGTATCGCGGACAGTTGATCGTGATGTTCGCGCCCGAAGGCGCATACGGTTCGCAGGCGCGCACGCCGAAAAGCTCGGGGCTGATGGCGCCGCAGTCGTTCTATCTTTATGTCGATGACGTCGACGCGACTTTTCAGCAGGCGCTCGCCGTCGGCGCGAAGCCGCTCATCGAGCCGCAGGACCAGTTCTGGGGCGACCGCTTCGCGCAGATCGAAGACCCGGACGGCTATCGCTGGGCGATCGCGCGACATCTGCGCTGAGCCGCCGCGTCGCCGGAAGGCATCACCACTATCCGCGAACGGAAGGTTCGCGATCGGCCATTCATGCCACGTTTTCATATCGACGGTCCGCTGTTCGCGGGCCAAACCCTTTCTCTTCCCGATGACGTCGTGCGTCACGTGCAGGTGCTGCGCCTGCAAACCGGCGATGCGATCACGCTCTTCGACGGCCGCGGCGGCGAGTATCGCGGCGAGCTCGTCGATATCGCGAAGCGCGCGGCGACCGCGCGCATCGACGAACACAGCGACCGCGAGGCCGAGCCGCCTTATCGCGTGACGCTCGCGCAAGGCATCGCGGGCGGCGACAAGATGGACTGGCTCATCGAGAAGGCAGTGGAACTGGGCGTGGCGGCCATCCAACCGATCACCGCCGAGCGCGGCGTCGTGCGCCTTTCCGGCGAGCGTGCGCTCAAGCGTCAGGCGCACTGGCAGGCGCTCACGCGCGCGGCGTGCGAGCAATGTGGACGCAACCGCGTGCCCGAGGTCGCGTCGCCGCGCGATCTGCACGCCTGGCTCGCCGGCCTGCCCGCCGCCACCGATGGCGAACTGCGCCTGCTGCTCTCGCCGCGCGCCGAAGTGAGCTTCGCGTCGCTGCCGGCCGATGCGCCGTCCAGCCCGGTCACGTTGCTGATCGGACCGGAAGCGGGTTTTTCGCCGGGTGAAGAAAGCGCGATCATCGATGCGGGATTCGCGACGCTCGGACTCGGCCCGCGCGTGCTGCGCACCGAAACGGCGGGCATCGCGGTGCTCGCGGCGCTGGCCGCGCGCTGGGGCGGCTGGTGATCCGCGTGGCGAACAAACGAAAACAGCCCGATGGACAGGTCCATCGGGCTGTTGCCGACCTCGACTAGCGCGCTCGCGCCAGCCGCGCCGGATCAGACGAACGAATAAAACACGCGGAACGCCACCTTTCTTTCCGCCCAGAACTCCGCCGCGTCGCGAAACACGTCGAGCAGGACTTCGCGGCCTTCCTTGTCGAACTTCTGCGCGATCGGCAGTTGTTCGAGCACGATCACGAAACCCGGCTGCGAGCCCGCCTTGTGAACGAGATCGGTGAGCGAATCGTAGAGTGCGTCGTAGTTCTTGCCAAAGTGCTTCGGAAAAAGGAACGACGTGGCGATGGTCTCCAGCACTTCCTGCTTGCTCTGCGCCTGACCGAGATAGGCATAGAGGAAATGCTGGCCGAGGCGATTCGCCTCGTCCGCGAGATCCTGCACGCGAAAAGCGCGGATCGACTGCACGATGTTCGAGCGCACCGTGGCGAACAGCGCTTCCGGATCCTCTTGCGGATGGCACTCCTCAGGCCTGGTCTCGTCGTCGGGTCTGTTGTCGTGTTCTGTCATGCGTAGCCGCAATACTCGCTGGAACAGGTTGCCATCGCCGGTGGCGAAAAGATCACTCGCGACGTTGTGGTCGTGCGCGTAGATGTTGTCGCTCATGCCGTAAATCCCGTAGTTAATCCGCAATCCGTTTGAAAGTAGCGTAGTGGTCGTCGGTGTAGTAGCAGTCGCCGACCTGCTTCTTCGGGCCGCCACACACGATCCGGCGCGCGCCGCGATCCCTCGCGCGAGGCGTGGGAACCGTGTACTCGTGGTAGTAGCCGCGCGCATGCCGCGGAAGCAAACGCTCGCGATTGCCGAACACGACGCCGTCCTTCTCGTAAGGGAATGGGCCACCGGTTTCGATCAGCCGCAGGGTCGCGACCGCCTGTCTCGGCAACTGCGCAATGTGGACGGTGGCCAGTCCGTCACGCTCCTGCCCGCCGGTCGCGTCCGGTTGCCGTTCCTGCGCCGCCCGGATCGGCGCGGCCGACGAGACCGGCGCCGAACTCGCGGACGCAACCGGTTCCTGTCCGCCGCTTCGAGGCTCATTCTTGCCGCACGCGCCCAAAAGAACGCTCAAAGCGACGAAAAAGGAAAGCCCTCGCGCGCGCGTCACCAAACGGCTGCCCTCGCGTTGCACCAGAATCCGGCGACCATGAAAGATGTAAGGGTATCGCTAATGACAGGGCGAAGCAACGTTACGCGGGAAATCGGAAATTTTTTCTCAGATCGGCGCAAGCCTGACATTTTCTGGCGACCGTCCTTGGACTATTTAGCCCAAATCTGAGAGATTTTTATCGCGCATGAGATAATAATTTGCTCGTGGGATCTTGAAGCCCTTGGATGAGCCGCCTCACTCGTCGCCAGCTTCACGGCATCGCGCTCCGCCGACGATCCCGCATTTGCGGGTTAAAGCAAATGCCCCCTTTTGCTTTTTCTCGGGCGTGCCGTTCCACACGGCACGCCTTTTTTTTCGCCCAAACGAAAACGCGGCGAGCAAGCCCGCCGCGTTTCATCTCACATCGAAGCCGCGATCAGCGCGCCGCCGACGCGTCCGCCACCAGCAACGCCGTCATATTGACGATCCGCCGCACGGTCGCCGACGACGTCAGCACGTGAACCGGCTTCGCGGCGCCGAGCAGAATCGGCCCGATCGCGATGCCGCTTCCCGCCGCCGTCTTCAGCAGGTTGTACGAGATGTTCGCCGCGTCGATATTCGGCAGAATCAGAAGATTCGCGTCGCCTTCGAGCGTCGATTCCGGCAGCACTTCCTTGCGCAGCCGCGCATCGAGCGCGACGTCGCCGTGCATTTCGCCATCGACGTCGAGATCGGGCGCGCGCTCTTTCAGGATCGCGAGCACGTCGCGCATCTTCTGCGCGGTCGGCGCGTTGCTCGTGCCGAAGTTCGAGTGCGACAACAGCGCGATCTTCGGCGCGATGCCGAAGCGCTTCACTTCTTCCGCCGCGAGCATCGTGATTTCGGCGAGCTGCTCGGGCGTCGGATCGACGTTCACGTGCGTGTCGACCAGGAAAATCTGGCGGCCCGGCAACACCAGCGCGTTCATCGCCGCATAGACCTTCGCGCCTTCCTTCTTGCCGATGACCTGATCGATGAAGTGCAGATGACGATGCGTCGTGCTCACCGTGCCGCAGATCATGCCGTCGGCTTCGCCCTTTTGCACCAGCATCGCGCCGATGAGCGTCGTGCGGCGGCGCATTTCGAGCTTCGCCATCTGCTGGCTGATGCCCTTGCGCGCCATCATCTTCGCGTACGACTGCCAGAAGTCGCGATAACGCTCGTCGTGATCCGTGTCGACGACACTGAAATCGACGCCCGGCGCAAGACGCAGACCGAACTTCTGGATGCGCTGCTCGATGACCGCCGGCCGGCCGATGAGAATCGGCTTGGCGATTTTTTCATCGACGGCGATCTGCACCGCGCGCAGCACGCGCTCCTCTTCGCCTTCCGCGAACACGATGCGCTTCTTCTCCGGCTCGACGCTGCGCGCGAGCTGGAACACGGGCTTCATCGTCGTGCCGCTGTGATAGACGAACTGCTGCAGATGCTGCTCGTAGGCTTCCATGTCCTCGATCGGACGCGTTGCCACGCCGCAGTCCATCGCGGCCCTCGCCACGGCGGGCGCGATCTTCACGATGAGACGCGGATCGAACGGCTTCGGAATCAGATATTCCGGGCCGAACGACAAATCCTGAATGCCGTACGCGGTCGCGACGATATCGCTTTGTTCCTGACGCGCGAGTTCCGCGATCGCGTTCACCGCCGCGATTTCCATTTCCTTCGTGATGACGGTCGCGCCGACATCGAGCGCGCCGCGGAAGATGAACGGAAAGCACAGAACGTTGTTGACCTGATTCGGATAATCCGTGCGGCCGGTTGCCAGCACCGCGTCCGGACGCACTTCGAGTGCGAGTTCGGGCAGGATTTCCGGCGTCGGATTGGCGAGCGCGAGAATCAGCGGCTTCGCGGCCATCTGCTTGACCATGTCCTGCTTGAGCACGCCGCCGGCGGACAGACCGAGGAACACGTCCGCGCCTTCCATCACTTCGGCGAGCGTGCGCGCGCTGGTTTCGCGGGCGAACAGTTCCTTGTCCGGGTCCATGAGTTCGGTGCGGCCCTTGTAGACCACGCCGGCGAGATCGGTCACATAGATGTTCTCGCGCTTCATGCCGAGATCGACGAGCAGGTTCAGACACGCCAGCGCCGCCGCGCCCGCGCCCGAGGCGACGAGCTTCACTTCGCCGATATCCTTGCCGACCACCTTCAGACCATTCGTGACCGCCGCCGCGACGACGATCGCGGTGCCGTGCTGGTCGTCGTGAAAGACGGGAATCTTCATGCGTTTGCGGCATTCCCGCTCGACGATGAAGCAGTCCGGCGCCTTGATGTCTTCCAGATTGATGCCGCCGAAGGTCGGTTCGAGCGCGGCGATCACATCGACGAGCTTGTGCGGATCGCTTTCGTTCAGCTCGATGTCGAACACGTCGATGCCCGCGAACTTCTTGAAGAGCACGGCCTTGCCTTCCATCACCGGCTTCGACGCGAGCGGCCCGATGTTGCCGAGGCCGAGCACGGCCGTGCCATTGCTCACGACGCCCACGAGGTTGCTGCGCGCGGTGAAACGCGCGGCGTTCAGCGGATCTTCCACGATCGCTTCACACGCGAACGCGACGCCCGGCGAGTAGGCCAGCGCGAGATCGCGCTGGTTGATCATCTGCTTGGTGGGCGCGATCGCGATCTTTCCGGGGACCGGGAATTCGTGATAGTCGAGGGCAGCTTCGCGCAACTTCGTATTAGCGTCGGTCGTCATAAGGCGGGCTAGCAGTGCGGGATTTAGAATGGAAGTTCGAACGCATTGTAGCGCCATTCAGCGGCGGTTTCGGACCGCGCTCCATGCATTTCGGCTACAAGTGCCATGACCGGAAAAGGTCTGATCGCTCCACGGGGCAAGGCTCGCGGCACATCGTTCGATTTTTTCGAGACGCGGGACGGATGCTTTCGGGGTTCCTTGCACGTTCCGCGCTTTGCTCTTGCAGCGCACAAAAAACCTATTCATCGCCGACGATGCTCTCCGAGTTTTCACTGATCGACCGATTCTTCGCACGCCGCGCGACGGCGCCCTCGCCACGTTTTGACGACGAGGCCGCGACGCCGCTCGGCATCGGCGACGACTGCGCGCTCATCGCGCCGCCCGCCGGGCATCAGCTCGCCATATCGACGGACATGCTGGTCGAAGGCCGCCACTTCTTCGCCGATGTCGATCCGCACGCGCTCGGCCACAAGGCGCTCGCGGTGAATCTGTCCGACCTCGCCGCGATGGGCGCGAAGCCGCACGCGTTCACGCTCGCGCTCGCGTTGCCGCGCGCCGACGAAGCGTGGCTCGAAGCATTCAGCGACGGCCTCTTCGCGCTCGCGGAACGTCACGACTGCGCGCTCGTCGGCGGCGACACGACGAGCGGTCCGCTCAACCTCTGCATCACCGTGTTCGGCGACGTGCCCGACGGCACGGCATTGCGCCGCGACGCCGCGCAGCCCGGCGACGACATCTGGGTGTCGGGCACATTGGGCGACGCGCGCGCGGGCCTCGGCGCGATTCGCGGCGAATGGCGCGCACCCGACGACGCCACCGCCGCGGACTGGAAGCGCGCGCTGGAGCGGCCCGAGCCGCGCGTCGCGCTGGGCCTCGCGTTGCGCGGCGTGGCGCACGCGGCGCTCGATATCTCCGATGGCCTCGCCGGCGATCTCATGCACATCCTGAAGCGCTCGGGCATGCGAGCCGTCGTCGATGCCGATTCCGTGCCGTGCTCGGACGCCGTGCGCGCGCTGCCCGACGCCGCGCGCCGCGCCTGCGCGCTCGCGGGCGGCGACGACTACGAACTCTGCTTCACCGCGCCCGTCGATGCGCGCGACACGCTCGCGAATATCGCGACGCGCGTGAAAGTGCCGCTGACCCGCATCGGTACAATCGAATCATCCGGTGCGCCGGGTATCGTCTGGCGCGATGCCTCGGGCGCCCCGCTCTCTCTGACGTTGCAAGGCTTCGATCATTTTCATGCAGACTGACCCGACACTCGCGGGCGAATCGAACGATTCGCGCAATCCGCCGCGCGCCGCGCCGCGCAAGGCGAGCGCGCGTTTCATGCTCACGCATCCGCTTCATATTCTTTCGCTCGGCTTCGGCAGCGGGCTGTCGCCCGTCGCGCCGGGCACGGTCGGCACGCTGTTCGCGTGGGTGTCGTTCGTCGTGTTCAATCCGCATCTGACGGTCGCCGAATGGGGCGCGCTGATCGTCGCGGGCTTCGTCGCCGGATGCTGGTTCACCGCCTTCACCGCGAAGAAAATGGGCACCGCCGATCCGTCGCCGGTGGTGTGGGACGAGATCGTCGCGTTCTGGCTCGTGCTGCTGCTCGTCACGCCCGCGACCTTTACCGGCCAGTTGTGGGCGTTCATCGTGTTCCGTTTCTTCGACATGGTGAAGCCGCCGCCGATCCGCTATTTCGACCGCCATTTGAAAGGCGGCTTCGGCATCATGTTCGATGACCTCGTCGCGGCGTTCTTCACGCTGCTCGTAATCGCGCTCTGGCGCATGACCGCCTGATTTTCAATTCTTCGAGAACACCATCATGCCAACCGACACCGTCGTTCACCAACTTGCGATTCGTGTCGGCAACAAGCTGCGCGACGAACGGCTGATGCTCGCAACCGCCGAGTCGTGCACGGGCGGCATGGTCGCCGCCGCCATCACCGATATTTCGGGCAGCAGCGCGTGGTTCGAGCGCGGTTTCGTCACGTATTCGAATCTCGCGAAGATCGAGATGATCGGCGTGCCGGCCACGTTGATCGAGCAGCACGGCGCGGTGAGCGAGCCCGTCGCGAAAGCGATGGCCGAAGGCGCGCTGCGCAACAGCCGCGCGCAGGTTTCGATCGCGATCACGGGCGTCGCGGGACCGGCGGGAGGAAGCGAAGCGAAGCCGGTGGGCACGGTGTCGTTCGCGTGGAGCAACCGGCTGCATACCGGCGTCGAGACGCAACTGTTCAAGGGCGATCGCGAGCAGGTGCGCACGCAGGCGGCCGCGCATGCGTTGCGCAAGCTGCTGGAGTTTCTGGAACAGCGCGAGCGGTGAGACGCCGGCGGCATATGCCAAAGAGCAGGTGGCCCGCGCCGCTTCCCGACGCCTGAACCGCGCCCTTAACGGTACGCGTTGATCGTATCGCGCGTCTTCTTCGCCGCTTCCGCTGCGGCTTGCGCGTAGTCGTCGCCCTTGCCCGCGTAGATGATCGCGCGCGACGAGTTGATCAGCATGCCCGCGCCGTTCGCGGTGCGGCCCGCGCGCACGGTCGCTTCGACATCGCCGCCTTGCGCGCCGATGCCCGGAATCAGCAAGGGCATATCGCCGACGATCCCGCGCACCGTTTCGATTTCCTTCGGAAAGGTCGCGCCGACGACCAGCCCGAGCTGCCCGCTCGCGTTCCACTTTTGCGCCGCGAGCGTCGCGACGACCTGATACAGCGGCTTGCCGTCGGTCGTGAGGAATTGCAGATCCGATCCGCCCGCATTCGAGGTGCGGCACAACACGATCACGCCGCGGCCTTCATGCGCGAGATACGGCTCGATCGAATCGAAGCCCATGTACGGATTGACCGTCACGGCATCGGCCTGGTAGCGCTCGAACGCTTCCTTCGCGTACTGCTCGGCCGTGCTGCCGATATCGCCGCGCTTCGCGTCCAGAATCACCGGAATGCCGGCGTGTTTCTCGTGGATATGCGCAATCAGCGCTTCGAGCTGGTCTTCCGCGCGATGCGCCGCGAAGTACGCGATCTGCGGCTTGAACGACGACGCATACGGCGCGGTCGCATCGACGATGCTCTTGCAGAACTCGAAGATCGCATCGGCGCGGCCGTTCAGGGCGCCGGGAAATTTGGCGGGTTCCGGGTCGAGGCCGACGCACAGAAGCGATTGCGTCCGCGACCACGCGGCGTTGAGAGTCTGGATAAAGGACATGGCGGGATTTCGTTGAACGTCGATGTCACGCATTTTAACGTGCGTGGCAGCGCGTTCCTTGCGGCATCAGCGCGACGCGTCCCGCGCCCGCGCCTTCGCGCCCGCTCGCGTGCGCGGCCTCGCGCGGCGCGCCGCTTCGCCGGTGCGCTCGACGGTAAAGCGGAATTCGCGCGACAGCCGCTCGCCCGGTTCGAGCACGGTCATCCCGTGCGCTTCGCCGCCGCCGGGCAGATTCACCGCGTTGATCGGATGATCGACCGGCTCGAAGCAGAAAAAGCTCTCGCCGGGCGGCGCGTAGAGCACGTAGTAATCGGTGTCGGCGGCGATCGTCAGCGACAGGCGACGCTTCGGCCACAGCACGCTCGTGCGGCCGCTCCAGCCGGTGAACGCGTTGTTCACCATCTCCGAAGGCATCGGATACGCAACGCCGAATTGCCACGCGGGCGGCGCCGGCACGTGCCGCACCGGAAGCCAGTCGTCGCCGCAGAGCCATACGCCGCCCGCCGCCGCGGACAATTCCGTGTCCGCCTCGCGCATCAGGAACGGATGCAGCCCGAGGCCGAACGGCAGCGCTTCGCCGCCGGCATTTTCCACGTCGAGCGTCACGACGAGCGTGGCTTCGTCGAGCGTGTAGGTCTGCGCCGCGCGAAAGGCATACGGCTTGCCGTCGCTGCGATCGAGCGTCAGGCGCACGCGCGCGGACGTTTCCTCCGCGACGTCCCACGCGCCGAGCCAGCCGTCGCCATGCAGCGGCAGCGGTTCGCCCGCGCGGTTGCACGGCACGTCGATCGAGCGCCCTGAAAACTGAAAGTGCCCGTTGCCGATACGGTTCGAGTACGGCAGAAGCGGATAGCACGCGAGCTGATTCGGATCGGTGTCCGGTCCGGGATCGACGCACGGCCGGAAGATCGGCACGAGCGCGCCCTGATGCCGCCAGTCGAAGCGCGTGATGCCGCCGCCGAGCGACGGCGCGAGTTCGAGCCGCAGATGCGCGTTGGCGAGCGTGATGCAGCCTTCGACATCGCGGCCGCCCATCGCGACGATGGAGGTGCCGGGGCCGGGCCGGACCGGCGGTTCGGTTGCGGCGGCGAGCCTCGAACGGCGGGCGTTCGCCTGTGCCTTGGATGTCGATGCAGGATTCGGTCTTTGCTCTGTGCGCGCAACAGCCATGACTCGTGCTCCATCGAGAGGCGAAAATCCGGCGTCGCCGGGGTGTGCCGGGCGGCGCGTCGATCGCGCGCCGCCTCGTTATTTTCGTTACGCCTTGCCCGCGAATACCGCTTCGGCGATACCGCGCGCGCCGGGCGTCGCGACGAACACGCCGCCTGCGTGCGCATCGCTTTGCAGCGCGTCATCGGCGAGACCGATGCGCGCGCTCGTCACGAACAGCGTGCCGAAGTCCGCGCCGCCGAAAGCGACGCAACTCGGCTGCGCGGTCGGCACGTCGATGCGCGCGGTCTCGCGGCCATCGCGGCCATCGCGTCCGTAGCGCACGACGCGCGCGCCGCCCCATTGCGCGTTCCACAAGCCGCCCTCGGCATCGACGATCGAGCCATCGGGCACGCCGGTCGCATCCGTCAGCTCGACGAACACGCGATCGTTGGCGAATGTCGGATAGTCGCAGACGCGAATCTGGCGCGTCGGCGAATCGCAGTAGTACATCGTCGCGCCGTCGGGCGAAAAGCCGATGCTGTTCGAAATCGCGCAATTGCCGAGCGGCAGGCGCTCCAGTGACAGATCCCGGTTCAGCCGATAAAACCCACCGATCGCCTGCGCGTCGTCCACGTCGTGCTTCGTGCCGAACACGAAGCGGCCTTCGCGGTCGCAGCGGCCGTCGTTCAGACGCGTCGGCAGATCGGCTTCGACTTCCATGATCGTTTCGATACGGCCCGTCGCGATTTCATAGAACGCGAGCCGCGACGCGAGGCCGAGCAGCAGGAAACGCGCATCGGCGCAGGGCGAGAAGCAGCCGAGCCGCTCGGGCATCGCGAACGATTCGCTCGCGCCGTCGCGCGGATCGTGGCGCCACAGCTTCTCGCCTTCGATATCGGTCCACCAGAAATGGCCGCTCGCGGCGCACCACGTGGCGCCTTCGCCGAGCGAGCATTGGCTGTCGATCAGAAGCTGCGCGCGAGTCGAGTTCATCAGGCCCATCCTCCGTCGACGACGATGTCTTGCGCCGTCATCATGCCGCTGTCGTCCGAAGCGAGGAAGAGCGCGGCGCGCGCGAGATGCGCGGGCAGCAATTCCCCGCCGATGCACTGGCCCTGCTTGATCGCTTCCTTGCCGGCCTCGTCGAGCCACAGGCGCTTTTGCTTTTCGGTCATCACCCAGCCGGGCACGAGCGTATTCACGCGGATGTTGAACTTGCCGAGGTCGCGCGCGAGGCCGCGCGTCATGCCCTGCACCGCGGATTTCGACGTCGTGTAGACGGGGAAGTTGCCTTGCTTGAGCATCCAGCTGATCGAGCCCAGATTGATGATCGAGCCGCCGCCCAGGCGCTTCATGTCGTCGATCACGGCCTGAGCCGCGAAGAACTGATGACGGATGTTGACCGCGATGCCCGCGTCGTACGACTCGGGCGTGACGTCTTCGATCGCATGGCGCTTGTCGTTCGCGGCGTTGTTGACGAGCACGCCGATCGGGCCGAGCGCGGCTCTCACGTCTTCGATGCCTTTTCTCAGCGCGTCGATGTCGGTGAGGTCGACGTTGAGGAACATCGGGCGGGTCTGGTTTGCTTTCAGGGCTGCGCCCAGGCGGTCGGCAAGCGCCTCGCCGGCGTCGGTGTCGATGTCGAAGAAGGCGACTTTCGCGTTCTGATCGAAGAAGTGTTCGACGAAGCCCTCGCCGATGCCGGTTGCACCGCCGGTGATCAGGACTGTTTTGCCTTCCAGGCTGGGGTAGCGGGCTAGTTTGCTTTCTATTGCCATGGTTGTCTCTTTTGCTTTTGCGCTTTCTTCTATGGAATCCTGCTTTCGCGTCGGTCTATTTGCACTGCCCCTGTGCGGGGCGGCAGTCACTTTCTTTGCTGCTGCAAAGAAAGTAACCAAAGAAAGCAGCTTCTCAGGCCCGCGGTCACACGCACGTTGGCCACTTTTCTCCTCGTCCGTGGCACTCGCCTAAAAAGTGCCCTCATCACAATCGCCGGGCTTGGCTCGCGCACGGTCCGCCTCCACTCGCCACACGACAAACCGGTTCAGCACGAAATTGCTCCAGCCCGCTTCGCGGCCGATGGGTCAATCGGGTCGGCACGTGCTCCCTTCCTAACGCCGCCATCAGCCTCGCCGCCCATGCACACCATCGGTTTCCCTTGCAGACCCGGCGGCAGCGCGTAGCGCTGTGCCGGAACGCTTTCGTGCTGAACCAGTGCCCTAAAACATGTGGTGCGGCAGACCGTGCGCGGTCCACGCCGCGCGAGTTTTGTGGGGGCACTCGCTACTGCCGTTCCATTCAGCCAATCGCCTGTGCCGCGGCCGGCGTGAGGCACTTTGGATGGAAAAGCTGCTTTCTTTGGTTACTTTCTTTGCAGCAGCAAAGAAAGTGACTGCCGCCCCGCACAGGGGCAACACTAATAGACCACTAAGAAAGCAGGATTCCATCGAAGAAAGCGCACTCACCCCGCGAAAAGAATCAATCCCGCGATCCGCGATTCTTCAACTGATCGAGCAGCACTGCAGCAAGCAGAATCGCCCCCCGCACAAGGTACTGATAAAACGCATCGATATTCAAAAGATTCATGACGTTCTCGACCGTGCCCATGATCAGCACGCCGATCACCACGCCCGAAATCGTCGCGCGCCCGCCGAGCAGCGACACGCCACCCAGCACGCAAGCGGAAATCACGTTCAGCTCGAAGCCCTGAGCCGCGTTCGGCTGCCCCGAAGTAATCCGCGAAGCGAGGATGACACCCGCCAGCGCAGTCACCGCGCCCTGAATCAGAAAGATCCAGACGCGCGTGCGCTCGACATTGATACCCGCAAGCCTCGACGCCTCCGGATTGCCGCCGATCGCCAATGTATTACGTCCATACACAGTCTGGTTCAGCAATACGCCAAAAACGATGAAGCACGCAAGCGTCACCCAGATAGGCAGGGAAATCCCGACCATCGACAAGCTGCCAAGCCCGATAAACGTATCCGACGACACACCGACCGCCTGTCCGTGCGACACGATGAACCCGAGTCCGCGCACGATTTCCATCGTCGCCAGCGTGGTGATCAGCGCATTGATGCGCAGATAGGCAATCACCGCGCCGTTCACGAAACCGATGACCGCGCCCGCCGCCACCGCCGCCATGATCGCGATAAACGTGTTATCCGTCGCATTCAGAACCATCGCGCATAAGACGCCCGCGAAGGCGATGGTCGAGCCGACGGAAAGATCGAAATCCCGCGACGCGAGACAGAACATCATCGTGCACGCCACCATGCCGATCTGCGAGATCGACAACGCCAGACCGAGCATGTTCTCGATCGAGAAGAAGTGATCGACCGTCAACGACATCGTCAGGAACATGACGACGAAAATCACGATCAGGCTGTACTCCGTGATCTGCTGCCACCACTTCTGCTTGTCGTTCTTTTGCGGGATCAGCGCGTTCGCGACGGTTTCCGTCGCCTGCCCCACGATGTTTTCTCTTGCTTCCATGATTCGCTCCTCTTGTCCTGGTGTCGCCTTCATGCCGCCTGCGCGACGCTCTCGCTCTGCGGCAGCGCAAGACTCAGCACCGCCTGTTCGTTGGCCTTGTCGCGCGGCAATTCGCCCGCGATCCGCCCCTGCCGCATCACGACGATCCGGTCGGACACGCCGAGCACTTCCGGCAACTCCGACGAAATCATCACGATCGCGCAGCCGCGCTCGGCGAGCTGATAGATCACGTTGTAGATTTCATGCTTCGCGCCGACGTCGATGCCGCGCGTCGGCTCGTCGAGAATCACGACCTTCAGATCCGGCTCCGCGAGCCAGCGCGACAGAATCGCCTTCTGCTGGTTTCCGCCCGACAAAAAGCGAATGCGCTGCTTGCGGCTCGGCGTCTTGATCTTCAGTAGCTGAATGAAGCGCTCGGCCGTCTGCGCTTCCTTCTTGCGATCGAGAAACAGGCCGCCGCGCAGATAGTGACGGCGGCACGAGATGTTGATGTTCTCCGCGACCGTCGCCATCGCGACGATGCCCTCTTCCTTGCGATCTTCCGGACACAGCACGATGCCGTGGCGGATCGCCTCGCCGGTGCTGCGCACCTTGATCGGCTGGCCGTCGAGCGTGATCGTGCCGTCCTTCTTCTTGTCGGCGCCGTAGACGAGATGCATCAGTTCGCTGCGGCCCGCGCCGACGAGCCCGAAGAAACCGACGATCTCGCCGCGCTTCACCTCGAAACTCGCGGGCGCACTCAATGCGTCGCCCAGCACGTTCTTCACCGAAAAGCGCACTTCGCCGAGCGGCCGCGCGCGATAGTCGTAGATGTCGCTGATTTCGCGGCCGACCATTTCCTGCACGAGCGTCTCGCGCGGCACGTCCGCGAGCGACAGATGCGACGCGATCTTGCGGCCGTCGCGGAAAATCGTGCACGCATCGCACAACGCGTAGATCTCGTCCATGCGATGCGAGATGTAGATCAGCGCGCGGTTGTCGGCCTTGAGATCGCGCACGAGCTTGAAGAGCACTTCCGTCTCGCGATGCGACAGTGAGCTCGTCGGTTCGTCCAGCGCGATCACGCGCGCGTTGCGCAACAGCGCCTTGCAGATTTCGACCATCTGCCGCTGCGCGATCGAGAGCTTGCGCAGCTTCGCGTTCGGATCGAGATCGACGCCCATCGCGGTCAGCCGCTCGCGCACGTGCGCTTTCGCCGCGCGCTTGTCGACCCAGCCGAGCCGGTTCGGCAGCGCGCCGAGCAGCAGGTTCTCGGACACGGTCAGGTCCGGCACGTACTGCAATTCCTGATGAATCACCGCGATGCCCGACGCGATCGAAGCCGCCGCGCTCGCGAAATGCACTTCCTTGTCGTCGATGAGCACGCGCCCCGAATCGGGCTGATACTCGCCGCCGAGAATCTTGAGCAAGGTCGATTTGCCCGCGCCGTTCTCGCCCATCAAGCCGTGAACTTCGCCGGCGTTGACGTCGAACGACACGCCGTCGAGCGCGCGCACGCCTGGAAACACCTTGCCGATATTGTCAAAACGCAGCGTCGCTGACACATCGCCTCCTATTCTTCAGCGGACCGCACGCGCGGCCCGCTTCCCGCACGAAAGACTTAGTTCGAAGCCAGCCCCATCTGCTGACGCACCGACGCCACGTTCTCACGCGTGGCCAGCATGCCGGTCGTGAGCGTGAGCGGCGGCGGCGCCTTGCCGTCCTTGATCCACGCGTACATCAGTTCGGACGTCTCTTCGCCGTGACGCTTCGGGCTGATGATGACGGTGCCGTAGAAGCCCGTCGGATTCGGCTTCTTGAACTCGTTGAGCGCCGAGTCCGAACCGCCGATGCCGATGCCGATCATGTTGTCCGCCTTGAAGCCGCGGCCTTCCGCGGCACGCACGGCGCCGAGCACGGCTTCGTCGTTCAGGCCGTAGGCGACCCAGTGCTTGTATTGCGGGTTCTTCGTGAGCGCGATGTTCGCGGCGTTGAACGCGTTTTCGGTGTCGGTCTTCGCTTGCGGCGCGGCCACGATGTTCGCCTTCGGGAAGCCGGCGGCGACGAGCGCATCGGTGGCGCCGCTCGTGCGGTCGTGCGCGGTCGGCAGTTGCTCGTAGGTGACGTCGATCGCGCCGACGTCCTTCATGTCCCAGCCGCGCTTCTTGATTTCGGCGGCGATGCCGTCGCCGACCTGCTTGCCGATGTTGTAAGCCGAAATGCCCATGTGCGGCACGGCTTCGATCGGCTTGCCCGAACCGTCGACGAGACGGTCGTCGACCGTCATCATCTTGAGCTTGTCGGCCTTCGCCTTCGCGACGATGCCCGGCCCGAGCTTCACGTCCGGCGTGCAGATGATGAAGCCCTGCGCCTTCTGCGCGGCGAGGTTGTCGATCGCGCTCATCACTTTTTCACCCGACGGCGCACCGATCTTCACGAGCGTGAAGCCCTTCTCCTTCGCGGCCATTTCCGCGAATTTCCACTCGTCCTGGAACCACGGCTCTTCCGGCTGCTTCACGAGGAAGCCGATCTTGACGTCGTCGGCAGCCTGCGCGACGGGCGCCGCGATCATGGACGCGCTCGTTGCCGTGGCGGCGGCGATCAGCGTGAGGAACAGTCTGCGTTTCATTTTTTGTCTCCCGACTTCTTCCGTTATCTCAAAGATGCCCGTACGCGGGCGCTACGAAGGTGTGTGGCCGCGTTTTGTTGTCGTGATGTCGCACCGCGGCCAGTGCGTCATTCTTTTGCGCTTAGTCGTGATAGAGCGCGGAGCGCCCGCCATCGACCGTGATGCAGCTCGCGTTGATGAACGGCGCCTCGTCCGATGCGAGAAACACCGCCGTCATCGCGACTTCCTGCGGCTGGCCGATGCGCTTCATCGGCTGAAGATCGAGCGTCGCCTGGCGCGCGGCCTTCGGATCGGCCTGCGAATCCCACCAGTCCAGCGTCAATTGCGTTTCGATGTAACCCGGCGCGATCGCATTCACGCGCACGTTGTCCGGCGCGTATTCGATGCCGAGCGCGCGCGTCAGTCCGATCACGCCGTGCTTCGCCACCGGATACGGAAAGCAGCCGGGAATAATCTTGAAACTGTGCGTCGAGGCGATGTTCACGATGCTGCCCCGCCCGCGCTCGACCATGCCCGGCAGCACGGCGCGGCAGCCGTTCCACACGCCGTCGAGATCGACGGCGAAGCAGCGGCGCCAGTCGTCGTCGGTCATCGTGAGCGGATCGCAAAACACGTTGATGCCGGCGTTGTTCACGAGCACGTCGAGCGGGCCGAACTGCGCCTGCGTCTGCTGCACGGCTTCCTTCACCGATGCGCTTTGCGTCACGTCCGTCGCCACCGTCAGCACGTCGGCGCCGGTTTCCTGCCGGATACGTTCGGCCGTCGCGCGCGCCGTTTCGATGTCGAGCTCCGCCAGCGCCACCGACGCGCCCTCGCGCGCGAACGCCAGCGCGATCGCCGCGCCGATGCCGCGTCCCGCGCCCGTGACCATCGTCACTTTGCCGGCGAGCCGGTTCATTTCGTTTCGCCTCGCGCTTTCGCGAGTCCGTCGATGAACGCCTTCGCGTGCGACGCCGTCGCCTCCGCGCTCTGACCCGGCTTGAACAGCGCGGAGCCGAGGCCGAAGCCGTTCGCGCCCGCGCTCAGAAACGGTCCCATGTTGTCCGGCGCAATGCCGCCGACCGGCACGAGCGGCACTTCCTGCGCGATCACCGCGCGCCACGCCTTCGTCACGGCCGGGCCGAGCTGCTCGGCGGGGAACATCTTCAGCACGTCCGCGCCGTTCTTCAACGCGAGAAACGCCTCGTTCGGCGTCGCGACGCCCGGCGCGCACGCGAGACCGTGCGCCTTCGCGGCGCGCACGACATCGGCGTCGCTGTGCGGCATCACGATGAGCTCGCCGCCCGCGGCCTTCACGCTATCGACGTAACTCGGATGCAGCACCGTTCCAGCGCCGACGATCGCGTCGGCGGGCAGCGCCTGCCGGATCGCCGCGATGCTGTCGAACGGCTGCGGCGAATTGAGCGGCACTTCGACGATGCGAAAGCCCGCTTCGTACAGCGCGCGCGCGTGATCGGCGGCATCGGCGGGCGTGACGCCGCGCAGGATCGCGATCAGCGGACACGCGGCGAACGCCTTCGCGAGACCGCCGTGCATGCCGTACGGCGCGGGCAAATTGATGGGAGGCTGCATCGTGTTGGCTCCTTCTCAGGCCGTGCGCACGGGCGCGGCGACGAGCCCGGCAAGCGCGGCGATTCGGTAAAGGCCGTGCTCGGTGGCCTGCGCGACGGTCGGCGCGTCGTGGCAGCCGAAGCGCGCGAGCGCCGCGCGATAACGGTCGCAAAGCGCGTCGTTGCCGATCAGGCGCAACGTCTTTCCGGCGAGCGCGGCGTGTTCGCGGGTGAGCACTTCGTTCAGGCCGCGCAGTTCGTGGCCGATCAGCAGGCCCGACAAATAATCCGGCTGCTGCTCGCCGGTGAGTTGACCGGTGAGGCCGAGCGTGCGCGTGGTGAAGATGGTCGCGAGCACGCCTGCATGACCGGCATCGCGCGCCGTATCGACGCCGCGAATGAACGCCTGTTCGTCGTGCGTCGCGCTCGGATGCATCGTTCGGCCGAGAATCGAGTGATCGCGCAGTGCGCCGAAGGTCTCGCCCGTCATGAAGGTGTAGAAACGCTCGATGCGCTCATCGCCGACGAACGCCCATTTCGCATGCGTGCCCGGCAAGCCGATCAGCGCGCCGCCCGACGTTCCGAGCGACGGCTCGCTCGCCAGCGCGCCGAAAATCTGCGTCTCTTCGCCGCGCATCACGTTGGGCAAGGCGCTCTGCTCCAGCACGCCCGGCACGACATGCACCGCGACGCCGCGCGCCGCCTTCACCGTGACGATGCCCGCGACGAGCGCATCCGGCCCAGCGGGCGTCTCGACGTAAGGCGCCTCCACCCAGCCCTGCGCGCTGCCGACCATGCCCGCCGCGATCACGGGCAACGGCGCTGCATCGAGCCATTCGCCGCAGGTTTCCTCGAAAGCCTGATCGAAGCCGCCCGCGGGCAGATTCATGATGCCCGCCGACGATGCACGCGTGTCGAGCGCGACGCCGTCGGCGCCAAGCAGATAGGCGCGCAGCGACGTCGTGCCCCAGTCGAGCGCGATGAGCGCGGGCGCGGAAACGGATGCCGTCATCGCTTGATCCTGCGTGCGTTCTGCGGGGCGCGC
Source organism: Caballeronia novacaledonica (assembly GCF_900258035.1). Classification (GTDB taxonomy): domain Bacteria; phylum Pseudomonadota; class Gammaproteobacteria; order Burkholderiales; family Burkholderiaceae; genus Caballeronia; species Caballeronia novacaledonica. The sequence continues at coordinate 77,775 of NZ_OGTP01000018.1, read as the reverse complement.
CAGCCGAGTTCCTCGGAAATCGCGCGCGCCTCGCGCTGCACGACGGGAATCAGTTCTTCCATGCGCTCGTGCGGCATGTAGGGAATCGTGCTCGCCACCGAAAGCGCCGCGACGATCGCGCCCGACGCATCGCGCACCGGCGCGGCGACACAGCGTATCGACGCTTCGTTCTCTTCAAGATCGAAAGTGAAGCCGCCTTGCGAATAGCGCGTCATGCGCTGCTGGAAGGTGTCGAAGTCGGGGCGATTGTCGGGCTTGAAGCTCGTCTTCGCGAGCACGCGATGCGACGCGTCGAGCAGCTTCTTCCACGCGTTCGATTCGAGGTCGAGCATCATCGCCTTGCCGATGCCCGTCGACGCGAGCGGCATGCGATGCCCGACGCGCGAACGCATCTCCAGCCCGCGCGTGCCGGGAATCTTGTCGATGTAGAGGACGTCGTCGCCATCGCGCACGCCGAGGTGAATGGTGTCGTGCGTGTGTTCGGCGAGCGCCTGCAAATGCGGGCGCGCGACCGCCGTGAGCGGCATCTGTTCGAGCGCGATTGTGCCCAGTTCGATGAGCTTCGGCCCGAGCAGATAGCCGCCCTGCACTTGTCGCAGATAGCGCGCCTGCACGAGCGAACTGACGAGCCGGTGCGTCGTGCTGCGCGTCGTGCCGAGCGCCGCGCCGAACGAGCGCAGATCGCGCGCGCCGTTCGCGGCGGCTTCGAGAATCGCGAGGCCGCGCAGGAGCGTCTGCGTGCCGGCCTGCTGCGGCGTGACGTCGACGAGCGCGCTCGGCAGCGCGATCGCATCGGGATCGGGCGTGTGCTTCGCTCCGTTCGCGCCGTTTCGCTTCATGTGCGGACCGGCCGCGTGCGCGGCTTGCGCTTCTGCGGCGTCGGTTTGCGGATCCTGGAATTTGGTCATGGCGCGGGTCTCTCGTCGATCACGATGCGCGTCGAATCGCGCGCGCCGTCGAACGGGCGTGCGAAACGTGCGAATCGTGTGAAAGAGCCCGCGAGCGCGAGCAGGCGATCGAGTGCATGACGTGTCTCCATTGTTCTGGTCGTGCGCGCCGCAGGGTTCTTCGGTCGTCGCACGCATGCCGTTTCAGGCTTTGGTCGGATTGTAGTTCCGCTTTTTTGAATTATTCAATATGTGATCGTCATGCTCACATAATGGGAATGATTTCTGACCACCGACAGCTATTTGAAAACAAAAAGCCCTGATAAATCAGGGCTTTATATTGTTTAGCTTCACGGACTAAATATCACTGCGGCAATTCCGCCGCCCCCATCCGCCGCGCGATGACGCGCGAACGCTGAGACAAATACGGCGCGTTGCGATGATCGTCGAAATACTTGGGGCGGGGCAGCATCACGGCGAGCCGCGCGCTCTGCCCGACAGTCAGATTCGCCGCCGACGTCTTGTAGTAGTACTGCGCCGCCGCCTGCGCGCCGTACACGCCGTTGCCCCACTCGACCGAATTCAGATAGATCTCGAAGATGCGTTCCTTGTCCATCCAGAATTCGAGCATCCATGTGATAGCGAGCTCCTCCGCCTTGCGGACGTAGCTCTTCTCGCGCGACAGGAAGAGATTGCGCGCGAGTTGCTGCGAAATCGTCGAGCCGCCCGCGACGATCTTCCCGCGCGCCTTGTTTTTCTCCCACGCCTGGAGAATGGCGTCGGTTTCGTAGCCGTTGTTGTTGACGAAGTTGGCGTCTTCCGACGCGATGATCGCGCGCTTCAGGTTGCGCGAGATCTGGTCGTACGGCACCCACGTGCGCTGCAGCGACACGCCGGGATGCGTCTTCGCGAGCGTCCACGCGTCGGAGCGCATGAAGGCCGTCGGACCCGGATTCACGACCGTCCAGATGCCGATCTGCGCGAAGAAGTAGAGCTGCGTCGCGATGAATGCGATGCCGAGCACCGAGACGCCGTACATGATCCATCGCGCCGGACCGAGCCGCACCGCCTTGTGCGCGCGCGGCGCGCGGCTCCCCGAGCTACCGACAGGCGCGGTGGTCATCAGGCTTTGGCTGCGAGCGTCTGGCGCAATTCGCGCAGGACCGCGCCGCCGTCCGGGCGCACGCCGCGCCAGATGAAGAACGATTCGGCGGCCTGCTCGACCAGCATGCCGAGGCCGTCCGATGCGCGCGCGCCGAGCCTCGACGCGTGCTGCATGAAGACGGTCGGTTGCGCGCCGTACATCATGTCGTAGGCGAGCGTGCCCGCGCCGAACGCGCGGTCGTCGCAATCGGGCAAGGCGGCGTCGAGGCTGCCGGCGGTCGCGTTGACGATCACGTCGTAGCGCTCCGCTTCCGCGCTGTCCGCGCCGCCGCCCCAGAAGCGCACGCCGCAATCGGCCGCGTTTTGCGCGAACTGATCGACGAGATGTTGCGCCTTGGCCGCCGTGCGATTGACGATGGTGAGCGCCGCCGGCGCGCGATCGAAGATCGGCAGCACGACGCCGCGCGCCGCACCGCCCGCGCCGAGCAGCAGAATGCGCGCGCCTTTGAGACTCACGCCGAGATTCGCTTCGATATCGCGCACGAGCCCGACGCCGTCTGTGTTGTCGCCGCGCACGCCATCGGGACCGAAGGTCAGCGTGTTCACCGCGCCCGCCGCCGCCGCCCGCGGCGACAGCGAATCTGCGAGGGCGTGCGCTTCGAGCTTGAACGGCACCGTGACGTTCATGCCGCGCCCGCCCGACGCGATGAAATTCTTCACCTCACGCTCGAAGCCGTTGAGCGGCCCGAGAATGCGCCCGTATTCGATCGGCTCGCCGGTCTGCTCCGCGAACTTCGCGTGAATCCACGGCGATTTGCTGTGCTCGACCGGATTGCCGATCACCGCGTACTGGTCTTTCATGGCGTCGGTTCCTCCGCGTTGCCGGGCGTTTCCGGTTGGGGCTGCTCGGCCGATGCCTCGGCCTGCGCTTCGGCTTCGCTTTCGGCGGAAAGATCGTCGGTCTCGATGATTTCCTCTTCGGCTTCCTCTTCCTCGACCGGCGCGCTCGCGGACGGCGCATCGATCACGTGCAGCAGACGGCACGACGCTTCGACGGTCAGTTCGTCGATCGACACGACTTCCAGCATCACGCGCGTGCCGCGTGCATGCACGCCGAGACCCGGCACGTGCAGGATCAGCGGAATTTCTTCGAGCCGGACGAGATCGTCCTTGATCACCGACGCCGGAACCTGCTTCCTGTTTTCCTGCTTCAGCCAGCGCAGGCACCAGAAATACTCCATGCGGCGCTGATGATCGGCGTATGCGGTGTAGGTGTCGTCGAAGCCCTGCACGACGGCGAAGAGATCGGCGTCCTTCGGCTTGAACGGCGCGGCGAGCTTGGCCGTCACGCCATGCTGCACGCACGCGATCAGTTGCCATTGATTGACGAGATCGACGTAACGGCGCAGCGGCGACGTGCTCCACGCATATTGCGCGACGCCCAGCCCTTCGTGCGGCGCGGGCATCGTCTGCATGCGCGTGCGCTTCGGGCCGGGACCGCCGAAGCCGCGCTGCGAGCGATAAATGCCCGGCACGCCGTGATCGTCGAGGAATGCGCCCCACGACGAATTCGCGAGAATCGCCAGTTCGGCGACGATCAGATCGAGCGGCGAACCGCGACGGCGCGGCGTGATCGTGATGTGCTCGCCATCGACATAAAAGTTGAAGTCGTTGTTGCGCTGCACTTCGCGCTTGAGACCGTAACTCGCGCGCGCCTGCTGGCGCTTTTCGAAGAGCGCCTGCGCGAGCGGCCACAGCACCGCGATGTCGTCCTTGTGCGCGTAATCGCCCGTGCCGGCGGCGAGGCTTTCCTCGGTGACGAACTCGTCGAGATGGTTGTGGCGCAGATTGCTCTTCACGAACACGCGCTCGGCGCGCGTTTCCGTCGCGACGATGTCCTGCGTCTCGCGATTCACGATGATGTACAGCGACAGCGCCGGCCGCAGCCCGCCTTCGCCGAGCGTGAACACATCGACGACGTTGTCCGGCAGCATCGTGATCTTGTCGCCGGGCATGTAGACCGTGGAGAGACGCCCGCGCGCGATGGCATCGATCATGTCGCCGCGCGTGATGCCGAGCGCCGGCGCCGCGATGTGGATGCCCACGCGCACGCGGCCATCGGAGAGATGCTGGACGGAGAAGGCGTCGTCGATTTCGGTCGTGGTGACGTCGTCGATGGAGAAGGCTTCGACATCCGCTTCCGGCAAGTCATCCGGCAACGCGCCCGGCTGCACCGACGGAAAGCCGACGCCGTGCGGAAAGAACTCCGACAGAAATTTCGCCTCGTGCAACGCGCGCGGCGACGCGATGCCGCCGCATTCGAGCATCAGCCGCGCCTGCGAAATGCCGCGCGCGGCCGCCGCCGCTTCGAGCGCCTTGTACTCGATGGAATTCTTGTCGGGCTTGGTGAGCAAACCGAGCGCCTTGTCCTTCAGCGCGTCGGGCAGCTTGCCCGCCTTCAGGTCGTCTTCGTAGCCTTGTTGCACGAGCGCCTGCTGACGCTTGCGTTCGAGCGACGCGAGCGCCATCTGCAGTTGCTCTTGCGGCGCGCGCTGATACTGGCCGCGCCCCTTGCGCCGGAAGTACACCGGCGCGCCGTGCATGCGCAGCACGAGCGCCGCGCGTTCCGTGGGACCGAATTTGTCGCCGAAATAGTCCGCGCCGAGTGCGGCGAACGGAAATTCGTCGTCGGGCGCGCATTCCCAGAGGAAGTCGAGATCGATTTCCTGCGCGATGGCGTCGGCTTCCTGCATCAGATCGCCGGCGGCGGGTTTGTCGAATTCGATCAGCACGTCTTTCGCGCGCACCTTGGCGCGCCGCCCGCCCGGCAGCTCGACCTGAAACGCGTCGCCCTGTTTGGACAACACCGATCCGGCCTTGAAACTACCCGATTCCTCGAAGAAAACGTTCACTCAATACTCTCGTAAAACGGTGGACCGGACAGCTTCGTTTGCGCCGGTAATTGAATTAGTGCGACGCCGCGCTCACGCCGCCGCCGGCGCGACGCGCGGTGGCGGCGCCTGATCGCAAAACGCGATGACATCGGCGAGATAGGCCGGGAAGTCGCTGATCGCGTGATCGCCGCCCTGGATCAGCGTGGTCCGCACGCCGGGATAGTGGTCGAGCATCGTGCGGTAATCGAGCACTTCGTCGCCGGTCGCCGCGATCAGATAGTAGCGCTCGGGCCGCGTGATCGATGTGATCGCGAGCGCGCGCAGTTCGTCCAGATGGCGCGGCAATACGGTGACGCTGCCGCCGCCGTGCCACAGCGGCTGCTCGCCGAGATAGTGGCTCAGGTCGCGATCGGGCATGACCGCCGGATTGAGCAGCACGGCGCGCCAGCCGTGCTTTTCCGCTAGATGCGTGGCGTAGTAGCCGCCGAGCGAACTGCCGACGACGGTCACATCGCTCGTCTTCTCGCCCGCGACGAGCGATTCCGCCAGCGCGACAGCCTCGAACGGCGACACCGGCAGCGTCGGGCACCGCCATTCGCCGAGCCGCCCGAGTTCCGCGAGGCGTGCGTGCATCACGCGCGCCTTGAACGACTGGGGAGACGAGCGAAAGCCGTGCAGATAGAGAATCACGAATGTCCTCCCGCGCCACGCGCCGAGAGCGCGTCGAGCAGTTTCTGATGGACGCCGCCGAAGCCGCCGTTGCTCATCACGAGCACGTGGTCGCCGGGACGGGCGGCGGCCGCGACCGCCTTCACCAGAGGTTCGATCTCGTTGAATGCCCGCGCCTTGTCGCCGAGCGGCGCCAGCGCTTCGGCGAGATCCCAGCCGAGCTTGTCGCGGCCTTCGCGCGCGCCGTAGCCGAATACCAGATTCGCGCTCGCAAGGCTCGCGGGCAATTGCGCCTTCATCGTGCCGAGTTTCATCGTGTTGGAGCGCGGCTCCAGCACGGCGAGGATGCGCGCATCGCCGATTCGCGTCCTCAATCCGGCGACGGTGGTTTCGATCGCGGTCGGATGGTGCGCGAAGTCGTCGTAGACGGTGACGCCATCGACGCTGCCTTTCACTTCCATGCGCCGCTTGACGTTGCGGAAGCTCGAAAGCGCCTTGACCGACTGCGCCGCCGGCACGCCCACCGAGCGCGCCGCCGCGATCGCCGCAAGCGCGTTCATGCGGTTGTGCTCGCCCTGCACCTGCCAGTCGACGACGCCCTGCCGCTCGCCTTCCCAGTACACGGCGAAGCGCTCGTCGACGAGCGCGTTCTCTTCGGCGGGCAGCGCCTGCCAGCCGCCATCGACGCCAAAGCGCTCGACGCCCGACCAGCAGCCGCGCGTCAGCACGCGTTCGAGCGCGGCCTCGCGCCCGTTCGTGACAATGCGCCCGACGCCCGGCACCGTGCGCACGAGGTGATGAAATTGCGTCTCGATGGCAGCGAGATCGGGGAAGATATCGGCGTGATCGAATTCGAGGTTATTGAGCACCGCCGTGCGCGGGCGATAGTGGACGAACTTCGAGCGCTTGTCGAAGAACGCGGTGTCGTATTCGTCGGCTTCGATGACGAAGAAGCTCGAATCGGTCAGACGCGCCGAGATGCCGAAGTTGAGCGGCACGCCGCCGATGAGGAAGCCGGGGTTCATGCCCGCGTCTTCGAGGAGCCACGCGAGCATGGAGCTCGTCGTCGTCTTGCCGTGCGTGCCCGCGACGGCGAGCACCCATTTGCCGTTCAGCACGTGCTCACCGAGCCATTGCGGGCCGGACGTGTAAGGCAGGCCGCGATCGAGAATGGCTTCCATCAGCGGATTGCCGCGCGTCACGACATTGCCGATGACGAACAGATCCGGTTCGAGCGCGAGTTGCTCGACGCCGTAGCCTTCGATCAACTCGATGCCTTGCGCTTCGAGTTGCGTGCTCATCGGCGGGTAGACGCCCGCGTCGCAGCCGGTGACCTTGTGGCCCGCCTCGCGCGCCAGAACGGCGAGTCCGCCCATGAACGTGCCGCAGATGCCGAGGATGTGGATGTGCATAAACCGTGTCGCGCCGCGCGGGCGATTGAGATGCAAAACAGGAACGGCGCCATACGTGCGAATCTGGGGGCAAACCCGTGCAGAAAGGCGCCTGAAGGCGCATATTGTAACCGAGCACGTCGGACGCTCTTCACCGGCGCGAGCGTGCCGCGCCGAGTCCGCAAACGGGCCGTTCGAGCTTATCTAGTATCATTCCGGCATGGTTCGCAAATCACATTTCGATCCGCAGCGCGTGCGCGAGGAAATCGCGATCGCCGCCGCGAGAATGATCGCCGAGGACGGCCTCGACTACTCCACCGCCAAGCGCAAGGCGGCGCGGCAAGTCGTCGGCGAGGCGAAGATCGGCGGCGAATTCCTGCCCGATAACGACCAGATCGAAGAGGAAATCCGCGAATATCAGGCGATTTTCCAAAGCGACAGCCAGCCGGTCGTGCTGCGGCGCATGCGCGAAGTCGCGCTCGAATGGATGGAGCGCCTGAAGCCTTTCGATCCGTATCTGACGGGCGCGGTGCTCAACGGCACGGCGGGCGAGCACTCCGACGTTCACCTGCAATGCTTTTGCGACAATCCGAAGGAAGTCGCGATTTATCTGCTGAACGTGAACGTGCAGTACGACGTGTCGGAGACGCGGCATTTCGCCGGGCGCGGCTATGTCGAGACGCTGAGTTTTCTGCATCGGGTGCGCAACGACGAGCCGATCGGCGTGCATATCGCGCTGTATGGCGCCGACGATCTCCGTGGCGCCGTACGCGCCGACGGTCGTGGACGGCTCGCCCGCGCGAACGCGGCTGCCGTGCGCACGCTGCTCGATCATCCCGACGCTCCGCCGCTCGAAATCGGCGGCTGATCTTTCTTCTGGACGCTCATGAAAAGCACACGCATTCTTGCCGCCCTCGTGGTCGCGGTCGCCGCGACCGTCGGCGGCTTCTACGCGGGTCACTGGTTCTCCGGCGGCGATAGCGTCGCCGCGACGACTCCGGCAAGCGGGAACGCCGTGGATCAACTGTGGAAGGCGACGCCACCCGGCGCCTCGGGCACGTCCGTGCCGCTCGCATCGTTCAAGGGCAAGCCGGTGGTCGTAAACTTCTGGGCGTCGTGGTGCGGGCCGTGCGTGAAGGAGATGCCGGCGCTCTCGGCCATGCAGCGCGATTACGAGAAAAAAGGCATCAAGTTCATCGGACTTGGCGTGGATAGCGAGAAAAACATCAACGACTTCCTGAAGAAGGTTCAGGTCGCGTATCCCGTCTACGTCACCGGCTTCGGCGGCGCGGATCTTGCGCGCAGCTTCGGCAATAACGCGGGCGGCTTGCCGTTTACCGTGGTGATCGACGCAAAGGGCCAGATTCGCTCGACGAAACTGGGCGAAATCGACCCCGCCGAGCTGAAGCGCACGCTCGACAGCCTGTAAAAATTCGCTGTCCGTAAGCAGCCGCTTGCGCTAAGTAAGCTGTGAGTTAAGGTACAGTACGCCGATCTTGCGCGACATTCGGCTTTTCGGGCTTCGGCAAGCGGTAATTTGTCCCATGGTTTCGGACTAGCCCGCACGGTAAAACTAGACAAAATTCTCTAAAAGGCGCTAAAGTGCGCCGAATTCCGCACAACCCGAAGCGACTATGACTACTCTGCCGGTGCCATGTGGCCACCTTACCGTCGCGTCCGACCTCCGTGAAAACGGCGACGGCCGCCGCCGGGCATCCGCAGCCGTCATGCGCGGGCCGTTCGGGCGCGCGCTTCAAAGCGACCACGCCGATGCGTTCGACACGAACGCCTTCGACGTGCCGACCGATTTCGCCGTCGTCGAAGCGCGCGTCGGCCCGCCGGCCGCGCCGACTCGCGGCTGAGCAGTCTGAACACCCACAAATCAAGTCAAGCACCGGGCAACCCCGGTCTCCAAGTATTGAAAGGGGATTTTTCGATGGACCTTCGTAAACTGAAAACGCTGATCGACCTCGTCTCGGAATCCGGCATCTCGGAGCTGGAAGTGACGGAAGGCGAAGGCAAGGTTCGCATCGTCAAGAACGCCGCGCCTGTGTACATGCAGGCGCCGCAGCAGTACGCGCCGCAAATGCAGGCGCCCGCCGCGCCGCATTTCTCCGGCGCAGGCGAAGCCGGTTCGTCCGCCGCCGCGCCGGCGGCAGCCGCGCCGCAAGGTCACGTCGTGACTTCGCCGATGGTCGGCTCGTTCTATCGCGCGCCGTCGCCGGGCGCGGACCCGTTCGTCCAGGTCGGCGATACGGTAAAGGAAGGCCAGACGCTGTGCATCATCGAAGCGATGAAGCTCTTGAACGAAATCGAATCGGATAAGGCCGGCGTCGTGAAGGAAATCCTCGTCGAAAACGGCCAGGCGGTCGAGTACGGCCAGCCGCTCTTCGTGATCGGCGACTGAAGGCGCATCGGGCCGTGCGGCGCATGCGATCTTCATCGCCGCCGCCCGGCTTCACCGCGCTGGCGCGCGAAGCGGCATCGATCCGTCGAGAAGCGCGCCGCCGATTGGATCCCCGAGGGCCGCTCACGCGAGCCCGTTGATGAGCCGACCCACTATGTTTGAAAAAATTCTCATTGCGAACCGCGGCGAAATCGCGCTTCGCATCCAGCGCGCGTGCCGCGAGCTGGGCGTCAAGACAGTCGTCGTCTACTCGGAAGCCGACAAGGAAGCGAAGTACGTCAAGCTGGCCGACGAAGCCGTGTGCATCGGACCGGCGCCTTCCAACCTCTCCTACCTGAACATGCCGGCGCTCATCAGCGCGGCCGAAGTCACCGACGCCGAAGCCATTCATCCCGGCTACGGCTTCCTCTCCGAAAACGCCGATTTCGCCGAACGCGTCGAGCAGTCGGGTTTCACGTTCATCGGACCGCGTCCCGAGACCATTCGCCTGATGGGCGACAAGGTCACCGCCAAGCAGACGATGATCAAGACCGGCGTGCCGTGCGTGCCGGGTTCCGAAGGCGCGTTGCCGGACGATCCGCGCGAGATCGTGAAAATTGCGCGCGCGATCGGCTATCCCGTCATCATCAAGGCGGCGGGCGGCGGCGGCGGGCGCGGCATGCGCGTGGTGCACACGGAAGCGGCGCTCGTCAACGCGGTCAACATGACGCGCGAGGAAGCGGGCCGCGCCTTCGGCAACCCGCAGGTGTACATGGAGAAGTTCCTCGAGAACCCGCGTCACATCGAGATTCAGGTGCTGTCGGATTCGTTCCGCAACGCGATCTGGCTCGGCGAGCGTGACTGTTCGATGCAGCGCCGCCACCAGAAGGTGATCGAGGAAGCGCCGGCGCCGGGCATCGCGCGCCGTCTGATCGAGCGTATCGGCGACCGCTGCGCCGACGCCTGCAAGAAGATGGGCTATCTCGGCGCGGGCACCTTCGAGTTCCTCTACGAGAACAACGAGTTCTACTTCATCGAGATGAACACGCGCGTGCAGGTCGAGCATCCGGTGACGGAACTCATCACGGGCGTCGATATCGTGCAGGAACAGATTCGTATCGCCGCGGGCGAGAAGCTCACGATCCGCCAGAAGGACATCCAGTTCCGCGGCCACGCGATCGAATGCCGCATCAACGCGGAAGATCCGTTCAAGTTCACGCCGTCGCCGGGACGCATCACGTCGTGGCACACGGCGGGCGGCCCGGGCATCCGCGTCGATTCGCACGCGTACGCCAACTATTTCGTTCCGCCGAACTACGATTCGATGATCGGCAAGCTGATCGCCTACGGCGCGACGCGCGAGCAGGCGATCAACCGCATGCGCATCGCGCTGTCGGAAATGGTCGTGGAAGGCATCTCGACCAACATCCCGCTGCATCGCGAGCTGATGATCGACGCGAAGTTCGTCGAGGGCGGCACGAGCATCCACTACCTCGAAAACAAGCTCGCCGCGCGTCAGGCGGCGGTCGCCGAAGAGTCGTAAGCGCATTGGAACGAGACACGAGCATGAGTTACCGGGAATTGATCGCCGAGCTGGATCGCGAGCACGCGGAAGCGCTGTCGGACGCGCTGCTTGAAGTCGGCGCGCTGTCGGTGTCGGTCGAAGACGCCGACGCCGACACGCCCGACGAGCAGCCGCTCTTCGGCGAGCCGGGGCTCGTGCCCGAGAAGAGCGCGTGGAACCGCTCGCGCGTCGTCGCGCTGCTCGCCGAGGACGCCGATCCCGACGTGCTGCTCGCCGCGGCCGCGAATGAAATCGGTCTCGCGGCGGCGCCGTCGTTCACCGTGCGCGAGGTCGAGGAGCAGGACTGGGTGCGTCTCACGCAGGCGCAGTTCGATCCGATTCCCATCGGCGAGCGCATCTGGGTCGTGCCCTCGTGGCACGACGCGCCCGATCCCGACGCGCTCGTGCTCGAGCTCGATCCGGGGCTCGCGTTCGGCACCGGCAGCCATCCGACCACGCGCCTGTGCATGGAATGGCTGGAGCAATCCGTGCAGCCGGGGCAATCGCTGCTCGACTACGGCTGCGGCTCCGGCATCCTCGCGATCCTCGCGAAGAAATGCGGCGCGGAGCCGGTGGTCGGCATCGACATCGATCCGCAGGCGGTCGAGTCGGCGCGGCAGAACCGCGAGCGCAATCGCGCCGACGTGACCTACGGTTTGCCCGATGCGTGTCCCGCCGGCGAATTCGATATCGTCGTCGCGAACATTCTCTCGAATCCGCTCAAGCTGATGGCGTCGATGCTGTCCGCGAAGGTCAAGCCGGGCGGCCGGATCGCACTGTCGGGCGTGCTCGCGCGGCAGGCCGACGAGGTCGCGGCGGTCTATGCCAAATGGATCGACATCAGCGTCTGGCGTGAGCACGAAGGCTGGGTATGCCTCGCGGGAACGCGGCGCGAAAGCCTTTAGAATAGCGCCATCCTCCACGATCAGGCCGTCAGGCCAACGGCACTTCTATATGGCGCTGGCAACCCGCTGCCCTCACTGCGAAACCGTGTTCAAGCTGGACCCGCACTTGCTCGCGCCGCACGATGGCCGGGTGCGCTGCGGTCACTGTCAGGAAGTTTTCGACGCCGCGCATCATCGCTTCGAGCTTCCCGATGAGCCAACTGAGTCGGCGGTCGCCCAGCATGCCGCGATCATCGACGACGATGTCGCCATCGGTCCCGCGACGAGTTCGAGCGCCGGCACCGCTCCCGATACGCCGAAGCACGTCACGGCTCCGCCCGACGCTCCCTTGAAGCCGCGGCCGTTCGCGCCGCGCAATCTCGATCTCGCAGCGGCCGCACCGGCGAAAGCCGGCGCGTCCGGGCAGACTCGCGCCACGCCGCCACGCACAGAACCGGCGCAGGCCGACGCAGCCAACGAGCCGTCCGCGCTGCCCGGCGAAGCGGAACGTCCGAAGCCATTCATCCGCGTGGGCGAGCCGCATGCCGATGCCGCCAATGCCGCGCAAGCCGGCACCGATGCGCCGCTCGGCGAGCCGCCCGTCGCGCGGTTCGATCCCGTCGACGATCGCGCCGAGCCGTTCATCGGACCGGTTCATCAGCCGGTCGAGGAGCCCGCGCCGGAGCCGCCCACAACATCCGCATGGAGCGACGGCGCCGAGCCCGGCTTCAGCGCCGGCAAGCCGCCCGCCCCCGTTCGCCGCGTCAGCGCGAACGAAGCGTTTCCGGTCATCCGCGAGCCGCGGGAATCGCGGGCGCCGGCGCGTGCCGGCGCGAGAAAGGGCATGCGCGCGGTGGGCATCATCGTCGCGGTGCTGCTGGCGTTGCTGTTGCTCGTGCAGCTCGCGTGGTGGCAACGCGAATCCGTGATGGTCTACGTGCCCGGCTCGCACGCGTTCTATTCGAACGTCTGCGAACAGATCGGCTGCACGATCTCGCCACCGCGCGACATCGACGGATTGCAGATCGAGAGTTCGGGCCTGCGTCAGGTCGACGGTCCGCACAAGCTCGAACTGAAACTGTCGCTGCGCAACCGGCTGGACGTGGCGCTCGCGTATCCGGCGCTCGAACTCACGCTGCTCGACGACAAGAACAATGTCGCGGTCCGTCGCGTGCTGTGGCCGCAGGATTACGCGCGACCGGGTACGATATTCGCCGTCGGCCTTCCGCCGCAAAGCGCGCAACCGGTCGTCGTCCGGCTCGATACGGGCGACGCGGTCGCCGCGAATTACCGGGTTCAGGTCTTCTATCCGTGATCGCGGCCTTGCGCCGCTTCATCGCGCGCGAGGCGGCCGGACCCAGTGCCACACGACGCGCGTGCCGCCCTTCCCGGCCCGGCACGCGCGATTTTTCCCGTCAGCATCTGACAATTCTCTGGAGCGCAACATGAGTCAAGTTACCCTCGGCGGCAATCCCATCGAAGTCAGCGGCACGTTCCCGGGCGCGGGGCAGCAAGCGTCCGAATTCACGCTCGTCGGCGCGGATCTCGGCGACATCAAGCTCGCGAATTTCGCCGGCAAGCGCAAAGTGCTGAACATCGTGCCGAGTCTCGACACGCCGACCTGCGCCACCTCGACGCGCAAGTTCAACCAGGCGGCCGCGAACCTGAACAACACGGTCGTGGTGGTCGTTTCGGGCGATCTGCCGTTCGCGGCGAAGCGCTTCTGCACGACCGAAGGCATCGCGAATGTCGTGACGGCCTCGACCTTCCGCGGCCACGAGTTCGCGCAAGCCTACGGCGTCGACGTGACGAGCGGCCCGCTTAAAGGCCTGACGGCGCGCGCGGTCGTCGTGCTGGACGAGAACAACAAAGTGCTGCACTCGGAACTCGTGCCTGAAATCAAGGAAGAGCCGAACTACGATGCCGCGCTCGCCGCACTGAAGTAATTCTCTTGCCGGACGGACCGCTTTTCGACCGAAGCGGTCCGCGCATACGAGGCGCGGTCAAACTCGCCGCGCGCCGTATGCGCTTTTTCTCCTCGGCCCCTATTCATAAAGGACGTTTGCCTTGGCTACGCTCATTTGCGGCTCGCTCGCCTACGACAACATCATGACCTTCCAGGGCCGCTTCGGCGACCACATCCTGCCGGACCAGGTGCACATGCTGAACATCAGCTTCCTGGTGCCGACGATGCGGCGCAACTTCGGCGGCTGCGCGGGCAACATCGCCTATGCGCTGAAGCTGCTCGGTGGCGATCCGAAAATCATGGCGACGCTCGGCGCGGCGGATTCGCAGCTTTACGTCGATCGGCTCGACGCGCTCGGTCTGTCGAAGGAATACGTGCGCGTGCTGCCCGATCAGCATTCGGCGCAGTGCTTCATCACCACCGACCTCGCGAACAACCAGATCACGGCCTTCCACCCCGGCGCGATGATGGAATCGCACCTGAATCGCGCCGACGAAGCGCGCGGCATCTCGCTCGGCATCGTCGCGCCCGACGGCGCGCAAGGCATGCGCGAGCACGCCGAAGGGCTGGCGCGCGCCGGCGTGCCGTTCGTGTTCGATCCGGGCCAGGGTTTGCCTATTCTCGAAGGTGTGGAACTTCGTCGCATGATTGAACTCGCCACCTACGTGGCGGTCAACGATTACGAAGCCAAGTTGTTGAGTAACAAGACCGGCTGGTCGATCGAAGACATCAAGAGCCGTGTCGATGCCCTCGTCGTCACACGCGGCGAACACGGCGCGCAGATCTATCATGAAGATGGCGTGCTCGACGTTCCCTCGGTGAAGGCGCAACAGGTGGTCGATCCGACCGGCTGCGGAGACGCTTTCCGCGGCGGCCTGCTGTACGGCATCGAGAACAAGCTTGGCTGGGAGAAAACGGGTCGTCTCGCGAGTCTGATGGGTGCGCTTAAAATCGAACATCAGGGACCGCAAACCTACGCGCCGACGCGCGCCGAAATCGAAGAGCGTTTCAAACAGGCTTTCGGAAGCAGCCTGTTCTGAGTGATTGGAGTAAAGGAATGAAAACGGTAAGTCGTATCGCGCTGGCAATGGCGCTCGTCGGCTCGGTCGCGCTGACGGGCTGCGCCTACAACAGCAGTTCTTCGGACGTTTATACGGCGTCGCAGGCCCAGCGCGAGGAAACGGTGCGCATGGCCACCGTCGAAAGCGTGCGCGGCGTGAAGATCAGCTCGAACAACGGCCAGCCGACCGGTCTCGGCACGATCGGCGGCGGCGCGCTGGGCGGCGTCGCGGCGGCCAGCGCGATCGGCGGCGGCAATGGCTCGATCATCGCGGGCATTATCGGCGGGCTGGCTGGCGCCGTCGCCGGTAACGCCGTCGAGAACAGCGTCGCGATGAAGAACGGCCTGGAGATCACCGTGCGCCTCGATAACGGCGACCTGCGCGCGATCACGCAGACCGCGAACGGCGAGGTCTTTCAGGCGGGCGAACGAGTGCGTCTGCTGTCGAGCGGCGGCGTCACGCGCGTCACGCACTAATCCTATTCGGCGGACGAATAGCCGCCGCAAGACCACGAGCGCATGTATCGAAAGATGCATGCGCTTTTTCTTTGGCCGCCCGAAACGAGCGGCACGCGAGCGATGCAATTCGTTCGCCGAAACGAAAAACCCGCCGCCAGATTTCCGGCGACGGGTTCAGGCCGGGTAGGCTTACCCGGACTAAGGGCACAGCGCAGTGTGCCTGGGTGTCGCGTACTGCGAGAGCTTACGGACGGCTGCCCGTCGGGAACGGCCATGCCGCTGCCGGGTTCAACGCCGTCTTGACCGCAGCGGCCGGAGCCGGAGCAGGCGCCGATACGGTCGTTGCCGTCGTTGCGGGAGCAGCAGCCGTAGTCTTCTTCGCAGCAGCGGCCTTCTTGGCCGGAGCTTTTTTCGCGGGGGCCTTCTTCGCGGGAGCGGCAGCAGGCGCAGGCGCAGCGGCTGCGGTCTTCGCAGCAGCCTTTTTCGCAGGAGCCTTTTTCGCAGCGGCCTTCTTCGCTGCGGCCTTCTTCGCGGGCGCCTTCTTCGCTGCGGCCTTCTTCGCAGGCGCCTTCTTCGCTGCAACCTTCTTCGCGGCTACCTTCTTGGTCGCGACTTTCTTCGCAGCGGCTTTCTTCGCGGGCGCCTTCTTGGCGGCGACCTTCTTCGCTGCAACCTTCTTCGCCGCTACTTTCTTTGCTGCTACTTTCTTGGTTGCCACTTTCTTGGCCGCAACCTTCTTCGCTGCAACCTTCTTCGCCGCTACTTTCTTCGCTGCGACTTTCTTCACAGCGACCTTCTTGGCGGCAACCTTCTTCGCCGGAGCGGCCTTCTTGGCGGTGACTTTCTTCGCTGCGGCCTTCTTTGCAGCGGGTTTTTTCTTGGCAACTGCCATGGTTTTTCTCCTTCAGGTTTTAAGATGAGAGTCAGTTCAAACAACACCCTTCGTCAAAACCCGCTTCTCACGCGTCGCCTCTCACAGCGCACGCTACGAAGCGGATTATTCATCGGCGTACGCTGATCCCGCCCGCTTACGCTAATGAATACGGCAAGGCGCGCCGTGCCCCGAGGCACCGCGCGCCAAATTGAGTCAGCACCGCATCTTCGCGGCGCCGGCCATCGCTTGATCGAGCCAGCGAGCATGCCGCTGGCATTTTCCGGGGGGAAGTTTGCCCATCCCATTGAAGGGATCGCAAAATGCCTGTCTTCAGTTCGTGCCGATAATCGGCTCGCCAAGTCAGTAGGCGCACTTTGCATCAGGCGACCGTTCTCCTAAACCTTGTCGATCAGGCGCGCGTGAGCGACACGCTGCTGCCTGACCGTTCCATCGATTTCGTCTGCAACACGTCCTGGATTTTTATTATTCCCAGGTCAGCGCGCCGCCGGTTTGATACTCAATCACGCGTGTCTCGAAGAAGTTGCGTTCCTTCTTCAAGTCGATCATTTCGCTCATCCACGGGAACGGGTTTTCCTCGTTCGGGTAGAGCGGGTCAAGCCCGATCTGCTGGCAACGCCGGTTGCAGATGAAGCGCAGGTAGCTCTTGAACATCGACGCGTTCAGGCCGAGCACCCCGCGCGGCATGGTGTCTTCGGCGTAGCGATATTCCAGTTCCACCGCTTCCTTGAAGAGCTCGCGGATCTCGGCCTTGAATTCGGCGGTCCACAGTTGCGGCTCTTCGAGCTTGATCTGGTTGATGAGGTCGATGCCGAAATTGCAGTGCATCGACTCGTCGCGGAGGATGTACTGATACTGCTCCGCCGCGCCCGTCATCTTGTTCTGGCGACCCAGCGCCAGAATCTGCGTGAAGCCCACATAGAAGAACAGCCCTTCCATGATGCAGGCGAACACGATCAACGACTTCAGCAATTTCTGGTCCGCTTCCAGCGTGCCGGTGGTGAAGGCCGGGTCGGTCAGCGTCTGGATGAACGGAATGAGGAACTCGTCCTTGTCACGGATCGACTTGACCTCGTGGTACGCGTTGAAGATCTCGCTTTCATCGAGACCCAGCGATTCGACGATGTACTGATACGCGTGCGTGTGGATCGCCTCTTCGAACGCCTGGCGCAGCAGGAACTGGCGGCACTCCGGAGCGGTGATGTGACGGTACGTGCCGAGCACGATGTTGTTCGCGGCGAGCGAGTCCGCCGTGACAAAGAAGCCGAGGTTGCGCTTGACGATGCGGCGCTCGTCGTCCGAGAGACCGTTCGGGTCTTTCCACAGGGCGATGTCGCGGGACATGTTCACTTCCTGCGGCATCCAGTGGTTCGCACAGCCGGCGAGGTACTTCTCCCACGCCCACTTGTACTTGAACGGGACGAGCTGGTTCACATCCGTCTTGCCGTTGATGATGCGCTTGTCGGCGACATTGACGCGCGCTTCGCTTTGCGCGGCGATCGCGCCGGCGGACGGTGTGGCGGCTGCGGGCGGAACGAAGCCATCGGAGAAGATGTTCGTCGAGTTCGCCTGAGCAGTCTGATGGGTCGCTTGATGAGCAGCAGCGTGCGCTGCCTGCGTACCGAAAGTCGTGCCTTGAGCGTTGCGCAACGTGCTCTGTTGCGAAGCGCTCGAGGGAGCTACGGCAGTGGTCTCGTCATCCCAGTTGAGCATAAATTCTCACCATCAATTTAGATCGGTTTGTACCATCTTTTCATGAGCGATAAAAGAGTTTGCTCATGAAAATTCTCGTTTTCATGCGATTTAGATTCGACGTTGCTACCTGCATACAACACTTGGCTCGCAACCATGTGTGTGAAGCTCGATGCGGCATCTGTTGAATCGTGTGTGAAGCGGTCCTGATCGAGTGACTTCGATGGCATCGCAGCGTGCTTGCGAGCGGCTTCATCGATGTCTTCGAAGCCTTGTGTCACGGTGCTTTGCGGCCGACGCGCGATGTCTGATGCGAAGCACGTCGCGTTTCGTTGCACGTATCGAGTCAGTGCCGAGTGTGCGATCTCAAACGCAGCGAAGCGTGACTCGCTTCGTTCATCGATCGATGTCTCTCGACGACACGCGACGCGAAGCAAAAACATGTGTCGAGCGCGAGCGTCTTGCTACCCTCACTCGCTCTCTTCGATGAGCTTCGATGCTTGTCATCGGACACACGCTTCACCACTCGAACCGTTGCGTTTCGGGACCGCTCATTGCCTGCT
The DNA here is from genome assembly GCF_900258035.1 of Caballeronia novacaledonica. GTDB lineage: Bacteria > Pseudomonadota > Gammaproteobacteria > Burkholderiales > Burkholderiaceae > Caballeronia > Caballeronia novacaledonica. The sequence continues at coordinate 59,364 of NZ_OGTP01000018.1, read as the reverse complement.
GCGTGCTTCGAATTCGTTGCCGAAGTCTAGCATTTTGGGCCTCGTTTTTCCACAACATCTTGTGCTTGCAAATCCTGCCGATACAACCTATAGCGTGTTTACGTCGCACCTGGAAAGCATGCGCAACTCATCGGCCTCTCAATGGATCGAGCAGCGAGCGCAGGTTGTTGTGGTCGATCTCATGCATCAACGCGAGCAGCCTGCCGAGCTTGCCCTCTGGAAAACCCTCACGCGCGAACCACGCGAGATAGTGACCAGGCAGATCCGCGATGAGCCGATCCTTGTATTTGCCATAGGGCATCGTCTGCGTGACGAGACGCTGCAGATCCTGCGGGTCCATCGTTTCTTCGCTCCTCGTTCAATGTTCATCGCACCACGCAACACGCTTCGATCACTCAGCGACTGCTCCATATCGGTGCCATAATCGCCGCTCTTGCCGCCAAGAGTTGATCGCGATTCGCCATGCCGCTTGCCGTCAAAGCTTTCATTGCCCCTCTCATCGTCGCGTGCGCGATGTTCATGGAAAGCGTCGACGCCAACGTCATCGTCACCGCGATTCCTGAAATGGCGCGCGCCTTCGGACGCGATCCCGTCACATTGAAAGTCGCCGTCACGAGTTATGTGCTCGGGCTCGGCGTCTTCATACCGATCTGCGGCTGGGTCGCCGACCGCTTCGGCGCCCGTGCGGTGTTCCGCGCGGCCATCGGCGTGTTCGTCGTCGGCTCGCTGCTCTGCGCGGCCTCCACGTCGCTCGGCCCGTTCACCGTCGCCCGCTTCATCCAGGGCGTCGGCGGCGCGATGATGGTGCCTGTCGGCCGCATCATCATCTTTCGCTCGGTGCGTCGCTCGGAGTTCATTCGCGCGATGAACTACCTCTCCGTACCCGCAATGCTTGGACCCGCGGTCGGTCCGTTGCTCGGCGGCTTCATCACCACTTATCTGCACTGGCGCCTGATCTTCTTCATCAACATCCCGATCGGCATTGCGGGCATCTATCTGACCAACCGCTACATCGTCAATTCGCACGAGGATCATCCGGGCCGGCTCGACTGGTTCGGCTTCTTCCTTTCCTCGTGCGCGGGCGTGTTGCTGCTGCTCGGGCTGTCGCTCGTCGGCGGCGAACTGATTCCGCAACGCACGGCCTTCGCGATGTGCGCAGCCGGCGCGCTGATGGTCGTGCTGTACTGCATCCACGCGCGCCGCTCGGAGAAGCCGCTGCTCGACTTGCGCTTCTTCCGCGTGCCGACGTTTCAGGCGAGCGTTCTCGGCGGTTCGATGTTTCGCATCGGGCTCGGCGCCGTGCCGTTCCTTCTGCCGCTCGCGTTGCAGGAAGGCCTCGGCATGACCGCGTTCAAGTCCGGCGCGATCACCTGCGCGTCCGCGTTCGGCGGCATGTTCATGCGCTCGCTCGCGTCGCGCGTGCTGCATCGCTTCGGCTTCCGTCAGACGCTCTTCTATAACGCGGCGCTGTCGGGCATCGCGATCGCGGCGTGCGGCACGTTCTTTCCCGGCACGCCGACGTGGGTGATCTGGTCAGTCGTGCTGCTCGGCGGCTTCTTCCCCGCCTTGCAATTCACGAGCCTCAATTCGCTTGCGTATGCGGAAATCGAAACGCGCGATGTCGGCCGCGCGACCAGTCTCGCGAGCTTTGTGCAGCAAGTTTCGCTTGGTCTCGGCGTGACGATCGCCGGGATCACGCTCGAACTCTCGCAATATCTGAACGGTCATGCGAGCGTGCAATGGTCGGACTTCTGGCCTGCGTTTGTCGTCGTCGGGATGTTCTCTTTTCTTTCGATGCCGATTACCGCGCGGCTCGCGCACGATGCGGGGACGGAGATTTCGCGTGGCACGCGGGGGTGAGGTTGGGTTCCTCTGCTTGCTGCTGCCGTTATCTTGCCGTTTGTTCAGTAGCCGCCTCCCCGGCGGAGGGGGCCGCGGCGCAGGCGATTGGCTGAATGGCCCCCGGAGTTTTGATGCCTTCGCCGGATCCCGTTTTCGCGTCGGTCTATTAGCGTTGCCCCTGTGCGGGGCGGCAGTCACTTTCTTTGCTGCTGCAAAGAAAGTAACCAAAGAAAGCAGCTTCTCCCATCCAAAGTGCCTCACACCGGCCGCGGCACAGGCGATTGGCCGAATGGCCCGGCAATAGCGAGTGCCCTCGCAAGCAGAACACGGCTTGGCTCGCGCACGGTCTGTCACCTCTCGCCGCACAACAAACTGGTCCAGCACGAAATGGCTCCAGCCCGCTTCGCGGCCGACGGGTCAATCGGGTCTGCGCGTGCCTCTTTACTGACACCGCCATCTCGAAGCACTGCATAGGTACAACGTGGGTTTCCCTCGCATACTCGGCGGCAGCGCGTAGCGCTGTGCCGGAACTTTTTCGTGCTGAACCAGCGGCTTAAAATCTCTCGGGCGGCAGACCGTGCGCGATCCAAGCCCGGTGATTGTGATGAGGGCACTCTTTAGGCGAGTGCCACTTCGAAGGAGAAAATTGGCCAAGTTGCGTGTGACCGCGGGCCTCAAAAGCTGCTTTCTTTGGTTACTTTCTTTGCAGCAGCAAAGAAAGTGACTGCCGCCCCGCACAGGGGCAACGCTAATAAACCAATAACAAAACGGGATCCGGCGAAAGCATCAAAACTCCGAGCGTCATTCAGCCAATTGCCTGTGCCACAGCCGGCGTGAGCCACTTAGGATGGGCAAAGCTGCTTACTTTCTTTGCAGCAGCAAAGAAAAACGGACCGGCCCCGCCTCCCCCGCGAAGGGGAAAACCGGAACCGGTCCGCCGCGACCGACTTACTGGCAAGCCTCGCATTCGTCGAAGCCCGGATCGCCCGGACGCATCATGCAGACAGGGCCATCGGCTTCCGGAGCCGCCTCGACGGCCGCCGCATTGAAGCCCCCGGCGTTGGAAGAAGCGCCTCCACTCACGCCGCCACCGAAGCCGCCAGCCGCGCCCGATCCGCCTTCACCGGAAGAAGGCACCGCGTTCAACGCGCCGTGCGCGACCGTCGACTTCTCGACGTGCGTCGCCGCCATCGTGCGGAGATAGTACGTGGTCTTGAGGCCGCGAATCCACGCGAGTTTGTAGACCTCGTCGAGCTTCTTGCCCGACGCGCCCGCCATGTAGATGTTCAGCGACTGCGCCTGATCGATCCACTTCTGACGGCGCGATGCCGCTTCCACCAGCCACTTCGGATCGACTTCGAACGCCGTCGCGTAGATCGCGCGGAGATCGGCCGGAATGCGGTCGATGCGCGAAAGCGTGCCGTCGAAATACTTCAGATCCGACACCATCACCTCGTCCCACAGGCCGCGCGCCTTCAGATCGCGCACGAGATAGTCGTTCACGACCGTGAATTCGCCCGACAGATTCGACTTCACGTACAGGTTCTGGAACGTCGGCTCGATACACGCCGACACGCCGATGATGTTCGAGATCGTTGCGGTCGGCGCAATCGCCACGCAGTTCGAGTTGCGCATGCCGTGCGTCGAGATGCGCGAGCGCAGCGTGTCCCAATCCATCGATTCCGACGAATCCACTTCCACGTAGCCGCCGCGCGCGTCCGCCAGCAGCTTCAGCGAATCCTGCGGAAGAATGCCGCGATCCCACAGCGAGCCGCGATACGTCGCGTAACGGCCGCGCTCTTCCGCGAGTTCCGTCGACGCGTAGTACGCGTAGTAGCACACGGCTTCCATCGAACGATCCGCGAACTCGACCGCCTCGCCCGACGCATACGGCGTGCGCAGCAAATGCAGGCAGTCCTGGAAGCCCATGATGCCCATGCCGACCGGGCGATGCTTCAGGTTCGAGTTACGCGCCTTCGGCACCGCGTAATAATTGATGTCGATGACGTTGTCGAGCATGCGCATCGCGACGCTGATGGTGCGCTTCAGCTTCGCGTGATCCAGCGCGTAGCTGCCGTCGGCCTGCTTCACCATGTGCGCGACGAGGTTCACGGAGCCGAGGTTGCAGACGGCGATTTCCGTCTCGCTCGTGTTCAGCGTGATTTCCGTGCACAGGTTCGACGAATGCACGACGCCGACGTGCTGCTGCGGCGAGCGCACGTTGCACGGATCCTTGAACGTGATCCACGGATGCCCCGTTTCGAAGAGCATGCCGAGCATCTTGCGCCACAGTTGCGCGGCCGGCAGCTTCTTGAACAGCTTGATCTCGCCGCGCGCGGCTTTCTCTTCGTAAGCGACGTAGGCCTTCTCGAAGTCCGCGCCGAACAGATCGTGCAGGTCCGGACAGGTCGAGGGCGAGAACAGCGTCCAGTCGCCGCCTTCGACGACGCGCTTCATGAACAGATCGGGAATCCAGTTCGCCGTGTTCATGTCGTGCGTGCGGCGACGGTCATCGCCCGTGTTCTTGCGCAGCTCGAGGAATTCCTCGATGTCGAGGTGCCACGACTCCAGGTACGCGCACACCGCGCCCTTGCGCTTGCCGCCCTGATTCACCGCGACGGCCGTGTCGTTCACGACTTTGAGGAACGGCACGACGCCCTGCGACTTGCCGTTCGTGCCCTTGATATGCGAGCCGAGCGCGCGCACGCGCGTCCAGTCGTTGCCGAGGCCGCCCGCGAACTTCGAGAGCAGCGCGTTTTCCTTCAGCGCCTCGTAGATGCCGTCGAGATCGTCGGCGACGGTCGTCAGATAGCACGACGACAACTGCGAGCGATGCGTGCCCGAGTTGAAGAGCGTCGGCGTGGACGACATGAAGTCGAACGACGACAGCACGTTGTAGAACTCGATCGCACGCGCTTCGCGGTCGATTTCGTTGAGCGACAGGCCCATCGCGACACGCATGAAGAATGCCTGCGGCAGTTCGATGCGCGTGCCGTCGACGTGCAGGAAGTAGCGGTCATAAAGCGTCTGCAGGCCGAGGTAGCCGAATTGCAGATCGCGGTTCGCGTCGAGCGCGGCGCCGAGGCGCTTCAGATCGAATTGCTGGAGTTTGTCGTCGAGCAGGCCGGCTTCGACGCCGCGCTTGATGAACAGCGGGAAGTATTCGGCGTAACGCTCGCCCATTTCGGCCTGCGTCACTTCGTCTTCGAGAATTTCGCGGCGGATCGTGTGCAGCAGGATGCGCGCCGTGACCTGGCTGTACGCCGGGTCCTTTTCGATCATCGTGCGCGCGGCGAGGATGGCCGAGTCGTAGACCTGCGACATCGGCACGCCGTCGTACAGGTTCTTCACCGTTTCCGCGACGATCGGCTCGGCCGACACCGCGTCACCGAGATTCGCGCAAGCCGAGACGATCAGCGCCTTCAGCGCTTCCATATCGAGCGGACGCGTGACGCCGTTGTCCGTCACGTTGATCGCGCCTTCGTGCGACTGTGCGTTCGGCGCATCCGCGCGCTCCTGCGAACGCTGCTGCGTGCGCTTCTCGCGATACAGCACGTACGCGCGCGCGACGTTGTGCTCGCCGCCGCGCATCAACGCGAGCTCGACCTGATCCTGAATGTCTTCGATATGGAACGTGCCGCCATGCGGACGGCTGCGCACGAGCGCGCGCACCACGGCTTGCGTCAGTTGCTCGACGAGTTCGCGCACGCGCGCCGAAGCCGCGCCCTGGCCGCCGTTGACGGCGATGAACGCCTTCGTCACCGCGATCGCGATTTTCGTCGGCTCGAACGACACCACGCTTCCGTTGCGACGGATGACCTTGTAGTCGGCAAACGTCGTGTTCGGCGCGAGCGCTTGTGCTGCGCCCGTGGCCTGCGCACCGGCCATAGGCTGTGCGGATGCGCCTTCGAATGAAGTCGTGGCGTTGTCGGTGGTTTGCATGTGCAAAACTCCTGGTGTTCGAATGGTGCGGATGATCCGCGGATTTATCACTTATGCCGCGTGCGTCACGAGATCGTCATGAAGGTCACGCGGTGTTTTGGCGGTAATGCCAGGCTGTGAGTACAGCAGGCTGAAAACACGAATCGCGGCGCTTACGGCCCGCATTGTTCCTGGCGTCTCATGCGGTGCCCGCGTTGGCGCGCGGTGTCGGTCGACGCAATTCGCGCTTGCTTGCATGCCTTCTTCACGGTGCTGCTCGCTGGCGCCCGATGCGCCCGGCGCTCCTCTCCTCGCAAAGAGAAACCGCCTCGCGCATCGCCCCGGGCCAGCCAAACTTCTCTACGCCGGAAAGCTGGCGGCGCCGGCTCGTGGGAGCGGGCGCCGCTTCAACAACACAAGATATAGTGCAAAGTACGTCTTTCGGCACCAAGTATAGTGGACATCCGCGCAGTCTCAAAAAGGTTTATTTGCCTCGGGTCCGGCGTTGCGGGGTTGACTTTTGCTACCGCAAAGCACGGCAAGGCCTCGCGCGCGGCACTGCTGCGCCGCAACGAGAAAGACCTTACGCGGCGCTCAGATGTTGGACTGAAACGGAAAGAAAGAAGGCGGCAGCGCGCTCTCATGACGCAGGCGCGGCCAGTCGAAGCGCGGGCCGGGATCCGTCTTGCGGCCGGGCGCGATGTCGGAATGTCCGGCCAACGCGTCGATCGGATAGCGCTTCACGACGATGCGCACGAGCGCGGCGAGCGCGTCGTATTGCGCGTCTTCGAACGGCATGCGATCGCTGCCTTCGAGTTCGATGCCGATCGAAAAATCATTGCAGCGCTCGCGTCCGCAGAACGCGGAAACGCCCGCGTGCCACGCGCGTTCGTCGCAGGAGACGAACTGTTGGATCGCGCCGTCGCGACGAATCACGAAGTGCGACGACACGCGCATGCCGCGCAGGTGATCGAAGTACGGATGCGCTTCGTGATCGAGCTTGTTGAGGAAGAAATCGGCGATCGAGTTCGTCGTGAAATCGTCCGGCGGCAGGCTGATGTTGTGCACGACGATGAGCGTCGGCACCGCATTGCCGGGACGCGCCTCGAAGTTCGGCGACGGCAGCCGCGTCGCGCTCGTCAGCCAGCCTTGTGCGTCGATGTGCGGATCGCCTTTCCTGACGACGTGCATGTTCATCGCGCGTCGCGGCCAGTCGGACGGCTCGCGTAATGGCGCGCGTGATCGGCGCAGCAAAAGCGCTCGCCCGAGACGACGATCGACTCGCTGCGCGGCGTGTGCACGCCGCATTGCGCGCACCGGATAAGCGGATCGGCGAGTTGCGGCGTTTCGTTGGCCGCGCCGTTGCCGTTGCCATAACGCGCGCGATGCGCGCCGTTCGCGCCGCCCGCGGTCGCGCCGCCGGCCTGCGCTTCGCCCTGTTGCGCGCGCTCGTTCGCGCGGCGCAGCTTCTTCAGGAGCCACTGGCACACGAAGAAGAGGACGATCAGAAAGAAGAAATTTCGCATCGATTCAATGCCGGTAAATTCAGACGCTCAGACGACCGCGCGATGCAACAGCACTTCGAACACGAAGCGGCTGCCGACATACGCGAGCAGCAGCGCGGCGAACGAGGCCAGCACCCACCGCAATGCGGCGCGTCCGCGCCAGCCCGAGATGCGGCGCGCGGTGAGCAGCGCGCCGAACATCACCCAGGAGACGAAGGCGAACACGGTCTTGTGATCGAAGCGCAGTGCGCGATCGACCAGTTGTTCGTTGAACGCGATGCCCGAGACGAGCGTCAGCGTGAGCAGCACGAAGCCGGCCGCGATCAGGCGGAACAGCAGCTTTTCGAGCGTGAGCAGCGGCGGCAGCGTGTCGAGCCAGCTCGTCAGCCAGCCGTTGCCCGTATGACGCGTCGCCATGCCGCGCATGCGCTGCAGGCGGCGTTCGAGCATCAGCATGAGCACGGCGTGCAGCGCGGCGATCGCGAAGAGTCCGTACGCGACGTTCGCGATCAGGAAGTGCAGCTTGAACATCGGCGCGGCGGAATACGACAGCACGCGCACGCCGCCGAAGACGAGCGGCAGCAGCGACGCGATGCACGCGAGCGGCAGCACGAGCAGCCGCAGGCCGTCGAGCGGAAAGAAGAAACTCTCGATCCAGTAGATGCCCGCACCGAGCCAGAACATCGCGGAGAGCGCGAACGCGAAGCCGAAGACCATTGCGTTCTGGGGGAAGATCGTGGTGTGCAGCAGAAGGCCGTGCACGAGCAGCGCTACTAATAATAGAGCGCGACCCGGTCCGCCCATGCCCGGCGACATTTTCGGCGCCGCCGCCGGAGCCATGCCCGACGGCACACCAGCCAGCGCCGGCTCCACGGCCGTGTGGCGATGCGCGCGCCAGCCCGCCACGGCGAGTCCGCCGTAGAGAAGCGCAGTGAGGGCATACAGTACAATATCCATGTTCGAAGTTTACACTAGGCCCTTGAATCGCGACGTTTTCCCCCTTGCGGCAACGCGGGGCGCCGAATCGTTTTGCGCTGAAAAAGGGCCGCATTCTCTACCTTTTCCCCATGCTCGATAACCTCACTCAACGGATGGCGCGCGTCGTCAAGACGCTGCGCGGCGAGGCCCGGCTCACCGAGGCCAACACGCAAGAGATGCTCCGCGAAGTGCGGCTCGCGCTGCTCGAGGCGGACGTGGCGCTGCCCGTCGTGCGCGAGTTCATCGCGAAGGTGAAGGAAAAGGCGCTCGGCGAAGAAGTCGTGTCGAGCCTCTCGCCGGGTCAGGCGCTCGTCGGTGTCGTGCAGAAGGAATTGACGGCCGTGATCGGCGGCGATTACGAAGGCAAAGCCGCCGAACTGAATCTCGCCGTCGCGCCGCCCGCCGTCATCCTGATGGCCGGTTTGCAGGGCGCGGGCAAGACCACGACCACGGGTAAGCTCGCCAAGCTGCTGCGCGAGAAGAGCAAGAAGAAGGTGCTCACCGTTTCCGTCGACGTGTATCGCCCCGCCGCCATCCGTCAGTTGCAGACCGTCACCGAGCAGGTCGGCGCGGACTTCTTCCCGTCGGAACCGGATCAGAAGCCCGCCGACATCGCGCGCGCGGCAATCGACTGGGCGAAGCGCCATTACCACGACGTCGTGATCGTCGATACGGCGGGCCGCCTCGGTATCGACGAAGCGATGATGAACGAGATCAGCGAGCTGCACGCGCTGCTCAAGCCCGCTGAAACGCTCTTCGTCGTCGACGCCATGCTCGGCCAGGACGCGGTCAACACCGCGAAGGCGTTCAACGACGCGCTGCCGCTCACCGGCGTCGTGCTCACCAAGCTCGACGGCGATTCGCGCGGCGGCGCGGCGCTCTCCGTGCGGCACGTCACCGGCAAGCCGATCAAGTTCGTCGGCGTCGCGGAAAAGCTCGACGGGCTCGAAGTCTTCCATCCGGATCGCATGGCGAACCGGATTCTCGGCATGGGCGACATTCTCGCGCTCGTCGAGGAAGCGCAGCGCGGCGTCGACCAGCAAGCCGCGCAGAAGCTCGCCGACAAGGTCAAGAAAGGCGGCGACTTCGACCTGAACGACTTCAAGGCGCAACTGTCGCAGATGAAGAAGATGGGCGGCCTCTCGTCGCTCATGGACAAACTGCCCGCGCAGTTCCAGCAAGCCGCGCAAGGCGCGGACATGAACAACGCGGAAAAGCAGATGCGCCGCATGGAAGGCATCATCAATTCCATGACGCTTCAGGAGCGCGCGAAGCCCGAGCTCATCAAGGCCGCGCGCAAGCGCCGCATTGCCGCGGGCGCGGGCGTGCACGTTCAGGAAGTGAACCGCATGCTCAATCAGTACGAGCAGATGCGCGGCATGATGAAGAAGCTGAAGGGCGGCAATCTGCAGAAGATGATGCGCGGCATGAAGGGCATGATGCCCGGCATGCGCTGAAGCGCAGTTTTGACGAACCCGTGTTCTCTTCGGGCGTCCGACTCGAAAGAAGCGCGGGTTTATCATATGGCGCACGCCGCCGTTTTTTTCCACACTAAGAAGTCTGCCTCTCCCCCGCTTTCCCTATGAATCGCGAAGAAGCCCTCCATATTTTCAGCCACTCCGAAGAGATCGTGACGGCTGACGAAGTCAACGCGTCGATCGGCAAGATGGCCGCGGCCATCAAGACGGTGACGCAAGACGACTTCCCGCTCGTGCTTTCGGTCATGGGGGGCGCGGCCGTGTTCACCGGCATGCTGCTGCCGCATCTCGACTTCCCGCTCGAGTTCGATTACATCCACCTGACGCGCTATCGCAACGCCATCAAGGGCGGCAGCGAGATGCAATGGCGCGTGGCGCCGGCGGAATCGGTGAAGGATCGCGTGGTGCTCGTGCTCGACGACATCCTCGACGAAGGCGAAACCATGGCCGCGATCCGCGACCGCATCATGGCGATGGGCGCGAAGACGTTCCTGTCCGCGGTCCTGTGCGAAAAGATCATCCCGAAGGCGAAGCCGCTGCGTCCGGACTTTTGTGGATTCGAAGTGCCGGATCGTTACGTCTTCGGATGCGGGATGGATGCGAAGGGTTACTGGCGGAATTTGCCGACAATTCGCGCATTGACGGAAGGCGCGTGATCGACGCCTGTCAAAAGAAAAAGCGGCCGAGGCCGCTTTTTTCATAGCTGATGCACGAAAGTGCGTATTCCCGTCAGAATCATCTCGACGGAAATGGCAACGAGCACGAGCCCCATCAACCGCTCGAACGCCGTGACCGCCCGCTCGCCGAGCCACTGCTGAATCTTCTCCGCGAGGATCAGCACGATCGCGCAGACGATCATCGTGACCGAAAGCGCGCCGATCCATTCGAGCATCTTGCCGGGCGCCTGCGAGGTCAGCAGCATGACCGTCGCGAGCGCGGACGGTCCCGCCAGCGCCGGAATCGCGAGCGGCACGATCAGCGGTTCGCCGCCGCGCGAATCGCCGCCCATCGGGCCGTCGGGATGCGGAAAGATCATCCGCAGCGCGATGAGAAACAGCACGATCCCGCCACCGATGCGCAGCGACAAATCCGTGAGGTTCATCGCGCGCAGAAAGCGGTCGCCCGCCAGCATGAAAATCAGCAGGATGACGAACGCGATCGCGACTTCCCGCAGGATCACGACGCGGCGCCGCTCCTTGGCGACGCCGCGCAGCGCGTTGATGAAGATCGGAATGTTGCCGAGCGGATCGGTGATGAGCAGCAGAAGGATCGTCGCCGACAGGAAGTTGTATTGCATTACTTCCCGAGCGCGGCCCGCACTTTGCCCGCGACGACGTTCGCCGCTTCATCGACCGGCAGCAGCGTGGCTTCGGTATCGCGGCGGCCCTGATATTCGAGCTTGCCTTCCTTCAGCCCGCGATCGCCGATCACGATGCGATGCGGCACGCCGATCAGTTCCCAGTCCGCGAACATCACGCCCGGACGTTCGCCGCGATCGTCGAGGATCACGTCGACGCCCGCTTCCTGAAGCGTCGCGTAGAGCTTGTCGGCCTGCTCGCGCACGGCGTCGCTGCGGTCGTAGCCCATCGGGCAGATCACGACTTCGAACGGTGCGATGGCTTCAGGCCAGATGATGCCCTTGTCGTCGAAATTCTGTTCGATCGCGGCGCCCAGCACGCGCGTCACGCCGATGCCGTAGCAGCCCATCTGCATCGGCGCGGGCTTGCCGTTTTCGTCAAGGAACGTCGCGCCCATCGAATCGGAGTACTTCGTGCCGAGCTGGAACACGTGGCCCACTTCGATGCCGCGGCAGATTTCGAGCGTGCCCTTGCCGTCCGGCGACGGATCGCCCGCGACCACGTTGCGGATGTCCGCCACTTCCGGCTCGGGCAGATCGCGGCCCCAGTTCACGCCGGTCGTGTGGTAATCGACCTCGTTCGTGCCGACGACGAAGTCGCTCATGTTCGCGACCGTGCGATCCGCGATCACGCGCACCGGCTTCTTCGTGCCGATAGGGCCGAGATAGCCCGGCGGCGTGCCGAACCATTCGACGATCTCGGCTTCCGTCGCGAAGCGATAGCCCGCAAGGCCAAGCAGCTTGCCCGTCTTGATGTCGTTGAGCGAATGATCGCCGCGCAGCATCAGGAGCCAGATGGTCGGCTCGGCGCCTTCGTTGTCGGTTGCGAGAATGATCGACTTGATGGTCTTTTCGAGCGGAATGTTCAGAAGCTGCGCGACCGCTTCGCACTTGGCGGCGCCGGGCGTCGGCGTCTTCTTCAGCTCTTCCGTGGGCGCGGCGCGTTGCGCGACGAGCGGCAGCGCATCCGCGGCTTCGACGTTCGCCGCGAAGTCCGAGGTCGGGCAATAGGCGATGTCGTCCTCGCCCGTGTCCGCGATCACGTGGAATTCGTGCGAACCGCTGCCGCCGATCGAACCGTTGTCCGCCGCCACCGCGCGGAACTCCAGCCCGATGCGCGTGAAGATGCGCACGTAGGCTTCGTACATCTTGCGATACGACTCGGCGAGACCGTCGAGGTCTTTATCGAAGGAATAGGCGTCCTTCATGATGAACTCGCGGCCGCGCATCACGCCGAAGCGCGGGCGGATCTCGTCGCGGAACTTGGTTTGAATCTGATAGAAGTTCACCGGCAACTGGCGATAGCTCTTGATCTCGCGGCGCGCGATGTCGGTGACGACTTCCTCGTGCGTCGGGCCCATCACGAAATCGCGATCGTGACGATCCTTGAAGCGCAGCAGTTCGGGACCGTATTGCACCCAGCGGCCCGACTCCTGCCAGAGTTCGGCGGGCTGCACGGCGGGCATCAGCAGTTCGAGCGCGCCCGCGCGGTTCATCTCTTCACGCACGATGGCTTCGACCTTGCGCACCGAGCGCAGTCCGATCGGCATGTAATCGTAGATGCCGCCCGCGACACGGCGGATCATGCCGGCGCGCATCATCAGCTTGTGGCTGACGATCTCGGCGTCGGCGGGAGCTTCTTTCAGGGTGCCGATGAAGAAACGGGATGCTTTCATTCAAATTTTCCAAAAGCGGCGCGCGCTTCGGAGCCGTTGCGGCGCCGGAGCAGGCGAAACGAGGGTGAAAGACGGAAACGGACGACGGCTTTGCAAGGAAGAAGATTTTGCCGTCTTTCTGCATGGACTGGCAAAGCGCCTTGCACCCGGCTCGGGAAACGTGCCCCGAATTCGGGTTCGTGCCGGTGCGCGGGGTCCGTTAACTGTTTATAATCAAAGCAATTTTAAAGGATTTGAAGGTGGCTGTATGCTGGATCGTGAAGGCTTTCGCCCGAACGTCGGCATCATCCTCTTGAACGCGCGCAACGAAGTGTTTTGGGGCAAGCGGCTGCGTGAACATTCCTGGCAGTTTCCGCAAGGGGGCATCAAATACGGTGAGACCCCTGTGCAAGCGATGTATCGGGAGTTACACGAAGAAACCGGCCTGCTACCGGAGCATGTGAAAGTTGTCGGTCGCACGCGCGACTGGCTGCGTTATGAGGTGCCGGACAAGTTCATCAAGCGCGAGGTGCGCGGACATTATCGCGGTCAGAAACAAATCTGGTTTCTGCTGCGCATGGTGGGACGCGATTGCGACATCTGCCTGCGTGCGACGGACCATCCGGAATTCGATGCCTGGCGCTGGAACGAGTATTGGGTGCCGCTGGATGCGGTCATCGAGTTCAAGCGCGACGTTTATCAAATGGCTCTCACCGAGCTGTCCCGCTTCCTGCGGCGAACCAACTCCCGCGGCGAACGCGGCGAGCGAGCCGCGCATCATGGGCCGCGCTATCCACGCGTGCTCCAGACGATGACGATCGAAGCACCTGCTGTCACTGCCTCAGGCGCGGCGGTTCAGGCAGAATGCACGGTCGGCGAAGAAGTGCATGTGATCGTGCAGCGTTCATCGTACGACTGATCGCTGCGCTTCATCGCCCACTTTGAAACTCATCAAGACTTCGATCGATGGCACGGCGAACTGTTCGCCGTGCCATCTCGCTTTGTTCCGCCGGGCGGGCGCCTCGCGTCCCGCGCGCATGTTTCCGGGAAGACCCAATTGAAAGTGAATGCCTCACTCGCGGTAATCGCGGCATCCGCGGCAGCGCTTGCCGTGCTCGCCGGCTGCTCCAGCAACAAAGGTCCGTCCACGCAGGACGACGGCGTCTTCACCTATCTGCTCGACCGCAAATCGACCTGGGCCGAGGAGAAGATCGACACGATGCCGCCTCTGCCGCAAGCGTCGAATCTGATCGCGTTCAACGTATCGCAGAACACGCCGCTCACTTTCGCCGTCGACAAGACGACGCTCACGGTCGGCAAGGACGGCGTCGTGCGTTATGTGGTCGTCGCGACGAGTCCGGCGGGCGCGCGAAACGTCAACTATGAAGGCATTCGTTGCGACACCTACGAATGGCGCCGCTACGCGAGCATCAACGACGATCAGAACGGCTGGGATCAGGGTTCCGCGTTCGACTTCAAGCGCATCGAGAACGGCGAGCTGAACGCGTATCAGGCGGCGCTGTATCAGGATTACTTCTGCACGAGCAAGCTGCCTGTCGGCGATGCGAAGCAGATCGTCAACAACATGCAGTACACGCGCACGCAAAGCTCGATCAATCTGCGCTGATTTCACCGCGCGCCAACGTGCAAACGCCCGCTGGATCAGCGGGCGTTTTCGTATCAGACGAGCACCAGATTGTCGCGATGGATCAGTTCGGGCTCCAGCATATAACCGAGCACGGTTTCGATCTCGCCGCTCGGCCGCCGATGAATCAGCCGCGCCTCCGAACTGCTGTAATTCGTGATGCCGCGCGCGACTTCCTGCCCTCGATCGTCGATGCAGGCGATCACCTCGCCGCGATCGAACGCGCCTTTCACGTCGATCACGCCGATCGGCAAAAGGCTCTTGCCGTCGGCGGTGAGCTTCTGCACCGCGCCGCCGTCGATCACGACGTGGCCGCGCACCTGCAAGTGATCCGCCATCCACTGCTTGCGCGCCGCCATGCGCGCCGTGCGCGCGATGAGTTGCGTGCCGATCATCTCGCCCGATGCGAGGCGCGTGAGCACATCGGATTCACGACCGCTCGCGATCACCGTGTTCGCGCCGCTGTGCGCCGCGCGTTTCGCCGCGAGAATCTTGGTCAGCATGCCGCCGCGTCCGAGACTCGACCCCGCCCCGCCGGCCATCTGCTCCAGCTCGGGCGTGCCGGCATCGGCCTGCTCGACGAGCGTCGCGTTCGGATCCTTGCGCGGATCGGCGGTGAAGAGACCGCGCTGATCAGTGAGGATGACGAGCGCATCGCCTTCGATCAGATTCGCGACGAGCGCGCCGAGCGTGTCGTTGTCGCCGAACTTGATTTCGTCGGTGATGACCGTGTCGTTTTCGTTGATGATCGGCACCGCGCCCAGGCGCAGCAGCGTAAGCAGCGTCGAGCGCGCGTTCAGATAGCGTTCGCGATCGGCGAGATCGGCATGCGTGAGCAGAATCTGCGCGGTGCGAATGCCGTGCGCGCCGAAGCTGCTTTCATAGACCTGCGCGAGGCCCATCTGCCCGACGGCGGCCGCAGCCTGCAACTCGTCGATTTCACGCGGCCGTTTGGTCCAGCCGAGCCGGTGAATGCCTTCCGCGATCGCGCCCGAACTCACGAGCACGACTTCCTTGCCCTGCTCGCGCAGCGCCGCGATCTGCGACGCCCAGCGAGAAATGGCCGCGTGGTCGAGTCCGCGCCCGTCGTTGGTGACGAGGCTGGACCCTACCTTCACTACGATTCGCTTCGCAGCGGCGATGACCGAACGCATCGTGCGCTTTCTCCTCGTGGTTGCTCTTATTCCTTCGCTGCGTCGTCGCGAAAACGCACGTCGGCGGCGAGATCTTCCGCTTCCGCCGCGCGCGATGCGTCCGAATGCTGCGAAATGTAGTCGTAGATCGCGTACGTGAGCGCCTCGCAGCCTTGGCCCGTCAGCGCCGAAATCTCATAGACCGGACCGTCCCACTCGAAGCGTTCGACGAAATCGGCGATGCGCGCTTCGCGCTCGTCTTCCGGCACCATGTCGAGCTTGTTCAGCACGAGCCAGCGCGGCTTCTCGTAGAGCGCCTCGTCGTACTTGCGCAGTTCGTTGACGATGGCGTTCGCTTCGGCGACGGGATCGACGTTTTCATCGAACGGAGCCATGTCGACGAGATGCAGCAGGACACCCGTGCGCTGCAAATGGCGCAGGAAGCGATGCCCGAGCCCCGCGCCTTCCGCCGCACCTTCGATCAGACCGGGAATGTCCGCGATCACGAAGCTCTTGCTCGGCCCGACGCGCACCACGCCGAGGTTCGGCGCGAGCGTCGTGAACGGATAGTCCGCGATCTTCGGCCGCGCGTTCGACACCGACGAAATGAAGGTGGATTTCCCCGCGTTCGGCATGCCGAGCAGACCGACGTCGGCCAGCACTTTCAGTTCGAGCTTGAGCATACGGCGCTCGCCCGGCTTGCCGTCGGTTTTCTGACGCGGCGCGCGGTTCGTGCTCGACTTGAAATGCAGGTTGCCGAGGCCGCCCGCGCCGCCTTGCGCGATCAGCACTTGCTGATTGTGCTCGGTCAGGTCGGCGATGATCTCGCCCGTTTCCTGATCCGAAATGATGGTGCCGACCGGCATGCGCAACGTGATGTCGTCGCCGCCCTTGCCGTAGCAATCCGCGCCGCGGCCGTTTTCGCCGTTGCGCGCCTGATGCTTCTTGGAGAACCGATAGTCGATCAGCGTGTTGATATTGCGATCGCCGACTGCGTAGACGCTGCCGCCGCGGCCGCCGTCGCCGCCGTCCGGTCCGCCGAACGGGACGAACTTTTCGCGGCGCATCGACGCGCTGCCATCTCCTCCGTCGCCGGCGATGACTTCAATCCTCGCTTCGTCAATGAACTTCATGCGTTGCTCCGTCCCGTGTATTCGCTCTATTTTGCCGTGACCTGTGTACGCCGGTCACGGACAACGATAATTCCATGTGCCAAATGAAAAAGGCCCCGCGAACTTCGCGGGGCCTTTTTTCGGTCCTGAAGCCCGTGCGTAAAATTTACGCTGCCGGGACGACGACGACCGTGTGCTTCTTCGCAGCGCCCTTGGTCACGAACTTGACGTGGCCGTCGGTCAGTGCGAACAGGGTGTGATCCTTGCCGATGCCGACGTTCTCACCCGGATGCATGCGCGTGCCGCGCTGGCGAACGATGATGCTGCCCGCGTTGATTGCCTGGCCGCCGTACACCTTCACGCCGAGGCGTTTCGACTCGGAGTCGCGGCCGTTGCGGGAAGACCCGCCTGCTTTTTTGTGTGCCATTTGCTTAGCTCCTTAACCGATGCGCTTACGCGTTGATCGCGTCGATGCGCAGTTCGGTGTAGTTCTGGCGATGGCCAGCGTGCTTTTGGTAGTGCTTCCGGCGACGCATCTTGAAGATGGTCACTTTGGCGTGACGACCGTGAGACACGACGGTAGCTTTGACGGAAGCCCCACCCACCAGCGGCGTACCGAACTTAATCGATTCGCCTTCGCCTACTGCGAGAACCTGGTCGAGCGTGATTTCAGCGTCAATGTCTGCCGGTATCTGTTCTACTTTCAATTTTTCGCCGACAGCAACCTTATACTGCTTGCCGCCGGTTTTTATGACCGCGTACATTGAGAACCTCACTCAGAATTCTTTTTCCACGCACCACGCGGGGAAAACACGCGATTATACATAGAGTTACGCTCGGCGTCAAAGTGCGTTGACCTTTGCGGCGCGAGCGCGCGTCCGGCCCCGGTCCGCGGCGAAACAGCACCGAATTTCACCGGCAGGTCACGAATCCGCACCCGGAAACCCGTCGCCTGTCGGATTCGCCTTATAATCCGCCGGATTACCTTTACTGCCGATCATGTCGTCCACCGCCACTTCCTCCCCCAACGCCGCCGCGCTGCTCGCCCCGATCGCCGAGGACATGCAGCAGGTCAATCGCGTCATCCGGCAGCGCCTGGCATCAGAAGTGATGCTCATCAACCAGATTTCGGAGTACATCATCGGCGCGGGCGGCAAACGGCTGCGTCCGGCGCTGCTGCTCCTGGTTTCGGGCGCGCTGGGCGACACGACCGGACATCGGCACGAACTGGCCGCCGTGGTGGAGTTCATCCATACGGCGACGCTGCTCCATGACGATGTCGTCGACGAATCCGATCTGCGGCGCGGCCGCAAGACGGCGAACGCGCTGTTCGGCAACGCGGCGAGCGTGCTGGTCGGCGACTTCCTGTATTCGCGCTCGTTCGAGATGATGGTGAGCGTCGGCAAGATGCGCGTGATGGAAATTCTCTCCGTCGCGACCAACATCATTTCCGAAGGCGAAGTCCTGCAGTTGCTCAACATGCACGATCCGGACGTCGACGAAGCGCGCTACATGCAGGTGATCCGCTACAAGACGGCGAAGCTGTTCGAAGCGGCGGCGCAACTCGGCGCGGTGCTTTCGGGCGCGGATGCGCGTACCGAAGCGGCGGCGGCGGAGTTCGGCCGGCGCATCGGCACGGCGTTTCAGATCATGGACGACTGGCTCGACTACACCGGCACGCCGGAATCGATGGGCAAGAACGCCGGCGACGATCTGCGCGAAGGCAAGCCCACGTTGCCGCTCATCTTTTTGATGGAGCACGGCACGCCGGAGCAGGCGGCGCTCGCGCGCGAGGCGATCGAGCAAGGCGGCACGGATCGTTTCGAGACGATCTTCGACGCCATCACCACGTCCGGCGCGCTCGATCACACTTTGGAATGCGCGCGCAAGGAAGCCCAGGCGGCGGCGCATGCAATTTCCTCATTTCCCTCTTCCATCTACAAAGAGAGCCTGCTAGAATTATGTTCTTACTCGACGTCGAGACAGTCTTGAACGAGACTGAAACGGCGTAAGAGTCCAAGTTGGTCGAATTCGGGGTGTAGCTTAGCCTGGTAGAGCGCTACGTTCGGGACGTAGAGGCCGGAGGTTCGAATCCTCTCACCCCGACCAGAATTGCAAAAAACCCGCATGGTCCGCCATGCGGGTTTTTTCTTTCCGGCAAGCGAAACCGCTTACATTGGCCGAACGGCCAAGGCAGCCTTTCCCGCCCCGTCTGCTATATTGCCTCCCATCTCCGCCCCTACTCGATCACCGCGTGGACAACCTTCCCTTATGGGCGCAAATTTGCGCCATTTTTCTGCTTCTGTTTCTTTCCGGCTTCTTCTCGATTTCCGAAACATCGATGATGGCGCTCAATCGCCATCGGCTGAAATATCTGGCTAGTCAAGGATCGCTACGCGCTCGCACCACGCAAGGGCTGCTCGCCAAGACCGACCAGCTTCTTTCCGTCATCCTGATCGGCAACAACCTGATCAACACGATCATCCCGGTGCTCACGACGTCCATCGCACTGCGCACCTTCGGTCATAACAATCTCGTCCTGTCGATCACGACGGGCGTCATCGCGTTTCTCATCATCGTGTTCGCGGAAATCGCGCCGAAGATCGTCGGCGCGACGTATCCCGAGAAAGTGGCGCTGCCCGCGAGTCTCGTGCTCGCGCCGCTCATGCGCATCGGGCGGCCGCTGATCTGGTTCGTCAATCTGTTCGCCAACGCGATTCTCGCCGCGCTCCACATCAACACGAAAAACAAGCGCGATCAGCGGATTTCGCCCGAGGAACTGCGCACCATCGTGCTGGAAACCGGCAGCTTCATGCCGACCAAGCACCGCAGCATCCTGCTCAATCTGTTCGATCTGGAAAACATCACCGTCGACGACGTGATGATCCCGCGCCGGCGCATCGAAGCGCTCGATTTCGACGCGCCCTTCGAGCAAATCCTGCATCAGCTCGAGACCTGCTATCACAACAAGCTCGTCGTCTTTCAGGGCGATATCGACCGGGTGCTCGGCATCCTGCATGTGCGCAAGACGCTGTCGGCGCTGCATAACCAGGAACTCGAACGCGAAACGCTGCGCGAACTGCTCACCGAGCCTTACTTCGTGCCGGCCGGCACGCCGGTGTTCCAGCAACTGCAGTTCTTTCAGGAAAGCGGCCACCGTATCGCGATCGTGGTCGACGAGTACGGCGAGTTGCAGGGCCTCATGACGCCCGAGGACATCATCGAGGAGCTGATCGGCGAGTTCACGACGACCATTCCGCGCGGCGCCGGCTCGCGCGGCGGCTGGGACGAGAATGGCGAGTGCATCGTCGCGGGCAGCATGCCGCTGCGCGAACTGAACCGCTGGTTGCATCTGACGCTGCCGACGGACGGCCCCAAGACGCTCAACGGCCTGATTCTCGAAACGCTCGAGGACATTCCGGACGGCGACGTGTCGGTGCGCATCGCGGACGTGACCTTCGAAGTCATGCGCAGCGACGATCAGGCGATTCGCACCGTCAAGATTTTTCGGCCGCTCGCGCCCGTGAAACGCGCGCTGCGTTAGCCATTCGGACGACTGTGCGCCGGCGATCGCGGGCGGGATGATCGGTTCATCTCGACTCCGACGTCCCGACGCCCATGATTTCCCCTTCCCGCGACGCATTCCATACGAGCGCGCGCCCGGACAGCGCGTCCGATCACGACACGCCCGCCGTCTCGCTGCTCACCGACACATTGCGCGAAGCCGCCGAGCGCGGCGCATCCGATATTCACGTCGAGCCATCGGAGCACGACTGGCGCATCAGATTGCGCGTCGATGGCGCGCTGCACGCGTTGAAGCGCCCGCCGCCGCACTTGCGCGACGCGTTCGTCTCGCGCATCAAGGTGCTGGCGCGCATGGACATCGCCGAGCGGCGCGTGCCGCAAGATGGCCGGCTGCGCCTGAGTCTGCCGGGCGGGCGGATCGGCGACTATCGCGTCAACTCGCTGCCGACGCTCTTCGGCGAAAAGCTCGTGTTGCGCCGGCTCGACGCGCTGCCGCCCGATCTGTCGCTCGCCGCGCTCGGCCTCGACGATGCGCAAAGCCGCGCGGTCGAATCGGCGATTCGCGCGCCGCACGGTCTCGTCCTCGTGACCGGACCGACCGGCAGCGGCAAGACGCTGTCGCTCTATTGTTTTCTCCAGATGCTCAACGCCGAAGCGCGCAACGTGTGCTCGGTCGAAGATCCCGTCGAGATTCAGCTTGCGGGCATCAATCAGGTGAGCGTGCGCGAAAAGGCGGGGCTGACCTTCGCCGTGGCGCTGCGCGCGTTCATGCGTCAGGACCCGGACGTCATCATGGTCGGCGAGATCCGCGACGCCGAAACCGCTGACGTCGCCGTGAAGGCCGCGCAAACCGGACACCTCGTGCTCTCGACATTGCACACGAACGATGCGCCCGCCGCGATCGCGCGGCTGATCGACATCGGCGTGGCGCCTTACAACCTGGCGTCCGCGCTCAGGCTCGTCACCGCGCAACGGCTCGTGCGCAAGCTGTGCGCGTTCTGCCGCGCGCCATCGGCGCTGCCGCTCGCGGACGGGTTTCATCCGTTCGAAGCGCGTGGCTGTCCGGCGTGTCATGGCATCGGCTATCGCGGGCGCGTGGGCGTGCATCAGGTGATGCCGGTGTCGGACGAGCTGCGTGAGCTGATCGTCTCGCGCGCGGCAACGCATGCCGTCTCGCGTGCGGCGCAGGCGCAAGGCATGCCCTCGCTGCGCGATGCGGCCTTCGCGCGCGTACGCGAGGGCGTGACGAGCGTCGCCGAAGCGGCCGACGCGACGGAGATCGAATGATGAGTCACGCACTCGAATTGCGCTTCGCGTGGCGTGGCATGGACGCCGAAGGCCGGCCGAAGCAGGGAAAGATCATCGCCACCGACACGCTGTCGGCGCGCAACTCGCTGCGTCGGGAAGGCGTGATCGTCACAACGCTCGACATGCTAGGCGCCGCGCCGCCGCCCAAGGCAAAAGCCGCCGATGTGACCGTCTTCACGCGCCAACTTGCCGGGCTGCTGCGCGCGGGCCTGCCGCTCGCCGGCGCGCTCGAATTGCTCGCCGGTAGCACGACGGGCGGCGGACTGCCCCGCATCGTGCGGGCGCTGGCCCGCGACATCATCCGCGGCGCGTCGTTTTCGGCAGCGCTCGCGCAGCATCCCGCCGTGTTCGGCGCGTTGTACTGCCAATTGGTTTCGGTCGGCGAAGTTGCGGGCGCATTGCCCGCCGTGCTCGCCCGGCTCGCCGACGATCGCGAGCGCGCCGCGTCGCAACGTGCCAGGTTGCGCGCCGCCCTCACCTATCCGGTCATGGTGCTGCTGCTTTCGCTCGCGATTACCGCTGGTTTGCTTATCGGCGTCGTGCCGACCTTCAAGACGATCTTCGATGGCTTCGGCGCCGCGCTGCCCGCGCCGACGCGCTTCGTGCTCGCGCTGTCGGACGGCGTCGCGCGTGCTGGCGTGCCGTTCGTCGTCGCGTGCGCGTGCGCGGTGATCGTCATGTCGCGCTGGATGAAGCGTTCGCCCGGCGCGCGCGAAACCGCCGACCGCGTGGCGCTGCGCCTGCCGCTCGCAGGCAATTTGCTGCGCTCCCTCGCCGTCGCGCGATGGAGCCGCGCGCTCGGCACGCTGCTCTCGGCGGGCACGCCGCTGTCGGATGCCTTCGACTCGCTCACGCACGCGACAGGCAATCGCGTATTCGACCGCGCCACGGTCGACATCGCCGCGCGCCTGCGCAACGGCGAGCGTCTCGCGGTCGCGATGCGCGCCGCCGGCTGCTTCCCGCAAGACGTCGTGCAGCCGATCGCGGTCGCCGAGGAATCGGGTTCGCTCGATGCAATGCTCCTCGATCTCGCCACGCTCGCGGATCGCCAGGTGGACGAGCGCATCGGCGCGTTCGCGAGCCTCTGCGAGCCGATCGTCATCGCGGTGCTGGGCGCGCTCGTGGGCGGACTGGTCATCGCGATGTATCTTCCTATCATTCAGCTCGGCAACGTGGTGTAGCATCGCGGGCCAAAGCCACCGTTCGTCCATCATGCAGCCTTCGTTCGATCCGTCCGCCGCGCAGTTCGCGAGCCGCTATCTGGCGGCCTTCGCCGCGCTTCCCGTCGCCGTGCAGTACGGGTTCGCCGTCGTGTTCGGGCTCGTGATCGGCAGCTTTCTCACCGTCGTCGTGCATCGTCTGCCTGTGATGCTCGAACGCGCGTGGCGCGCGGAAGTCGACGCGGCCATTCCGGAAACGCCGAAGCCGGCCGCCGACCCTTACCCCGAACGCTTCAATCTCGCCGTGCCGCGCAGCGCGTGTCCGCATTGCAAGCACGTGCTGCGGGCGTGGGAAAATATTCCCGTCATCAGCTATCTCGCGCTGCGCGGGCGCTGCTCGGCGTGCGGCGCGCCCGTGAGCCCGCGCTATCCGTTGACCGAACTCGCGAGCGGCGCGCTTGCGGCGCTGTCGCTCTACGCCTACGGTCCCACGTGGGCCGCGTTCGCCGCGTTCGGACTCTGCGCGACGTTGCTGACGGCCGGTCTCATCGACTACGACACGCGCTATCTTCCCGATGTGCTGACGCTGCCGCTGTTGTGGGCGGGGCTCATCGTGAATTTCGGCGAAGGCGGATTCGCGACGCTGCACGACGCCGTCACGGGCGCAATCGCAGGCTATCTCTTCCTGTGGTGCGTGTACTGGCTCTTCAAGCTCGTGCGCGGCGTGGAAGGCATGGGCTACGGCGATTTCAAGCTGCTCGCCGCGATCGGCGCGTGGCTCGGCTGGTCCGCGCTTGCGCAGGTGATCCTGATTGCGGCTGTCGCGGGCGCGGCGTTCGGCATCGTCGCGACGTGGCGCAAGCGCATGCGTTTCGAGGAGCCGTTACCGTTCGGGCCGTTTCTCGCGGCGGGCGGAGCGATCACGCTCTTCGTCGGCACGCCGCTCTATGCATTGTTGGGTTGATCGGAGGGCGCAACGGATGTTCAGCATCGGTCTCACCGGCGGCATCGGCAGCGGCAAGAGCACGGTCGCGGATCTTTTCGCGGCGCGCGGCGCGCCGCTCATCGACACGGATCTGATTGCGCACCAGATCACCGCGCAAGGCGGCGTCGCGATGCCGCTCATCGCGAGCGAATTCGGCGACGATTTCATCGCTGCAAACGGCTCGCTCGACCGCGCGAAGATGCGCGCGCTCGTCTTCGCCGACGACACCGCGAAAGCGCGCCTCGAACGCATCGTGCATCCGTTGATTCGCGCCGAGACGGAGCGCCAGCGGCTGGCGGCGCAAGGCGCGTATCACATCGTCGTCGTGCCGCTGCTGGTGGAAGCGGGCGAATGGGCGGAGCGCGTGTCGCGCGTGCTCGTCGTGGATTGCCCGGTCGAGACGCAGATCGCGCGCGTCATGCGGCGCAATGGCTTCACGCGCGAACAGGTGCTTGCGATCATCGCCAAGCAGGCGTCCCGCGAAGCGCGGCTCGCCGCAGCGGACGACATCGTCGTCAACGACGAAACGGTCACGCGCGATGCGCTCGCGCAGCAGGTCGACTCGCTGCACGCGCGGTATCTGTCGCTGGCGACCGCGTAAAACGACTCGATCGCCTGGGTTGGCGAAATCGTCGAAAAGTTCCCAAATTTGCGCCGAAACAAGCCGTTTGACGCGCGAATATGGCCCGATTTGCTAGGGTGAGAATGCGGCATTAGAATGTGCTCACTTCCGCTTCAGGAAGCAACCGACTTACGCCGAGGCGAGCGCGCTTGATCCTTTACGAGTATCCCTTCAACGAGCGAATCCGGACGCTGCTGCGCCTCGAAGACCTGTTCGAGCGCTTCACGTTCTTTCTGACTCAGGAAGACGCGCGAGAACATCACGTCGCGCTCACGACGCTCTTTGAGATCGCCGAAGTCGCTGGCCGCACGGATCTCAAGGCCGACCTCATGAAGGAACTGGAGCGGCAGCGTCAGACGCTCGCGCCGTTCCGTGGCAATCCGGGAATCGAACAGGAAGCGCTCGAAGCGGTGCTCGGCGAAATCGAGCAGACGCTGGGCGGCCTCACCGACATGCACGGCAAGACCGGTCAGCATCTCGCCGACAACGAGTGGCTCGCGAGCATCCGCAGCCGCACGATCATCCCCGGCGGAACGTGCAAGTTCGATCTTCCGTCGTATTACGCCTGGCAGCAGTTGCCGGTGGAAGATCGGCGCCAGGACATCGCGAAGTGGGTCATGCCGATGCTCGCGTTACGCGACGCGGCGGCCATCGTGCTGCGGCTCGCGCGCGAATCGGGTCAGGCATCGAAAGTGATGGCAATGCAGGGCAGCTATCAGCAGATGTTGTCCGGTCGAACCTATCAACTGATGCAGGTGCGCGTGTCGCCCGATACTCGCGTGATTCCCGAAGCGAGCGCGAACAAATACATGCTGTGGGTACGCTTCACGGTGCAGGACGGCGATCTGAAGCCGCGCGCCGTCGATGTGGACATCCCGTTTCATCTGACGCTTTGCAGCCTTTGAATCGAATCGGCCTGCCCCATATTGATCAGATGTTGATCGGAGCCGGCGCGATTCGCCACGTCTTACCGTCATGACCACTGTCGTCAAATGCCCGACCTGCGGCAAGAATGTCCGCTGGGTTCCGGAAAACCGCTTCCGCCCATTCTGCTCCGATCGCTGCAAGCAGATCGATCTGGGCGCGTGGGCGGCCGAGAAGTACAAGATTTCGGGCAACTCTCAGGAAACGCCGCCGGACGACGATTCCCACGGCGGTCTGAACTAACGTTCCGCTTCGCTTATTCGCGCTCTTCCTCTTCGAGCCATTCGAGGATCGGAATGGCCGCGGGCAATAGCGGAGCCACGTCGACAGGAAGCGTCTGCCAGGCGATCGCCTGACCTTCGCGCCCGAGCGGCGTCCCCTTCCATTCCGTCACCTTGCAGAAAAAAAGACGCACGTACGCATGCGGATAATCGTGTTCGAGCGTGCGCCAGAGCTGACACGCGGTGACGTCGATGCCCAGTTCCTCGTGCAATTCGCGCCCGAGCGCCGCCTCGATGCTCTCGCCCGGTTCCAGCTTGCCGCCGGGAAATTCCCAGTAACCTTCGTACGGTTTGCCGGCGGGCCGCTGCGCGAGCAGATAGCGTCCGTCGTGCTGCACCATCACGCCGACGGCCACTTCCGTCACCTTGCGGCCATCGGGCGCGATGTCGGTCTGCGATTGCGTCATTGCTTGCGTCCCGACCAGTCGCGTGCGAACTGCCACGCCACGCGTCCCGACCGCGACCCGCGTTCCAGCGCCCACACGAGCGCATCGCCGCGCGCGCTTGCGACTTCCGCATCGTCGCAGCCGAAATGCTTCAGCCAATGCCCGACGATCGACAGATAGTCGTCCTGCTTGAACGGATAGAAACTGACCCACAGGCCGAAGCGTTCGGACAGCGAGATTTTTTCCTCGACCACTTCGCCGGGGTGAATCTCGCCATCGGACGTGTGCTTGTACGTCTCGTTGTCGCTCATGTATTCAGGCAACAAATGACGGCGGTTCGACGTCGCGTAGATCAGCACGTTGTCCGATTGCGCCGCGACCGAACCGTCGAGCGCGACCTTCAGCGCCTTGTAGCCCGATTCGCCTTCCTCGAAAGAAAGGTCGTCGCAGAACACGATGAAGCGCTCGGGCCGCGCCGAAATCAGATCGACGATATCGCCGAGGTCGTGCAGATCGTCCTTGTCGACTTCGATGAGACGCAGGCCGTCCTTCGAATATGCGTTCAGACACGCCTTGATCAGCGACGACTTGCCCGTGCCGCGCGCCCCCGTCAGCAGAACATTGTTCGCGGGCAGCTTGCTCACGAACTGCTGCGTGTTCTGCTGAATCAGACCTTTTTGACGGTCGATGTTCTGAAGGTCGTCGAGCGAAATTTGCGAGATCGCCGGCACGGGTTGCAGGAAACCGCGCCCCTGACGCTTGCGCCAGCGAAACGCCACCGCGGAGTTCCAATCGATATCGGGCGCCGCCGGCGGCAACATGCCTTCGATGCGCGCCAGCACGGCCTCGGCGCGCGTGAGAAACCGTTCGAGTTTGTCCATGCTTACGAGCGATAGTCGGCGTTGATGCTCACGTAGTCGTGCGAGAGGTCGCAGGTCCAGATCGTCGCGGTCGCGTTGCCGCGTCCGAGCAGCACGCGAATCGCGATTTCGCTCTTTTTCATCACGCGCTGGCCGTCTTCTTCCTTGTATTCGGGATTGCGTCCGCCCGACTTCGCGACGAGAACGTCATCGAGATAAAGATCGATCTTGCCGACGTCGAGATCCGTCACGCCCGCGTAGCCGATCGCCGCGAGAATGCGGCCGAGGTTCGGGTCGGAAGCGTAGAACGCGGTTTTCACCAGCGGCGAATGGCCGATCGCGTACGCGATCTGGCGGCATTCCGCCGCGTCCTTGCCGCCTTCCACCGTGATCGTCATGAACTTCGTCGCGCCTTCGCCGTCGCGCACGATGAGTTGCGCGAGTTCCTGCGCCACTTCGGTGACCGCGTCGCGCAGTGCGGCGTACGCGGGCGAATCCGTCGACGTGATCGCGGGCAGGCTCGATTTGCCTGACGCGATCAGGATGAACGAGTCGTTGGTCGACGTATCGCCGTCGATGGTGATGCAGTTGAA
The DNA here is from genome assembly GCF_900258035.1 of Caballeronia novacaledonica. Classification (GTDB taxonomy): domain Bacteria; phylum Pseudomonadota; class Gammaproteobacteria; order Burkholderiales; family Burkholderiaceae; genus Caballeronia; species Caballeronia novacaledonica. The sequence goes on along the minus strand of NZ_OGTP01000018.1, from coordinate 32,094 downwards.
CGAGCGATCCGCGACATGCTTCACGAGCTGGTCGAGCACCGGCTGCGCGACGTTGGCATCGAAGGCGAGGAAGCCGAGCATCGTTGCCATGTTCGGCTTGATCATGCCCGCGCCCTTGCTGATGCCCGACAGCGTGACGACGTGACCGTCGATCGTCACCTGACGCGACGACGCCTTGGCGAGCGTGTCCGTCGTCATGATGGCTTGCGCGGCGTCGAACCAGTGCGCGGGTTTCTGATTTGCCAGCGCGGCCGGCAGACCGGCCTTCAGGCGATCGACCGGCAGCGGCTCGAGAATCACGCCGGTCGAGAACGGCAGGATCTGTTGCGCGTCGACGCTCAAGAGGCGCGCGAGTTCCGCACACGTTTCGCGAGCGTGCGCCATGCCGGGCTCGCCCGTGCCGGCGTTCGCGTTGCCGGTGTTCACGACGAGCGCGCGAATGCCCTTTCCTGCCGCGAGATGCTCACGGCAAACCGTAACGGGCGCGGCGCAGAATCGATTCTGGGTGAACACGCCCGCGACGCTCGCGCCTTCATCGACGCGAATGACGAGCACATCCTTGCGATTGGGCTTGCGGATATTCGCCTCGGCCCAGCCAAGCGTGACGCCGGCGACGGGATGAAGCGCTGCGGGATCGATCGAGGGGAAGTTGACGGCCATGTTCGCGTCTCGCTGAAGGTGGCGAGTGCCGGCTATCGAACCGGCACGCTTGGGAAGACTGACGCCGCCTCGCTAAGCGAAACGGGCGCCGTGAAAAATCGAGACCTGCAAAGACAAACGACGCATCGCTGCGTCGCCTGTTCCTCGGTCACGAGCCGATTAAGCCAGCTTGCCGTGACAGTTTTTGTACTTCTTGCCGCTGCCGCACGGACACGGATCGTTGCGGCCGACCTTCGGCACGTCGTCCGAGGGATGCGTGGCGACGCTGACATCGTCGCCGGCGGCCATCGCCTGGCTGACCATCTGCGCGGTGGCGCTCGCCGCGGCTGCGGCGGGCGTCGGTTCGGCGGCCGGCGCGTTGAAGTCCGCGTGCGTGAACGACACGTTCTCGAGATGGCTGCCCTTTTCTTCGTACTGCTCGGCGGCTTCTTCGAGTTGTTCCGGCGACTGGATCTGCACATTCATCACGACGCGCGTGACTTCCTGCTTGACGGCATCGAGCATTGCGGCGAAGAGTTCGAACGCCTCGCGCTTGTATTCCTGCTTCGGGTTCTTCTGCGCATAGCCGCGCAGATGGATGCCCTGACGCAAGTGATCGAGCGCGGCGAGGTGCTCGCGCCAGCGGCTGTCGAGCGTCTGCAGCATGATCGAGCGTTCGAACGCGCTGAACGACTCGCGGCCGACCATCGCGACCTTCGCTTCGTACGCTTCGTCGGCGGCGGCGAGCACGGCTTCGCAGATCTCTTCGGCGTCGATCGAATTCGACTCGTTGATCATTTCCTGCACGGCGAGGTCGAGCGACCATTCGTTGCGCAGCACTTCTTCCAGTTCCGGCGCTTCCCACTGCTCTTCGATACTGCCCGCCGGCACGAACGTGCGCACCACGTCGCCGATCACGCTCTGGCGCATGGCGGCGATGGTTTCCTGCACGTCGTTCGCTTCGAGCAACTCGTTGCGCTGCTGGTAGATCACCTTGCGCTGATCGTTGGCGACGTCGTCGTATTCGAGCAGTTGCTTGCGGATATCGAAATTGCGCGCTTCGACCTTGCGTTGCGCGCCTTCGATCGAGCGCGTCACCATGCCCGCTTCGATCGGCTCGCCTTCCGGCATCTTCAGGCGATCCATGATCGCGCGCACGCGGTCGCCCGCGAAAATGCGCAGAAGCGGATCATCCAGCGACAGATAGAAGCGCGACGAACCCGGATCGCCCTGACGGCCCGCGCGGCCACGCAACTGGTTGTCGATACGGCGCGACTCGTGACGCTCGGTGCCGATGATATGCAGACCGCCCGCAGCCTTCACGTGATCGTGCAGCGTCTGCCATTCGTCGTGCAGCTTCTGGATGCGCGCGGCTTTCTCGTTCTCGGGGATCGAGAGATCCGCGTCGATGAACGACGCCTGTTTCTCGACGTTGCCGCCGAGCACGATGTCCGTGCCGCGGCCGGCCATGTTCGTCGCGATCGTGACGGCGCCCGGACGGCCCGCTTCCGCGACGATCGCCGCTTCGCGCGCGTGCTGCTTCGCGTTGAGCACTTCGTGCTTCACGCCCGCCTGACCGAGCAGGCCGGACAGCAATTCGGACGCTTCGATCGACGTCGTGCCGACGAGCGTCGGCTGACCGCGCTCGACGCAATCGCGGATGTCGCGAATCACCGCGTCATAGCGTTCCTTCGACGTCTTGTAGATCTGATCCTGCTTGTCGACGCGCTTCGGCGGACGATTGGTCGGAATCACGACCGTTTCGAGGCCGTAAATCTCGTTGAATTCGTACGCTTCCGTGTCCGCGGTGCCGGTCATGCCGGACAGCTTCGCGTACATGCGGAAATAGTTCTGCAGCGTGATGGATGCGAGCGTCTGGTTCTCGGCCTGAATCTGGACGTGTTCCTTCGCTTCGACGGCCTGATGCAGCCCGTCCGACCAGCGGCGGCCCGTCATCATGCGGCCCGTGAATTCGTCGACGATCACGACTTCGCCGTTCTGCACCACGTAATGCTGATCGCGCAGGAAGAGCGTATGCGCGCGCAATGCGGCATAGATGTGGTGCATCAGCGTGATGTTCTGCGGCGCGTAGAGGCTTTCGCCTTCGCCGATCAGGCCCCACTCGGCGAGCAGGCGCTCGGCCTTTTCGTGGCCCGATTCCGTCAGGAACACCTGGCGCGCCTTTTCGTCGAGCGTGTAATCGCCCGGCTTCTCGACGCCCGTGCCGTCCGCCTTCTCCTCGCCGATCTGCTGTTCGAGCAGCGGCGGCAGCGCATTCATGCGCACGTAGAGGTCGGTGTGATCTTCCGCCTGACCGGAAATGATGAGCGGCGTACGTGCTTCGTCGATCAGGATCGAGTCCACTTCGTCGACGATCGCGAAATTGAGCGGCCGCTGCACGCGCGCGGTGGTCTCGTAGACCATGTTGTCGCGCAGGTAGTCGAAGCCGAACTCGTTGTTCGTGCCGTAGGTGATGTCCGCCGCGTACGCTTCCTGCTTCTGCGAGTGCTCCATCTGCGACAGATTCACGCCGCACGAGAGCCCGAGGAAGTTGTAGAGACGCGCCATCCATTCGGCGTCGCGCTGCGCGAGGTAATCGTTCACCGTGACGACGTGCACGCCGCGGCCCGACAGCGCGTTCAGATACGCGGCGAGCGTCGCGACGAGCGTCTTGCCCTCGCCGGTGCGCATTTCGGCGATCTTGCCGTAGTGAAGGACCATGCCGCCGATGAGCTGGACGTCGAAGTGGCGCATTTTCAGGACGCGCTTGCTCGCTTCGCGGCAGACCGCGAACGCCTCGGGCAGGATCACGTCGAGCGATTCGCCGCCCGCGACCCGCTGGCGGAACTCGTCGGTCTTGGCGCGCAGCTGGTCGTCCGAGTATTTCTCGACGGTCGGCTCGAGGGCATTGATCGCCGCAACGGTCTTTTGATACTGCTTGACCAGCCGCTGATTGCGGCTGCCAAAAATCTTCTGAAGGAAACCGGTCGTCATCGGATCAGTGTCTGCGTCGCGGCTTCGGACGGGCGCATGTGCAAGCTGCGTCCGGGCTCGGAGAACCTCGGCGACTTAAGTCCATAAGGTGAATTTCGAGTCGAGAATTTTAGCACGCGAGTTTGTCGGACCTTGCGTTGCCGTACCGGCGCGCGCGTCGGACCGGCGCGACAGTCAACGGGTTGAAAGCTTTCCGGTAAGCATCGCCCGAAAAGGCTCTCGCCCGGGAAGAACAGGATGCCTCGCGTACAATCGAAGCGTTCCATCGGGCGTTCGCCTTATCAAAAATGAGCCGCTTTTCTACAAATTCAAGGTCGCGTTTCGATCCACGCAAGCCGCAAGCCGTCGCCGACGTACTTGATCGCACCGATGCGTTTCGCGCGTTGCGTGCGGGCGTCGAGCAAGTGGCGGCGCTGCAGCGCGATTTGAGTGCGCTCTTGCCGGATTATCTGGCGTCGAACGTGGAACCGGGATTCATCAAGGACGGCGTGCTCGCACTCTTTGCCGCGCATAACGCGCTGGCCGCGCGTCTGCGGCATCTGGAGCCGCGCCTGCTTTCGGATCTTCAGCAGCGCGGCTGGGCCGTCAATGCGCTGAAAATCCGCGTGCGTCCGCAATCGATGAAAGAGCCCGCGCCGCCGAAGCAGGCGCGCATGTCGCCGGCGGGCGCTTCGGCGCTGCAGGAGCTGGCCGAAACGCTCGAGCCTTCACCGTTGCAGGAAGCACTCGCGCGGATGGCTTCCCGTCACCAGGGCCGCACGCAAAAAAAATGAGCGGCGCTTTCGCTGCCGCTCATTTCTGACTGCTGGCTTATTGCTCGAAATCAGGCAAATGCCGTCTGCGTATCGAAACCGAAACCGCGCGGTGCCTTCTGCGTGTCCTCGAACGTGACGATTTCATAGGCGTCTTCGTTTGCGAGCAGTTCGCGCAGCAACATATTGTTCATGGCGTGACCGCCCTTGTACGCCTTGTACGATGCCAGCAACGGATGGCCGACCACGTACAGGTCGCCGATCGCGTCGAGCATCTTGTGCTTCACGAACTCGTCGTCGTAACGCAGGCCGTCGTTATTCAGAATGCGGTATTCGTCCAGCACGATCGCGTTGTCCATGCTGCCGCCGCGTGCGAGTCCCAGTTCGCGCATCATCTCGACTTCGTGCGCGAAGCCGAACGTGCGGGCGCGGGCGATTTCGCGGACGTAGGACGTCGTGGCGAAGTCGACTTCCAGCGCCTGACCGGTCTTGTCGACGGCCGGATGGCGGAAATCGATCGTAAAGCTCAACTTGAAGCCGAAATACGGTTCGAGGCGCGCGAACTTGTCGCCATCGCGCACTTCGACCGGCTTCGTCACCTTGATGAATTGCTTCGCCGCGTTCTGTTCTTCGATACCCGCCGACTGGATGAGGAACACGAACGATGCCGCGCTGCCGTCCATGATCGGGATTTCCTCGGCGGTCACGTCGACATAAAGGTTGTCGATGCCGAGACCCGCGCACGCCGACATCAAGTGCTCGATGGTCGACACGCGCGCGCCGTCCTTCTGCAAGACGGACGCGAGACGTGTGTCGCCGATAGCCATGGCGGACGCGGGAATGTCGACCGGCTCGGGCAGGTCGATGCGCGAAAATACGATGCCCGTGCCAATAGGTGCGGGGCGCAGGCTCAGATTCACCTTGCGACCGGAATGAAGCCCGATCCCCACGGTTTTGACGACGGTCTTGATTGTTCGCTGCTTCAACATGATGTTCTTTCCGATTTGTGTTCCCTATAAAGAGAATCAATCGTGCGTTAAATTCCAATAGCTCGAATTATACTCCATTCACTGCGCGCCGTCCTGATCCGGGAGGTATCAACTGTTTCCCTGTGTTACGTCGCGGCGGCCAGATTACGTAGTAGAACGGGCCGATGCCCGGAATGGAGGCATTTCCGGTCATCGGCCCCAAGCTGCGGCTCAGTGCGAGGGCGCGTTGAGCGTTGCGCGCAGGCAACGCGGCGCCGCTGCACTCAGCGCAACGTCGCCAGGATGCTTTGAGCGTCGCTGACTTCGAACTTGCCGGGCGCTTCGACTGACAGCGTCTTGACCACGCCGTCGTCGATCACCATCGCATAGCGCTGGGAACGAATTCCCATGCCACGCTCGGACAAATCCTGATCCAGTCCGAGTGCCTGAGTGAAACGCGCACTGCCGTCCGCAATCATCTTCACCTTGCCCGAGGCTCGAAGATCGCGTCCCCACGCGCTCATGACGAACGCGTCGTTGACGGAAACGCACCAGATTTCGTCGATTCCCGCAGCGGACAGATCCGCCGCGGCTTCGACGTAGCCAGGCACGTGTCTGGCGGAGCATGTCGGCGTAAACGCGCCCGGCAATCCGAAGATCACCACGCGCTTGCCGGCGCTCCGCTCGCGCACCGGGAACGCATTCGGTCCCACGGCACAGCCCTCGGTGGCCTCCTCGATGAACTCGAAGAGACGCACGTCGGGCAACGCATCACCCACTTTGATCATGCTCGGTCCTTCCCTCGTCAGTGCTCGCGGACATCCTCGCGATTGCATCGTCCCGCGACCTTGCCGAACGTCGTTGCGGCAATGTCGGCTTCAATCTGCCTTCCTCGACGTCAGGGGCAGATTCGTGGGGGTCGGCTGGCCACGGCCCGGCGTCCATTGTGCATCCAGGACGCGGCCTTGGACAGTCGCCCCACGCGAAGCCTGCATCATCCGCACGAAACGTTCAGCGCGTGCACACGGTGAGCTGAATCTTCATACCGACTCAGCGATAACGTGCGCCCGCTCAGTCCGCCTGCTTGCGCAGGAACGCCGGAATGTCATACGTATCGACGCCTTTTTCCTGCAGCGCCTGCACGTGCGATGCCGCGGTTTCGCGCGTCGAACGCCACACGGCCGGGGTGTCGAGCTGACCGTAATCCGTCGTCGATTGTCCGTGCTGCGCGCCGTACGTGTTGTGCGAAGCCTGATGGCCGTGCGAGATCGGCTGGTTGTCGGTGCCCGTGCGCAGGAGGGTCATCGGCGCTTGCTGCTGCTTTTTCGCCGCGCGGCCCAGACCCGTTGCCACCACCGTCACGCGCAGTGCGTCGCCCATCGCGTCGTCGTACACGGCGCCGAAGATCACCGTTGCGTCGTCGGCTGCGTAGCTCTTGATGGTGTTCATCACTTCACGCGTTTCCGACAGACGCAGCGAACGGCTCGACGTGATGTTCACCAGCACGCCACGCGCACCCGACAGATCCACGCCTTCCAGCAGCGGGCTTGCGACAGCCTGCTCGGCGGCGAGACGCGCGCGATCGACGCCGGCGACCGTCGCCGTGCCCATCATCGCTTTGCCCTGCTCGCCCATCACCGTCTTCACGTCTTCGAAGTCGACGTTCACGAGACCATCGACATTGATTATTTCCGCGATACCGGCCACTGCGTTGTTCAGCACGTCGTCCGCGCACTGGAAGCACTTGTCCATCTCGGCGTCATCGCCCATCACCTCGAACAGCTTGTCGTTCAGCACGACGATCAGCGAGTCGACGTGATCCTCCAGTTGCTGCGAGCCGGCTTCCGCCACGCGCATGCGGCGGCCGCCTTCGAACTCGAACGGCTTGCTCACCACGCCGACGGTCAGAATGCCCATTTCCTTCGCGATCTGCGCGACCACCGGCGCCGCGCCCGTGCCCGTGCCGCCGCCCATGCCCGCGGTGATGAACACCATGTGCGCGCCGCGCAGTGCATCGGCGATGCGCTCGCGCGCGTCTTCCGCCGCTTCCTTGCCCTTCTCCGGCTTCGCACCCGCGCCGAGACCGGTCATGCCCAGTTGCAGAACCGCCGGCGCGCGGGAACGCGCGAGCGCCTGTGCGTCGGTGTTCATGACGATGAAGTCGACGCCCTGCACACCACGGTTGATCATGTGCTGAACCGCGTTGCCGCCAGCACCACCAACGCCCACGACCTTGATGATCGTTCCGTTGGTTTCCGTTTCCAGCATTTCGAAATCCATGTTGCCTCCGTCAAGAATGAAGATCGGCGTTATTCGGCGAAAGATCGGGCAACCTTTCGTCGCGCGCCAGCCGCCGGTACCAGCGCGTAATTCTTTTTGTTGCTTGTTGTTTAGAAGTTCCCGAGGAACCAGTCCTTCATCCGCGAGAACACTTGTCCCATCGAACCGTTCTGCACCGCGACCTTGCGGCCGCGCATGCGTTGCGAGCGTCCTTCGGCGAGCAGGCCCATTGCCGTGGAATAGCGCGGATTGCGCACCACGTCGGCGAGACCGCCCGCGTATTCCGGCACGCCGATGCGCACCGGCTTCAGGAAGATGTCTTCGCCGAGCTCGACCATGCCGGGCATCATCGCCGCGCCGCCGGTCAGCACGACGCCGCTCGACAGCAGCTCTTCGTAGCCCGACTCGCGCACGACCTGCTGCACCAGCGAGAACAGCTCTTCGACGCGCGGTTCCACGACCGCCGCCAGCGCCTGACGCGACAGCGTGCGCGGACCGCGCTCGCCCAGGCCCGGCACTTCGATCATTTCGTCCGGATCGGCGAGCGCCTGCTTCGCGATGCCGTAGCTCACCTTGATGTCTTCCGCGTCGGGCGTCGGCGTGCGCAGCGCCATCGCGACGTCGCTCGTGATCTGGTCGCCGGCGATCGGAATCACGGCCGTATGACGGATCGCGCCTTCGCTGAAGATGGCGATATCGGTCGTGCCGCCGCCGATATCGACGAGCACCACGCCGAGTTCCTTCTCGTCCTCGGTCAGCACCGCGAGCGACGACGCGAGCGGCTGCAGAATCAGGTCGTTCACTTCGAGCCCGCAGCGGCGCACGCACTTCACGATGTTCTGCGCCGCGCTCACCGCGCCCGTCACGATGTGCACCTTCACTTCGAGGCGGATGCCGCTCATGCCGATCGGCTCGCGCACGTCTTCCTGGCCGTCGATGATGAATTCCTGCGTCAGGATGTGCAGCACCTGCTGATCGGTAGGAATGTTGATCGCCTTGGCCGTCTCGATCACGCGGGCGACGTCCGCCTGCGTGACTTCCTTGTCCTTGATCGCGACCATGCCGCTCGAATTGAAGCTGCGGATATGGCTTCCGGCGATGCCGGTGAATACGTTCGTGATCTTGCAATCGGCCATCAGCTCGGCTTCTTCGAGCGCGCGCTGGATGGATTGCACCGTGGCCTCGATATTAACCACGACGCCCTTCTTCAACCCCTTCGAGTCGCTCTGACCGAGTCCGATCACCTCGTAGTGGCCTTCGCCCTTCAGTTCGGCGACGATCGCGACCACCTTCGACGTTCCGATGTCGAGGGAAACCAGCAGGTCTTTGTAGTCTTTGCTCATAGCGTGCTCATGCCCGTGATGTCTGCTTACTTCTTGGCCTTGTCGGTGTCGTTGATGAAGCGCATGTTCGCGGCTCGTATGGCGAAGCCGTTCGGGTACCGCAAATCCGCATATTCGATGTCTTTCCCCCATCGTCCCGTGACGGACGTCCACGATGCGACAAAACGCTTGCAACGATCGCTCAGCGTGTCCTGATTGCGCTCGCGGCCGAGTTCGATCTGCGTGCCGTTCGAGAGCTTGACCGTCCACGCGAAGCGCGGCGACAACGTCACTTCCTCCGGCTTCGCGTCCAGCGGCGCGAACCACTTCTCGAAATCGTGATACCGCGCGACCACTTCCTTCGCCGTGCCCTCGGGGCCGTCGAACGCGGGCAGATCGTCGTCGAGTTCGCCCTGATTCGCCGTGAAGAGATCGCCGTCGACGCTCACCAGTTGATCGTTGCCCCACGTGCCGAGCGGCTTGTATTCCTCCAGCGTCACCGCGAGCGCATTCGGCCACACGCGCCGCACGCTCGCGTGGCGCACCCACGGCACCTGCTCGAACGCGGCGCGCGCCGCATCGAGATCGACGGTGAAAAAGTTGCCCTTCAGATGACCGACCACGCTCGCGCGCACGACCGGCGAACTGACGTGCGCCGTGTCTCCGTCGATCTGAATCTCGTGCAGGCGAAACTCGGGACGCTGGATCGCCCAGTAACCCGCGGCGCCCAGAAGCAGCAGCACGAGCACGACGTGCAGCGCATTGGCGGCGAGGTTAAGTTGGCGAACGTTGTTCCACATGGTTTCGCTTGTTCGTGTCGTGTGTGTGATCGACCTAATTCTTCAGCGTGAGCGACAGCACCTTCACGACGAGATCCTTGTAGCTGATGCCGACCGCGCGCGCGGCCTTCGGCGGCAGCGAGTGATCGGTCATGCCGGGCGCCGTGTTCACTTCGAGGAAATACGGGTTGCCGTCCGAGTCGAGCATGAAGTCGGCGCGGCCCCAGTCGGTGCAGCCGAGGATTTCGAACGCGCGCTTGGTCAGTTGCTTCATGCGCGTTTCTTCGGCGTCGGTCAGGCCGCACGGAATCAGGTACTGCGTGTCGTCGGCGACGTACTTCGCGTGATAGTCGTAGAACTCGCCCGCCGGCACGATCTTGATGACCGGCAAGTCGAGATCGCCCGCGATGCAGCACGTGAATTCGCCGCCGCCCTCGATACTTTTCTCGACGATCACGATCTTGTCGAAGTTCGCCGCTTCGGCGAGCGCGGGCACGAGCGTTTCCGCGCTCTTCACCTTGATGACCGCGACGCTCGATCCTTCGCTCGCCGGCTTCACGAACAGCGGCAGCCCGAGTTTCGCGATGATGTCCTGCGCGCGCGCCGCGTAGTCTTCGCCGCGAAAGACGGTTTCGAACGGCGGCGTCGGAATGCCGGTCTGCTGCCACACGAGCTTCGTGCGCAGTTTGTCCATGCCGAGCGCCGAACCGAGCACGCCGCTGCCCGTGTAACGAATGCCGTAGAAGTCCAACGCGCCTTGCAGTTGTCCGTTTTCGCCGTAGCCGCCATGCAGCGCGATGAACGCGCGCACGAAGCCCTCGGCCTTCAGATCCGAAAGCGGATGCCGGGCCGGATCGAACGGATGTGCGTCGATGCCTGCGTCACGCAGACCTTCGAGCACGAGGCGCCCGGAATTGAGCGAAACCTCGCGCTCGGCGGAGTTTCCACCGAGCAGCACCGCGACTTTGCCGAAGGCTTTTGGATCGATTTGATTCACCTGGTTGCTCATGTTCTTGATACCGCTCTTACTGTGACTGGCCATTTGCCACGTTGGCCAGCTTTCCGCACACGCCGCCGATGGAACCCGCGCCCATCGTGATCACCACGTCGCCGTTGCGCGCGAGGGTCGTGACCGCGTCGGGCACTTCGTCGATCGTCTCGACGAACACCGGCTCCACCTTGCCCGCCACGCGAATCGCGCGTGCCAGCGCACGGCCGTCCGCCGCGACGATGGGCGCTTCGCCTGCCGCGTAGACGTCGGTGAGCACGAGCGCATCGACGGTGGACAGCACTCTCACGAAATCCTCGAAGCAGTCGCGCGTGCGCGTATAGCGATGCGGCTGGAACGCGAGCACGAGACGGCGATCCGGAAACGCGCCGCGCGCCGCCGCGATCGTCGCCGCCATTTCGACCGGGTGATGACCGTAGTCGTCGATCAGCGTGTACGCGCCTTCGCCGCTGCTCGCGTTCACTTCGCCGTAACGCTGGAAGCGCCGGCCCACGCCGTTGAATTCGGCGAGCGCACGCTGGATATCGGCATCTGCGACTTCGAGTTCAGTCGCGATTGCAATTGCCGCGAGCGCGTTCTGCACGTTGTGCGTGCCCGGCAGGTTCAGCACGATGTCGAGCGACGGCGCGTCTTCGCGCAGCGTCGTGAAATGCATGCGGCCGTCGCGCGCCTCGACGTTCACCGCGCGCACTTGCGCCTCGGCGCCCAGGCCGTAGCGGATGATCGGCTTCGACACGAACGGCAGGATTTCGCGCACGTTCGGATCGTCGACGCACAGCACCGCGATGCCATAGAACGGCAGCCGATGCGTGAACTCGATGAACGCCTGCTTGAGCCGCGCGAAGTCGTGGCCGTAGGTGTCCATGTGATCGGCGTCGATGTTCGTGATGACTTCGATCACCGGGAAAAGATTCAGGAACGATGCGTCGGATTCGTCGGCTTCCGCGACGATGAAATCGCCCGTGCCGAGACGCGCGTTCGCGCCCGCGCTGTTCAGGCGCCCGCCGATCACGAAGGTCGGATCGAGTCCGCCCGCGGCAAGCACGCTCGCGACGAGCGAAGTCGTCGTGGTCTTGCCGTGCGTGCCGGCGATCGCGATGCCCTGCTTCAGGCGCATCAGCTCCGCGAGCATGACGGCGCGGGGCACGATGGGCACGCGGCGATGACGCGCCGCGAGCACTTCGGGATTGTCGGAACGCACAGCCGTCGATACGACGACCGCATTCGCGCCTTCGATGTTCTGCTCGTCATGGCCGATCTCGACGCGCGCGCCGAGCGCCCGCAGCCGCTCGGTCACGGCGTTGTTCGAGAGGTCCGAACCGCTCACGTGATAGCCGAGGTTGAGCAGCACCTCGGCGATGCCGCTCATGCCTGCGCCGCCGATCCCGACGAAGTGAATATGCTTGACGATATGTTTCATTTAATGTGCCTCCCGAGCTTGCGCGTTCACACGCGCGCCGGCCACGTCGGCGCATATGCTCGCGACCTTTTCGGTCGCGTCCGGTTTCGCGAGTGCGCGCGAACGCTCGGCCATTTGCTCGAGCGATGCGCGCGTCTGTGCGCGTAGCCATTCGGCGAGCTTTTGCGCCGACAAATCGCGTTGTTGTATCAGTTCAGCCGCGCCGTTCTTCGCGAGAAAGGCGCCGTTGGTCGTCTGGTGATCGTCGACGGCGAACGGGAACGGCACGAAGAGCGCAGCCACGCCGACCGCCGCGATCTCCGAGACCGTCATCGCGCCCGAGCGGCAGATGACGAGATCCGCCGATGCGTACGCGCCCGCCATGTCTTCGATGAACGGCACGAGTTGCAGGTCTTCGCCGCGCGTGAGACCCGCCGCCGCGTAGTTTGCCTCCAATGCTTCGATATGCTTCGCGCCCGCCTGATGAACGATGCGCGGACGCTCGTCCGGCGAAAGCATCGCGAGCGCCTTCGGCACCGTTTCGTTCAATGCGGCCGCGCCCAGACTGCCGCCGACGACGAGCACGTTCAGGCGTCCGGAACGCGCGGCGTAGCGTACTTTGGGTGGCAACGCGCTCGTTAGTTCCGCACGGATCGGATTGCCGGTCCATTCGGCATTCGGCAGAGCATTGGGGAACGCGACGAGCACACGCTTCGCGAGATGCGCGAGCACCTTGTTCGCGAGTCCGGCGATCGAATTCTGTTCGTGCAGCACGAGCGGGCAGCCCGCGAGCTTCGTCATGATGCCCGCCGGAAACGTGATGTAGCCGCCCATGCCGAGCACGACGTCCGGCTTCACGCGACGCAGCGCGGCGAGGCTCTGCGAGCACGCGCGCAGCAGATTGACCGGCAACATCAGCTTCGTCCTGATGCCCTTTCCGCGCACGCCGCCGAAGCGCACGTATTCCATCGGAATGCCGTGTTTCGGCACGAGCGTCGCTTCCATGCCGTTCGCGTTGCCGAGCCACACCACGCGCCAGCCGTGCGCCTGCATCCAGTGCGCGACCGCGAGCCCCGGGAACACGTGGCCCCCGGTGCCGCCCGCCATCACCATCAAGGTGCGGTCGCGTTGCGCGGTCATACTTTTCCTCCGCGCATGAGCACCCGGTTTTCGTAATCCACGCGCAGCAAGACAGCCAGTGCGACGCAGTTCAGCAGAATGCCCGAGCCGCCGTAGCTGACGAGCGGCAGCGTGAGACCCTTGGTCGGCAGCAGGCCGAGATTCACGCCCATGTTGATGAACGTCTGCGCGCCGAACCAGATGCCGACGCCCTTCGCCATCAGACCGGCGAACGTGCGATCGAGCGCGAGCGCCTGACGGCCGATCTCGAACGCGCGGCGCACGATCCAGTAGAACAGCAGGATCACGCAGATCACGCCGACGAAACCGAGCTCCTCGCCGATCACCGCGAGAATGAAGTCGGTATGCGCTTCCGGCAGGTAGTTGAGCTTTTCGACGCTGCCGCCAAGCCCGACGCCGAACCACTCGCCGCGTCCGAACGCGATCAGCGAGTGCGTCAACTGATAGGCCTTGCCTTGCGCGTAACGGTCGTCCCACGGATCGAGGTAAGCGAAGATCCGCTCGCGACGCCACGGCGATGCCCACACGAGCAGCGTGAACGTGCCGACCGCCGTCGCCACCAGCCCGCCGAACAGCTTGCCGTTGACGCCGCCGAGGAACAGCACGCCCATCGCGATGGCCGCGATCACCATGAACGCGCCCATATCGGGTTCGAGCAGCAGCAACGCGCCGACCGCGCCGACCGCGACCGCCATCGGCAGAAAGCCCTTGCCGAAGCTGTGCATGAATTCCTGTTTGCGCACGGTGTAGTTCGCGGCGTAGATCGTCACCGCGAGCTTCATGATCTCCGACGGCTGCATGTTCGTGATGCCGAGCGGAATCCAGCGGCGCGCGCCGTTCACGCCCTTGCCGACGTGCGGAATCAGCACGATGACGAGCAGCACCAGCGCGAAGAGGAACAGCTTCGGCGCGTACTTCTCCCACGTCTTGACCGGAATCTTGAACGCGATGATCGCGCCGACGAGCGCCGTCGTGATCGAGATCAGGTGGCGCACGAGGAAGTGATAGTCGCGGTAGCTCGCGTACTTCGGCGAATCGGGCATCGCGATCGACGCCGAGTACACCATCACGATGCCCAGACCGAGCAGCGCGATCATCACCCACAGCAGCGAATAGTCGTAGTCGAGCATGCGCGAGCGCGCGGGGCGCACGCCGTTCACCGCGCTCGAAATGCCGCCACGCGTACCGGCGTTCGAGCGGCCCGCGAGCGAGTCGCTCGGCATCGCGCTGCGCTGGCCCGTGAGTTTCGATCCGAAGCGGTCCGACCAGCTCATAGCATCACTCCCCGCGCGGCGGCGATTTCTTCGACCGCGCCGCGAAACACGTCGGCGCGGTGTGCGTAGTTTTTGAACATGTCGAGGCTCGCGCACGCGGGCGAAAGCAGCACGGCGTCGCCGGCTTCCGCGATGCGCGCGGCGGCGTTCGTCGCGGCTTCGAGCGTGGCGTGATCTTCGAGCACGACGCCCGTCGATACGAGCGTTTCGCGGATGCGCGGCGCGTCGCGGCCGATCAGCATGACCGCGCGCGCCCAGCGTGCGACGGGCGCTTCGAGCGGCGAAAAGTCCTGGCCCTTGCCGTCGCCGCCGGCGATCAGCACGATGCGTTGCGCGAGGCCATCGAGCGCCGCGACCGTTGCGCCGACGTTGGTGCCCTTGCTGTCATCGACGTAATCGACGCCGTCGATCTGCGCGATCACTTCCACGCGATGCGGCTCGCCGCGATATTCGCGCAGGCCGTGCAACAGCGCGGCGAGCGGCAGATCGATCGCACGCGCGAGCGCGAGCGCCGCGAGCGCGTTCGCCGCGTTGTGAAGGCCGCGAATACGCAGCGCGTCAACAGGCATCAGCCGCTTCGAAACGACGTTCGGTTCGCTGACTTCCTGCTTGCGTCGACGCGACGGCGCGGGTTCGTCGGCGGCGTCGCGATCGATGCCGATGCTCAGCCACGCCACGCCGTTTTCGCGCAGCAAACCGTAATCGCCGACATGACACGGCTCGTTCAGCCCGAACGTCACGACGCGGTCCTGCGCGATGTTTTTCGCGAGCGCCATCGTGCGCACGTCGTCACGGTTCAGCACGCGCGTCGTGCGCAAACCGAAGATGCGGCCTTTCGCGGCGGCATAGGCGTCGAGGCCGCCGTGCCAGTCGAGATGATCCTGCGTGATATTGAGCACCGCGGCCGCATCCGGGGCGAAGGTATGCGCGGTTTCCAACTGGAAGCTCGACAGTTCGAGCACCCAGACATCCGGGAGCGCGGTTTGATCGATGGCCTCGGTGAGCTTGTCGAGCATCGACGGGCTGATGTTGCCCGCGACCGCGACCGACTTGCCCGCGCGTTCGCACAACAAGCCGGTGAGCGCGGTGGTCGTGGTCTTGCCGTTCGTGCCGGTGATCGCGACGACCTTCGGCGCGTAACCGTTTTCGCGCAGTCCGCCGAGCGCCTGCGCGAAGAGTTCGAGTTCGCCCCACACGGGAATGCCGCGTTCGTTCGCCGCGGCGATCAACGGCGCGAGATCCGGCGCGAGCGGCGAAAGCCCCGGGCTGATCGCGACGAGTTCGATGCCGCCATCGAGCAATGCGGGCGTGAACGCGCCGCCGATGAAGTCCGCATCGATCTTGTGGATCGCGAGCTCGGAAAGATTCGGCGGCGTTTCGCGCGTGTCGGCGATCTTCAGGCGGCAACCGTGCCTGGCGCACCAGCGCGCCATCGCCAGACCGGATTCACCGAGTCCCAGCACGAGCACCATCGGACTTTGCCGACCGACAAACTTCTCGCCAAACATCGCTTTACCTTTCCCAAAGACCTGAAACCGCGAAATCCAAAAAAATCAACGCAACTTGAGCGTCGACAAACCGAACAGACACAGCATCAACGTGATGATCCAGAAACGCACGACCACTTGCGTTTCGGTCCAGCCGGACAGTTCGTAGTGGTGATGCAGCGGCGCCATCTTGAAGAAGCGCCGGCCTTCGCCGTAGCGGCGCTTCGTGAACTTGAACCAGAAGACCTGCAGCATCACGGAAAGCGTTTCCGCGACGAAGATCCCGCCCATGATGAAGAGCACGATCTCCTGACGGACGATCACCGCGACCGTGCCGAGCGCGCCGCCGAGCGCGAGGGCGCCGACATCGCCCATGAAGACTTGCGCGGGGTGCGCGTTGTACCAGAGAAACGCGAGACCCGCGCCGCCCATTGCGGAACAAAAGATCAGAAGTTCGCCCGCGCCGGGAATGTGCGGGAACAACAGATATTTCGAGTAGACCGAGCTGCCCATCACGTAGGCGAACGCGCCGAGCGACGCGCCCACGAGCACGACGGGCATGATGACGAGACCGTCGAGGCCGTCGGTGAGATTCACGGCGTTGCTCGCGCCGACGATCACGAAGTACGTCAGCGCGATAAAGCCCCACACGCCCAGCGGATAGCTGATCGCCTTGACGAACGGCAGCATCAGGTCGGCGCGCGCGGGCAGGCCCATCGAGAGGCCGCTGCGAACCCACGCCATGAAGAGATCGAACACGCGCGCGTTGTTCGCCTCCGAGACGCTGAACGCGAGATACACGGCCGCAAAAATGCCGATCACCGATTGCCAGAAATACTTTTCGCGCGAGGACATGCCGCGCGGATCCTTGTGCACAACCTTGCGATAGTCATCCACCCAGCCGATCACGCCGTAGCCGAAGGTGACGAGCATCACGATCCACACGAAGCGGTTCGTGAGATCGGCCCAGAGCAGCGTCGACACCGCGATGCCGATGAGAATCAGCACGCCGCCCATCGTCGGCGTGCCGGACTTGACGAGGTGCGTTTGCGGGCCGTCTTTGCGCACGGCCTGGCCGACCTTGAGCGCGGTCAGCTTGCGAATGACCCACGGGCCGCAAACGAGGCCGATCAAAAGCGCCGTCGCCGTGGCTCCCACGGCGCGGAACGTGATGTAGGTAAACACGCGCATGAAGCTGGCGTCATTCTGAAGCCATTGCGCGAGTGCGAGTAGCATACGGGTCCTTCTCTTTCAGTGAATCAATGTGTCGCGGGCGCATTGCCCGCGGCGGGTTGTTGTGGCGTCGTCAAGGCGTCCACCACGCGCTCCATCTTCATGAAGCGCGAGCCTTTCGCGAGATACGTCGCATTGCTGCCGTACCCTGCGCTTTCGAGCGCCGCGATCATTTCGGCGATGTCGCTGAAATGTCTGGCGGTCTGCTTCGATGCTTGAGCGTTGAATGCGTTCACCGAATCGACGCTGGCGCCACCGAGCGCGAAGAGCGCGTCGATGCCGCGCTCTGCCGCATACGCGCCCACTTCCCGATGAAACGCCGGGCCTTCCTCGCCGACTTCGCCCATGTCGCCCATCACGAGCACGCGAGGCGTTGGCTGCGATGCGAGCACGTCGATCGCGGCGCGCATCGAATCGGGATTCGAGTTGTACGTGTCGTCGATGACGGTCGCGCCCGCGAGCGCGCCGAGAACCGCGCGCTTCACTTGCAGGCGGCCCTTCACCGGCTGGAACGATTCGAGGCCGCGCCTGATCGCGTCGAGCGAGACGCCTGCGGCGAGCGCGGCTGCGGTTGCGGCCATCGCGTTGCGCGCGTTGTGTTCGCCGAGCACGTTCAAGGAGACGTCGAGCGCGCCTTGCGGCGTCTGCATGCGCACCGTCGTGCCTTCGAGCGTGCCGGTGACGGCGGCTTTCGACGCGTCGTCCGTCAGCGCAAAGTCGATGATCGCGTTGCCCGTCGCGGCCGTGCGCCAGAAGACGGCGTATTGGTCGTCGGCGGGGAAAACGGCGGTGCCGGTTTCTCCGAGCGCGTGAATCACCGATGCATGTTCGAGCGCGACCGCTTCGACGGTCGCCATGAACTCCTGGTGCTCGCGCTGCGCGTTGTTGACGACAGCGACATCCGGCGCGGCCATCTTGCCGAGCACTTCCGTTTCGCCCGGGTGATTCATGCCGAGCTCGACCACCGCGAGCTTGTGCGACGCGTTCAGACGGAACAACGTGAGCGGCAAGCCGATGTCGTTGTTGAAGTTGCCAGCGGTCGCAAGACGCGATTGCTCGCCGACCGCAGCCGTGAAAATCGACGCGATCATCTCCTTCACGGTCGTCTTGCCGTTGCTGCCCGTCACGGCGACGAGCGGCATCGTGAAGCGCTTGCGCCAGCCGTGCGCCAGCGCACCGAGCGCCGCGCGCGTGTCCTTTACCTTGATGACAGGAAGCGGCCAGGCATCGACATTGCCCGGCTCGCGCGACACGAGCGCCGCAGCCGCACCGCTCTTCGCCACCTGATCGAGGAAATCATGCGCGTCGAAGCGATCGCCCCGCACCGCGACGAACAGGTCACCGGCCTGAACGCCGCGGCTGTCCGTGACGACGCGTTCGATGGCCACGTTTTCATCGCCCTTCAGGACGGCGCCGGGAATCATCGCGGCGGCTTCGCGCAAAGTGAACATCGTCATTCGCCACCTCCGCGCTGTTGCGTGGCGCGTGCGGCAAGTGCGAGCCGCGCGTGATCCTGATCCGAGAAAGCGCGTTTCTTGCCCATGATTTCCTGCGTGGCTTCGTGCCCTTTTCCGGCGAGTACGACGACATCCTCGCGCGCCGCCGAGCGGATCGCCTGCAGAATCGCGCTCGCGCGGTCTTCGATACGGCGCGCCTTGGCGGCGTCGGTCATGCCGGCCGCGATCTGGTCGATGATGGCTTGCGGATCTTCGCTGCGCGGGTTGTCGCTCGTGATGACGACCTGATCCGCGAGGCGTTCCGCGATTTCGCCCATCAGCGGACGCTTGGTCGCGTCGCGATCGCCGCCACAGCCGAACATGCAGACGAGCTCGCCGCCGCGCGCCTGCGCGATCGGCCGCAGCGCGCTGAGAGTTTTGTCGAGTGCGTCGGGCGTGTGCGCGTAGTCGATCACGACGAGCGGTTCATCGGTCTGAACGCGTCCGCCGAGCCGCTCCATGCGGCCGTTGACGGATTCGAGCTTTTCGATACGCGCGATGGCGGAATCGAACGGCACGCCGACTTCGAGTAGCACGCCGAGCACGGAAAGCAGATTGCTCACGTTGAACGTGCCGAGCGTACTGACTTCGATATCGGCTTCGCCCCAGTCGGACGACAAATGAAACGCGGTGCCCGTGGCCGTTGCGCGGACTTGCGTCGCGAGCAGCATCGCGTCGGCGCTCGGCGTGGCATCGGCGGGCATTTCGACGCCGTAGGCAATCGTGCGCACTTTGCCGCGCAGCGATTCGATCAGCCGCTGGCCCGCCGCATCGTCGCGATTGACGATTGCCGTCTTCAGCGACGGCCACGCGAACAGACGCGCTTTCGCGGCTTCGTAGGCGTCGAATGTGACGTGATAATCGAGATGATCCTGCGTGAGATTCGTGAAAATGGCGACGTCGAAATCGACGCCATTCACGCGGCCCTGATGCAGCGCATGCGACGACACTTCCATCGCCACACCTTCCGCGCCTTGTGCTTTCAGTTGCGCGAGATTGCGCTGCAACTGCGGCGCGTCGGGCGTGGTGAAGCCGCTATGCGCGAGCTTGCCCGGCATGCCGATGCCGAGCGTGCCGACGATCGCGCACGGACGGCCGAGCGCCGTCAACGCCGTGGCGATCCACTGGCTGCACGAGGTCTTCCCGTTCGTGCCCGTCACGCCGACGGTCAACATCGACGCCGTGGGCTCGCCGTACCACGCGGACGCGATCGGGCCCGCGAGCTCGTTCAGCGCCTTCACGGCGAGCGTCTTCGATGCGTCGGGCTTGCCCGCGAACTTCTCCGGCTGATAGAGCGCCGCAGCCGCGCGCGCGGCGAGCGCGGCGTCGAGATACGGGCGGTTGTCCGCGCCGTCGACGGCATAGGCGAGAAACACGTCGCCGCTTTTCAGCGAGCGCGTGTCGGCGTGCAATTGCGCCTCGGGCTGCACGTGTTCGCGCAGCCATTGAACGGCATGTGATACGTCCTTTTGCATCTTGCTCTGTCGGGCTTGCGCGCTCATCGCACGACTCCCGGGTGCGTCTTCATATTGCTCGACACCGCGACTTTCTTCGCGGTGTTCGCGTTGTTTCTGTTCGCCGGCTGCTGGGCGGGCGGCTGCGTGGCGGAATTCGAATCGTCCGTGACGACCATTTGCTTGACCGGCATGTCGGGCGGCACGTTGAGCGCGCGCAGCGTATCGCCGACGATGCCCGAGAACACCGGACCCGACACCTGGCCGCCGAAGTGGCTGCCGACCGTCGGCTCGTCGACCGACACCGCCACCACGATGCGCGGATTCGGCATCGGCGCCATGCCGACGAACGATGCACGGTACTTCGAATGATCGTAGCCGTGCCCGCCGTGCTTGTACGCCGTGCCCGACTTGCCGCCGACGCGATAACCCGGCACGGCCGCATCCGGCGACGTGCCGCCCTTCGCCGTCACGGTTTCGAGCATCGCGCGCACCTGACGCGCGGTCGTCGGCGCGAAGACCTGCTGACCGACCGGCGGCTGGTCGCCGGGTGTGCGGAAAATCGAGACCGGCAAAATGGTGCCGTCATTGGCGATCGCCGTGTACGCGCGCGCAAGCTGGAACAGCGACGCCGACAAGCCGTATCCGTACGACATCGTCGCCTGCTCGATGCGCCGCCAGCTCTTCCACGGCCGCAGGCGCCCCGTCACGGCGCCCGGAAAACCGACCTTCGGCGCCTGACCGAGCCCGATGCTCGTGTACATGTTCCACATTTCTTCAGGGCGCAATTGCATCGCAATTTTGGTCGCGCCGATATTGCTCGACTTCTGAATCACGCCGCCGACCGTGAGCGTGCCGAATCCGGAATCGTCCGTGATGCGCGCGCCGTCGAGCACGAACACGCCGCCGCCCGTTTCCACGAGCGTGTTCGGCGTCACCCGATGCAGATCGAGCGCGAGCGAAACGGTGAACGGCTTCATGATCGAGCCCGGCTCGAAGGTGTCCGTGAGAATGCGGTTGCGCAACTGCTCGCCCGTCATGCGCGAGCGGTCGTTCGGGTTGTAGGTGGGATAGTTGACGAGCGCGAGCACCTCGCCCGTTTTCACGTCGATCACGATCGCCGCGCCCGCCTTCGCCTTCGACTTCTCGACGGCCGCCTTCAGGTTCGTGTACGCGATGTACTGAATCTTGCTGTCGATCGAGAGTTCGACGTCCGTGCCATTGTGCGGCACGACCTGCTCGTCGACGTCCTCGACGATGTGGCCCATTCGGTCCTTGATGACGCGGCGCATGCCCGGCGTACCGGCGAGGACGTGCTGGTCGCCGAGTTCGACGCCTTCCTGGCCCTTGTCTTCAATATTAGTAAAGCCGATCAGGTGCGCGGTGATTTCGCCTTCCGGATAGAAGCGCTTGTATTCGCCGCGCGAATAAATGCCGGGAATGTCGAGCGCGGCGACCTTCTGCGCGACTTCGAGCGGCACCTGACGTTTCACATAGACGAAGGTCTTGTCCATCGAGAGCTTCGCGCGCAGCTCTTTTTCCGGCATTTCGAGCAGTTTGGACAATTGCGCGAACTTGTCCGCGCCGAGATCGTTCGGCACGGCTTCCGGAATCGCCCAGATGGCCTTCACCGGCAGGCTCGTGGCGAGCACGAGGCCGTTGCGGTCGCGGATCTGACCGCGCGTCGCCGGCATTTCGAGCGTGCGCTGATAGCGGCTCTCGCCCTGCTTCTTAAAAAACGCGTTGCCCGGACCCTGAATCCAGAACGCACGTCCGGCGAGCGCGACGAACGCCATGAAGAGCAGGAAAACGACGAACTTCGAGCGCCACATTGGCAAGCGCACGGCGAGGAGCGGGTTCGGCGTATGAGCGACGTCTTTCTGCTTCGCGGATTTTTTCATCGCTTGGCTCCGCGGGCAGGCGGCGCCGACGCCGGCAGCGGCGGCGGCATGGGTGCGTCGGCGGCTTTGTTGGCGGCCGTGTCGTAGGTGAGATATTGCGTGCGGCCAGTCGTCACGGACTGCATTTTCAGTGAGTTAGTGGCCAACTGCTCGATGCGCGACGTTTTCGAAAGCGCGCTCTGCTGATACTGCAACTGCGCGTAATCCTGCTGAAGCTGGCGCTCCTGCGACTGCGCCCGCTGCAGGTCGATGAATATCTCCCGCTGCTGGTTCGTGGAGCTGACGACCGACAGCGCGCACGCGAGCACGATGATCAGCAGGAAGATATTGAGGCGGTTCATGGCGCGATCCGCTCCGCGATACGCATCACCGCGGACCGCGCGCGCGGGTTGTCGGCGACTTCGGCGTCACTCGGAAACACGCGGCCGACCACGCGCAGCGGCGGGCTGGGAAGATCGACCGCGCGGATCGGCAAGCGACGGTCCACCGCCGGCGCGCTTGCGTGCGCCTGCATGAACCGCTTGACGATCCGGTCTTCGAGTGAATGAAAGCTGATCACGACCAGCCGCCCCCCTTGCTCCAACAGTGCCAGTGCCGATTCGAGTACTACCTGCAGCTCCGCAAGCTCTTGATTGACGTGAATCCGTATAGCTTGAAAGGTGCGAGTTGCCGGGTCCTTGCCCTTTTCACGGGTTTTGACGACGTGACCCACGATTTCGGCAAGCTCGCTCGTGCTGTCGAGAGGCCCAAGACGGTCGGACTCTGCCCGGCGAGCAACAAGCGCCTTTGCAATCTGAAAAGCAAACCGTTCTTCCCCATAATCTCTGATGACCTCCGTGATTTCCTGCACCGTGGCCCGTGCGAGCCACTCGGCCGCCGACTCGCCGCGAGTCGGATCCATCCTCATGTCGAGCGGACCTGCTGCGCGGAAGCTGAAGCCGCGCTCCGGGTCGTCCACCTGCGGCGACGACACGCCAAGGTCCAGCAACACGCCCGACACCCGCCCGATCCCACGCTCCTTCGCCGCGTCGCGCAACGCCGCGAAGCTGTCGTGCACGATCGAAAAACGTGAGTCTTGAATCTGTTGCGCCGTGGCGATTGCAAGAGGATCCTTGTCGAAGGCGATGAGCTGCCCCGCTTCCGCCAACCGCTGCAAGATCGCCCGACTGTGACCGCCGCGTCCGAACGTGCCATCTATATAGATGCCGTCCGGGCGCGTGATCAGCCCATCCACCGCTTCTGTCAACAGCACTGTCCGGTGCTGCAGCTCGTTTCCCGACGACTTCGCCATGTTCTTCAGCGCCACGTCAGAAAGTGAAATTCTTCAGCGCGTCGGGCATGCCCTGCGCCATTGCCGCTGCTTCCTTCGCCGCATAAGTCTGCGAATCCCACAGCTCGAAATGCGCGCCCATGCCGAGCAAAGTCACTTCTTTTTCCAGCGACGCGGCAGCACGCAGCTCGGGCGAGACCAGCACGCGCCCGGCGCTGTCGAGTTCGACATCCATTGCATTACCGAGAAAGATGCGCCGCCACCACATGGCTTCCATCGGAAGCGCGGCAACCTTGGCGCGAAAGACTTCCCACTCCGGGCGAGGAAAGAGCAACAGGCATCCATCCGGGCTCTTCGTGAGCGTCACCCGGCCTTCTGCCTGCCCTTGCAGCGCTTCCCGATAGCGCGACGGAACCGACATCCGTCCTTTCGCATCGAGCGTCAGCGCCGACGCCCCTTGGAACACTCACCCTCTCCCCGTTTCGGCCGCCCACCCCGACGCCCGCCCCACCCCAGTTTTGCTCGAAAATGGCTCCTGAATCACACAAAAGACCACTTTCTCACACTGTCTCCCACTTTAGAGGAACGCATTTCCTCGGTCAAGACGCGTAACTTTTTTTCGAGTGCTTTTTATTCGCTAGAACAAGGACTTAGCGCGGGAGCTTGAAGTGACGGCGAAAGAGAAAACCGTTATGAATTAGAGAGCTAGTGCGGGATGTGAAGGTAGTACGTGAAATGAGCAGGCGAAATGAGGGAAATGTAACGGTTCTCTCAGCCGTTTAGTGGTCTGCTGGTGGGTTCCGGCGGAGGGCGCCTCGGCCGATCTTTCGTACGATCGATCGAGGCGTTCAGTCCGCTAGATGTAATAGGCCGTGCGAGTCATCACCTTGGAGGCTGCACGCATGAGTGCGCGAACGGGAAACGGCACTTCGCTCCCACCCGCGCCGATCGCGGCGGCGGCGTGCGCGCTTTCATCGAGACGCATCTGTTCGACGATCGCGCGCGATGCGTGATCGTTCGCGGGCAGCGTCTTCATGTGGCCATCGAGATGTTGCTCGACCTGGCGCTCGGTTTCGGCCATGAAGCCGAGGCTCGCGCGATCGCCGAAGCGGCCCGCGACGAAACCGATCGCGAGCGCGCCCGCATACCAGAGCGGGTTCAGCAGGCTCGGCCGCGACTCGAGATCCTTCAGCCGCGTCGATGTCCACGCGAGATGATCTTCCTCCTCGCGCGCCGCTCGTTCGAAGCTCGCCTTGAGCTCGGGTGAATTCGTGGCGAGCTTTTGCGCCTGATAAAGCGCCTGCGCGCAGACTTCGCCGACATGGTTCACGCGCATCAAGCCAGCAGAATGCGCGCGCTCCTTCTCCGTGAGTTGCGATTCCTCCGGGAAGATGTCGCCTTGCGAGTCCGCGCCGGGAATCGTCGATTCGGGAATCGGCCGCGACATGCGACTCACGCCGGTCATGGAGCGCAAGCCTCGGTCGAACTCGCTGATGACTTCATCGAGCGTCATGTTGTCACCTCCTTCATGGTCCGTGGGCTGATTGGATATTTCGACCAACGGCTGAGCCAGCATGCGGACGAAAACGCGGATTTTAGCGCACACATCGACGGGCGGCGAGGCTGCGCGGACTTGGCAATCCCGGTCCGACGAAAGCCCGTGAAATGCCCGCTTCGCCCCCCCTGCGATTGCACCGAAATCGCCCTTGCCCAAGCACCGATTTTGGTAATTAGGGCAAACACGAGTCGCAAAAATCCTGCAAAACCAACATTTTAGCGCGTGTTGCATAAATGTCACATTCGTCCGGCGGATCACGCCCTTTTCCTTTGTCGGCCAAAGTCTCTTTGTTACATTACGACTCAACTTCATTTAGAAGCCCGGCAGGGACCGTCAACACACTGGCGCTAGAACAGTGACCTTGCCAAAAAGTCGCAAACACTCCCTGGAGATCTATTCAATGAAAAAGTCGCTTCTCGCTCTCGCCGCATTGGGCGCATTCGCAGGCGCCGCACATGCGCAGAGCAGCGTGACGCTGTACGGCATCATCGACGCAGGCTTCGCCTACAACAACAACAGCAACGGCCAGAAGCTGTATGCAATGAACAGCGGCAACCTGCAGGGTAGCCGTTGGGGCCTGCGCGGCACGGAAGACCTCGGTGGCGGTCTGAAGGCCATCTTCGTGTTGGAAAACGGCTTCAACGTGTTCAACGGTCAACTGGGCCAAGGCGGCGACATGTTCGGCCGTCAGGCATATGTCGGTCTGTCGACGGCGCAATTCGGCACGGTCACCCTGGGTCGCCAGTACGACTCCGTGGTTGACTACACCGGCGCATTCGAAGTCGGTAGCCAGTGGGCGTCGTACTTCGGCGCACACCCGGGCGACCTGGACAACATGAACAACTCGAATCGCGTGAACAACGCGATCAAGTTCACGAGCGCGAACTACGCCGGCTTCACCTTCGGCGGCTTGTATAGCCTCGGCGGCCAGGCTGGCCAGTTCAACCGCAACCAGATCTGGTCGGTTGGCCTCGGCTACTCGCAAGGCCCCCTGCAATTGGGCGCGGGCTACTTGAACGTCAAGGATCCGAACTACTCGTTCTTCGGCAACAACGCGAGCTCGAAGACGCCGACGACGACCCCTGGCTCGACCTCGAACTTCGGCTCGAGCCGCGTGATCAACGGCTACGCTTCGGCGAAGACGCAGCAAGTGATCTCGGCTGGCGGTGCTTACACGTTCGGCGCGGCGACCATCGGCGCAACGTATAGCAACACGCAGTTCAAGGATCTCGGTTCGGAGCCGGGCACCGGCCTGACGCCGACGGGCGGCTTCACCGGCGGTACGGGCAAGTTCCACAACGCCGAAATCAACTTCAAGTATCAGCTGACCCCGGCTCTCCTGCTGGGCGTGGCGTATGACTACACGAAGGGCTACGGTCTGGGCGACGCCAAGTACCACCAAGGTATGCTCGGCGTGGACTACTTCCTGTCCAAGCGCACCGACGTGTACGTCGACGGCGTGTACCAGCACGCAACCGGCACGGACTCGACGAACCGCGCAGCCGTCGCGAACATCAACGGCCTGTCGCCGTCGTCGACGTCGAACCAGGTTGCCGCTGTTGTCGGT
The DNA here is from genome assembly GCF_900258035.1 of Caballeronia novacaledonica. GTDB lineage: Bacteria > Pseudomonadota > Gammaproteobacteria > Burkholderiales > Burkholderiaceae > Caballeronia > Caballeronia novacaledonica. The sequence goes on along the minus strand of NZ_OGTP01000018.1, from coordinate 5,572 downwards.
ATCCGTCACAAGTTCTAATAAGGTCGTAACAAAGCGGTATCCACTGAAAGGCGCCTTCGGGCGCCTTTTTTTCGTTTCAGCGCGGGCGTCGCGTGCGCTCGACAAAAAAGCCATCGCGTCTCACGACACGATGGCTTTTTCACGCCAGGCGATGCGAACGCTACGCGCGGCCGTCGCGCAATTCGCGTCGCAGGATCTTGCCGACATTGCTCTTCGGCAACTCATTGCGGAATTCGATCGTGCGCGGGCGCTTGTAGCCGGTGAGCCTCTCCTTGCAGTAAGCGATGACGTCGGCTTCCGTCAGGCTCAGATCCTTGCGCACGATGAAGAGCTTCACCGCCTCGCCGGATGCCTGATCCTTGACTCCGACGGCGGCGACTTCGAACACGCCCGGCAACATCGCGACGACATCCTCGATTTCGTTCGGATACACGTTGAAGCCCGACACGAGAATCATGTCCTTCTTGCGATCGACGATCTTCACATAGCCGCGCTCGTCCAGCACGCCGACGTCGCCCGAGCGAAAGAAGCCGTCGTGAGTCATCACCTTCGCCGTTTCGTCGGGACGGTTCCAGTAGCCCGCCATCACTTGCGGCCCGCGAATGCAGATTTCGCCGGGTTGGCCGAGCGGCACTTCCCGGTTGTCGTCGTCGCGAATGGAGACTTCCGTCGACGGAAGCGGCAAGCCGATCGTGCCCGTATATTCAGTGGCGGTCACCGGATTGCAGGTCACGCAGGGCGAAGTCTCCGACAATCCATAACCCTCGATGATCGGCACGCCGGTCGCGGCGAACCAGCGCTTGGCGACGGCTTCCTGAACCGCCATGCCGCCGCCGTTCGCCGCGATGAGCTTGGAGAAGTCGAGCTTGCCGAAATCGGGATGATTCAGCAACGCGTTGTAGAGCGTGTTGACCGCCGGGAACGTGTTGATGGAAACGCCCTTCAATTCCTTGATGGTCCCGGCGATGTCGCGCGGATTCGGAATCAGCACGCCGAGGCCGCCGGTCCGGATGGTCAGCATCCCGCACACCGTCAACGCGAAGATGTGATAAAGCGGCAGCGCGACCACGCAAACGAACGGATCGATGTCGGGGCGGCTTTTGCGAGCCGGATCGAGCCAGACTTCGGATTGCAGCGTATTCGCGATGATATTGCGATGCGTGAGCGTCGCGCCCTTCGCGACGCCCGTCGTGCCGCCCGTGTACTGCAGGAACGCGACGTCGTCGGGGGTTTGGGTGACGGGCTGGAGCGTGATGCGGCCGCCCTGGTCGAGCGCATCGTTGAAACGGATGCTTCCCGGCAGGCTCCACTCGGGCACCATCTTTTTCACGCGACGCACGACGAAGTTGACCAGCAGCCCCTTCAAGCCCATGAGATCGCCCATCGACGCGACGACCACATGTTTGATGGCGGTGTTCTTGATGACGGCCTGAAGCGTGCCGGCGAAGTTCTCCAGAATGACGATCGCTTCCGCGCCGCTGTCCTTGAGCTGATGCTCAAGCTCGCGCGGCGTGTAAAGCGGATTGACGTTCACGACGATGTAGCCCGCGCGCAGCACCGCCGCGATCGCAACGGGATACTGCAGGACGTTCGGCATCATCAGCGCGACGCGTGCGCCAGGCTTCATGCCCCGCTTCTGGAACCACGCGGCCAGCTTTCTCGACATGGCGTCGAGCTCGGTGTACGTGATCGACTGACCCATGCACACGAACGCGCGACGATCCCGATTCTTGCGGAAACTGTCCTCGAGCAACTCGGAAACCGACCGATACACGGAGGCATCGATGGACGCAGGCACGCCGGCCGGGTAAGACTTAAGCCAGGGTTTCTCCATTCGGCGTCTCCTTTATATGATTTTAGAATGGTCGTGCGAAAGCGAAATCCTAGCTTTTCGGCAAGCCTCCGACAACTGGGTTAGACGCCATACACCAGACCCGTTCGAGTCTGCTCGTGTCATGCACATCGATCCATCTGCTCCACTTCGACGAGGCAGTCGTAAAACGTCGCCGAGCCTCCGAGGTCGGTCAGCGCCTGACTCGTCACCTGATTCGCGTTGCAGCCATCCGGCGACAGCTTCTTCCACCAGATCGACAAGCCGACGACGACGCCCTCTCGCGCGCGGTCCGTCACGCGAGCGCGGGCCTGCATCGAACCGCGATCGTTGAAAATGCGTACCAGCGCGCCATCGGCGATGCCTCGCGCTTCGGCATCGGCAGGATGAATATCGAGATGAGGTTCGCGTTCCGACGCGCGCAGACTCTCGATATTCACGAAGCTGCTGTTCAGGAAATTGCGGGCGGGCGGCGAGATCATCGCGAGCGGATAACGCGTGGCCAGTTCCGGCGAGCCGTCCGCGGACTCGTACGGAGGCAGATAATCCGGCAGCGGATCGAGGCCCTCGCGCTTCAGGCGCTCGCTGTAGAACTCACATTTCCCGGATGGCGTGCGGAACGCGCCGTCAGCCAGTGGAGCCTCGGCGATGTCCAGCTTCAGCCAGCCGGACGCCTTCAGTTTGTCCCAGCTCTGGCCTTCGAGCGTCTTGTCGTCCCAGCGGAAGGCCTTCGAGGCGATCTGCTCGTCGGTCTCGAACAGCGCCGGTTCGGTGAGGTTCATGGCACGCGCGAGGCCCCGGAATATCTCCGTATTCGGACGCGCCTCACCGACGGGTCGAATCGCCGGCAGATTCGCCATCACGTAGGTGTGTCCGTACGACTTGTGGACGTCCAGATGCTCGAGTTGGGTCGTCGCGGGGAAAATCAGGTCGGCGTAATCGGCGGTGTCGGTCTGAAAGTGTTCGAGCACGATCGTGAACAAATCCTCGCGCGCGAAGCCCGCCTCGACCTTCGCCGAATCGGGCGCGACCGCGACAGGATTCGAGTTGTAGACGATCAGCGCTTCGATCTTTGGCCCGAACTGCGCGTCGCCAGGATGCAGCAGCGCGTCGCCGATCGCGTTCATGTTGATGGCACGCGGCATTTTCGAAGGCCAGCCGGGAAGCAAATCGGGGCGTTCGAGCGCGCTGCCGTCGGTTGGCGTCCATCCCGACGACGAGAGCAGCAAGCCTCCGGCGCGTTCGCGCCACGCGCCTGTCAACGAGGGCAAGCAGGCGATCGCACGAACCGCGTTGCCGCCACCGCGCACGCGCTGCATGCCGTAGTTGAGCCGGATCGCGGCCTTCTTGGTCGATCCGAACGCGCGAGCGAGTTCAACGACGACGTTTTCCTCGATGCCACAAATCTGCGCAACGCGTGAAGGCGGATACTGCGACGCGCGCGCCGCGAGTTCTTCGAAGCCTATCGTATGGGCGCTCACATATTCGTCGTCGATGAAGTTTTCGCGGATCAAGACGTCGATCATGCCGAGCGCCAGCGCGGCATCGGTGCCCGGGCGCAGCGCGATGTGCTGATGGCACTTTTCCGCTGTGAGCGACTTGTACGGATCGATCGCGATCAGCCTGGCGCCGCGTCGCTTGGCTTCCTGCGCGCGCGTCCAGAAATGCAGGCTCGACGCGATCGGGTTGGCGCCCCAGATCAGAATGACCTCGCTTTCTTCGTAGAACTCCGCATGCATGCCGAGGCTCGCGCCGTACGTGTAGCGCAGACCGGCCGCGCCCGCGGCGGCGCAAATCGTACGCTCCAGGCGCGACGCACCCAGTACGTTGAAAAATCGCGCGGCGATGCTTTCGCCCTGAACGAGACCCATCGTTCCCGCGTAGCTGTACGGCACGATGGATTCGGGCGCACGCCGGGCGATCGGCGTCAGGCGTTCAGCAGCGAGTTTCAACGCTTCGTCCCAGCCGATCGGCTCGAAGCGGCCCTCGCCCTTCTTGCCGGTTCGCCGCAGCGGAGTCAAAAGACGATCCTTGTGATGCGTGCGCTCGGCGTACCGCGTGACCTTCGTGCAGAGGACGCCTTGCGTCGGCGGATGATCGGGATCGCCGCTGATCTTGACCGCTCTACCGTCTTCGACCGTTACGCGCATCGCGCAGGTATCGGGGCAATCGTGCGGGCATACGGCTCGGGCGAACTCGGCTGGAGCGTTCATCGAAAAGTCCGGTAAATCAGAATAAAAAGCGGCAGATGATGGAATTCTATTACGGTCGCTATGCGATCGACCGTCCGGTGCCGCAAATAGTGGCGGCGTAGAATGGAACGACTAGCGCATGCAATTCGCGCAATCCGAATTCAAACGTGAGAGCAGTTCAAATGAATCTGATCCCGGAAATCGAAGCATCGCACGATGAAATCAAAACGCTCCGACGAACGATCCATGCCCATCCCGAATTGCGCTATGAAGAGGTGGGCACCGCAAAACTGGTGGCCGAGAGCCTCGAACGTTGGGGAATCGAAGTGCATCGGGGACTGGGCAAGACGGGCGTCGTCGGCGTGCTGAAGCGTGGCGGCGGCGGCGCATCCATCGGACTGCGCGCGGATATGGATGCACTGCCGATTCAGGAACTCAATACGTTCGAACATCGGTCGACGAACAATGGCCGCATGCATGCCTGCGGTCACGATGGTCACACTGCCATGCTGCTCGGCGCCGCGAAGCATCTGGCTCAGCACGGCAAGTTCGACGGGACGGTCGTTTTCATTTTTCAACCGGCCGAGGAAGGCGGTGCGGGCGCAAAGGCCATGATCGATGATGGTCTTTTCACGCGATTTCCCGTCGATGCCGTGTTCGGCATCCACAATTGGCCGGGCATGCCCGCCGGACATTTCGGGGTGATCGAAGGTCCGATCATGGCTTCCAGCAACGAGTTTCGCATCACGGTGCGCGGAACCGGTTCGCACGCGGCTTTACCGCATAACGGACACGATCCGGTTTTTACGGCGGTCCAGATTGCGAATGGGCTTCAGAGCATCATCACGCGAAGCAAGAAGCCGATCGATACGGCGGTGCTTTCCATCACGCAGATTCATGCCGGGGAAGCGGCGAATGTGGTACCCGATCAGGCCTGGCTCGGCGGCACCGTGCGCACCTTCACGGTTTCGACGCTCGATCTGATCGAGGAGCGGATGCGCAAAATCGTCGAAGCGACTGCTGCGGCGTACGATTGCGAGGTGGAGTTGCGCTTCGCCAGAAAGTATCCGCCGACGATCAACGCAGTTGAAGAGACGCGCTTCGCGGCGGAAGTGATGGCGGAAGTCGTAGGGGAAGAGAAAGTCGACACTGCCGTCGAACCAACGATGGGTGCGGAAGATTTCTCGTTCATGCTCCTCGAAAAACCCGGATGTTACGCGTTCCTGGGTAATGGCGATGGTGGACATCGCGAGCAGGGGCACGGTGCCGGGCCGTGCATGTTGCACAACGCCAGCTATGACTTCAACGATGACCTGTTGTCTGTTGGATCGTCGTACTGGGTGCGTTTAGCGGAGCGATTCCTGGCTCGATAGCGGTCGCCGCTTTTCTCCTTGGACCTTCGTGCTGCCAGATTTTGCCGCTCCAACGCAAAAACCCCACCTTTGCGGGGTGGGGTTTTTGTTCGAAGCATAAGGAGCCTGACGATTACCTACTTTCACACGGGAATCCGCACTATCATCGGCGTGGAGTCGTTTCACGGTCCTGTTCG
>NZ_OGTP01000015.1 GCF_900258035.1 Caballeronia novacaledonica | reverse complement strand
CATTACTCACAGGCTGAATTGAACGCAATTGCCAAGCGACTCAATGAAAGGCCGCGGCAGACCTTGGGCTTTATGACTCCAGCGGAGAAATTGGCCGAGACGTTGGGGGTTGCGTTGACCGGTTGAATCCGCCGCTTTTCAGGCCCGCTGTCACACGCAACTTGGCCATTTTTCTCCCTCAAGTTGGCACTCGCCTAAGTGTTGGCATCGAAGGCCCAGTCGGACTTGGCTCGCGCACGATCTGCCGCACCACAAGTTTTAGGGCGCTGGTTCAGCACAAAATAGCGTCGGCACAGCGCTTCGCGCTGCCGTTGGGTCTGCAAGGGAAACCGACGAAGAACAAATGCCGCGAGATGGCGGCGCTAGCAAGAGAGCGCGCGCCAACCCGATTGACCGGTCGGCCGCGAAGCGGGCTGGCGCTGTTTCGTGCTGAACCAGTTTGTTATGCGGTGCGATGTGTCGGACCGTGCGCGATCCAAGCCCGATATGACCTTTGAGGGCACTCGCTACTCTGGGGGCCATTAGGTCAATCGCCTGTGCCGCGGCCGGTGTGAGGCACTTTGGATGGGAGAAGCTACTTTCTTTGCAGCAGCAAAGAAAGTGACTGCCGCCCCGCACAGGGGCAGTGCTAATAGACCGACGCGAATACGGGATCCGGCAAAAGAATTAACACTCTGGGGGCCATTAGGTCAATCGCCTATGCCGCGGCCGGCATGAAGTATTTTGGATGCAAAAAAAGCTGCTTTCTTTGGTCACTTTCTTTGCAGCAGCAAAGAAAGTGACTGCCGCCCCGCACAGGGGCAGTGCCAATAGACCGACGCGAATACGGGATCCGGCAAAAGAATTGGGGGCCATTCGGCCAAACGAAAAAAACTCACGAGCAAAACTTCGCCAGCAACCCCAACTGCGCATTGCGAATAGACTTCCCCGGACGCCGCTTACGATAATGCCCATCGCTCTGCATGACCCACGCCGATTGATTATCACCGAGACACACCGACAAGCCCTCGGCAATCACGCGCCGCTTCAACCGCCGATCGCGTATCGGAAACGCCACCTCCACGCGGCGGAAGAAATTCCGGTCCATCCAGTCCGCGCTCGACAGAAACACATCTTCCTTCCCATTCGCATAGAAATAGAAGATGCGATGATGCTCGAGAAAGCGCCCGACGATCGACCGCACCGTGATGTTCTCCGACAAGTCCTCGACACCGGGCTTCAACGAGCACACACCCCGCACGATCAGATCGATCTTCACGCCGGCATGCGACGCCTCGTAAAGCGCGGCGATGACCGTCGGCTCCAGCAGCGCATTCATCTTCGCGACGATCCGCGCCCGCCGCCCCGCGCGCGCATGCTCGGCCTCGGCGCGGATGGCATCGATAAGCTTCGCGTGCAGCGTGAACGGCGACTGCCATAGCTGATGCAGCGCAATCTCGCCGCCGATGCCCGTCAGTTGCTGGAAGACATGATGCACGTCCTCGCACATTTCCTGATCGGACGTCATCAGGCCGAAGTCGGTATAGAGACGCGCCGTGCGCGGATGATAGTTGCCCGTGCCCAGATGCGCATACCGCTTCAGCACGAGCTTGCCGCCTTGCGACACACGCCGCACGATCAGCATCATCTTCGCGTGACACTTGTGGCCGACCACGCCATACACCACATGTGCGCCCACCGCCTCAAGCTGCGACGCCCAGTTGATGTTCGTCTCCTCGTCGAACCGCGCGAGCAGTTCCACGACGACCGTCACTTCCTTGCCATTGCGCGCGGCTTGCATGAGCGCGTCCATCAACGGGGAATCGGTGCCCGTGCGATAGATCGTCTGTTTGATCGCAACAACTTGCGGATCTTTCGCCGCCTGCAGCAGCAACTCCAGCACCGGCTGGAAGCTCTCGTACGGATGATGCAGCAGGATGTCGCCCTGATCGATCGCATCGAAGAGATTCGATGTGTTCGCGATCGGCTTCGGCACCGACGGAATATGCGGTACGAACTTGAGGTCCGGCCGGTCGACCATTTCCGGCAACTGCATGAGGCGCACGAGGTTCACCGGCCCGTTCACGCGATACAGATCGCGTTCGCTCAACTGACCTTCATCGAGCAGACGCCGCACGAGATGCGCAGGCGTTTCCGCCGACACTTCGAGACGCACCGCGTTGCCCAGATGCCGCGCCGGCAATTCGCCCTGCAGCGCGACGCGCAGATTGGTGATTTCGTCTTCATCGACGAAAAGCTCGCTATTGCGCGTGATACGAAACTGATTGCAACTGCGCACGACGAGATGCGGGAACAACTCGTTCACAAAGTGCTGCATGAACGAACTCAGCAGCACGAAACCATGCGGATAGCCCGACAGCGCTTCAGGCATGCGCACGAGGCGCGGCAGCGCGCGCGGCGCCTGGACGATGCCCATCATCGCCTGACGGCCGAATGCGTCGGTGCCTTCCAGCTCGACGACGAAGTTCAGGCTCTTGTTCAACACGCGCGGAAACGGATGCGCGGGATCGAGTCCGATCGGCGTGAGCACCGGCAGCAGTTCGTTGTGAAAGTAATCGCGCGCCCAGGCGGTCTGCTGCTCGGTCCAGTCTTCCGCGCCGTGGAAGTAGATGCCTTCCATTTCGAGCGCGGGCAGCACGATGTCATGCAGCATCGAGTATTGCTGGCGCACGAGACGCTGCGCGCGCTCGGAGACGAGGTCGTAGACGTGTTGCAGCGACATGCCGTCCGGCGACAGCGAGCCGGGGTTGTCGCGCATCTGCTCTTGCAGACCCGCCATGCGGACTTCGAAGAATTCGTCGAGATTGCTGCTGGTGATGCAGATGAAACGCAGGCGCTCCAGCAGCGGAACCGTCGTGTCGGCGGCCTGTGCGAGGACGCGCTCGTTGAAACCTAATATGCCCAGTTCGCGGTTGAATAGCGGATAGCGTATGGACATCGGAGGGAGGGAAGGGGTCTCGATCAGATGGACAAGGGAACTCTCGGATGCTCTCACAATATGATGTATTTTTTAAGACAGAACGAATTTCACAAATTCTACTCACAACCGGGATAGCGTCGCTACCGCAAATGCGCGATTTCGGATGAATCGACGAGGGCGCGGGCTGCCTCGGCATAGAATAGAATTCGTGCGCTGCAACAGCGCCGCTGTGACAGTGCCTTTTCCCCACTTCACGATTCTGGATATCCGATGGTCACACATCCCCATTTACTTGCCGCCGTCGACCTCGGATCGAACAGCTTTCGCCTGATTGTCGGACGGGTCGAGGAAACGCCCGCCGGCAGCCAGATTTATCAAGTCGACGCACTGCGCGAGCCCGTGCGGCTCGGCGGCGGCCTGTCGAAGGACAAGATGCTCGACCGCGCGTCGCAGGTGCGCGGCTGGGACGCCCTGAAGCGTTTCGGCGAACGCCTTCGCGACTTTCATCCCGATCAGGTGCGCGCCGTCGCCACCAACACGCTGCGCGTCGCGAAGAACGCGCACGACTTTCTCGTCGAAGCGGAAGCCGCGCTCGGTTTCCCGATCGAAGTCATCGCCGGGCGCGAAGAAGCGCGCCTCATCTATGCGGGCGCCGCGCATTCGGTGCCGGCGAGCGCGGGCAAGCGGCTCGTGGTCGATATCGGCGGCGGCTCGACGGAGTTCATCATCGGCTCGCATTACACGCCGATCCACATGGAAAGCCTCTATATCGGCTGCGTGAGCCATAGCCTCCAGTTCTTCCCGGCAGGCAACGTCGACGAATACACGATGCGTCAGGCCGAACTCGCCGCCAAGCGCGAAATCCAGATCATCTCGAGCGAATACAAGGGCACCGGCTGGGATCAGGCGATCGGCTCGTCGGGCACGGCGCGCGCGCTCGCGGAACTGATCGAGGCGAACGGCTTCAACGACGAAGGCATCACGCACGGCATCTCGCGCGGCGGCCTGGAGAAACTGAAGCGCGCGCTCATCAAGGCCGAGAACGTGAACCGGCTGAGACTCATCGCGTTGAAGCCCGATCGCGTGCCGGTGCTGGCCGGCGGTTTGTCGATCATGCTCGGCGTGTTCGAGGAACTGGGCATCGAATATGCCGACACGACCGATGCCGCGCTGCGGTTAGGCGTGCTGTACGACCTGCTCGGGCGCTCGCAGCATCAGGACATGCGCACGGTGACGGTCGAAGGCTTCAAGCGCCGTTATGCCGTCGATGCCGCGCAGGCCGAGCGCATCGGCGAACTGGCGATCAGCTTCTACGATCAGCTCGGCGAACCCGACGAAGACGTGCGCGAGGAAAATCGCATGTTCCTCGCGTGGGCGTCGTCGTTGCATGAGATCGGCTTGTCGATCGCGCATAGCGCCTATCACAAGCATTCGGCGTATATCGCGAGCAACGCCGACATGCCCGGCTTTTCGCGCACCGATCAGGCGCGTCTCGCGGCGCTCGTGCTCGGACATGCGGGCAAGCTCGGCAAGCTCGCACAGGCGCGCGACATCGAGTGGACATTGCTCTTCTGCCTGCGGCTCGCGGCGCTGCTGTCGCGCCGCCGCACCGATGTCGGGCTGCCCGGCATCCAGGTGAAACGCGCGGGCAGCGGCTTCGAGGTGCGTCTGCCGAACGAGTGGGTGACGAACAATCCGCTCACCGATTACAGCCTCGTTCAGGAAGCGATGGAATGGGAGAAGATCGGCCAGCCTTATCGCGTGGTGTACACGGACGACTGATCCCGCAAAGAGAAGGCCCCGTCGAACGGGGCCTTGTCATATCGGCGCTTCAGCGTGCCTGCATGTCGCCGATGAAATGCCGCGCGTAACGCGCGTTGATCTCGGAGAGACGGAAGAGGGTGAGGAAGTCGGCGGTGTTGAAGTCCGGATCCCAGGCCGGCGCGCCGCAGATTTTCGCGCCCAGGCGCAGATATCCTTTCACGAGCGGCGGCGGGCTCACGCTCGCGCCCGTGCGCAGTTCCTCGACGGGCAGCGGCGTGTGCGGGAAGGCGCGGTATTCGGGCGCGGTGAGCGCATCGGCCGGCATCGAGGTATAGAGATTCGCGGCGTAATGCCCGCCGTCGATCATGCCGACGCTCGCGCAGCCGAGCATCGTTTCGTAGCCGTTCTGCATCATGTACGCGGCGAGTCCGCCCCACAACGACATGATCACCGCCCCGTTGCGATAGTCCGGATGCACGCACGACCGGCCCACTTCGACGAGCTTCGGACGCAGGTGCGTGAGGCGCGACACGTCGAACTCGCTTTCGGCGTACAGACGGCCGATGCGCGCGGCTTGATGCGGCGGCAGCACGCGATACGTGCCCACGACCTGCAGCGTGTCGAGATCGCGCACGAGCAGGTGATCGCAGTAGGCGTCGAACGCATCGACGTCGAGGCCCGCGGGCCCGGACAGACGTGCACCCATTTCATCGGAAAACACGCGGTAGCGCAGGCGTTGCGCGTCGCGCAGCGCGTCTTCGTCACGCGCCCACGCGACTTGCAGGCGCTCGCGGCCGGTGACGGTTTCCGACGTGCGCGGAAGGTGGCGGCGCGAATCGAGCGAGAGCGATGACGCTCCGAGTTGCAGGAAGGGCGTCGGCAAATCTTGCATTGGCGTTCCTCGACAGGACGTTGCTGTGGCTTTCAGTCCCCGCCAATGTAGTAATGAACGGTTACGCTCGCATGGCATCGCAATGACGTTTCGATGAAACGACACGCGGATGAACACGAGCTTGCGCCGCCGATGCCGCTCCGCTCATAGCAGGTCGGGGTTGATCACCGCGCGCAGCACGACATGACCGTCGCCGCCGCGCGTGCGTCCCTGAAACCACCAGACGCCCGCTTTCTTGATCGACCACTCCGTTTCGTGGCCGGTCATGAGAAGCGACGCGACCCGCCCGAGCGTCGGTTGATGCCCGATCACGACGACCGTTTCGGCGACGCCGTCCGGCCAGCCGGCCGCATCGAGCACGGCCTGCGCGTCGTTGCCGGGCGCGAGTGCGTCTACGACGCGATAGCGGTCGCCGAAGGCCTCCGCGGTCTGGATCGTGCGCGTCGCGGGACTGGCGAGGAACGCGGCGTCATCGTCGATGCGCGACTTCAGCCACTTTGCGATGCCCTGCGCCTGCTTGCGTCCGCGCGGCGTGAGCTGTCGTACAAGATCGCTCGACGCCTGGTCTTCCGCTTCGGCGTGACGCCAGAGAATGAGGTTCATGAATCGTCTCCGTGATGAGGTTCGCTTTCCGAATGATGCAGAAAGATGCGTGCCTGTGTTCGGCATTGCGCATGCGAGCGGGGCACGTTACAATCTGCGGCTCGTCGGAGCGTAGCGCAGCCTGGTAGCGCATCTGATTTGGGATCAGAGGGTCGAAGGTTCGAATCCTTTCGCTCCGACCACGATACACGAAGGGGTTACAAGTCACGGCTTGTAACCCCTTTGTCTTTTCGACGCTCGTACGGGAATTTCATGCCGCGTATCGTTTTCAACCTCGTTTGTGCCGCATTCATCGCGTTCGGCTTCGCCGCCTGCGCCGACACCGCTCATCAAAAGCATGAGCCGCAAGATCCACCCGACTACAAAGGCGTGCCGACGGACATGACCCCGCCGTCGATGACCACCGATCCCGTCAAGCTGCAATAGGACTGTATGCGCCTGTCTCGGCGCGTAACGGGACGCAAGCCGCAGTCCGGATCAGCGTTTGGCAGCGCACAATCTCAATTCGGAAAACGTTACCTGCCGCACAAAATCAGAGTATTCGCTCAAGCGAAATATTTGCCGGGCACGTATCATTCGGCGAATATGTTTCAAAGTGTATCTGTCATGGATTTGCTCTGGATTTTCGCCGGCGTCGCGCCGCTCGCCGTTGCTTCGCTCGTTGCCTTTGCTGCGCATATCGATCCGTTATCGGGGCGCTGGCGCGCGCCGTCGTCGAGAAGGCCGAAAGACGACGCCGTCGACGCCTGACCGGCGCGGCGTTACTGCTTGCAGCGGATCACCATCGAGCGATTCTTGATGTTCGCGCCGAGAATCCCGCCGACAGACCCGCCCGCCGTCGCGCCGTTATCGGCGTCTTTCGACACCACGTCGTAGCCATACGCGCCGCACATTTCGCCCGCCTGCTTGTAACAGGCCGCCCAGGTCGTGCTCGCATCGCTGCCGCTGCAGTTGATCGCGAAGCCCGTGTCGCCCGAAGGCAGATAGGTCATCGTCGCCGTGTGCGCGCATCCGGCGAGTGCGCCGGTCAAGGCCAAAGCCGCGCCCAGCGCGGCCGTGTTCATCCTCATCGTCAATCTCATCAATCTTCCTTTAACGTCCGCCGGATTTTCAGCGCGGCGGTAGATAGCGTGCCGGGTCCGTCGAGCGGCCCATGTAGCGCACTTCGAAATGCAGCATTGTGCGATCGCTGTCGGTGTCGCCCATTTCGGCGATCTGCTGGCCTTGCTGCACGGTCTGACCTTCCTTCACCAGCAGCGCGCGATTGTGGGCGTAGGCGGTCAGATAATCGTCGTTGTGCTTGACGATCAACATGTTGCCGTAGCCGCGCAGGCCGTTGCCCGCGTAGACGACACTGCCCGTCGCCGCGGCGACGACCGGCGTGCCCGGCACATTGGCGATGTCGATACCCTTCGAGTTCTTGCCGTCGAAGCCGCGAATGATGCTGCCCTGCGCCGGCCAGACGAGCGTCACGCCCGGTCCAGGCTTGTTCTGCGACGACGCCTGCGCGCCGCCCGCCGTTCCCGCAGCCGATGAATCGGCCGTGGTCGCGCTGCCCGCCGGCGGCGTGATGCGCAACACCTGCCCGACCTCGATGGCGTCGGGATTCGTGAGCCCGTTCCAGCGCTTGATGTTCGCCACCGAGGTGCGATTCTCACGCGCGATCTTGGACACGGTGTCGCCGCGCTCGACGCGATAAAAGCCCGGCGCGACCGGCCCCGTTCCGCAAGCGGCCAACACTGCGATGAGCGATGCGCAGATGAGCCGTCGAATTCTTTTTTGCAAACCTGACCTCGTAAAGCACCGCCGCGAGACGTGCACGCACAGTCGCGCGGCGAATCGAAAGGCAGGATTTTACCGTCTCGGGTTTCCCCGGACAGAAAGGCGCGTCGTATCGGAGTCGATCGCCTTATTCGTCGCGTGTGACGACGAGCCTGAGCGACGCCGTCTCCGTCTTGCCCGGCGCGAGCCAGCGCAGGCCGCGGCCGTTGTGGATGGCGTCGGGCAGGCCGATCCACGGCTCGACGCAATAGAAGTCCGAGGTGTCCGATTCGGTCCACGTCGTCACCGCGTACCACGGCACCGAGTCCGGCTGCCGCAGTTCGAAGCCGATCGTGCGCTTCAGGCCCGGCAGCTTCACGAGCATCGGTTCGTCGGTTTGTCGCGTGAGGCAGTGAAACGTATCGACGATGCCCGGATCGGCGAGCGAATAGCGCGGCAGGCCGGGCTCGGCTTCGCTGATCGCGCCGTCCGCCAGTTGTCGCCGCCGCTCGGTGTGCGGCAGCTCGACGCTGCTCTCGGCCCGCTGGCCGTGCGGCAGATGAAAGTAGAAATGATGCCCGGCGTAGTAGGGCAGCGCGACTTCGCCCGGATTCGACGTGGTGAGCTCCACTTCGAGCGTATTGCCGTCGACGATGCGATACGCCGCCTCGAAGCGGAACGCGAACGGATAGCCGTCGCGGGTCGCGTCGCTGTCGACGAGCGTCATGCGCAGGCCGTGGCCGTCGGCGTCGCGCGTGCAGGAGGAGGGCAGATTGCGCGCGAAGCCGTGGGTCGGCAGCGCGTGCACGACGCCCTCCGGATCGCGCCATTTGCCGATTTCTCCATCGACGAAATGGCGTCCGAGAAACGGAAAGAGCAGCGGATTGCCGCCGCGGATCTTGGCCGGATTGGACCAGTCCGGCGCATCGGGCCAGTGCACGACCGGCTCGCCGCCGACGCGCCAGGTCATGAGCCGTCCGCCCGCGCGCGGCGCGAGCTGGATGGCGGCGCCGTCGCGCCCGATTTCGATGACGTCAGTTTCCGGTGACATGATGGAGGCGCTCCGTTGGATGGCAAGGCGCCGCGCACGGCGATCCGGCGCGGCCTCGACGATTCTGCCTTGGATTTCCGTCCGGAAAAACCCTTTGCGGGAAATTGCGACTGAGCAAGCTTCATGCAATGTGTTGTTATATCCTCCGTGTGTTGGGAATCAGACGGACAAGGAGCAGTCATGGATCTGGCGATGGCAATGGGCGTCGCGATGTTCGCCCTCTTCGGCGCGAGCACGGCGATCTTTCTCTACAAGCTGGCGGCCTGAGAGGCGCTCGCGGGCGCGTTTTCTTTCGTGCCGCCTATATGTTGCTTGCGATTATCGTTCGTTCGCCCGACGATTGACTGTCGGCGCATCTTGTGTGCGGTTTGCGCTTGGCGCGGGTTTTCACCACCGGCATAATCGGTCCCGTTTGCGCGCCGTATCGAATTTTCCCTTCCTGTTTCCATTTCCCTGATGCCTCTTCGGCTTCGCGTAATGCGAGGGATGGAACTGCACGGCGCGTCCTTCTTCCTCCTCAAAAAAGGACCGACGCGTGACTTTGTGGTTTCTCGTATTCCTGAGCGTGCTCCAGGGCGTGACCGAACTCTTTCCGGTCAGCAGTCTCGGCCACACCTTGCTCGTTCCCGGCCTGATCGGCATGCACATCGACAAGCATGCGCCGCAGTTGCTGCCGTTTCTCGTCGCGTTGCATCTGGGCACGGCCATCGCGCTGCTGTGGTATTTCCGCGCTCGGTGGATCGCGCTGATTCGCGGCTTCTTCGCGTCGCTCGGCGGCCGCAAGAACGACGACGGCCACATGATGTGGGCGCTCATCATCGGCACGATTCCGACGGGCATCGTCGGGCTGGTGCTCGAAAAGCGGCTCGAGGCGATTTTTCACGATTTGCGGATCGTCGCGGCGGCGTTGATCGTCAACGGCGTGCTTCTGTGGCTGGGCGACCGTCTGCAAAAAAGCCGCGCGATGCGGGCGCCCGAGAAACTCACGTTCAGGCAGGCGTTTCTGGTCGGACTGGCGCAGATCGGCGCGCTGATTCCGGGTTTTTCGCGCAGCGGCCTGACGATGATCGCGGGCACGGGCGCCGGGCTCACGGCGGAGGCGGCGGCGGAGTTTTCGTTTCTCCTCGGTACGCCGATCATCTTCGCGGCGGGCGTGCTCGAATTGCCGAAGCTCTTCCACGCGCCGGGACAACTGGCCGATTCCGTGCTCGGCGGCGTGCTGACGGGCATCGCGGCGTATCTGAGCGTGCGCTTCCTGATGCGTTACTTCGAAGGGCACGGCAAGCTCGCGTCGTTCGGTGTGTATTGCGTGATCGCGGGGATTTTCTTCCTCGGCTGGTTCATGATGCATCCGCAGCCGGTCTGACGAACGCGGGACTCGCGGGGCGGTGAATGAGGTAAAATCGCGGTCTCTTCTGATCCGCGGCTGTTTTCTTCGCCGCCGCGCGCTCCGGTTCTCCGCCCTTAGCTCAGCTGGATAGAGCAACGGCCTTCTAAGCCGTAGGTCACACGTTCGAGTCGTGTAGGGCGGGCCAAACGGCCTGCGTCGAGCCCAGTCTCAGCGACTGGGCTTTTTGTTTTTTTGTGTCCGTGCAGGCATCGATGATCGTCTGCATGCCTAAGCGAATCGCGCCGCTGGCCCGCTTCCTGCCACTTTCTCCAACAGCGTCCGCGCCCGATCCCCGCAATCCCGCGCCGCGCAACGTATCGGAAAAATTAACCATCTCGTACAAGCGAGCGTTCCGCCCGTTCACGGTGCACGGCTGCCTCATCGTGGCGCGCGATGCGCCATAACGGTGACACCAACGAGCCGAATCGACGCAAGAGGAGCGACTTGAACAAACGAGCATACGAATCCAGCCTGGCGCAATGCTCGCTATGGAACCGCAAGCAGGCGCGCCTGCAGCCGGAGTCGCGGCGCGTGTTGCTCGCGCTGCCGGAGCGTGTGCTCGGCGCGTCGCTCGCGTCCTTGTTCGAACTGAAGGGCTTTCCTGCGCAACTCGCGGTGGACGCGTCATCGCTCAGGCGCATCGCCGGGGAATGGCGTCCGCATGTGCTTTTTCTCGATACGCGCGTCGGGGGCTGCGGCAACTACGCGCTGGTCGGCGGGCTACGCGAGCTCGATGACGACGCGAATCGGCTCATCATCGCGATGAGCGGCTTTCTGCCCGAAGAGCCGATCGCGCATCTCAAGGAAGCGGGCTACGACGGCCATTGCCGCCGTCCGTGTCCGGTGTGGCAGATGACCGATTTGCTCGACGAGTTCTTCGCATGTCACGCGGTGCGTTGAGCGCGCCGTCCTGCTGCCGCATCGCGCGCGCGTAGCCGCGCGGCCCGAAGACGACGTTCAGCGCGATCATCGCGACGAGGCTCGCGGCCAGCACCGTCCACGACATCGAAAAGCCGCCGCTCACATCGCGCACGATACCCGCGACGACCGGCGCGATCGCCGCGATCACGAAGCCCACGCCCTGCACGAACGCGACGAGCCGCGCGGCCACTCCGGGATCGTCGGCGTGATCGAGCGTCAGCACGAGCGAGAGCGCGAACACGCCGCCCAGTCCGCCGCCGAGCAACGCGACCGTCGCGAGCGGCGCCGAAAGCGGCGCGGCGAGCAACAGGCCGAATCCCGCGAGTTGCGCGACGAGACCGAGCGCGAGCCACGGACGACGATCCCGGCCGCGCCCGAAGCGAGCGGCCGCCATCGGCAGCAGCAACGCCGACGATGCCTGGAACACCGTGAGCATCGCCAGCAGCGTGCCGCTTTCGGTCACGCTCCGGCCGAGTTGCTGATAGTACGCGGGCATCCACGCGACGAGGCTCGTATAGCCGCCGTTGACGAGCCCGAAGAAAATCCCGAGCGTCCACGCCCGCCGATTGAAAAAGAGCGACGGCGCGGGTTTCGCGTCGCGTGCCGACGACGCGCGCGGCAACGCGTCCGCGCGCATCAAGAGCATCCACGCCGCAAGCGCGATCAGCGCGGGCATCGCCCAGAACGCGAGCCCCGCCTGCCACGACACGCGCGACGCGAGCGCCGGCGTGATGCTCGCGCCGAGCCCTCCGCCCGCCATGATCGACGCGGAGTAGAGGCCCATCGCGAAGGGCAGGCGCGCGGCGAAGCGCGTCTTCATGACGCCCGGCAGGAGCGCCTGAATGACCGCGACGCCCGTGCCCGCGATCGCCGCGCTTGCGACGAGCGCAGCCGCATTCCCGGCGAAGAGCCGTCCCGCGCAGGCGGCGACGATCGCGATGAGCCCGATCGCCACGCCGCGCGCATTGCCGATCGAGCGTGACAGCGCGCCCGCGCCGAACGCGCACACGCCCATCGCGACGACGGGCAGACCCGTCAGCATCGACGCGCCGCGAAACGACAGTCCGGTCGCGTGCAGGATCACGCCCATCAGCGGACTGATCGACGTGAGCAGTGGCCTCAGATTGAGGCCGATCGCGACGATCACCGCGAGCCACGCTGCGTTCGAGGATTTCATGCGATGATGCGCTCCGTGTATCGTGCGATTTGGTTGACCATTCTAGCAGCGTTTGGTCAACCAAAAATACGCGAAACCTGATAGACCGGATTCGCGCCGAAACGCGGGCACTGGCTACAATGCGATTCAACGCAAGCACGACCAGGCATCATGGCATCACGCAAGGACACATCATCCAACGAAGCCGCGAACGCGACGCCGCCCGACGAGCGCGTGTACGCGGCGATCGCTTCCGCGCTTCTGCGCGGCAAGCTCGCTCCCGGCGCGCAACTCGTCGAGCGCGAACTCGCCGCCGCGTTCGACTGCACGCGCGGCACGATCCGCAAGGTGCTGGCGCGGCTCGGCGCCGAAGGCAAGCTCACGCTCGAAGCGAATCGCGGCGCGTTCGTGCCATCGCCGACACCCGCCGATATCCGCGAGGTGTATCGCGCGCGGCAGGTGGTGGAAGCGGGCATCGT
The DNA here is from genome assembly GCF_900258035.1 of Caballeronia novacaledonica. GTDB lineage: Bacteria > Pseudomonadota > Gammaproteobacteria > Burkholderiales > Burkholderiaceae > Caballeronia > Caballeronia novacaledonica. The sequence continues at coordinate 150,812 of NZ_OGTP01000015.1, read as the reverse complement.
CGCGACGCTGTGCGGTGCGTTGAGCGCGCCCGACAAACGCGCGTTGCGCGCGCACGTCAAGGCCGAGCAGCGCGCGTTGAAGGCGGGGAGCGTGGAGGAGTGCGTGCGCCTCGCGGGCCGCTTTCATCTGCTGCTCGCGGAACTGGCGGGCGCGCCGGAAGTGCTGGCGTTTCTCGCGAAGCTGGTCGCGAAAACCGAGCTCTACAAGGCGCTGTTCGATCCGACGAAACTGTCGAACTGTTCATCGGACGAACACGGGCGGCTCGTCGATGCCCTCGACGACGGCGATCTCGCCGCCGCGCTCACGGCGATGCGCACGCATATCGACGAACTGGAAGCGCGCGTGCTCGCGCAGGCGAGCGGCGCGCGCACGAACGATCTGGCGACGCTCTTCGCGGGCGCGTGAGCATCGGCGCAAAAAAACGGGCCGCGGCGTGAAAGCCGCGGCCCGTTTCGTTTTGAAGCCGAGCGAAAGCGCTTATTGCGAGAAGTCGAGCGCGTTGGTCAGATCGCCCATCGCCTTGCCGCCGTTCGCGACGAGCGCGTCGTCACGCGACTTCAGGCCCGCCAGTTCCGGCAGGCTGAAGCGCTTGGTGATGAAGCGCAGGATCGACGTCGTGTCGTATTGCGTGTGATCGACGAAACCCTTCTTCGCATACGGCGAGATGATGAGCGCCGGAATGCGCGTGCCCGGACCCCAGCGGTCGCCCTTCGGCGGCGCGACGTGATCCCAGAAACCGCCGTTTTCGTCATACGTCACGACGACGACCATGTTCTTCCACTGCGGGCTCTTCTGCAGATGCGAGATCAGATCGGCGATGTGCTGATCGCCCTGCGCGACGTCCGTATAACCGGCGTGCTCGTTCAGGTTGCCCTGCGGCTTGTAGAACGAGACTTGCGGCAGCGTGCCCGCGTCGATCGCCTTGATGAACTCTGAGCCGTTCGTGCCGCCGTCGAGCAAGTGCTGCGCGCGATTGGCGGTGCCCGGCGCGAGGTCGACGAAGTAGTTGAACGGCTGATGGTGCGTCTGGAAATCAGGCACCACGTTGACCGCGCCGTTGATGAGCGAACGGTCCGCCAGCGCCGCCGCCCACGAGCCGCCGTACCACGCCCAGCTCACGCCGGCCGAGTTCAGCAGATCGCCGATGTGCTGCTGCGTCTGCGGCGGCAGCGTCGTCGGCTGGCTCGGGTCCGCGAGGTTCTGATCGCCGCCCGTGACCGGCTTGTTGCCGCTCGGCTGATACGGCGGCTGCATCGTGTTGACCGCGAAGAAGTCGGGCGTGAGCGTGCCCGAATTCACGAACTGCGCGTCGGCCGAACCGGTCAGCGCGGAAGGCGGGGGATTCGTCTTCGTCTTGAGCGACACGCCATCCGCATTCACCGACGAGATCGATCCCTTCGCGACGCTCGTGTCCGCGTTCGGATAAACCGGCGTGCACGCGCAGATGAGCCATTGGTGGTTCAGGAACGAACCGCCGAACGCGCTCATGAAGAAGTTGTCCGCGAGCGTGTATTGCTGTGCGATCTTGTAGAGCGGCAGCTTGTCCGGCGGCGTGTCGTAGTGACCCATCACGAGACCGCCCGAGTCGCCCCACGCGGCGAACTTGTCGTTCTTGCCGCCGTCGATCTGCATCTGGTTCTCGTAGAAACGGTGATACAGATCGCGCGTCGTGACGTTGAGTTGCGTGTTGAAGCCCTTGGGATCGTCGATCGCGAACGGCGAGTTCGGCAGGTTCACCGTCATCGCTTCGGAGATCGCGGGCGTCACGCCCTTCGCCGTCAGGCCGGTCCAGATCGTCGGCAGCGTCGCCAGCACGGAGCCGTCGCGATCGAGCTGCTGCGAGTTCGCCGCCGTCACGTTCTGCAGACCGTTCGCGCCGGGGAAGTGGCCATAGAGGTTATCGAAGCTGCGGTTTTCCGCGTAGATCACGACGACGTTCTGCACCGACGAAATATCGTTGTCGTGGTGATCGTCGCCGCCGCATGCGTAGAGGCCGAATGCGGCGGCTGCCGCGAGCGGCACCGCGCAAACGAGTTTCTTGTTCATTGAGGTTCTCTCTTGTGTTGGGGACCGGTGCGCGACGCGGGCATCGTCGACGCCAAGCCTTTGCCCGCAGGCGTTCGCAGTGTCGCAACGCAAATTGACGCAGCCGTGTAACAAGCCTTTCGTTTGCGTAATGTTCGCTTAATAAATATCTGCCGGCGGGTCCGGCATGACAGCGTCGAGTCCTGTCACGTGAACGACACGCGCGCGACATACGCTTCGGCTTCTTTCAAGACCAATCCTCACGCCCATGTCTTCGATGCGCTTGCCGTTCGTCCTCTGTGCTCTCGCGCTCGGCGCGTTATCGGCGGCGATGAGCGGCTGCGATTCGCATGCGGCCGACAAAAGCGCGAGCGCTCCGGCGCAACCGGCGACGAACGTCGCGGCCAACGCGGCGCCGCACGGTCAGTCGCGCGCGGAAGTGTTCGCGCATGTGAAGCAGATGACGTCGCTCGGCGAGAAGCTGTTCCTCGATCCGTCGCTGTCCGGCTCGGGCAAGCTCGCGTGCGCGTCGTGTCATAGCCCGAGCCACGCGTTCGGGCCGCCGAACGCGCTGTCCGTGCAACTCGGCGGCAACGACATGCATCAGCCGGGTTTCCGCGCGGTGCCATCGCTGAAGTATCTGCAGGCGGTGCCGGCGTTCACGCTCCACTATCACGATTCCGACGACGAAGGCGACGAGAGCGTCGATGCCGGACCGACCGGCGGCCTCACGTGGGATGGCCGCGTCGATCACGGCTCGGACCAGGCGCGCATTCCGCTCTTATCGTCGTTCGAAATGGGCAGCACGCCCGGCAAGGTCACGGCTGCGGTGAAGGTCGCGCCCTATGCCGACGACTTCCGCAAGGCGTTCGGCGCCGATGTGTTCGACAGCGACGACAAGGTGTTCGCCGCCGTGCTGCAATCGCTCGAAGCGTTCGAGCAGTCGCCCGAGAAGTTCTATCCGTACACGAGCAAGTACGATGCGTTCCTCGCGGGCCGCGCGAAGCTCAACGACGCCGAGATGCACGGCCTTCAGCTCTTCAACGACGAGAACAAGGGCAATTGCGCGTCGTGTCACATCAGTCAGCGCGCGAAGGACGGTTCGCCGCCGCAGTTCAGCGACTTCGGTTTGATCGCGATCGGCGTGCCGCGCAATGCCGCGCTGCCGGTCAACAAGAATCCGAACTTCCACGATCTCGGCGCATGCGGTCCCGAGCGTCATGATCTGAAGGGCCAGGACGAGTATTGCGGCATCTTCCGCACGCCGTCGCTGCGCAATGTCGCGACGCGCAAGGCCTTCTTCCACAACGGCATCTATCACAATCTGGACGAGGTGGTGCGCTTCTATGTCGAGCGCGACACGAACCCGGAGAAGTTCTATCCGGTGTCGAAGAAGGGCGTCGTCCGGAAGTTCGACGATCTGCCGAAGCGCTACTGGGAGAACATCAATACCGAAGCGCCGTTCGATCGCAAGAAGGGCGAGAAGCCCGCGCTCGACGAAGCCGAGATCAAGGACGTGGTCGCGTTCCTCGGTACGCTCACCGACGGCTACGATCCGGCCAAGGACAAGGACTCGCAGAAGGGCACCGGCATCAACGAAATGAAGTCCGTGTCGAACTAACGCACGTCCGTGCGGCGGGGCGGCCGAACGTCCCGCGTCATGCTATCCTCGTTGCGGCCCGCCCAAGCGGGCCGAGGTCGATGAATCGACGTTGCCGCTCTGGTTGCACTTGCAGGCGGCATACTCATCCGCAACGAGGACACTTCAATGCCGACCGCACATCGAGCATTCGCTCGCGCTTCATTCACGACGTTCGCGGCAGCCGCGCTCGTCGCCGTGAGCACGGCCGCATCCGCCGCCAATCTCGGCTTTCTGAACAACACGCCGATCACCTACATGAAGCAGCGCGACCTGCAGGCGCTCAACAACGCCGCGCAGACCGCGCTCAATACCAAGCAGGACGGTGAATCGCTCGACTGGGACAACAAGGGCACGGGCAACACGGTCCCGATCAACGGCACCGTGACGCCGCAGGATACGTTCGAGTCCGGCGGTCTCAAGTGCCGCAAGGTCACGCTCGTCGCGCACGCGAAAGGGCAGACGCAGACCTGGATGCCGGTCGCCTGCAAGGCGAGCGACGGCAAATGGAAACTCAAGAAGCAGTGATGAGCGGAGCAGGCCGTCGATGACCGCGCGCGCCGTATCGTGCGGCGTGGTCATCCTGAACGGGCAGGGCGACGTGCTGCTGTGCCACGCGACCGAGACCACGCACTGGGACGTGCCCAAGGGCGCCGCCGACCCTGGCGAGGGGCCGCGCGAGGCGGCGTTGCGCGAGCTCGTCGAGGAGACGGGCATCGTGCTGCCCGCCGAGCGGCTGAAGGATCTCGGGCGCTTCGTCTATCGACGTGACAAGGATCTGCATCTCTTCGCGGTGCGCGTGAGCGAGGACGACGTGCAGCTCGAAAACTGCGTGTGCGAATCGTATTTTCCGCGCTACAGCGACGGCACCATGATTCCCGAAATGGACGCTTACCGCTGGGTCAGTCCGGCGGACGTCGACAAATTTGCGAGCCGCAGTCTCGCGCGTTTGTTTCAGACGACGTTATCGCTCGTTGAGTTGCATGAGATGCTTTGAGGTTTTTCGCTGGATCCCGTTTTGTTATTGGTCTATTAGCGTTCCCCTTGTGCGGGGCGGCAGTTATGTTTTGCTCCTGACGAAAGGTTCATCGGGCTTTTTCGCCGGATCCCGATTTGTTATTGGTTTATTAGTGTTGCCCCTGTGCGGGGCGGCAGTCACTTTCTTTGCTGCTGCAAAGAAAGTAACCAAAGAAAGCAGCTTTTGAGGCCCGCGGTCACACGCACGTTGGCCAATTTTCTCCTCCAAGATGGCACTCGCCTAAAGAGTGCCCTCACAACAATCACCGGGCTTGGCTCGCGCACGGTCTGCCGCACCACATGTTTTAGGGCGCTGGTTCAGCACGAAATAGCTTCGGCACAGCGCTTCGCGCTGCCGTCGGGTATGCAAGGGAAACCAACGAAACACAAATGCGGTGAGATGGCGGCGTTAGCGAGAGGGTCTGCGCTGACCCGATCGACCGGTCGGCCGCGAAGCGGGCTGGAGTTATTGGTGCTGAACCAGTTCGTTATGTGGCGAGTGATGGCGGACCGTGCGCGAGCCAAGCCGCGCGAGGCCTATGAGGGCACTCGCTACTCTGGGGGCCATTAGGTCAATCGCCTGTGCCGCGGCCGGTATGAAGCACTTTGGATGGGGATAGCTGTTTCTTTGGTTACTTTCTTTGCAGCAGCAAAGAAAGTGACTGCCGCCCCGCACAGGGGCAGTGCTAATAGACCGACGCGAATACGGGATCCGGCAAAAGCATCAAAACTCCGGGGGCCATCAGCCAATCGCCTGTGCCGCGGCCGGCATGAAGCACTTAGGATGGCGAAAGCTGCTTACTTTCTTTGCAGCAGCAAAGAAGGTGACCGCCGCCCCGCACAGGGGCAACACTAATAAACCAATAACAAATCGGGATCCGGCGAAAACCCAACTCAGTCGCGAATACGGGCTCCAGCAAAACCCCACCTCAATCGACCGTGCGGTCGTTCGGATTGGCGAAGAGCGCCTTCATTTCCGGCGACATCGGAAATTGCAAATTCATGCCGTCCGGCGGAATCGGGCGCATGAACCAGGTGTCGTAGAGCTTCGTGGCTTCGCCCGAGCGCTGCATGTTGGCGATCACGTCATCCACGATACGCTTGAACACCGGGTCGCCCTTTCTCATCATGCAGCCGTACGCCTCGTTCGCAAGCGATGCGCCCGTCACCATGTAGTCGCTGCGCGCCGCGCCTTCCTGGGCGATCTTGCCGTAGAGCAGCGGGTCGTCCATGACGAACGCCACCGCGCGATCCGACTTCAGCGCGGCGAACGCTTCCGCATGATCGCGCGCGCTGATGATGCGCAGATTCAGCTTCTGGTCGATGCTCATCTGCCGCAACATGCGCTCGTCCGATGTACCCGCCGTGGTCGCCACGGTCTTGTTCGCGAGGTCGGCGTAGTCGCGGATGCCCGACTTCTTCTTCACCGCCATCCGGATGCCGTACTGGAAAAAACTGTTCGAGAACGCGACGAGCGGATCGCGCTCGGCCACATGCGCGGTCGAGCCGCATTCCAGATCGACCTGATTGTTCACGACATACGAGATGCGGTTCGCCGACGTGACCTGCACGTTCTTCACCGCGAGATTCGGCATGTTGAGGCGCTTCTTGATCTCGTCGACGACCTTCAGCGCGATGTCGTACGAGTAGCCGACCGGCTGCTGCTTCACCGTGTACGAGAACGGCACCGACGACTCGCGCGTGCCCAGCACGATCGCGCCGTTCTCCACGATCTTGCGCAGCGTCGCGGAAGGCGGCATCTGATCGACGGCGGCCTGCGCCGCCGTGAGTCCGGCAGCGGTGGCGCCATGCGCGCCGGCGGACGCGAGCACGAGCAGGAAGGCGAGGGCGGCACGTCGTTGCGCCCATATGGGGTGCGGCGCGAAGCAATGCGGCAGCTTCATGATGTCCTCGTTGGGAGCGGCGTGCGAAGAGTCCGGCGAGATTCGTCGAACGCGCCGCGTGGCTGCGCGGCGCGCCCGTTACGTCGATATCAGGCCGGTTTGCCCCAGCTATCGCGCAAGCTCACGATGCGGTTGAACACCGGCTTGCCCGGTTGCGAATCCACACGGTCCGCGACGAAATAGCCGTGCCGCTCGAACTGGAAGCGGTCTTCGGCGTTCGCGTCGCGCGCGCTCGGTTCGAGATACGCATTCACGACGCGCTTCGAGTCCGGATTGAGCGCGTCGAGGAATTCCGCGCCGCCCGCGCCGGGCTGCGGCTCCTTGAAGAGGCGGTCATACAGGCGCACTTCGGCCGCATACGCGGTCGCCGCGCTGACCCAGTGAATCGTGCCCTTCACCTTGTAGTTGTTCGCGCCTTCCGTGCCTGAGCGGCTGTCCGGGAAGTAGTTGCAATGGACGGCGGTCACGTTGCCGTTTTCGTCCTTTTCCGCGCCCGTGCATTCCACGACGAAGCCGTACTTCAGCCGCACCTTGTTGCCGGGGAAGAGGCGGAAATAGCCCTTCGGCGGCGTTTCCTGGAAGTCTTCGCGCTCGATCCACAACTCGCGCGAGAACGGAAACGAGCGCACGCCGCGATCCGGGTGATGCGGATGCACCGGCGCGCTGCACGACTCGCTCTGTCCTTCCGGATAGTTGTCGATGACGAGCTTCAAAGGGTCGAGCACTGCGATCGCGCGCGGCGCCTTCTCGTCGAGATCGTCGCGCAGCGCGCCCTCGAGAATGCTCATGTCGATCCACGAATCGACCTTCGTGACGCCGACGCGCTCGACCATCAAGCGGATGCTTTCCGGCGTGAAGCCGCGCCGGCGCACACCGACGATGGTCGGCATGCGCGGATCGTCCCAGCCGTCGACGTGATTTTCCTGCACGAGCTGCAGCAGCTTGCGCTTGCTCGTGATCGCATACGTGAGGTTCAGGCGCGAGAACTCGATCTGCTGCGGCAGCGGACGTTGAAACACGCCGTCGTCCGCGAGCTGCGCGAGGAACCAGTCGTAGAGCGGACGATGATCCTCGAATTCCAGCGTGCAGAGCGAGTGCGTGATGTTCTCGATCGCGTCCGACACGCAGTGCGCGTAGTCGTACATCGGGTAGATGCACCACGTGTCGCCCGTGCGGTAATGATGCGCGAAGCGGATGCGGTAGATCACCGGATCGCGCATGTTGAAGTTCGGCGAAGCCATGTCGATCTTCGCGCGCAGCACGTGCTCGCCTTCCTTGAACTCGCCCGCCTTCATGCGGCGGAAGAGTTCGAGGTTCTCCTCCGGCGTGCGCTCGCGATACGGCGAGTTGATGCCCGCTTCGGTGGCCGAGCCGCGCGTGGCGCGCATCTCTTCGGCGGTTTGACTATCCACGTATGCCTGGCCCTTCTTGATGAGCATCTCGGCGTATTCGTACAGCTTGTCGTAGTAGTCGCTCGCGAAGTATTGATGCTCCGCGCCGTCCTTGTTCCAGTCGAAGCCGAGCCACTTCACGGCGTCGATGATCGACTCGACGTATTCGACGCTTTCCTTCTCGGGGTTCGTATCGTCGAAGCGCAGGTGGCACACGCCGCCGTAATCCGCGGCGAGGCCGAAGTTCACGCAGATGCTCTTCGCATGGCCGATGTGCAGATAGCCGTTCGGCTCGGGCGGAAAGCGCGTCTCGACTCGCTGCGACCATTTGCCGGAGCGGTTGTCGTCTTCGATGATGTTGCGAATGAAATTGGATGGCGCCGGAGCGTCGTTGCGATCGGTGTTCATGCGAAAGAGAGTGCCAGCGGATGCGCTCGCGCGCGTGAAACGGTTCGGGAAGCGTTCCTTGGCCAACCGGCCCGGAACGCGTACGAATGCCTTGAATATTGAGTCGATTCTACCTTACGCAACCGTCCGGGGCAGGCGGCGACGGCGTTCGTCGCGCGATTCGCACAGTCGCGCGGTTTCGCGAGTTCCGTTACATGGTTTACGCCCGGCGACGCCCTTCGTAACCCCCGTAACCGGACGTAAATCGCGTTGAAAGGCGCGTGCGCGCAATTTTAAGATCGGCTCGCCTGCATCGGCCGCGCCTTCGTGAACGGCGCGGACATGCGCGAAAAGCACGACACATCACAACGACAACACAAGGAAGCCCATCATGAAGAAGATCGCCATCACGACGCTCAAGTTCGCCGCCGCCGCCGCGCTCGTATCGAGCCTCGCCGCTTGCGCAAACGTGTCGCGCCAGCAGGCGCACGCCGGAGTCGGCGCGGCTGCGGGCGGCGCGCTCGGCTATCTCGTCACCGGCGGGCCGATCGGCACCGTCGCGGGCGCGGCGGCGGGCGGTCTGATCGGCGCGGGCGTTCGCTGATGTCCGCTCAGATGGCCTTCGACGCCCGCAATTGCGCGATTTTCGCTTCGTCGTAGCCGAGCACGTCGGCGAGCACGCTCGTCGTGTGTTCGCCCAGCAGCGGCGGATGCGTGCGCGCTTCGGGCGGCGTCGCGCTCATCTTGATCGGGCTCGCGACGAGCTTCACCGTTCCGGCCGTCGGATGCGGCAAATCGATCTGCATCTTGCGCGCGAGCACTTGCGGATCTTCGAACACTTCGCCGAGATCGTTGATCGGACCGCACGGCACGCCCGCGGCTTCGAGTTGCGCGATCCAGTCGTGCTTGCCCTTGCCGCGCACCATGTCCGCGAGAATCGGCACGAGGATGTCGCGGTTGCGCACGCGTGACGGATTCGCCGCGAAACGCGGATCGTCCGCCAGTTCCGCACGTCCGCCGGCTTCGACGAACTTGCGGAACTGCCCGTCGTTGCCCACGGCGACGATGATCCAGCCATCGCTCGTCTGGAAGGTCTGATACGGCACGATGTTCGGATGCGCGTTGCCCCAGCGCACCGGCGGCTTGCCGCTCGCGAGGAAGTTCGTGTTCATGTTGGCGAGCATCGCGACTTGAACGTCCAGCAGCGCCATGTCGATGTATTGCCCCTCGCCCGTGCGGTCGCGGTGCGCGAGCGCGGTGAGCACGCCGATGGTCGCGTACATACCAGTCATCAGGTCCGCGATCGCCACGCCGGCTTTTTGCGGACCGCCGCCGGGCTGGCCGTCGCGCTCGCCGGTGATGCTCATGAATCCGCCGATGCCCTGCACGATGAAGTCGTAGCCCGCGCGCGACGCATACGGCCCGCTTTGTCCGAAGCCCGTGACCGAGCAATAGACGATGTCCGGCTTCACGGCCTTCAGCGATTCGTAGTCGAGCCCGTACTTCTTCAGTTGCCCGGCCTTGTAGTTCTCCAGCACGACATCGCTTTGCGCGGCCAGTTCGCGGACGATTTGCTGGCCTTCGGGCGTCGCGATATCGACCGTCACCGAACGCTTGTTGCGGTTCGCCGCGAGATAGTACGCGGCCTCGTGCGTGTCGTCGCCTTCGGGCGTCTTCAGGTAGGGCGGGCCCCAGTGGCGCGTGTCGTCGCCGGTTTCGGGCCGCTCGATCTTGATGACGTCCGCGCCGAAGTCGGCTAAGGTCTGCGCGCACCACGGTCCCGCCAGCACGCGGGTCAGGTCCAGCACGCGGATATGGCTCAAGGCTCCCATACGATGTCGCTCGCTTTCGTCGTGTCTGCAGGATTGCGACTGTCGCACAGAACCGCCGCGCGCGCGATAGCGGGGGTGCCCGTTGGGCGGCCGCACCCGCCGAATCCCGTATAATCGACAATCACCCTTGCCACGCCGGCAGCGCTCGAACAGAGCCGCCCGCGGGCGCCATCAAAGAACCGAAGACACGCCCCGTACGCTATGAAAGCCGCCGAAATACGCGAGAAATTCCTGAAGTTTTTCGAATCGAAGGGCCATACGATCGTGCGTTCGTCGAGCCTCGTGCCCGGCAACGACCCGACGTTGCTCTTCACCAACTCGGGCATGGTCCAGTTCAAGGACGTGTTTCTGGGCAGCGAATCGCGTCCGTACTCGCGCGCGACCACCGCGCAGCGCAGCGTGCGCGCGGGCGGCAAGCACAACGATCTGGAGAACGTCGGCTACACCGCGCGGCATCACACGTTCTTCGAGATGCTCGGCAACTTCTCGTTCGGCGATTACTTCAAGCGCGACGCCATCCACTATTGCTGGGAACTGCTGACGAAGGTCTACAGCCTGCCCGCCGAAAAGCTCACGGTGACCGTCTACCAGGAAGACGACGAAGCCTTCGACATCTGGGCGAAGGAAATCGGCGTGCCGGTCGAGCGCATCATCCGCATCGGCGACAACAAGGGCGCGCGTTACGCGTCGGACAACTTCTGGCAGATGGCCGACACCGGCCCGTGCGGTCCGTGCTCCGAAGTGTTCTACGACCACGGCCCGGAAATCTGGGGCGGCCCGCCGGGATCGCCGGAAGAAGACGGCGACCGCTTCATCGAGATCTGGAATCTCGTGTTCATGCAGTTCAACCGCGACGCGCAGGGCAACATGACGCCGCTGCCCAAGCAGTGCGTCGACACGGGCATGGGCCTCGAACGCCTCGCCGCCGTGCTGCAGCACGTGCACAGCAACTACGAAATCGATCTGTTCCAGAACCTCATCAAGGCCGCCGCGCGTGAAACGAACACGCCGGATCTGGAAAACAACTCGCTGAAGGTGATCGCGGACCACATCCGCGCGTGCTCGTTCCTGATCGTCGATGGCGTGATTCCCGGCAACGAAGGCCGCGGCTACGTGCTGCGCCGTATCGTGCGCCGCGCGATCCGTCACGGCTACAAGCTCGGCAAGAAGGGCGCGTTCTTCCACAAGCTCGTGGCCGATCTCGTCGCGGAAATGGGCGCGGCGTACCCGGAACTCGCGGACGCGCAGCAACGCGTGACCGACGTCCTGCGTCAGGAAGAAGAGCGCTTCTTCGAGACCATCGAGCACGGCATGTCGATTCTGGAAGGCGAACTCGCCGATCTGGAAAAGAAGGGCGTCAAGACACTGGACGGCGAACTCGCGTTCAAGCTGCACGACACCTACGGCTTCCCGCTCGACCTCACGGCGGACGTGTGCCGCGAACGCGGCGTGACCGTCGACGAACCCGCGTTCGACGACGCGATGGCGCGTCAGCGCGACCAGGCGCGCGCGGCGGGCAAGTTCAAGCTGGCGGCGGGCCTCGAGTACTCGGGCGCGAAGTCCACGTTCCACGGCTACGAAAAGGAAATCTTCGACGACGCGAAAATTCTCGCGCTGTATGTCGAAGGCGCGTCGGTTCAGCAAGCGCAAGCGGGACAACAAGCGGTCGTCGTGCTCGATCACACGCCGTTCTACGCAAAATCGGGCGGTCAGGTCGGCGATCAGGGCGTGCTCGCGAACGCGAACGTGCGCTTCGCCGTCGCGGATACGTTGAAGGTGCAGGCCGACGTCGTCGGTCATCACGGCACGGTCGAGCAGGGCACGCTCAAGGTCGGCGACGTCGTGAAGGCCGAAATCGACGCGGTACGCCGCGCCCGCACCGCGCGCAACCACTCGGCCACGCACCTGATGCACAAGGCGCTGCGCGAAGTGCTCGGCGGCCACGTGCAGCAGAAAGGCTCGCTCGTCGATGCCGACAAGACGCGCTTCGACTTCGCGCACAACGCGCCGATGTCGGACGAAGAAATCCGCCGCGTCGAGCAGATCGTGAATAACGAAATCATCGCGAATGCGCCGGGCGTCGTGCGCGTGATGCCCTACGACGACGCCGTGAAGGGCGGCGCAATGGCGCTCTTCGGCGAAAAATACGGCGACACGGTCCGCGTGCTCGATCTGGGCTTCTCGCGCGAACTCTGCGGCGGCACGCACGTGCAGCGCACCGGCGACATCGGCTTCTTCAAGATCGTGATGGAAGGCGGCGTCGCGGCGGGCATTCGCCGCGTCGAAGCCATCACCGGCGACAACGCCGTGCGTTACGTGCAGGAGCTCGATTCCCGCATCAACGCGGCGGCGGGCGTTTTGAAGGCGCAGCCGTCCGAACTCACGCAGCGTATCGCGCAGGTTCAGGAGCATGTGAAGTCGCTGGAGAAGGAACTCGGCGCATTGAAGTCGAAGCTCGCGGCAAGCCAGGGCGATGAACTCGTGTCGCAGGCCGTCGATGTGTCCGGCGTGCACGTGCTCGCCGCACAACTCGAAGGCGCGGACGTGAAGACGCTGCGCGAAACCGTCGACAAGCTCAAGGACAAGCTCAAGAGCGCGGCGATCGTGCTCGCATCGGTCGAAGGCGGAAAGGTCAGCCTGATCGCGGGCGTGACGCCGGATGCGTCGAAGAAAGTGAAGGCGGGCGAACTCGTCAACTTCGTCGCGCAGCAAGTCGGCGGCAAGGGCGGCGGCCGCCCGGACATGGCGCAGGCGGGCGGCACGGAGCCGGCCAACCTGCCGGCCGCGCTCGCGGGCGTGACGGGCTGGGTTCAGCAGCAGCTCTGATCCGCTTCTTGGTCTGCCAGATAACGGCTCGGTCCTCACGGATCGGGCCGTTTTTCTTTCAGCCTGTCAGGCACATCGCGTGCAACGCTCCCATCACGTTCAACAACAAAGGGAGAAGCGTCGTGAGTCGCAAAATCGTATTGATCGCGCTGACGTCCGCCATGCTCGCCACGACGGGCGCGGCGCAGGCGAAGGGCTGCGTCGAAGGCGCGGCGGTCGGCGGCGTGACGGGGCACGTCGCGGGCAAGCACGGCACGGCGGGCGCGGTGGGCGGCTGCGCGGTCGGCCATCACGAAGCCAGCAAGAAGGACAAGAAGGCACAACAAGCGAACGCGGCGAGCGGATCGGACGCCAAGTAAGCATCGCCCGGATCGGCGCCACGGCGCGCGCCGATCCGAGCCGCTAGAATGGCCGGATCGCCGGCCGCGCGACGCTATTCGTCCGCGCGCCTCGTTCAAAAAAGGCCATCACAGCGATCCCATGACAGCGCCCACGGACCCGATCCAACACTTCGCCTCCGACAATTACGCAGGCATCTGCCCCGAAGCGCTGCAAGCGCTCATCAACTCCAACACGAGCGGCCACGAGCCCGCTTACGGCGACGATTCCTGGACGGCGCAAGTCTGCGACCGCATCCGCGATCTCTTCCAGACCGATTGCGAAGTCTTCTTCGTCTTCAACGGCACCGCGGCGAATTCGCTCGCGCTCGCTTCGTTGTGTCAGTCGTATCATTCGGTGATCTGCCACGAACTCGCGCATATCGAAACCGATGAATGCGGCGGCCCCGAATTCTTCTCGGGCGGCTCGAAGCTGCTCACCGCGCGCGGCGAGAACGGCAAGCTCACGCCCGACGCGATCGAGGAACTCGTCACGAAACGCGCGGACATCCACTATCCGAAGCCGAAGGTCGTGTCGCTCACGCAGGCGACGGAAGTCGGCACCGTGTACACGGTCGCGGAAATCCGCGCCATCGCCGCGATCGCCAAGCGCCGTCATCTGAAAGTGCACATGGACGGCGCGCGTTTCGCCAACGCCGTCGCGACGCTCGATGTGCATCCGTCGGAGATCACGTGGCGCGCGGGCGTCGACGTGCTGTGCTTCGGCGGCACGAAGAACGGCCTGCCGGTAGGCGAGGCGGTCGTGTTCTTCGACAAGGCGCTCGCCGCCGATTTCGCGTATCGGCTCAAGCAGGCGGGCCAGCTCGCCTCGAAGATGCGCTTCATCTCCGCGCCGTGGCTCGGCCTGCTCGACGACGACGTGTGGCTGCGCAACGCGCGTCACGCGAACGCGATGGCGCAACGGATGGCCGAGCGCCTCGCCGACATTCCCGGCGTGAGCCTGCTTTTCAAGCCCGAATCGAATGCGGTGTTCGCGGAACTGCCGCCGCACGTCGCCGCGGCGCTGCGTGCGAAGGGCTGGCGTTTCTACCAGTTCATCGGCTCCGGCGGCTGCCGTCTGATGTGCGCGTGGGATACGCAGCGGGAAACCGTCGAGCGCTTCGCCGATGACGTGCGCGCGCTGGCCGCGTCGACCTAACCCCGATTGACACGCGCGTCGCAGCGATCCAACATGCCCGCACATTCCTCACAGGTTCCCGCGCCATGGCCTTCATCTTTTATCTGACCCATATCCATCTCGGCTACGACGCGCTTCAGACGCTGGAAAGCGAATGCGCGCGCATCGGTATCAAGCGTCCGCTCGTCATCACCGACAAAGGCGTCGCGGCGGCGGGCCTCGCGGATCGCGTGATCGAAAGCGCGAAGCTCGGCGCGCTGCCGGTGTTCGACGACACGCCGTCGAATCCGACCGAGGCAATGGTCATGCGCGCCGCGGAGCAATACCGTCGCGAAGCGTGCGACGGCCTGATCGCGGTGGGCGGCGGCTCGTCGATCGATCTGGCGAAGGGCGTCGCGATCGCGGCGACGCACGACGCGCCGCTGACGAGCTTCGCCACGATCGAAGGCGGCAGCGGCAAGATCACCGAGCGTTCCGCGCCGCTGATTGCGGTGCCGACCACGTCGGGCACGGGCAGCGAAGTGGCGCGCGGCGCGATCATCATCCTCGAAGACGGGCGCAAGCTCGGCTTCCATTCGTGGCATCTGCTGCCGAAGTCCGCGATCTGCGATCCGTCGCTGACCCTTGGCCTGCCGCCGTCGCTCACGGCCGCGACGGGCATGGACGCGATCGCGCATTGCATCGAAACGTTTCTCGCGCCCGCGTTCAATCCGCCCGCCGACGGCATCGCGCTCGACGGACTCGAACGCGCGTGGGCGAACATCGAGCGCGCGACGCACGACGGCCAGGACCGCGACGCGCGCCTGAACATGATGTCCGCGTCGATGCAGGGCGCGATGGCGTTTCAAAAGGGCCTGGGCTGCGTGCATTCGCTGTCGCATCCGTTGGGCGGGCTCGCGGTGAACGGGCGCACGTCGTTGCATCACGGCACGCTGAACGCGGTGGTGTTGCCGGCGGTGCTGCGCTTCAACGAGCGCGCGCCGACGGTCGTCGCCGAGCGGCGCTTCGAACGCATGCGCCGCGTGATGAATCTCGCGGAGAGTGCCGACGTCGCGCAGGCCGTACACGACATGACCGCGCGCCTCGGCTTGCCGACGCGTCTTTCGCAGATGGGCGTCGACGAAAGCATGTTCGACAAGGTGGTGAAGGGCGCGCTCGCCGATCATTGCCACAAGACGAATCCGCGCGAGGCGAGCGCCGACGATTATCGACGCATGCTGACGGAGTCTCTCTAAGCGATGAGCAAGCCGGTTCCGACCACGCGCGCGGACTACGCGCACTTTCTCGCGATCAGCACGCGCTGGTCGGACAACGACGTGTACGGGCATATCAACAACGTCGTCTATTACAGCTACTTCGACACGGTCGTGAACGAATATCTGCTGCGCGCGGGCGTGCTCGATTTCAGCGAGGGCGAGACCATCGGCCTCGTCGTCGAGACGCGCTGCAACTTCTTCGCGCCGATCGTGTTTCCTGAAGCCGTCGAGGCGGCCTTGCGCGTCGAGAAGCTCGGCAACACGAGCGTGCGCTACGAAGTGGCGATCTTCGCGGAAGGTTCGGACAGCGCCGCCGCGCAGGGACATTTCGTGCACGTCTATGTGGATCGCGTGACGCGCAGGCCGGTGCCGCTGCCCGCGCCGCTCGTCGATGCGCTGAAGCCGCTCATCACCGGCTGAGGGCGCGTCTTGCTTCAGTGGCTCTGCGTGAGTCTGCTCAACGGCGTGAGCGTCGGGTTGCTGCTGTTCATGCTGTCGGCGGGGCTGACGCTGATTTTTTCGATGCTCGGCGTGCTCAACTTCGCGCAAGCGAGCTTCTATATGCTCGGCGCGTATGTCGGGCAGGCGCTCGCCGCGTATGGCGGATTCTGGTTCGCGCTGATTCTTTCGCCGTTGGCCGTCGGCATCGCGGGCGCGTTGTTCGAACGGCTGTTGCTCAGACGCGTGCATGCGCGCGGCGCGCTGGCGGAAATGCTGCTCACGTTCGGCGCGGCCATCGTGATCGGCGAGGGCGTGAAGCTCGTGTGGGGGCTCGGACCGTTACCCGCATCGATTCCGCCTGTGCTCGACGGTCCGCTCTTCACACTGTACGGCGCGTCGTTCGCGCGCTATCGCGTGTTCATGATGACGGTCGCCGTCCTGATGCTCGGCGCGCTCTGGCTGAGCTTGCGCGTATCGAAGACGGGCCTCGTCGTGCGCGCGGCGCTCACGCATCCCGCCACCGTCGAAACGCTCGGCCACGACGTGCCGCGCGTGTTCACGATGGTCTTCGCCGTCGGCACCGCGCTCGCCGCGCTCGGCGGCGTGATCGCTGCGCCGCTCGCCGTCATCGAACCGGCGATGGCCGACGCGATGGGCCCCATCGTGTTCGTCGTCGTCGTGATCGGCGGGCTCGGGTCGCTGGGCGGCGCGCTCGTCGCCTCGCTGCTGATCGGCTGCGTGCAGACTTTCGCGGTCGGCGCGAGCGTGTCGGCGGGCGGCATCGCCGCGTCGCTCGGCGTCACGCTGCCGCCCGCGTGGAGCGCGTTGACGGTCGCGCAGCTCTCGCCCGTGCTGCCTTACCTCATGCTCGTCGCGATGCTGGCCGCGCGGCCGCGCGGACTCTTCGGCGAGCGCACGCACGATGCCTAGATTTCTCGCGCTCGCCGTGGCGCTCGCGCTGCCGCTCTTCTTCGGTCAATCCTGGCTGCTCGCGTATTTCGCGCAGACCGCGACGCTGATCGTTTTCGCGCTCTCGTACAACCTGTTGCTCGGCGAGACAGGTTTGCTCTCGTTCGGCCACGCCGTGTATTCGGGGCTCGGCGCATTCGCCGCCGCGCACGTGTTCAATCGCTACGGCGTGTCGCTGCCGCTCTTGCCGATCGTCGGCGGATTCGCGGCGATGCTCGTCGCCATCGTGTTCGGCGCGATCTCGACGCAACGCGCGAGCACGGCGTTCGCGATGATCACGCTCGGCATCGGCGAACTCGTCGCCGCGTGCGTGTGGCTCGTGCCGGGATGGTTCGGCGGCGAGGGCGGCGTGACGATCGATCGCGCGAGCGGACCGGCGTTCTTCGCGTGGACCTTCGGACCGTTGCGCGAGGCGTATGCGCTGATCGCGTGCTGGTGCGTCGTCGCGGCGCTCGCGATGTTCGCCTTCTCGCGCACGCCGATGTGCCGCCTCGCGAACGCCGTGCGCGACAATCCCGCGCGCGCGGCCGCGATCGGCTTCGCGCCGGCGCGCGTGCGTTTCACGATGCTCGTCGTGTCGGCGTTTTTTGCGGGCATCGCGGGCGTGCTGACGTTGATCAATGTCGAGCTGGTGTCGTCGGAAGGCGTGGGCCTCGCGCGCTCGACGAGCGTGCTCGTCGCGACCGTGATCGGCGGGGCGGGCGCATTCTTCGGGCCGGTGATCGGCGCGGTGCTGCTGACGTTCCTAAGCGTCGCGGTGGCGAGCGTGAGCGCCGCGTGGCCGATGTACCTCGGGCTCTTCTTCGTGTGGGTCGTGATCGCCGCGCCGGAGGGCGTCGCGGGTCTGATCCGGCGCGATGCGCGAACGCTGGGCCTTGCCGCGTTCAGCGCGATGGTCTGGGGTGTCGCGGTCGTCGTGCCGGTCGAGGCGCTCTATGCGGGAAGAATCGATATGCGCGCGTGGCTGATCGCATTGCCGTGCGCCTTGCTCGGTCTATGGCTCGCGCGACGCACGAGGTCCGCGCGATGAGCGCCGCGCTCGAACTGCACGGCCTGACCAGGCGTTTCGGCGCGACGCGTGTGTTGCGCGGCGTCGATCTGCACGTTGCGGAGGGCGAACGGCACGCGCTCATCGGACCGAACGGTGCGGGCAAGTCCACGCTCTTCGATCTGATCTCGGGGCGCGCGCGGCCCGATGACGGGCGCATCGTCGCGCAGGGAATCGACATCACGGGCAAGCCGCCGCAGCGCGTCTCCCGTTTGCTTGCGCGCAGCTTCCAGACGACGAGCGTGTTCGGCGGTTTGTCGGTGCTCGACAATCTGCGTTGCGCGGCGCTCGGCGCGTCGTCATCGCGGTTTTTCGATCGATGGCTGCCTTCGCGAAGAATCGATGAACGCGCACACGCGATGCTCGACGCCATCGGACTCACGGAACGCGCCGATGAACTTGCCGCGCGTCTGACTTACGCCGAGCAGCGCGCGCTCGATCTGGGCATTGCACTCGCGACCGACGCGCCGCTCATCCTGCTCGACGAGCCCACCGCCGGCATGAATCGCGCGGAGGCGACACGCGCGCTCGCGTTGATTCGCGCGACGACGGAAAGGCGCACGCTGCTCGTGATCGAGCATGACATGGACGCGGTGTTCAGTCTCGCGGATCGCATCTCGGTGCTCGTGCAGGGGCGCGTGATCGCGACCGGCACGCCCGCCGCGATACGTGCGAATCGCGATGTGCGGGAAGCCTATCTCGGGGCATTCGCGTCATGAGCGCGGCACTGCGCATCGACGGTTTGCGCGCGTGGTACGGCGCGGCGCAGGTTCTGCACGGCGTGAACCTGTGCATCGGCGAAGGGGAAGTCGTGGCGCTCGCCGGACGCAACGGCTCGGGACGTTCGACACTCGCGAAGGCCATCATGGGACTCGTGCGATGCGCGGGTGACATGCGTTATCGCGATGTTCAGCTCGTCGGAACAAGGCCGCACCGCATCGCGCGGCTCGGTATCGGTTACGTGCCCGAAACACGCGACGTGTTTCCCGCGCTCACCGTACGTGAAAATCTCCTGCTCGGCGAAAGGAAAGGCACACGCTTTTCGATAAGGGATGCTTATCGATTGTTTCCCGTGCTGGAAGAGCGCGCGTCGGTGAAGGCGGGCGCGCTATCGGGCGGCGAGCAGCAGATGCTCGCGTTGGCGCGCACGCTGACGGGCGATCCTTCGCTCGTCGTCATCGACGAACCCGGCGAAGGGCTAGCGCCGCAAGTGCTCGCGCAAGTGGCCGCGTGTCTCGCGGCGCTGCGCGAACGCGGCGTCGCGATGCTGCTGATCGAAGAGCGTTTGACGATCGCGCGCATGCTCGATGCGCGCGTCGCAGTGATGGGCCATGGAGCGATTCAGTTCGATGGCGCGATCGCGTCGCTCGCTCGGGACGAGGAAGTCATGCGCGAATGGCTTTCCATCGGCTAGGCCGATGCCTTGCTGTCTCGCTCCACGATCCATTCGTGCTTCGGATCGTTCTTGAAGTGCCACGTGCGCTTGTCGCCCGCCATCACGTTGAGATAGTAATTGTCGTAGCCATACGGCACGACCACCGGATGATATCCGCGCGGCACCATCACGACATCGTGATCTTCGACGGCCATCGTTTCGTCGAGGTCGCGCTCGTCGGTATAGACGCGCTGAAACGCAAACCCTTGCGGCGGATTCAGCCGATGGTAGTACGTCTCCTCGAGCGAACTCTCGACGGGCACGTTGTCCTGATCGTGCTTGTGCGGCGGATAGCTCGATGCATGTCCGCCGGGCGTGCGCACTTCGACCACGAGCAAGGACTCGGCGTTTTCCGTTTGCGGAAGAATGTCGCACACGTAGCGCGTATTCGCGTTCTTGCCGCGCGTCGAGCGCTTCATCTGCGACGGCTCGATCAGCCGCGGCGGAAACTCGCCCTTCGCGGGCGCGCTCGCGACGCCGATTTCCGCGTCGCGTTCCGCGCGCACGATCGCCGCGAGCTTCGGCGGCACGTAGACCGCATAGGGCGCGGCATCTTCGAACACGCTGTCGCGCGAGCCGATCGACTGATAATGCTCGTCGCCCGCCTCGACGCTCACGGTGCCCGTCAATACGACGATGCAGCTTTCGCGATCGGCATCGTAGACGTGCACGACATCGCCCGCGTTCAGGCGATACGCCGCGAAGCCGACGTGCTTCCAGCCCGCGGAATCGGGCGTGACGCGCGCGATGGTTTGTGCCTCGCGCGATGCTTTCACCAGCAGGCTCATGCCGCCTCCTTGAATGTTGCGTCGACGAGCGCGCGCAGCGTGCGATAGCCCTTTTCGGCATACGCGTAGCTCGGCGCGATCACCGGATCCTGTTCCGCTTCCACGACGAGCCAGCCGTCGTAATCGTGCTGCGCGAGACACGCGATGATGCCCGGATAATCCACGCAGCCGTCGCCCGGTACGGAGAACGCACCGTTGATGACCGCATCGAGAAAACTCCAGTTGCGATTGCGCGCGAGCTTCACGATGTCCGGCCGCACGTCCTTGCAATGCACGTGACACACGCGGGCGATGTGCTTTTGCAGCACGGTCAGGGCATCGCCGCCCGCGAACGTGATGTGGCCCGCGTCGAACAGCAGACCGACTGCATCGTGGGTCAGCGCCATCAGGCGATCCACATCCGCGGGCGTTTCGACATACGCGCCCATATGATGATGATAGGCGACGCGCACGCCGCGCGTGAGCGTGAATTCGGCGAAGCGGTTCAGGCGCTCGGCGTATTCGTTCCACTGCGCGTCCGAGAAAAAGCGCGGACGTTGATAGAGCGGGCGCGGTGCGCCCTGAATCGAATGGGCGACTTCACCGTAGACCATGACGGTTGCGTTGTTTCTCGCCAGGAGGTCGAGATGTGGGCCGACGGCTTCTATTTCCTCTTCTGCGCTGCGTTGCGCGAGTTTTCCCGAGTACCAGCCGGAGACGAGCTGGAGATCGTATTGTGCAAGCAGCGCTTTTAGTGCCTGCGGCTCGCGGGGGAACTTGTTGCCTAGCTCGAAACCTTCATAGCCGATTTGTTTTCCTTCCGTCAGTGCGGTAGACAGAGGGGTCTCCCCGCCGAGAGAAGGCAAGTCGTCGTTCATCCACGACAATGGATTGATGCCGATGCGGACGTTTAATGCCATTGTGGTTTCCTCTTCGTTTATTGTGCGCGGGGGCGATGTTGTATCGCTGGATCCCGTATTCGTGTCGGTCTATTAGCGTTGCCCCTCGTGCGGGGCGGCGGTTATTTTTTGCTGCTGCTGAAGAAAGGTACATCGGGTTTTTTCGCCGGATCCCGTGTTCTTAGTGGTCTATTGGCGTTGCCCCTGTGCGGGGCGGCAGTCACTTTCTTTGCTGCTGCAAAGAAAGTAACCAAAGAAAGCAGCTTTTCAGGCCCGCGGTCACACGCACGTTGGCCAATTTTCTCCTCCAATATGGCACTCGCCTAAAGAGTGCCCTCACAACAATCACCGGGCTTGGCTCGCGCACGGTCTGACTCATCGCACCACATAACAATCTGGTTCCGCACCAAATAGCTCCGGCCCGCTACGCGGCCGACGGGTCAATCGGGTTTGCGCGCGCGTTCTTGCTCACATTGCCGTCTTGCCGCATAACCGTTGCATACAGGTGGTTTCCCTTGCATACCCAACGGCAGCGCGAAGCGCTGTGCCGAAGCTATTTCGTGCTGAACCAGCGCCTTAAAACATGTGGTGCGGCAGACCGTGCGCGAGCCAAGCCGTGTTCTGCTTGTGAGGGCACTCGCTATAGCCGTTCCATTCAGCCAATCGCCTGTGCCGCGGCCGGCATGAAGTGCTTAGGCTGGGGATAGCTGCTTTCTTTGGTTACTTTCTTTGCAGCAGCAAAGAAAGTGACTGCCGCCCCGCACAGGGGCAACGCCAATAGACCGACACGAAAACGGGATCCGGCGAAAACCCTCGAAGCTTCAAAAAGCCCCCGCGCCGCGCGCGATAAAAGCTGCCTTCATTGCAGCAGCAAAGAAAGCGACTGCCGCCCCGCACAGGGGCAGTGCCAATAGACCACTAAGGATTCCACGAAAATCCCCTAAAATCCCCGCGCTTTGAGCGCCCGCTCATAACCTTCCCGAGCAACCACGACCGCTTCGCGGTCAGAAACCTCGGGCACGGCAACCTCCCACCACCATCCCCCTTCCTCGGTAGGCCGAGCCGGATCGGTATCGATAGCAATCAGATAACTTCGATCCGCCGCACGCGCGCGCTTCATCGCGGCTTGCAATTCGTCGATGCTCGACACATGCTCCGACAACGCGCCCAGCGAGCGCGCATGCATCGCGAAATCGATCTCGGGTGCACCGGGCGCGCCTTGCCTGCAATCATCGATAAGATTATTGAACGGCGCCCCCCCGCAAGCCTGCTGCAATCGATTGATGCAGCCAAACCCGCGATTGTCGAGCAACACGACGATGATCTTCGCTCCGAGCATCACGGACGTGGCGAGTTCGCTATTCATC
Source organism: Caballeronia novacaledonica (assembly GCF_900258035.1). Classification (GTDB taxonomy): domain Bacteria; phylum Pseudomonadota; class Gammaproteobacteria; order Burkholderiales; family Burkholderiaceae; genus Caballeronia; species Caballeronia novacaledonica. The sequence goes on along the minus strand of NZ_OGTP01000015.1, from coordinate 128,093 downwards.
ATCAGATAGCTGCCGTCGCCGACGATCACGATCACCTCGCGATCCGGCCGCGCGAGCTTCACGCCCACACCGCCCGCGATTTCGTAGCCCATGCACGAATAGCCGTACTCGACGTGATAGCCGCCCGGCGCACCCGTGCGCCACAGCTTCTGCAAGTCCGCCGGCAGCGTGCCCGCCGCACACACGACGATGTCCCGATGGGGCGATGCATCGTCCGAACGCTGCACCGCGCCGATGACATCGGCTTCGCGCGGCAACACGCCATCCGCGACGGGCGCGCTCGTCACGTGCGCGACGGTCTCGCGCCATTCGTTCGCGAGCCGATGCGCGCGCGTCGTCCATTGCGGCGCCGCGCGCCAGTCGCCGAGCGCATCCGACAACGCATCGAGCGCGGCGCGCGCATCGGCCTGCACGGAGAGCGCGTTCTGCTTCAACGCATCGAACGGATTCGCATTGATCGCGACGAGCCGCGCCTGCGTGAAGAGCGTGTTCGATCCGGTCGTGAAGTCCTGCAAGCGCGTGCCGACAGCGAGCACGCAATCGCTCGCATGAGCGAGTTCGTTCGCCGCCGATGCGCCCGTCACGCCGATGCCGCCGACGTTCAACGCATCGTCCCACGCGAGCGCGCCTTTGCCCGCCTGCGTTTCCGCAACCGGAACGCCGTGCTTGTGCGCGAACGCGCGCAAGGCGTCGGTTGCGAGTCCGTACAGCACGCCGCCGCCCGATACGATCATCGGTTCACGTGCTTCACGCAGCATCGCTGCGGCGCGTTCGATCTCGCGCGGAATCGGCGCGGGCGCATGAAACTCGACGACCGGCGGCGCGAAGAACGAAGCAGGGTAGTCGTACGCCATCGCCTGCACGTCTTGCGGCAGCGCGAGCGTGACGGGACCGCAGAGCGCCGCATCGGTGAGCACGCGAATCGCGCGCGGCAAGGCGCTCAGCAATTGCGCGGGATGCACGATGCGATCGAAGTATCGCGACACCGCTTTCAACGCATCGTTCGCGGACACGCCGCCGTCATGAGCGTCTTCGACTTGCTGCAACACCGGATCGGGCGCGCGCGAGACGAAGATATCGCCGGGCACCAGAAGAACCGGCAGGCGGTTCACATGCGCGAGCGCCGCGGCGGTCACGAGATTGGTCGCGCCCGGACCGATGGACGTCGTCACCGCCATCATGCGGCGTCGCATGTGCGCTTTTGCATAGGCGATCGCACTATGCGCCATCGCCTGCTCGTTGTGCGCGCGATACGTCGGCAATTCATCGCGATGCCGATACAGCGCTTCGCCGATGCCCGCGACATTGCCGTGGCCGAAGATCGCGAACACGCCGCCGAAAAGCGCTTCGCCATGCTCGTTGCGAAGGGCCACGAGATAGCGCACGATGGCCTGCGCGGCGGTCAGCCGGATCGTGCTCGAAGTCGCGGCCGTTTCCGTTTGCGTTGCACGCTGGTTCATGCGGCTTGCTCCTGTTTGACCGGATGATCTTCCACACGCGGTGCCGCACGCGCATCGCGCCATGCAGCAATCAGCGCTTCGAACGTGCGGCGCACGCGCGCGATCAGTTCGCGGTCGTCGATCTCGTTGGCGAGCCACGCATGGCTCGGTTCATGAAAGATCGTGCGCCCGACGGTGAAGCCCTTGCAAGTCTTCGACGATGCGGCCGCCTTGAATCCATCGCGCAACTGATCGACGCCCGCCGACAGCCCGAGCAGCACCACGCCACGGCAATACGGATCGCGTTCGGCGATCAGCGCATCGATCGCCTGCCATTGCTTCGCGCTCATCGGTTCGAGCTTCCACCATTCCGGATAGATGCCGAGGTTGTAGAGACGCTTCAATGCGCGATATACGGTGTCATCCTCCACCGGCGGGCCGTTCTTTGGCGCGATCACTTCGAGCAGCAGTTCATTGCCGCTTTCCTGCACGGCATCGTAGAGCGCGCGAATCTGCGCTTCCTGTTCGAGCCGCACGTCATGCGGATGATCGGGGTGATAGTGCACGAGACATTTCGCGACCTGCTCGCGCGGCCATTGAACGAGCGTCGTGCCGATCGAGCGGCCGTGATCGAACACGAGCGGCATCGAGCCCGGCAATTCGACCGGACGTCCGATCCACCAGCCGCGTCCGGTCGCCGCGTTCAGCGCGTCCTGGCCGTAGCGATCGTCGATCAACACGCCGATTCTTCCTTCGAGGCCGAGTTCCTTTTCCGTCTGCGCGACGGCTTCGACGAACAGGTTCTTCAATGTCGCGATGCGCGTTTCGCTCGCGCCGGTCTGCTGCGCGAGATCGAAGAACTGATTGCGATGATCGAACGCGAAGCCGAGCACTTCATCCCATTGCCTGCGTTTCGGGCTTACGCGATGCAGCCGCGCGAGCGTCGCATCGCGATCGGGGCGGCGCATGCGCACCGGATCGTCCTTGGCTGCGGCGAGAAAGTAGTCCAGCTCGGCGGGCGTGGGCATCGCGGGCGCGCAGCCGTGACGCGACACGACGAGCGCGCCGCATGCATTGGCCGTTTGCGCGCACGCTTCGAGCGGTTCGTCGCGCAGCCAGCCCGAGAGGAAGCCCGATGCGAACGCATCGCCCGCGCCGAGCACGTTGAGCACTTCCACTTCGACGCCGCCGTGTATCGGCGCTTCGTCGATGGAAGCGGGCACCGCGTCCTCGATGATCGAGCAGCCGAGCGGACCGCGCTTCACGACGAGCGTCGCGCCGGTGACGTTGCGCACCATCGCGAGCGCATCGATCAGACGATCCTTGCCGCCCGCGATGCGAAACTCTTCTTCCGTGCCGATCACGAGATCCATCAACGGCAGGATGCGCTGCAAATGCGCGGTGACGCTTTCGTCGGCGATGAAGCGCGTCTCGCCATCGGCCTTGCCCGTGAGGCCCCACAGCACGGGCCGGTAGTCGATATCGAGAATCGTGCGCACGTTATTGCGCCGCGCATATTCGAGCGCGCGGCGGCTCGCGCGGTTCACCTGTTCCGTCGAGAAGTGCGTGCCCGTGATGATCAACGCCTTCGACGATGCGATATACGCTTCATCGAAATCCGCTTCATCGACAGCCATGTCCGCGCAGTTCTCGCGATAGAACACGAGCGGAAACGTGTCGCGATCTTCGAGACCGAGCAAGACGAGCGCAGTGAGCCGTTCACGATCGATGCGCACATGGCTCACGTCGCAGCCTTCGCGTTCGAGCGTTTCGGTGAGAAAGCGGCCCATGTGATCGTTGCCGACGCGTGCAAGCATCGACGATTCGAGGCCGAGCCGCGCGCAGCCGAACGCGATGTTCGCCGACGAGCCGCCGAGATACTTCGCGAACGTCGATACGTCTTCGAGGCGCGCGCCGACCTGCTGCGCGTAGAGATCGACGGCGAGGCGTCCGAGGCACACGATATCGCGTGTGCGATCCGGCGCGAAGCGAGAGGTAGGTTGTGTTGGCATGGCTTGAATGTCCTCAGATCGTCGCGCCTTCGAGTTCGGTCATCATCTGCTGCATTTCCGCGCCGCCCGCCATCATGTCGAGCACTTCGTTCTTGCTGATGGTGTCCTTCGTGAACGTGCCCATCGAGCGGCCGCGATTGAGCAGCGTGAACGAATCGCCGATCGGATACGCGTGATGCACGTTATGCGTGATGAAGATCACCGAGATGCCTTTTTCGCGCGCCTTGTGAATCAGCTTCAGCACGTTGAAGCTCTGCTTCACGCCGAGCGCGGCGGTCGGTTCGTCGAGGATCAAGACGCGTGCGCCGAAGTGGATCGCACGCGCGATCGCGAGACATTGCTTCTCGCCGCCGGACATCGTGCCGATGGGCTGATGCGGATCGCGCACGTTGATGCCCATTTCCGCGAGCTTGGCGCGAGACGTTTCGGCGGCGAGATCGAGGTCCATCACGCTGAATAAACCGAAGCGCTTCTTCTGCGGCTCGCGTCCCATGAAGAAATTGCGCGCGACGGAAAGGAGCGGCACGAGCGCGAGATCCTGGTACACGGTCGCGATGCCGAGATCCAGCGCTTCCTTCGGCGAATCGAAATGGACGGGCTTGCCATCGACCAGATAGTCGCCGGAAGAGGGCGTGTGCACGCCGGCCAGCGTCTTGATGAGCGTGGACTTGCCCGCGCCGTTATCGCCGAGCAGGCAGTGCACTTCGCCGCGCTTGAGCCGCAACGTCACGCCGTTGAGCGCGATCACCTTGCCGAAAAACTTGCTGACGTTTTCGAGCGCGAGGATGTTGTCGTCGTTCATGTCGGTTCTCTCCTCATTGAGCCTGCGAGACGCGGCGGCGCACGTAATGGTTGAAGAGCACGGCGATCAGCAGCATCACGCCGAGGAACACGCGGAACCAGTCCGAGCTTACGTTCGTATAAGTGATGCCGATCTGCACGACGCCGAAGATCAGTGCTCCGAAGCATGCGCCGACCACCGAGCCGTAACCGCCCGTCAGCAACGTGCCGCCGATGACCGCCGCGATGATCGCTTCGAATTCCTTTTGCAGGCCGCGGTCAGCCGCCGCCGAACCGATGTCGCACACTTGCAGCACGGCGAAGAGACACGAGCAGAACGCGGTCAGGACGAAGAGCGAAATCTTCACGCGCTTCACCGGCACGCCGACGTTCTTCGCGGCGTTCGCATCGCCGCCGACCGCGAGAATCCAGTTGCCGTAGCGCGTCTTGGCGAGCACGAACGCGCCGATCGCCGCGAGCACGAGCCACCAGATGATGACTTTCGGAATGCCCGGCACGAGCGGCTCGCCGCTGTCGAGCAGCTTGCCCGCGCCCATATGCGCGAGCCACGTGAACACGCCGTGGAACGCGACGCCATGAAAGAGCGTGTTGGCGATCGGATCGGCCTGCGCGAGATCGCCCACGCCGGAGATGATGGTGCGGTCTGCGAACATGATCGAGAGCGCGAGCGTCAGGCCGCGCAGGATGAAGAGGAACGCGAGCGTGACGATGAACGACGGCAGGCGCGTGCGCATCACGAGATAGCCGTTCAGCGCGCCGAGCAGCATCGACATCACGAACGCAAAAAGTATGGACAGCGATAGCGGCCAGTGAAAGTAGACCGAGGGCAACGCGACCATCATGCCGGCGAAGCCGATCATCGAACCGATCGACAAGTCGAACTCGCCCGCGATCATCAGGAGACACGCGCCGACCGCGAGCAGGCCGAGATAGGCGGCGACCTGCGACCAGTTCATCACGCCGTCGAGGTTGAACATGCCCGACGAACCCGCGCCGAAACCGAACACGAGGAACACGAGCACGGTGCCCGAAATCGCCGCGAATTCCGGGCGATTCAGCAAATGACCGAACCACGATTGCCGGCGCACGCGCTCATCCGAGGGCCTTGCCTTGTCAGGTGCGTCAGCGTCGTCCTGCTGAGCGTTCACGTGAGGAGGGTAGTGCTTGCCGGCTACGCCCATGATGGCTCCTTGAGGCTCGATACGATGCAGTACCGATGTGCGTGCCCCCGCCGCGTCCCGAAACGGAGCGCGGCAGAAGCAGTGGACAGCGATGAAGGCGGGCGGCGCTAAGGATGCCGCCCAAAGAAGGTCAGCTTGCGATCAACGATATTGACCGGCGTACTTCACGACCTTGTCGAGATTTTCCTTGGTGATGAAGCCCGGTCCCGAACGAATGTTCTTCGGGCCATACGACGGCTGCAATCCGTAGGTTTCGAGGCGCGCCTTGAACTTCGGATTCGCTTCGAGAATTTGACGGATCTTCGCCGGATCGGTGGTGTGCTCCTTGTGCACGATCGCGAGCACCGCCACCGGGATATAGCCCTGCAGATACGGCTGCTGATCGATCGCGAACTTGATCGTGCCGTCCTTGATCGCCTTCGCGATGTCGTCGGAGAAGTCGAAGGTCACGAAATAGATCTTGTTTTGCAGGCCCATTTGCGTCACGGCCTTGAGCGTCGCGGATGCGGGCGTCGGTCCGAGCGTGAGGATCGCGCCCGTGTCCGGATGATTGCGCAGATACGCCGATACCTTCGATTGAATCTCGGTCGGGTCTTGTCCCGAATCGATCGTCGACGCCTTGTAGTCGATGCCGAGCGCATCGGCGAAGCCCTTGCATCGATCGAACGACACGGTGTTGGTCGCGATGTGATTCACGCACAGGAACGACTTCACGCCCGCGGCTTTCGCTTTTTCGCCCGCCGCCTTGCCCGCGACATATTCCGGCTGGCCGACGTGCATGATCGCGCCCAGTTGCGCGCTCTGTTCCTCGGTGCCGGAGTTGATCGTCACGAGCGGAATCTTCTTCGCGGTGACCTTGTTGATCGCGCTCTTCAACACGTCGAAGTCGGCGATGGTGGTGATGACGCCGTCGTAGTTGCGCGCGGCGGCCTGCTCGATCAGACGCGACATGTCCGCGATATCGCCGTTCGGCGGATTGCGGTAGTCCGTCTGCACGTTGAAGTCTTCGTCGGCCTGCTTGATCGCGTTTTTGATGGTGTTCCACCAGGAATCCGAATCCGGCGCGTGGCTGATGAGCACGAACTTCGCGTCGGGCGCCGCCGCTGCCGGACTCGCCGCCATCAACGTTGCGCTGCACAACGCAGCAGCAGCCACCAGCGCGCGCAGCGCGGCCCGACCGTTGCAAATGGTCATTGTCTCCACCTATCTCGGTTGTTGTTTGGTGTGATGTCTCACGAGCCGGCCCTTCGATGTGCCGTGCTCAGGACCAAGAGTAGGTCAGTTTTCAGTGGCCTGCAATAGATATTTTATTGGTTCGGCAAATGGAAAATACATTCCAATTTGCTTGCCGCCTTCCTATAATCGGTTCCAAGACGAACATCGAAAGAGCCTGTGATGGATGACGCCAGCACCGACGTACAAAGCGTCGACGAACTCATGCAGCGGATCACCGACGCGTACGACTCGCTGCCGCGCCAGTTGAAGAGTGTCGCGACGTATATCGAGCAGCATCGCCCCAGCGTGATGATGGATCGCACGAGCGATATCGCCAGTGCGTGCGGCGTGCATGCGTCGGCGGTCGTGCGTTTCGCGCAGCGCTTCGGCTTCTCCGGCTTCTCGGATCTGCAGGCCGTTTTCAGGCAGGCGTACACGGGCGCGGGCGGTTCGCAGCAGAGCTATCAGCAGCGCATTCGCAAGCTCATCGACGAGAAGGCGGGCGAGGCGTCGGGGCTGTCGGTGGCGCGCGAGTTCATCGCGGCGAGCCGTACAGGTCTCGACGAACTCGAAGCCGGCCTCGACGACGCGCAATTCGAAGCCGCCGTCGACATGCTCTCGCAGGCCGAGAACATCTACGTGATCGGCGTGCGCCGGTCGTTCGCGGTGGCGAGCTACATCGTCTATGCATTGCAGCACACGAAGAAGCGCGTGCATCTGATTTCGGGCTTCGGCGGCATGTTCCGCGAGCAGGTCCGCAGCGTGAAGAAGGGGGACGTGGTGGTCGCGATCAGCTTCGCGCCCTACGGCAAGGAGACGCAATACTGCGTGCGCGCCGCGCAGCATCACGGAGCGAAGACCCTCGTCATCACCGATAGCCAGCTTTCGCCGCTCGCCCGACACGCGAGCGCGAGCCTGTTCGTGAAGGAAGGCAGTGCGTTCGCGTTCCGTTCGCTCACGAGCACCATTTGCCTGTGCCAGGCGTTGTTCATCGCGCTCGCGTACCGGCTGGAGTTGAACGTCGAGGAATCCAAGGAGACAGGTGGCTATGACGATTGATGTGGCGGTGTTTGGAGCAGGGCGCATCGGCAAGATTCACGCGGCCAATCTCGCGCGGCAGCCGGGCGTGCGTTTGAAATACGTCGTCGATGTGAACCGCGACGCGGCCTCCGCATTGGCCGACTTGCACGGCGCGCAAGTCGCCGATGTCGATGGCGCGATGGGCGATGCCTCCGTCGGCGCGACCGTCGTGTGTTCGAGCACGGACACGCATGCGGACCTGATTCTCGCGTCGGCGGCGCAGAAGAAGCACGTGTTCTGCGAGAAGCCCGTCGATCTCGCGATCGAGCGCGCGCGTGCATGCGCCGATGCCGTCGCGAATGCGGGCGTCGTCTGCATGATCGGCTTTCAGCGCCGCTTCGACCCGACGTTCTCGGCGCTGAAGGCGCGCATCGACGCGGGCGAGATCGGCGATCCGGAAATGCTGATCGTCACGAGCCGCGATCCGGGCGCGCCGCCTGTCGAGTACATCAAACATTCGGGCGGCATCTTCAAGGACATGCTGATCCACGACTTCGATATCTTCCGCTGGATTCTCGACGACGAAGCCGACACGCTGCACGCGACGGGGAGTTGCTTGAGCGATCCGGCCATCGCCGATGCGGGCGACATCGATTCGACCGCCGTGACAATCCGCACGAAACGCGGGCGTCTTTGCCAGATCAATACGGCGCGGCGCGCGGCGTACGGCTACGATCAGCGCTTCGAATTGCTCGGCAGCGCGGGCATGCTGCAAGCGGGCAACGTGCGGCCTACCGAAGTCACGTCATATACGAAGACGGCCGTATCGAACGACGTTCCCGAAGCGTTCTTCCTCGAACGCTATCGCGCGGCGTACGCGGCGGAAATCGCGCATTTCTTCGATGCGGTCGAGAACGGCAAGCCAGTGCGCACGACGGTCGCGGACGGTTTGAAGGCGCTTGAACTCGCCGAAGCCGCGACGCTGTCGTGGCGCGAGAAGCGCATCGTCAGGCTCGGGGAGAACGTCGCATGAACGCGGTGCGCTTCGGTATCGTCGGCTTGGGGCGGCTCGGGCGCCGTCATGCGGAAAATCTCGCGTGGCACGTGCCGGGCGCGAAGCTCGTCGCGGCGTGCAGCCCTGTTGCGCAGGAACGCGAATGGGCTTCATCGTGCCTGCCCGAACTGTCGCTTCATGCGGACTACGAAACGTTGCTCGCCGATGCGTCGATCGATGCCGTGTGGCTCGTCACGCCGACATCGCTGCACGCGCGGCAGATCATCGCCGCGTTGCGCGCGGGCAAGCACGTGTTCTGCGAGAAGCCGCTGTCGCTCGATCTCGACGAATGCGACGCCGTGCTCGAAGAACATTCGCGTCATCCGCATCTGCAGGTGATGATCGGCTTCGTGCGGCGCTTCGATGCGAGCTATCGCGATGCGTTCGACGGCATCGCGAAAGGCGCGATCGGCCGGCCCTTCATGGTGCGCTCGCAGACTTGCGACAAGAACGATCCGGACGGCTTCTTCGTGCGATTCGCGCCGACATCGGGCGGGCTCTTTCTCGATTGCAGCGTGCACGACATCGATCTCGCGCGCTGGCTGCTCGGCAATCCGAAGCCGAAACGCGTGTATGCGAGCGGCACCATCGCGATTCATGAAGGCTTGCGCGAGTGCGGCGATATCGACAACGGCGTGGGCACGATCGAGTTCGACGACGGACGGCTGGCCGTGCTGTATGCATCGCGCACGATGGCGCACGGGCACGACACGCAGACGGAAGTGATCGGCACGGCGGGCGCGCTGTCCGTGGGGCGCAATCCGCGGGCGAATCGCGTCGAGATCGCGGATGCGCACGGCATGCGCAATGCGTGCACGCCGACGTTCTTCGAGCGCTTCGAAGATGCGTTCTTGCGCGAGGCGCAGGCGTTCGTGGCGCTGCTCCGAGACGGAAGGCCGACCGGGCTCACGCTGGAGGACGCGAGGGAAGCGACGCGCATCGGGATCGCGATGCGAGAGGCTTACGAAAAGGGGCGCGCGGTGGAGTTGTGAACGCTGCGCTAGAATCGAACCTTCACCGGGCGCTCACCCCACAGGCAAAGAAAGGTTCAATCGCGATGGAAGTTCACAAGGAAGTCGACGCGCGCGGGCTCAACTGTCCGTTGCCGATTCTGCGGGCAAAAAAGGCGCTCGCCGACATGACGAGCGGTCAGATTCTAAAGGTGCTCGCAACCGACCCGGGATCGCAGCGCGATTTCGCGGCGTTCGCCAAGCAGACCGGCAACGAGATCGTCGAATCGACGGCGCAGGACAAGACGTTTATTTTTCTGATGCGCCGACGTTGAAACGGACAAGCAGGCGCCCGAAAGCAAAAAGCCCGTCACGCAAGTGACGGGCTTTTTTCCATGAGCGGGGCAATGGAAAAGGCGGGGCTTCAGCCTTCCAGAATCGGCGCGCGGTTGCGCAGATATTCCTCGAACTCCGCCTTCACTTCCGGATGACGCAGCGCGAATTCCACCGTGGCCTTCAGATAGCCCAGCTTGCTGCCGCAGTCGAAACGGGTGCCGTGATACTTGTAGGCGAGCACTTGCTCGTCCGACAGCAGCGATTGAATCGCGTCCGTCAGTTGCAGTTCGCCGCCCGCGCCCGGCTTCAGCGCGCGGATGTGATCGAAAATACGCGGCTTCAGCACGTAACGGCCAACGACGCCCAGGTTCGACGGCGCCACCGCCGGTTCCGGCTTTTCGACGATGCCCGACAGCTTGAAGATGTTGTCTTCCCACTCCTTGCCGTCGATGATGCCGTACGACTTCGAATCCGCAGGCGGGATTTCTTCGACGCCGATCACCGAGCTGTGATAGTGGTCGAACACCTCGATCATCTGCGACATCACGGGCGGCTTGCCGTACAGCAAGTCGTCCGCGAGGATCACGGCGAACGGGTTGTCGCCGACGAGCTTCTCCGCGCACAGCACCGCGTGGCCGAGGCCGAGCGCTTCGGCCTGACGCACGTAGAAGCAGTCCACATGGCTCGGCTTGATGCTGCGCACGAGTTCGAGCAGCTTGTCCTTGCCGCGCGCTTCGAGTTCCGCTTCGATCTCGTAGGATTTGTCGAAGTGATCTTCAATGGCCCGCTTGCTGCGGCCCGTCACGAAGATCATTTCGGTGATGCCGGCGGCCATCGCTTCTTCAACCGCGTATTGAATCAGCGGCTTGTCCACGACGGGCAGCATTTCCTTCGGGCTTGCCTTGGTCGCCGGTAGGAACCGCGTGCCCAGACCTGCGACGGGGAATACCGCTTTGGTAACTTTTAGCATGTGATGACCCTGATCCTTTTAAATCAATGAAACGCCGAGACAACCGGAACGGATCGATAAATGATTCGAACCCCCAATTCAATCAGGCAAACGCAATAATTGGGCCTGAAGTTTCTCGATAGTGGTTCCGTATTCTGCCAGCCTTTTGCGCTCCTGTTCAACGACAGCCGCAGGCGCTTTTGCAACAAAGCTTTCATTGCCGAGCTTCGCGTTACATTTAACGATCTCGCCATTCAGACGGTCCACTTCCTTCGTGAGACGTTCACGCTCCGCGGCGACATCGATCTCGACCTTCAGCACGAGCTTGTTCGTGCCGACGATCGCGACCGGCGCGCCATGCGCCTCCTTGTCGAGGGCGGCTTCGTCGTCGATGACCTTCACTTCGGAAAGACGCGCGAGGGCGGCGATATACGGCGCGAACGCGGAAAGGCGCGCCGCGTCGCCGTGCGCGAGCAACGGCACCTTCACCGCGGGCGACAGATTCATTTCGCCACGCAGATTACGACACGCATCGATGACACTCTTCAGTTCGGCGGCCCACTGTTCCGCGGATTCGTCGATCTTTTTCTGCTCGGCGCGCGGGTAGGGCTGCGTCATGATCGAGACTTCGCCTTCCTTCGCGCCCGCCGGGAACGCGTCCGTCAGCGGCGCGACCTTCTGCCACAGCGCTTCGGTGATGAAAGGAATGATCGGATGCGCGAGGCGCAGCACCGTTTCCAGCACGCGCAACAGCGTGCGGCGCGTCGCGGTCTGCTGTTCCGCCGTGCCGGTCTGAATCTGCACCTTCGCGAGTTCGAGATACCAGTCGCAGTATTCGTCCCACACGAACTTGTAGAGCGCGCTCGCGACGTTGTCGAAGCGGTAGTCCGCGAAGCCCTTCTCGACTTCCGCTTCCACGCGCTGAAGCAGCGAGACGATCCAGCGGTCCGCCTGCGAGTAGTCCGTGTAGCCGCCGGGGCCGCAATCGCCCGGCTTGCACGCGCCCGGATTGGCGAAACCGCAATCGTGACCTTCGCAATTCATCAACACGAAACGCGTGGCGTTCCACAGCTTGTTGCAGAAGTTGCGATAACCCTCGCAGCGCGCGAGGTCGAAGTTCACGTTGCGGCCGAGCGTGGCCATCGACGCCATCGTGAAGCGCAGCGCGTCCGTGCCGAACGACGGAATGCCTTCGGGAAATTCCTTGCGCGTCTTCTTCTCGATCTGCGCAGCGGCCTTCGGATTCATGAGGCCCGTCGTGCGTTTCGCGACGAGCGATTCGAGATCGATGCCGTCCACGATGTCGATCGGGTCGAGCGTGTTGCCCTTGCTCTTCGACATCTTCTGACCTTCGGCGTCGCGCACGAGGCCATGCACATAGACGGTGTCGAACGGCACCTTTCCGGTGAAGTGCGTGGTCATCATCACCATTCTGGCGACCCAGAAGAAGATGATGTCGAAGCCCGTCACGAGCACGGACGAAGGCAGAAACGCCGCGAGTTCCTTCGTCTCGTTCGGCCAGCCGAGCGACGAGAACGGCACGAGCGCGGACGAGAACCACGTGTCGAGCACGTCTTCATCGCGCTTGAGCGAGCCTGCGTAGCCTTGCGCGTCGGCGTCGGCGCGCGCGTCTTCTTCGGTCTTCGCGACGAAGATCTCGCCGTTCTCGCCGTACCATGCGGGAATCTGATGGCCCCACCACAACTGACGCGAGATGCACCAGTCCTGGATGTTCTCGAGCCATTGGTAGTACGTGGTGGTCCAGTTCTCCGGCACGAACCTGATCTGGCCGCTCTTCACGACATCGAGCGACGTCTCGGTGATCGACTTGCCCGGATTGAACGTGCCCTCCGGCGCCGGCCGGGTCATCGCGACGAACCACTGGTCCGTCAGCATCGGTTCGATGACCACGTTCGTGCGATCGCCGCGCGGCACCATCAGCTTGTGCGGCTTGATGGATTCGAGTAGGCCGAGCGCTTCGAGATCCTTCACGACTTCCTTGCGCGCGTCGAAGCGGTCCAGGCCGCGATACTTTTCGGGTGCGTTGCCGTTGATCTTCGCGTCGAGCGTGAGAATTTCGATTTGCGGCAGCTTGTGGCGCTGGCCGACGGCGTAGTCGTTGAAATCGTGCGCGGGCGTGACCTTCACGACGCCCGTGCCGAACTCGCGGTCGACGTATTCATCGGCGATGACCGGAATTTCGCGATCGCACAGCGGCAGCACGACCGTCTTGCCGATCAGATGCCGGTAACGCTCGTCTTCCGGATGCACCATCACGGCGACGTCGCCGAGCATGGTTTCGGGGCGCGTCGTGGCCACCGTGAGGTGGCCCGAGCCGTCCGGCAGCGGATACCGGATGTGCCACAGGCTGCCGTTCTCTTCCTCGCTCGCGACTTCGAGATCCGAGACGGCCGTGCCGAGCACCGGGTCCCAGTTCACGAGCCGCTTGCCGCGATAAATGAGCCCTTGCTTGTAGAGCGTGACGAAGACATCGCGCACGGCGGCCGACATCTTGTCGTCCATCGTGAAGTATTCGCGCGACCAGTCGATCGACGCGCCGAGGCGGCGCACCTGATTCGTGATCGTCGAGCCGGATTGCTGCTTCCACGCCCAGACGCGCTTAAGGAACTCCTCGCGGCCGAGATCATGGCGCGAGACGCCTTGCGCATCGAGCTGACGTTCGACGACGATCTGCGTTGCGATGCCCGCGTGGTCCGTGCCCGGCACCCACAGCGTGTTCTCGCCGAGCATGCGGTGATAGCGCGTGAGACCGTCCATGATGGTCTGATTGAACGCGTGCCCCATGTGCAGCGTGCCGGTGACGTTCGGCGGCGGCAGTTGAATGGAGAAATTCTTCGCGCCGTCCTTGAACGTGGGAGCGGAGTAACCGCGCTTTTCCCATTCCGGGCCCCATTGGGACTCGATGTTTTGAGGCTCGAAGCTCTTCGCAAGCGTGCTGTCGCTCATTGTGGAATCTGCCGAAAAATGCGTGAAAAAATGCGGGGGAATCCCCAATTATAAGGTTCCGCGCGGGCCGTCGGACGAATTCGGCCCGTGCGCGCCTGCCTTCGGGCGGCCGGCGACTCCATCGGCGCGGTCTTATAATGATCGGCCCGCCGCCAGAGATTTCTGGCCCGCTTTTCTGCCGCCGCACTTTCCCATGCCCGACCTGCTCGCGAATCTGAACCCCGAACAACTCGCCGCCGTGACGCTGCCGAACGAGCCCGCGCTCATTCTCGCGGGCGCCGGCAGCGGCAAGACGCGCGTGCTCATCACGCGCATCGCATGGCTGATCCAGCAGGGCTATGCGTCGCCGCCGACCGTGCTGGCCGTCACCTTCACGAACAAGGCCGCGCGCGAAATGATGGCGCGCCTCTCCGCGCTCCTGCCGATCGACACGCGCGGCATGTGGATCGGCACCTTTCACGGCCTGTGCAACCGCATGCTGCGCGCGCATTACCGCGACGCCGGCCTGCCGCAAACGTTCCAGATTCTCGATACGGCCGATCAGCTTTCCGCCATCAAGCGTCTGATGAAGGGCCTGAACGTCGACGACGAAAAGTATCCGGCGAAGAATCTCCAGTACTTCGTCAACAACGCGAAGGAGCAGGGGCTGCGTCCGAAAGACGTCGATGCCACCGATGCGTTCAACCGCAAGTTCGTCGAACTGTACGAAGCCTACGATCAGCAATGCCAGCGCGAAGGCGTCGTCGATTTTCCGGAACTGCTGCTGCGCTGCCACGAGTTGCTCGCGCACAATCCGCCGCTGCGCGCGCACTATCAGGCGCGCTTTCGCAACATTCTCGTCGACGAGTTTCAGGACACGAACAAGCTGCAATATGCGTGGCTGAAGCTGCTCGCGGGCGAGCACAACGCGATCTTCGCGGTCGGCGACGACGATCAGTCCATCTATGCGTTTCGCGGCGCGAACGTCGGCAACATGCGCGATTTCGAGAACGAATTCCGTGTGCGCAATCTCATCAAGCTGGAGCAGAACTACCGCTCGCACGGCCATATTCTCGATACGGCGAACTATCTGATCGCGAACAACGCGCGGCGGCTCGGCAAGAATCTGCGCACCGACGCGGGCCACGGCGAGCCGGTGCGCGTCTACGAGGCCGCGACGGATTCGCAGGAAGCGGGCTGGATCGTCGAGGAGATCAAGGCGCTCATCAACACGGGCGTGTCGCGCGGCGAAGTGGCGGTGCTTTACCGGAGCAACGCGCAGTCGCGGACCATCGAGCATACGCTCGTGAACGCGGGCATTCCGTATCGCGTGTACGGCGGCCTGCGCTTCTTCGAACGTCAGGAAGTGAAGCATGCGCTCGCGTATCTGCGTCTGATCGACAATCCGAACGACGACACCGCGTTCGCGCGCGTCGTCAATTTCCCGACGCGCGGCATCGGTGCGCGTTCCATCGAACAGGTTGCCGACTCCGCGCGTCTCTATAACTGTTCGATGGCCGCCGCCGTGCCGTATGTCACCGGCAAGGCGGGATCGAGCCTTGGCGCGTTCGCGACGCTGATCGCGAAAATGCGCGCCGAAACGCAGCAGATGAGCCTGCCGGAAACGGTCGAATACGTCGTGCGCGCGAGCGGTCTCGCCGCGTTCTATGAAACCGAGCGCGAAGGTCAGGATCGCCTCGAAAACCTGCAGGAACTCGTGAACGCGGCGGCCGCGTTCGTGAGCGAAGAAGGCTACGGCCTCGACACGCCCGCGCGTTCCATTCCGTTGCGTCCCGGCGCCACGGCTTTGCCGGAAATCGTCAGCGACGACGGCGAGATCGAAGTGCTCGACGCGCCCGGCATCGCCGATCCCGCGCAGAATCCCGACACGATGACGCCGCTCGCCGGGTTCCTGTCGCACGCATCGCTCGAAGCCGGCGACAACCAGGCGCAGGCCGGCCAGGACGCGGTGCAACTCATGACCGTGCACGCGGCGAAGGGCCTCGAATTCACGGCGGTGTTCATCACCGGGCTGGAAGAGGGCTTGTTTCCGCACGAGAACAGCGCGCAGGAATCGGACGGGCTGGAGGAAGAGCGGCGGCTCATGTACGTGG
This sequence comes from Caballeronia novacaledonica, assembly GCF_900258035.1. Classification (GTDB taxonomy): domain Bacteria; phylum Pseudomonadota; class Gammaproteobacteria; order Burkholderiales; family Burkholderiaceae; genus Caballeronia; species Caballeronia novacaledonica. The sequence goes on along the minus strand of NZ_OGTP01000015.1, from coordinate 112,076 downwards.
CGATCACGCGGGCGAAGGAACGGCTTTATCTGTCGTTCGCGCAGAGCCGCATGCTGCACGGTCAGACGCGCTACAACATCCGCTCGCGCTTTTTCGATGAATTGCCGGAAGGCTCGCTCAAGTGGCTCACGCCGAAGATCGAGGCGGGCGCGCGCTGGGGCGGACGCGCGGACAACGCCGGCTGGGGCCGCGACTGGTTCGCGCGTCCGGGACAGGAGCGCGGCGGTTCGTCGTATCCGCGCGATGAAGCCGTGAGCGCCGCGCTGCCCGCGTTCGCCAACCAGCAGCGCGCGGTCGAGGCGGGCTTCAAGGTCGGCCAGGCCGTGTTCCACACGAAGTTCGGCGAAGGCACCGTGACGGCGCTCGAAGGCTCCGGCGGCGATGCGCGCGCGCAAGTGCGCTTCAAACGCCACGGCGAGAAGTGGCTGGCGCTGTCGGTCGCGAAACTCCAGGCCGTCGAATGAAGATGACGCGGCTCGGGATCATGGCGGCGCTGCCGCAGGAACTGGGCGATCTGATCGCGCAGATGCGCACGGCGGGCGAAGTTCGCGCGGTCACGCTCGGGCGGCGCGAGTACTTCGTCGGCGACGCGTACGGCGTTCCGGCCGCGGTCACCCTCGCGCGCGTCGGCAAGGTGGCGGCGGCCGCGACCGCGAGCGCGCTGATCCATGTCTTCGAAGCCGATGCCATCGTCTTCACGGGCGTCGCGGGCGGCGTGCGGGCGGACGTCCGGGTCGGCGATGTCGTCGTCGCGGATACGTTGATGCAGCACGATCTCGATGCCTCGCCGCTCTTTCCGCGCTACGAAGTGCCGCTGCTCGAGCGCGCGCGCTTCGACGCCGATCGCTCGCTCTCCGATGCGCTCGGCGCCGCCGCCGCCGCGTTCATCGCCGAAGAAGGCCACGCGCTTTCGGAACGTTTCGCGGTCGCCGCGCCGCGCGTGCATCGCGGGCTGGTCGTGAGCGGCGATCGCTTCATCGCGAGCCACGACGCGCTCTTCGCCTTGCGCGACGCATTGCCGGACGCGCTCGCGGTCGAAATGGAAGGCGCGGCCATCGCGCAAGTCTGTTACGAGCACGGCGTGCCATGCGCGGTCGTGCGCACGATTTCCGATACGGCCGATGCGGCCGCACCCGCATCCTTCGTCGAATTCCTGACCTCGATTGCGGCGACTTACTCGTCGGGCATCGTGTCGCGCTTTTTGCGCGCCGCTGCCTGATTCCTCGCCGACGCCCGCTTTCATCGAAAAATCCCGCTTGTAGTTGAGAATGATTCTCAATACAATGACTCGCACGACGTGAGGCAGTCATTGAGGCACAACGGGAGGTCCGACGACATGACCAACGATTTCACCGCCATCGGCATGACGGGCGACGAGCGCCCGGCGTGCGAAATCGGCGGGCGGGGCGAGCGTTGCGCCATTTCGGCGAACGCCGCGAAGGTTCTCGAAACGACGCGCCGCGCGTGGAGCGAGGCGTCGGCTCATGCGCCGAAGGAAGCGGCACGCCGGCCGCCGCGCGTCACGCAACCCAAGAAGCGAGTGGTGCCGCGGCGTTCCCGCTGGCCGTCGCTCGTCGCCGCGCTGAACTACTGGAGCCCGAAACCGCTGTGAACGCCGCCGATTCCACTTCGAAATTCATGACGCCGTCCCCGCTCGCCCTCGACGAGCGCCTGTTCGATGCGAGCCGTTTCCCGCTCGTGCGGCTGCGTCCGCGCGCCGTGAAGCCGGGCTACGCGTTCGCGTGGACCACGCAGATGCGCCGGCTCCTCGCGCTCGCGACGCCCTTCGTGCTGGTGGCCGAGCACGACGAAACCGAAACCGCCGACGACGCGAACCTGCGCGCCGCATGGATGCGCACGCATCGCGCGATGCTTGCCGCATATTGCCGCGGCCTGATCGTGATCGAGCCGCGCATCGCGGCGCGCGCGACCACGCGCGAGACCTTGCGCGCGCTGACGGAAGGCGTCGGCGTGCGTACGGTCGTCGTGTCGAGCATCCGCGTCGCGGGCGAGCTGGCGCCGGTGCTGCTCAAGCATTCGGCGTCCGAGGCCGCGCCCGCTCGCGCCACGCGCAGCCGGGCGGTCTGAACGGTCCGACCGATCAGGGCGCGCCCTGTCTAGCACGGGTCCGATGGCTGCTCTATCCTGTGGGGCCAGCCAACGCCGCTTTGCAGAGGACGCGCATGCCGACTTACCAGGAAGCGTATCGACGGTCGATCGACGAGCCCGAAGCGTTCTGGGCCGAACAGGCCCGGCGCATTCATTGGCAGACTCCGTTCGATCAGGTGCTCGATCGTAGCCAGCCGCCGTTCGCGCGCTGGTTCGTCGGCGGCAAGACCAATCTGTGTCACAACGCGGTGGACCGGCATCTCGCGTCGCGCGCGCAGCAGGACGCGCTCGTCTATGTATCGACGGAAACGGGCATAGAACGCCGCTACACCTACGCCGAACTGCACGCCGAGGTGAACCGCATGGCCGCCGTCATGCGTTCGCTGCACGTGAAGAAGGGCGACCGCGTGCTCGTCTATCTGCCGATGATCCCCGAAGCGCTCTTCGCGATGCTCGCGTGCGCGCGCATCGGCGCGATTCATTCGGTCGTGTTCGGCGGCTTCGCGGCGCCGAATCTCGCGGCCCGCATCGACGACGCCGAGCCCGCGCTCATCGTCACCGCCGATGCCGGTGCGCGCGCGGGCAAGGTGATCGACTACACGCCGCTCGTCGACGAAGCCTTGTCGCGCGCCGAATACAAGGTGCCGCAGGTGCTGCTGATCGACCGGCAACTCGCGCCCGAGCGCTTGCAGGCGAGCTATCTGGTCTCGTACGAACCGCTGCGCGAGCAATTCTTCGACGCCCACGTGCCCTGCGAATGGCTCGAATCGAACGAGCCTTCGTACGTGCTGTACACGTCGGGCACGACGGGCAAGCCGAAGGGGGTGCAGCGCGACGTCGGCGGTTACGCGGTGGCGCTCGCCGCATCGATGGAGCATATCTTCCAGGGCGCGCCGGGCGACACGTTGTTCACCGCATCGGATGTCGGCTGGGTCGTCGGGCACAGCTACATCATTTATGCGCCGCTGATCGCCGGATTGACGACCGTCATGTACGAAGGCACGCCCATCCGTCCCGATGGCGGAATCTGGTGGCGGCTCGTCGAGCAATACAAGATCAACCTGATGTTCACCGCGCCGACCGCCATCCGCGTGCTCAAGAAGCAGGACGCGGCGCTGATGGAGAAATACGATCTGTCGAGTCTGCGCGCGCTGTTTCTCGCGGGCGAACCGCTCGACGAGCCGACCGCGCAGTGGATCCAGAGCGCGCTGAAGAAGCCCGTCATCGACAATTACTGGCAGACGGAAACCGGCTGGCCGATGATCGCGATTCCGCGCGGCATCGAGGAATTGCCGACGAAGCTCGGCTCGCCGGGCGTGCCGTCGATGGGCTTCAACCTCGAGCTGCGCAACGAAGCAACAGGCGATGCCTGCGCGCCGGGCGAGAAGGGCGTCGTCACGCTGTCGTACCCGTTGCCGCCGGGCTGCATGCAGACCGTATGGCGCGATGACAAGCGTTTCGTCGATACGTACTGGAAGAGCGTCCCGGATCAAATGGTCTATTCGACCTTCGACTGGGGCGTGCAGGACGAAGACGGTTACGTGTCGATTCTCGGGCGCACCGACGACGTCATCAACGTCGCGGGGCATCGGCTCGGGACGCGCGAGATCGAGGAGGCGTTGTCGGCGCATCCGGCCGTGGCGGAAGTGGCGGTCGTCGGTATCGCGGATCCGGTGAAGGGGCAGGCCGCGGCGGCGTTCGTCGTGCTGCGCGACGCGGACCGCATCAATGCGCCGGGCGCGCGCGAGGGCATGGAGGCCGAGCTTTGTCACGCGGTGGATTCGCAGCTCGGGGCGATCGCGCGTCCGGCCAGCGTGCACTTCGTGACGATGTTGCCGAAGACGCGCTCGGGAAAGTTGCTGCGACGGGCGATCGCCGCGCTGGCGGAAGGACGCGATCCGGGCGAGCTGCCGACGATCGAAGATCCGGGCGCGCTGATGCAGGTGCGAGAAGCGCTGGGAAACTGACTGCCTGAAACGCGACGGGCGCGCGGTCCGCAAAGACCGGCGCGCCCGCCGTCGTGCATCACGTCGTGCGATCAGCCTTTCGCGTGCGCCTCGTGCGTCTTCGGCAGCAATACCGTCAGCACGCCGAGCAGCGGCAGGAAGGCGCAAACCTTGTACACGTAATCGATGCTGGTGGCATCGGCGAGATGGCCGAGCACCGCCGCGCCGACTCCGCCCATTCCGAACGCGAAGCCGAAGAACAGGCCCGCGACCATGCCGACCTTGCCCGGAATCAGCTCCTGCGCATACACGAGGATCGCGGAGAACGCCGACGCCAGCACGAGCCCGATGATCACCGACAACACGCCGGTCCAGAACAGATTCACGTAAGGCATCAGGAGCGTGAACGGCGCGACGCCGAGAATCGACACCCAGATCACCGCCTTGCGCCCGACCTTGTCGCCGACCGGCCCGCCGATGATCGTGCCCGCCGCCACCGCCGCGAGGAATACGAACAGGTGAATCTGCGCGGCTTGCACGGACAGCCCGAACTTGCTGATCAGATAGAACGTGAAGTAGCTGGTGATGCTCGCGAGATAGAAGTATTTGGAGAACACGAGCAGCACGAGCACGCTCATCGCCATGACGACCTTGTTGCGTGGAAGCGTCGCATGCACGACCTGCTTGCGGCCCTTCTTCGTCGCCGGATGACGCTTGTACCAGCGACCGATATTCGCCAGCACGAACATGGCGACGAGCGCCGCCGCCGAAAACCACGCGATGCTCTTCTGCCCGTGCGGAATGACGATCAGCGCGGCGAGCAGCGGCCCGAGCGACGCGCCCGCATTGCCGCCGACCTGAAACAGCGACTGCGCGAGCCCATGCCGACCACCCGACGCCATGCGCGCGACCCGCGACGACTCCGGATGAAACACCGACGATCCGCAGCCGACCAGCGCCGCCGCGATCAGCAGTGTGCCGAAGTTGCCCGCGATCGACATCAGCAGCAAACCCGACAACGTGAAGCCCATGCCGACAGGCAGCGAGTAAGGCTTCGGATGCTTGTCCGTGTACAAACCGACGAGCGGCTGCAGCAGCGAAGCCGTGACCTGATAGACCAGCGTGATGAGGCCGATCTGTCCGAACGTGAGCGCGAACTCGCTCTTGAACATCGGATAGATCGCCAGGATCAGCGACTGGATCATGTCGTTCAGAAGGTGCGAGAAGCTGATCGCGCCCAGAACGGAATAGACGGTGCGTTGCGCGCCCGTGCTCGCGGAACCTGCGGCGGGTGCGCCGGCCGATGCGCCGGAAGGCGACAAAGCGCCCTTGTCGATGCTGGTTTGCATAGTAGATGGCAGAAGAAAGCGGGAAGCGTCTCGGTTTTTGGTCTTTTTTCAGTGCGGCATTTATGCGCAAGCTGAATTTCTGACAAGTGTAGGCTGTCCTCGTTGCGTTGTCCCGCCAAGCTTTGTCGCGAATCGGACAGGATCGCGGGCGCTGGCGACGGGGTTTCGTCTTACGCAACGATTTTTGGCCGGTTATAAAAAGCGCGGCCGGCGAGCGCGCGTTCGCTTTCCGATAAAAGGCTCAAGAAAGCCGACAAACCTGCCGTATTCCGGTGGGGAGACCAGACCAGGACTCGCCGCACGACGGCCAAGTCCGCAGATTAAATCGGGGATCGATCGATGAAACTGTTTTCGCTACGCGGCGCTAAAGACGCGGGCTTCGTGGCGCACGCCGGCGCTGCGGCGGCTGAAGAATACGCAGACGGGCGCGCGGCGGCGAAGCGCGCGCTGTCCGTCAAGGCATCGCTCAGGCTCGCGTTCGGGCTCGTGCTCGCCGGGACGCTTGTCATCGGCGCGATTTCGCTCACGCAGATCAGCCGTCTGAACGGCGCGACCGAATCCATCTACACGCAAGGCTACGTCGCGAGCCGCGCGGCCGAGGAAACGCGCGGCTATCTGCTGCGCGCAAGCCGCTCGCAGAAGATGTTGCTCACCGCGTCGACCGCGAAGGAGCGCGAAGATCTCGGCGCGCAGGTCGAGCAATCGCTCGCCGATATCGGAAAGGAGCAGGCGCCGCTCGCGCAGTACATCGATCACGCCGACCAGGACGCGCTCGCGCAGCAAAAGCGCTTTTCCACGGCGCTCGCGAAATGGAGCGAGAACCTGCGGACTTTCGTGAAACTCGTGAAAGAGCAGCCGCTCGATCTCTCGCAGATGAACTGGCAAGTCGGCACGCAGGACGTGTCGCTGCTCGTCGAAACAGGCAAGCTCGAAAAGATGGTCGACGATCTCGTCGCGCGCCGCGGCGCCGCGGCCAAGGCGACGATCGATTCCGCCGCGTTCATCTTCCATTCGTCGTTCGTGATGGTGTCGGTGCTGACGCTCGGCCTGTTCGCGCTCGCGATCGTCGTCTCGGAATGGGTCGTGCGGCGTCTCGCCGGCCAGCTCGGCGGCGAGCCCGGTTATGCAAAGGACATCGCGCGGCGCATCGCGTCCGGCGATCTCGCGCATCCGGTCAAGCTGAAGCGCCGCGACGACGCCTCCATGCTGCACGCGCTCTCCGAAATGCAGGCGGGCCTTTCGTCGACGGTCGGCGATATCGCCGCGAGCGCGGAGGCGATCGCATCGGCGTCGAGCGAAATTTCCACGGGCAACGTCGACTTGTCGCGCCGGACCGAAGAGCAGGCGGTCGCGCTGGAAAAGACCGCGGCCAGCATGGAGCAGCTCACGTCGACGGTTCGCCAGAACGCGGACAACGCGAAGCAGGCGAGCACGCTCGCCGCGAACGCATCGGCGATCGCGGAGAAGGGCGGCGCGGTCGTCGGCCGCGTCGTGGAGACGATGCAGCGCATCGATGCCAGCGCGAAGAGTATCGGCGACATCATCGGCGTGATCGAGGGCATCGCGTTCCAGACGAACATCCTCGCGCTGAACGCGGCGGTCGAGGCCGCGCGCGCGGGCGAGCAGGGGCGCGGCTTCGCGGTCGTCGCGGGCGAGGTGCGCAGTCTCGCGCAGCGTTCGTCGTCGGCGGCGAAGGAGATCAAAGGCTTGATCGACACGTCGGTGTCGCGCGTGTCGGACGGCTCGTCCTACGCGCAGGAAGCCGGCGCGACGATGGAGGAAGTCGTGAAGGCCGTGCGCCGCGTCACCGACATCATGGGCGAGATTTCGGCGGCGTCGGCGGAGCAGAAGACGGGCATCGAATCGATTGGCGAAGCCGTCACCAAGATGGACGCGAACACGCAGCAGAACGCCGCGCTCGTCGAAGAAGCGGCCGCGGCGGCGCAGTCGCTCGACGATCAGGCGCGCGCGCTGAAGTCGCTCGTCGGCAAATTCCAGTTGGCCTGACGCTTCACATCGATATAGAATCGCGGACGGGCGCGGCAGGGCGCCCGGTCTCGCAAAAGTCTTACGCACCTGCCACGCAGAATTCAACTCCGGATCGAACCGCAACGTCGAACCTTTATAGCCGCAGCGAGAACGGCGCAACAAAGGAACAACGTCATGTGGTCAACATCCTGTCCAATCTCCTCTTCCGTTTCCAATAGCGACTTTCTGCGCGAACACGCGCGGCGTCTGCTCCGCCATGCGCGCGACGGCGACACGAGCGCGTCCATGCCCGTGTTGCGACGTCTGCTCGCCACGAACGTCACGCGCGCGGCGCGTCTCGCCGACCTGCACGCGATCCGCGACGATCTGCAACTGAAGCATCTCCTCGCGATGCTCGCCATCGAACTCGGCTACGCGAACTGGGACGCCTGCAAGCCCGATATCGACAAGCAGCCGGGCGCGATCATCGATCGCTATCGGCTCGACGCCGGCGCGTTCAACGATCACGAAAAGAACTGGTTTGCGAACGAGGCGGACGCGCTCGAATGGCAGCGCTCGCACGGCGGCTATATCGTGCGATACGGCGAGCAGGCCGTGGCGATCCTGAAGCGGGAATAAGACGATGCGCGCTGGAACGGAGCCGGTCAGATCAGCTCGACTTCCTTCCAGTTCGCGCCGAGGAAGAAACGGCTCAGCTCCTTCGTGAGCTCGTTCAGCGCGCTCATCTCGGGCGCCGAGATCTTGCGTACGTGCTGCGGGGAAGTCCAGTCGCCGTAGATCAGCGCGACGGTCGAATCGTTCGATTTCACCGGCAGCAGCACGAAAGCCTGAGCTTCGCCGAGCGTTTCCTTGTACCAGCGCGGCAGGCGCGCGTCGATGCGCGCGTCGTGCGCGTTCTCGATGAAAATGCCGACCGGATTCGTGATCGCGAGATGGAACACGTCGGGCCGGAAATCCGCCGAGAAACGCAGTTGCGGCAGCATGGGCTCGATGCCCGCGCCAAGCGCGAGACGCGCCTGGAACTCGTTGTTGGCCTGGCGCACGAACACCACGGTGCGCGACAGATGCAGGCTTCCCAGTATCGATTCCGATGCCAGCGAAAGCGCCGGCGCGAGCGCGTTTTTCGACGGCAACGAGCGCAAGTCGTCGACGCTCGCGCCGATGCGCGCTTCCGCCGATACCTTCGCGCGCGCCATGGCGTCGGCGTTCGCCTGCAGTTCGGAGATCTCGCGGATCACGCCGTCGCTCGCTTCCTCGTTCGCGAGCGCGAGGCTCATTGCGGTGAGCGTGTCGGCGTCGGTCTTGAGCGGGTCGCTGTAGCGGCTCGCGATATCGAACAGCACCGACTCGCGATTTTCCGCGTCCGTGCTCTGCGCGGTGAGCGCGTCGGCGACTTCGGTCGAATAGTTGGAAATGGCGCGCAGCCAGCGCACGTGCTTCGGCACGGTTTCGTCGACGGGCGCGTTCGGGTCGGTCGCGCGCATGCCCTCGCGGATGGTCTCGGGCAGACGCCAGCGGTCCGCCGCTTCGAGGCCGATTTCGTCGAACGTGACGCCGAGCAGCGCGGCGCACGCCTCGCTGTCCGGAATGTTTTCCGACGCCGCCTTGCGCCGCAACTGATCCCACTCGTGTTCGAGATAGAACGCGACGAGCAGCTTGCCGATTTGCCGCATCAGCGTGCAGACGACCGCTTCCTCGGCGGAACGCAGGTCCTTGTGCTCGGTGAGCTGCCGCGCGACCGCGCCCGAGAGCAGGGTGCGGTTCAGTTCGAGTTTCGCGTCGATGCGGCGCGGCGCGCTCTGATGAAAGTGATCGACGAGCTTCAGTCCGACGACGAGATGGCCGACCGCGTCCATGCCGAGCACCATCAGCGCGCGCGTGACCGTGGTGATGTTGCCGCCGAACGCGATGTACATCGCCGAATTGGCGAGGCGCAGCACCTTCTGCGTGAGGCCGACGTCCGACAGCACGACATGCACGAGCGACGTGAAGTCGAGGTCGTTGTCGTTCATCGCGGACACAGTGGTGCGCAGCGCCTGAGATAGCATGGGGAAGTCCCCGCGCTCGCTCATGCGCGCCCACAGCTTGTCCAGTAGTTCGGCCTTGGTGCGTGCCATTGCTAAAAGTAAGAAGCCTTGCTCGTTACGCGACGGCTAACCCGAGGCGGTCCAGCAGATTCAATCCACCCCGACAACGAAATGTACACGTTATTAGGGAGTTACGGCGTGTCCTTCGATTAGAACACGAACAACTGTCCACTCAAAATGACTCGTGCAGCACGAGCGAATTCGACTGGAACGAGCGCGCCAGCTCGTCCGACGGCAACGCGTGGCTGATAAGCCAGCCCTGAATGTGATCGCAACCGAGGTCGGCCAGCAAATCGCGCTGCGCCTCCGTCTCGACCCCTTCGGCAACCAGTTCCAGCCCGAGCGATTGCGCGAGCCCCACGACCGCGCTCACGATCGCGCGGTTGTTGCGGGACGTAATCAGGTTCTCGACAAAGCTGCGGTCGATCTTGAGCTTCGAGAGCGGAAAACGTTGCAAATAGGCGAGGCTCGAATAACCGGTGCCGAAATCGTCGACGGCGAAGCGGATGCCGACCGACGTCAGCGCTTCCAGAAGGCGCGTCGCTTCTTCCGGGTCGTGCATCAGGAGGCTTTCGGTGATCTCGAACACGAGCCGGCGCGCGTCGATGCCGGTGAGCGCGAGCGCTTCCTTCACCGCCGCCGTGAAGCGCTTGTCGCGGAACTGCTGCGGCGACACGTTCACCGACACGTAATCGAGCCGGATGCCGATCGCATCCCACTGCGTGATCTGCATGCACGCGGCCTTCAGCACCCAGTTGCCCAGATAGTTGATGAGGCCGATCGATTCCGCGAGCGGAATGAACGTCGATGGCGGCACGAGCCCGTGCACGGGATGATTCCAGCGCATCAGCGCTTCCACCCCGACCACCGCGCCCGTGCGGATCTTCGTGATCGGCTGGAAGAAGAGCGAGAACTCGCCGTTGCGCACGGCTTCGTACAGATCGGCTTCGAGCTTCAGACGCTCGGCGTCGGCAGGGTTGTCGTCGATCGTGTGGAAGACGAGGGCGTTGCCGCCCGATTCCTTCGCCTGCGCGAGCGCCTGATCGGCCATGCGCAGAAGACTCGTCTGCGCACCGCTTTTCGCGTTCTTGCCGCTCTGATCCGGATACAGCGCGACGCCCACGCTCGCCGACAAATGCGTGTGCTGCCCGCGATGCCGGTACGGCTGCGCGATCGCGGTGAGCAGGCGCCGCCCGAGACTTTCGGCGAGTTCCGCCGTGGTGCCGGCGGGCAGCAGCACGGCGAATTCGTCGCCGGCCACGCGCGCGACGCGTTCGCCATGCCCGGCCGTGTGCTGGATGCGGCGCGCGGTCTCGCGCAGGAGTTCGTCGCCGGCGTCGTAGCCGAGCGCGCGGTTGATGCGCTGATAATCGTCGATGTCGAGCAGCACGAGCCCGGCATGCGTGCGCATCAGTTCGGCTTCGTCCTGCGCGGCGCCGATCGCCGCCTTCAGCGCGACGAGGTTGTCGAGGCCCGTGAGCGCGTCGTGATTGAGCGCGTGCGTGAGCGACGCCTCGCGTTCGCGCCAGTGCGTCACGTCGAACGCGGCGACCGCGAAGCCGGGCGCGCCGCGCGCAGCCGTCGATACGAGCCGCAGCTCGACGCAGATCGGATAGGTGAGCGACTTCACGACGGTCAGCGTCGCCGATTCGAGCTTGCCGCTCGCACGCGCCCGCGCGACGAGCGCGTGCAGCTCGTCGGCCTCTTCGGACGCGACGAGATCGTGCAGCGTCAGCATGCTCAGATAATCGCGGTGATAGCCGATGAACTCGATGCTCGCATCCGATACATACTGGAAGCGCAGCGCGTCGTCGAGCTGCGCGAGAAAATCGACCGCGCCGAGCGTGGCTTCGGTCGCGCCGGCCAGAGCGGGTGCGACGGTTGCGACGGGCGGCTCCGGCGGACCCGGCTCGGGATTCGGCTCGGGCGCGCTGTCATGCCGCTCGCTCGCGGCGCTTCGCCATGCGCGCGCGAGCGCGTCGAGCGCGATGCGCCAGGGTGCGCGGCGGGAGACGTTGATCCGGTTCGCTTGCATGGTCTCGTAGGGTTCTGGCGGCTGCGTCCGCCCTCGTCGGACGAACGGCGGCGCGCGAAACGCCGCGTTTCGCGGGTTCCGGCCGGGACGTGCCGCAACGCGCGCGGCACGCTCTATCAGGCGAGTTATCGGCTTGGTCAGCGATTTCTTTAACCGGTCACGCAGGTGCAACAATCGCGGTAAGGGATCAAGATTGTCCAGGAATTGTCGATATGAGGATTCATGTCATCTCGTCAGGTGAATTCGGTTACAGTGGCGCGTTTCCAGCTAGAACGATTTCCCGCGAGTCGCGATCGATGCCGGGCCTTCGTCGCGCTGCTGACCACCCGAATTCCGTTCGACTCGTTCGCCCCATGATCGAATTCAATGTGCTGCCGGCCTGCGTCAACGCCACCACGCTCGAGCCGGCCTTCGAGCAAAGCCTCATCGCGCCGAGGCGCGCCTCGTCATGCCCGATTCCTTCCTGAAGCGCGCGGCGCCTTCCAGGCGCGGGCAAAGCGTGTACGTCGGACGCCAGCCGATCCTGGATGGCGACGGCGTGCTGGTCGCCTACGAACTGCTCTTTCGCGACAGCCCGGACAATCGCGCGCGCATCCACGACGACGTGCAGGCGACCGCGCATGTCGTCGCGCGCACGATCGGCGAGATCGGCGTGCCGGCGGTGCTCGGGCCGCATCCGGGCTACGTGAACATGAGCCGCGAGCTGCTGTTCGACGACATCGTCCACATCATGCAGCCCGAGCGCTTCGTGCTGGAGCTGCTGGAAAACATCACCTTCGACGACACGCTCTTCAAGCGCTGCGCGCAGTTGCGCAACGCGGGCTTTCGCTTCGCGCTCGACGACGTCGTGCGGCTCGACGACGCGCTGCTCGCCGCGCTGCCGTCGGTGGATATCGTCAAGGTCGATTTTCTGGCGGCGGATCATGGCCATCTGCCGGAACTCGCGGCAACGGTGAAACGGCGCGGCAAGCTGCTGGTGGCGGAGAAGGTCGAGACGCCCGACGATTTCAGACAAGCGAAGAAGCTCGGCTTCGATCTCTTCCAGGGCTATTTCTTCGCGCGGCCGCAGGTGCTGTCCGCGCGTCGCGCCAGCCCCGCGCGCGGCTCGCTGTTGCGCCTCATGACCGTGCTCGCCGGCGAGCCGGGCATGCGCGAGCTGGAAGCGGAATTGAAGCGCAATCCGGACATCGTCGTGCAGTTGATGCGCCTCGCCAATTCGAGTGCGCAGACGCGCGGGCGGCGCGTGTCGTCGCTGCGCGAGGCGATCGCGGCGACCGGCACGCGCCAGCTCATGCGCTGGACGCAATTGCTGCTCTACGCGGACGGCAGCGGCCTGCCGTGGCGCTCGGACCCGCTGCTGCAGCTCGTCGGCACACGTGCGCGTTTCCTGGAACTCGCGGCCGAGACGCTGCGTCCCGCCGACGAAGCCTTCTCCGATGCCGCGTTCATGACCGGCATCTTCTCGCTCGTGCATGTCGTGCTCGACATGCAGCCGGCGGAAATTCTCGATAAGCTCCATCTGGCGGCGGAAATTCGCGGCGCGATTCTCGCGGGCGAAGGGTCGCTCGGCGCGCTGCTCGGCATCGCGCTGGCGGCGGAGCGGGGCGACGGCTCCGCGATCGACGCGAGCCGCCACGCGCAGCCGTCGCTCGACGCGCTCACGCCCGTCGTGCTCGCGAAATTGCAGTTCGACGCGGCGGCGTGGTTCGCCGGACATCGCATGGATCAGGGCGCGGACGACGCGTAGAACGAGATCATCCAAAGGAGCGAGCATGAAAAGCAGGATTTCTGGCTTTGCCGCAGTCGGCGCCCTGGCGATCGCGGCGACGACGTATTCGCTCACGGCAGGCGCGACGCTCAAGCCCGGCGACGCCGCGCCCGAGTTCACCGCGCAGGCGTCGCTCGGCGGCAACGTGTACGACTATTCCCTCGCCGACGCGCTGAAGAAAGGCCCGGTCGTGCTGTACTTCTACCCGGCGGCGTTCACCAAGGGCTGCACGATCGAGGCGCACGAATTCGCCGAAGCGGTCGATCAATACAAGGCCGAAGGCGCGACGGTGATCGGCGTGTCGCATGACAACATCGACACGTTGAAGAAGTTCTCCGTGAGCGAGTGCCGCAGCAAGTTTCCGGTCGCGGCGGACGCGGACTCGAAGATCATCCGCTCCTACGACGCCTCCATGCCGATGAAAAGCACGATGGCCAATCGCGTTTCCTACGTGATCGCACCCGACGGCAAGGTCATCTACGAGTACACGAGCCTGTCGCCCGACCAGCATGTCGCGAACACGCTGCAGGCGCTGCGCGACTGGAACGCGAAGCACAAGGCGCAGTGATACGCCATGCCGATCGTCGTCGGATTAATCGCGCTCGGATTGCTGATTTACGGCGCGATCTGGTCGTTCAACGCGATTCATGCGCAGTTCGGGCTGGCCGTGGCCGTCGCCGTGGCGATCGTCGTACTGCTCGCGATCGCCGCCGGCGTGATGCGCTGGCTGGCGAGCCGCCGCGAAATCGCGCCGAACTTGCGCAAGGGCGAGAGCGGCGACTGGACGCACGAACTCAGGAGCGACTGGGGCGGCGTGCGGGTCGCGGCGGGTAAGCGTTTGTGCGACGTGCGCATCGGCGACGAGCGCGGCAGCTATATCTTCGCGGACCTGCGCGGCGCGCGCATGCAGGAACCGGGTGGCGGAAGCGGCGGCTGGCACGTCGTGCTCGATGTGCAGGACGCGAAGCACGGCGCATGGACTCTGCCGATGCGCGATCGCGGCGAGGCGCACAAGTGGGCGCGCATTCTCTCGCTCGCGACGCAACAGAAGCTCTGACTATTCCGCGTGGTAACCCATGTCGCCGCGCACCTTCCCGCGAAACACCCAGTACGACCAGATCACGTAGATCATGAGCACGGGCAGCAGGAACATCGTCCCGATCAGCAGAAACTGATGCGATAACGGCGCGGCGGACGCATCCCAGAGCGTGACGGAAGGCGGCGCGATGAACGGCCACAGGCTGATCACGAGCCCCGTGAAGGCGAGAAAGAAGAGGCCGATCGAGCACAGGAACGGCAGCACTTCGCGGCCTTTCGCGAGGCTCGACCACAGCGTCCACGCGAGCAGCACGGTGAGCACCGGCACCGGCGCGAACACGAAGCTCTCAGGAAAGCCGAACCAGCGCTCGGCGATGCGCGCATCCTTGAGCGGCGTCCACAGGCTGATGACCAGAATGAACACGATCACGCCGAGCAGCGCGTAGCGCGCCATGCCGCGGCTCCAGTGCTGCAGTTCGCCTTCGGTCTTGAGCACGAGCCAGGTCGTGCCTTGCAGCGCATAACCGAAGATCAGCCCCACGCCGACGAGCAGCGGAAACGGCGCGACCCAGTTCCAGCTCGTGCCCACGTAGACGCGGCCTTCGATCGGAAAGCCCTGAATGAACATGCCGAGCACGACGCCCTGCGCGAACGTCGCGACGAGCGAGCCGCAGCCGAACGCGCCGTCCCACAGCCACTTGCGCGCGCCGATCACCTCGCGGAACTCGAACGCCACGCCGCGAAAGATCAGCCCGAGCAGCATGAAGAGAATCGGGAAGTAGACCGCCGGCACGATGATCGCGAACGCGAGCGGAAACACCGCGAACAGCCCGCCGCCGCCGAGGATCAACCAGGTCTCGTTGAAGTCCCAGACGGGCGCGACGGAGTTGATCATGAGGTTGCGCGATTCCGGATCGCGCCGCAGCAGAAACATGATGCCGACGCCGAGATCGAAGCCGTCGAGCAGCACATACATGAACACCGCCAGCGCGAGAATGGCGGCCCACAGCGGCACGAGATCGAGCATCGCGTTCTCCGTTTGGTCTTTACTTGCGGCCGCGGCCCGGCGGCACGATATCGTCGTCGCTGACGGACCGCGTCGCGCCGCCCGGACTCGCCGATACCGCCGAGAGCGGACGCGCCGCGCGCGTCTTCGTGTCCAGTTCGTCCCTCTCGTGCGCATGCGCGACTTCCGCCGGCCCGACGCGCACCAGCCGCCGCAGCAGGAAAAATCCCGCGCCGAAGATGACGAGATAAGCCAGCATGTAGAGCAGCCACGAGAGACCGACATCGGCCGCCGTGAGCGACGGCGTCACCGAATCCTTCGTGCGCAGGATGCCGTAGACGGTCCACGGCTGGCGTCCGGCTTCGGTCGTCGTCCAGCCGGCGATCACCGCGATGAAACCGAGCGGCATCGCCCACGTCGCCGCGCGCAGCCAGAGCGCGCTCGTTTCGATCCTGCCGCGCGCGAACTGCACGATGCCCCACAGCACGAGCGCGAACATCAAGAGCGCGACGCCGACCATGATGTGAAACGCGAAGAACACGACCGCGACGGGCGGCCGGTCTTCACGCGGAAAGTCCTTCAGGCCGCGCACGTAGCCGTTCGGATCGTGCGTCAGATAGAGGCTGCCGAGCACCGGAATCGAAATTTCGAAGTGGTTGCGCTCTTCTTCCTGATCGGGAATCGAGAAGAGATTGGCCGGAATGCGCGTGCCGGATTCCCAGAGGCCTTCCATCGCCGCGAGCTTGGCGGGCTGATGCTTCAGCGTGTTGAGGCCGTGCGCGTCGCCGATCACCATTTGCACCGGCACCATGATGATGAGAAAGATCAGCGACATCTTCACCATCACGCGGCTTTCCTCGAGCGCGCGGCCCTGGCGCAGATATATCGCGCCGACGCCGAGAATGACGAAGCCCGCCGTCACGAGAAACGCGCTCACCGTATGCCCGAGCCGGTACGGAAACGACGGCGTGAAAATCACGTCGAAGAAGCTCACCACTTCGAAGCGGCCGTCGGGCAGCATGCGATGGCCCTGCGGCGTCTGCATCCAGCTATTGACCGCGAGAATCCAGAACGACGAGATCACCGTGCCGGCGGCGACGAAAATCGCGGACATCACGTGGGCCCATTGCGGCACGAGCTTGCGCCCGAAGAGCAGCACGCCGAGAAACGCCGATTCGAGGAAGAACGCCGTCAGCACTTCGTAGCCCATGAGCGGGCCGACGACATTGGCGGTTGCGTCCGAAAAGCGGCTCCAGTTGGTGCCGAACTGGAAGGGCATGACGATGCCCGACACCACGCCCATGCCGAACGACACCGCGAAGATCTTCAGCCAGAACGCCGAGAGCCGTCGATAGACATCGCGCTTCGTGATCCACCAGTTGAATTCGAGCGTCGCGATATAGCACGACAGCCCGACCGTAAACGCCGGCAGAAGAATGTGAAACGCGACGACCCACGCGAACTGGAAGCGGGAGAGCAGGACGGAATCGACATCCATGAACGCTCCTTTGTTCAGGCTTTTGCAACGAACGCGCTCCTGCGCGCGCTTTGCTACTTAATACACGGTTTTCATGAACGGAGCCAAGCGCGGCGCAATGCCGCTCGGAAGCGCCAGGCTGCGGATGCACCAATTTGATACAATCGCAGGTCTGGTCTTGGGCCATGCGGACGACCGCATGCGCCTTGCTTCATCGGGGACGGCCCCATTTTTCAAGGGGTCGCTCAAATGTCCTGGATTCTTCTCTTCATCGCCGGTCTGCTCGAAGTCGCGTGGGCCGCGGGTCTCAAATCGTCCGACGGCTTCACTCGGCTCGGACCGTCGATCTTCACGATCATCACGGCAATCGGCAGCTTCGTGCTGCTCGCCATCGCCATGCGCCAGTTGCCGCTCGGCACGGCTTACGCCGTGTGGACGGGCATCGGCGCGGTCGGCGCGTTCGTGTTCGGCATCGTGTTCATGGGCGAGGCCTTGTCGGCGGCGCGTATTTTGAGCGCGGTGCTGATCGTCGCGGGGCTCGTCGGGCTGAAGATGTCGTCGGGGCATTGAGCGTCATCCGTTGCGCCCGCGCCGCACCGGGAACGGCATTCGCTCAATCCGCTACTGCACCGCGCCTATTTGCGTGGATATAATGGTCTGAGGTCACCGGTTTTCGTCCGAATCCTACATCCCGCTTTTCCGTTATATCTTCGTGGATGTAGGCGGCTTCTTTCGATAACTACCGGACAGACCGCTCTTTTCAGCCGGTGAATCGTCCGTTAGCGGCGAACGCCGGCGGCTGGCGCATCAAGGGAGGCGGCAATGCTTGAGTCACTTTCGCTCGCGGCGGGCCTGTCATGGGCGAGCGGGCTGCGCCTGTACCTCACTGTCTTCATCGCCGGCATGTTCCAGCGCATGGGGCTCGTTCATCTGCCGGATACGCTCGCGGTGCTCGGCTCCCCGTGGGTGATCGGCGTCGCCGCGTTCCTCGCGCTCGTCGAATTTCTCGCCGATAAAATCCCCGCCGTCGATTCTCTCTGGGACGCGGTTCACACGTTCATCCGCATTCCGGCGGGCGCCGTGCTCGCGGCCGGATCGCTCGGCCACGCCGATCCCGCCATGCTCACCATCGCGGCGCTCGCGGGCGGCACGCTCGCCGGGGCATCGCATTTCGCAAAGGCGGGCACGCGCGCGCTCATCAATCTGTCGCCGGAGCCGGTGTCGAACTGGGCGGCATCGACGACCGAGGATGTCGGCGCGCTCACGGGCATCACGCTCGCGCTGTTCGTACCGCTGCTGTTTCTCCTGCTCCTGCTCGCGTTTCTGGTGCTTGCGGGCTGGGCGCTGCCGCGGCTCGCGCGCGGCGTGCACGGCGGCGTGTCGCGCATGGCCAAGCACATGTTGCCGGGCTCCGATCGCATGACCCGGCTGCGGAGCAAGCACGATTGAGCACCGCATTCCGGAACGATCAGGCAGCGCTCAAGGCAGGGCATTCGCATCCGGCCATCAAGCTCGGATTCACGCAGACGGTGCGCCAGGCATGGCGCATGACCGCGCGCGACTGGCGCGCGGGCGAACTCACGATGCTCCTGCTCGCGCTGGTGCTCGCGGTGGCCGCGCTGTCGAGTGTCGGGTTTCTGGCGGATCGCATGCGCCAGGGGCTTGCGCGCGACGGGCGTCAGATGATCGCCGCCGATTTCGTCGTGCGGGCGGATCATCCCGTCGATCCGATCTTCGCGACCGAAGCGAAGTCGCTCGGACTCGAAACGGCGGGCACGACGATTTTCCCGAGCATGATCAGCTCGACGTCCGCGGAGCCGCTTTCGAGGCTTGCGGCGATCAAGGGCGTGACGCAAGGCTATCCGTTGCGCGGCGCGCTGCGCATCGGGCCCGGCACGGACGCCGCCGATGCGCCCGCGCACGGCATTCCGCCGCCCGGCGCCGTCTGGGTCGATCCCGCGCTGCTCGATGCGCTCAAAACCCGGGTCGGCGGCACGGTCAAGGTCGGCACGCGCACGTTCACGGTCGCGGGCGTCATTACGCGCGAACTGGATCGCGGTTTCTCGTTCGTGAACTTCTCGCCGCGCCTCATGATGCGCGCGGACGAAATCGCGGGAACGGGGCTCGTCGGCTACGGCAGCCGCGTGACGTATCGATTGCTCGTCGCCGGTTCGGACGCGCAGGTCGAGCGGTTCGCGAAGTTCGCGCGCGAGCAGGTCGATGGCGGCAAGCTGCGCGGCGTCGGGCTCGAATCGCTGTCCGACGGCCAGCCGCAAGTGCGCCAGACGATCGATCGCGCGAGCCATTTCCTCACGCTCGTCTCGCTGCTGACGGCGCTGCTCGCGGCGGTCGCGATCGCGATGGCGGCGCACCGTTTCGCGCGGCGGCATCTCGACGGCTGCGCGGCGATGCGCTGTCTCGGCGTCAGCCAGCGCACGCTGCGCGCGCTCTTTCTGAACGAATTCCTGGCGATCGGCCTGATCGGCAGCGCGGCTGGCGTGCTGCTCGGTTTCGGCGGCCATCTCGTGCTGCTGAACTGGCTCGGCTCGCTCGTCGATGTCGAGTTGCCGCAGCCGGGCGTGTGGCCGGCGCTGCAAGGCATCGCGATGGGACTCGTGCTCTTGCTCGGCTTCGCGCTGCCGCCGCTCCTGCCGATCACGCGCGTGCCGCCGGTGCACGTGATCCGCCGCGAGCTCGGCGATGCGCAACGCGTCGCGCATGTGGCGTATGGCGTCGGCGTGTTGCTGTTCGCGGCGCTCCTGATCGTCGCGGCGGGCGAGCTGAAGCTGGGCGGCATCGTCGCGGGCGGTTTTGCGGCGGGACTGCTCGTGTTCGGCGTGATCGCGCGCGCAGCGCTCTGGACGGCGGCGCGCTTCGTGCGCCGCGAGCGCAGCCGCGCGGGCGTCGGCTGGCGGTATGCGCTGGCGTCGCTGGAGCGGCGCAGCGGGTCGAGCGCGCTGCAGATCACCGCGCTCGGCATCGGCTTGATGTGCCTGCTGCTCATCGGCATGACGCGCAACGATCTCATCAAGGGCTGGCGCGACGCGACGCCGCCCGACGCGCCGAATCAGTTTCTCATCGACATTCAGCCCGACCAGCGCCAGGGCGTGCTCGACTACCTGCACACGCACGGCCAGCCCGACGCCGCGCTTTCGCCGATGGTCCGCGCGCGGCTCGTCTCGATCAACGGCAAGCCGGTGAATCCGGACGACTACGACAAGGCCGACGCGAAGCGCCTCGTCGATCGCGAATTCAATCTGTCGTACACGACCGAGCTGCCCGGCGACAATCGCGTGACGCAAGGCGCGTGGTTCGGCACGGACGCGAAGCCGCAGGTGTCGATCGAAGAGGGCATCGCGAAGACGATTCACGTGAAGACGGGCGACACGCTGCGTTTCGACGTCGCCGGCCTGCCGGTCGAAGCGCCCGTGACGAGCGCGCGCAAGGTCGACTGGAACTCGTTCAAGGTCAACTTCTTCGTGCTGATGCCGCCCGAGGCGCTCGCCGATCTTCCGGCAACCTTCATCACGAGCTTCCATCTGCCGATGGAAGACCAGCGCGTGATCGACGGCCTCGTCGCGCGTTATCCGAACGTCACGGCCATCGATATCGCGCCGATTCTCGCGCAGATTCATCGCACGCTCGCGCAGGTGATCGGCGCGGTGCAGTTCCTGTTCCTCTTCACGCTCGCGGCGGGCGTGCTCGTGCTGTACGCGGCGCTCGCCGGCACGCGCGACGAACGCGTGCGCGAGTCGGCGCTGTTGCGCGCGCTCGGCGCATCGCACAAGCAGGTGCGCTCGGTGCAGATCGCGGAATTCGTCGCGGTCGGCGCGCTTTCGGGGCTGATGGCGGCGATCGGCGCGCAAGTCATCGGCTACGTGCTCGCGGCGCGCGTGTTCGAGTTTCATATCGATTTCAATCCGTGGCTCGTGCCGACGGGCATCGTCGCGGGCGTCGCATGCGCCGGGTTCGGCGGCTGGCTGAGCCTGCGGCGCGTGCTCGCGCGCCCCGCGCTGCAGTCGCTGCGCGACGCGTAGTTTTCTGAATCAAGGCAATGACCGACGCAAATCCTCAAGGCGAAGCACAAAAGCCGACCGCTTTCGAGCTGATCGGCGGCGAGGCGCGCGTGCGCGCGCTCGTCGACCGTTTCTACGACCTGATGGACCTCGAGCCCGAATTCGCGGGCATTCGCGCGCTGCATCCGCCGACGCTCGACAATTCGCGCAACAAGACGTTCTGGTTTCTGTGCGGCTGGATGGGCGGGCCGGATCACTACATCGACCGCTTCGGGCATCCGCGTCTGCGGGCGCGGCATCTGCCGTTCGCGATCGCGTCGAGCGAGCGCGATCAGTGGCTGCGCTGCATGGCGTGGGCGATGGAGGACATCGGCATCGACGAATCCCTGCGCGAGCGCCTTCTGACGTCCTTCTTCGATACCGCCGACTGGATGCGCAACCGTCCCGGTTGATTCGCGCGGTTTTGTATCGGTTCAGGCGTGGCGCGCGTGATGCATCATCGTCCGCGAAGGTCCAAACCCGCAAGACAAGGAATCGATCCATGAGCACACGCGCACTCTTTCGCGAAGACGCCTATCTGACGCGTTGCGACGCGACCGTCACCGCCATCGACGAGCAGGGCATCCACCTCGATCAGACCGTGTTCTATCCGCTCGGCGGCGGTCAGGCGGGCGACGCCGGCACGCTGACGGCGGCGGACGGCACGGTCATCGCGATCGCCGACACGCGCAAGGCGAAGTTCGAAGGCGCCACGCCCGATGACGCCGTGCACGTGCCCGCGCCGGGTCAGGAAGACGCGCTGGCGAAGCTCGCGGTCGGCAGCAAGGTGAGTGCGGAAATTGATTGGGAGCAGCGATATCGGCGGATGCGGCTGCATACGGCCAGCCATCTGATTTGCGCGGTGCTGCCGTTTCCGGTCGACGGTTGCAGCATCACGACCGATTACGCGCGCCTCGATCTGGCGACCGTCGAGCCGATCGAGCGCGAAGCCGTCGAAGCGAAGCTGAATGCGCTGATCGGCGGGGCGCACGGCGTGCATACCGAATGGATCACCGACGACGAAATGGCCGCGCGTCCCGAACTCGTGCGCACGATGAGCGTGAAGCCGCCGATGGGCCTCGGCCGCGTGCGTCTGCTGCGCATCGACGACGTGGATCTGCAGCCGTGCGGCGGCACGCATGTGCGCAGCACGAAGGAAATCGGCGCGTTGCGCATCGCAAAGCTGGAAAAGAAGAGCGCCCGCACGCGGCGGCTGGTGCTGGAACTGGTGTGACGAACATCGATCCGCGCGCGCAGGCGGTGCTCGATTTCTGGTTCGGCGCGCCGGATTCGGCGGAATTCGGCACCGAGCGCAAGTTCTGGTGGAAGAAGAAGCGCGCATTCGATCGCATGCTCACCGAGCGCTTCGGCGCGTTGCTCGACGAAGCGCAGGCGGGCGGTTTGCAGTCGTGGGAAAGCGAGCCGCTCGCGACGCTCGCGCTCGTCGTGCTGCTCGACCAGTTCTCGCGCAATTGCCATCGCCATACGCCGCGCGCGTTCGCGTCGGATGCGCGTGCGCTCGCTCTTGCACGAAAGCTCGTCGAAACGGGCGACGATCTGCGCATGCCGAGCGCGTTCCATCGCGCGTTCGTCTACATGCCGTTCGAGCACGATGAAACCATCGAAAGTCAGCGCGAAGCCGTGCGGCTTTTCGAGCGCCTGAAAGACGATACCGGCGTCGATTCGATGCTCGGTTACGCGCGCGAGCACGCTGAAGTCATCGAGCGCTTCGGGCGCTTTCCGCATCGCAATCGCATTCTCGGGCGGGCGATGTCGGCCGACGAAGAAGCGTGGCTCGCGCAACACGGCGGGTTCTAGAACTTTTTCGATAGTCATTCGTTTCGCGCTGCCTTAGTCTGATTCGCTTCAACTCTCATGTGAGCGCGATGAAAGACTTCAGCAAGATCACTCTGGTCTCCGTGACCGGAGTAGCGGAAACGCAGCAGCGCGCCGTGTACGCGCTGACCTTGAGCCTGCGCCAAATGCCCGGTGCGCGCGCGGTGCTGTGCAGCCCGCAGGCGCCCGCGAGCCTGCCGGACGGCATCGAGCATCGCAAGATTGCGGCGCTCAGCTATCAGGATTACTCGTGGTTCATGATGTACGCGCTCTGGCGCGTGGTCGAAACGGAATTCGCGCTGATCGTTCAGGACGACGGCTGGGTGCTCGACACAGCCAACTGGAGCGACGACTTTCTCAACTACGACTATGTCGGTCCCACGGCGCACGTCGGCCGCATCGACACGGAAACGGACACGCGCTGGGTCACGCACTACAAGTGGAGCGCCGAACTGGACAAGCCCGGGAAGGTCGTGATGCCGACGATCAACGGCGGCTTCTGTTTGCGCAGCCGGCGCATGATGCGCGCGCTCATCGATCATCCGGAAATCAAGGTGACGATTCCCGCGCCCGACAATATCGACGGCGATCCGCTGAAAGTCTCGTGGACCCACTGCGCGCTCAACGAAGACGTGCAACTCACGTGCGTCTTGCGTCCCGCGCTCGAAGCCGTCGGTCTGAAGTTCGCGCCGCTGGACATGTGCCTGCGCTTTGGCATCGAACACGCGGGGCCCGTGCATCGCGGCATCGACATGATGTCGCTGTTCGGCCACCACTGCCGCTGGCGGCGTCTCATCGGTATCGATCCGCCGACGGTGCAGTATCGGACGAAGCGCAGCATCGCGGAGCGGGCGTTTCGGGAAATGGATATCGCGCACATGCTCGAAGCGCGCGGATACCGGCTCCAGTTCCTTCCCGAAAACGCGTGACGGAGCGCCCGTTCAGCGTCCGCCCGTGACGTCGAGAATCGCGCCCGTCACATACGACGACGCATCCGACAACAACCACACGATCGACTCGCCGACTTCATCCGCCGTTCCCGGACGGCCGATGGGCGTCGTCACGCCGAGCGTCTGCGCGCGGTCCGGCTTGCCGCCGCTCGCGTGGATGTCCGTTTCGATCAGCCCCGGGCGAATGGCGTTGACACGCACGCCTTCACGCCCCAGTTCCTTCGCGAGCCCGAGGGTGAGCGTGTCGATCGCGCCTTTCGAGCCCGCGTAATCCACATACTCGCCGGGACCGCCCAGCCGCGCCGCCGCCGACGAAACGTTCACGAGCGATCCGCCCTTGCCGCCGCGCGACGTCGACATGCGGCGCGCCGCCTCGCGCGCGACGAGATACGCGCCGAGCACGTTGATGTCGAAGATGCGCTTCATGCGCGCGATGTCCATGTCCGCGAGCGCCGAACCGGGCGCGACGATGCCCGCGTTGTTCACGACGCCGTCGATCTTGCCGAAAGCCTTTTCGGTCGCATCGAACATGGCGATGATCGCGGCTTCGTCGCTGACGTCGCCGGCAATGGCGATCGCCTTGCCGCCCGCCGCCTGCACGGCCGCGACGGTTGCGTCGGCGGCGGCCGCGTTCGACGCATAGTTCACGCCGACCGACCAGCCCCGCGCGCCCGCGAGCACCGCAGCCGAGCGGCCGATGCCGCGGCTCGCGCCCGTGATCAGGATGACTCTGGACATGCGCTGCTCCTCAGACGGCGTTACGGTTCTCGGACCACTTGTCGTTCGCGGGCGGAATGTAGCGCGCGAGTTTGTCGATCATCTCGGCGGGTTCGGCGGCGACCTGGATCATGTCCAGATACGGCGCGCGCATGAAGCCTTCCTCGACGGTGTGACGCAGCATCGCCAGGAGCGGATCGAAGTAGCCGTTCACGTCGAGCAGGCCGACCGGCTTCTGGTGATAGCCGAGCTGCGCCCACGTGTAGACCTCGAAAAACTCCTCGAACGTGCCGACGCCGCCGGGCATCGCGACGAACGCGTCGGAGAGATCGGCCATTTTTTTCTTGCGCTCGTGCATGTCGGGCACGACGTGCAACTCGGTCAGATCGGTGTGGCCGACTTCCTTCGCGAGCAGCAACTCCGGAATCACGCCGACGGCGCGCCCGCCCGCGGCGAGCACTTCATCGGCGATGAGGCCCATCAGCCCGACACGGCCGCCGCCATAGACGAGCGAAAGATCGTTCCGGACCAGCGCGCGGCCGAACGCCTTGGCCGCTTCCGCATAGACGGGGCGCGCTCCGTTCGAGGAGCCGCAATAGACACACACTGCCTTCATTTATCTGGAATCCTTTGTCTCTGTCTTCGATGCTTCGTCGCGCGGCGGCAGGAAATCCGCGTACTCGCGCTTCGGCAGCTTACCGGAAACGAGATCGTCGAATAACTGGCGCGAGCGTCCGCGCAGATACGGCGCCATGATCGAGATGATATGCAGGCTGGCCTGATGCAGTTCGGCGCGGATCGCTTCCTGATCGTTGTACTTGCGCGGATTCATCACGTACTGGTACGACAGCCAGTACGTCGCGATCACGCCGATGTTGGTCGCGATCACCTTGATCTCTTCGGGCGTCGCGACCATTTCCTGATCGGCGACGAGCGCCTCGCACAACTGGCTCGCGAAGTGCACCTTGTGCGTGATGATCTGCTTGAAGTGCGTCTCGAGCGTGCGGTTGCGCGCGAGCAGGTCGTTCAGGTCGCGATACAAAAAGCGGTATGTCCAGAGGAAATCCGCCATGTATTGCAGATACGACCACATCTCGTCGATCGTCGGGCGATGATCGTCGGGAAAGCGCAGACGCTTCTGAATCTGCTGCTCGAACTGCGCGAAGATGCTGTTGATGATGTCGTCTTTGTTGCGGAAATGGTAGTACAGGTTGCCTGGACTGATTTCCATCTCTTCGGCGATCGTCGTCGTGGTGACGTTCGGCTCGCCGATATCGTTGAACAACTTCAGCGACAGCTCGAGTATCCGTTCGCGGGTGCGGCGGGGTGGTTTGGCTTCCATGTCGTCCGACCTTGGGATCGGGCCGCACAGGCTCGGGATGAGCGTTCGCGCGGCCGCTTCCGTTGCTATTTTTGAGAATGTCGGACGATTATAAACCGGTCGTTCGGCGACACGGACGCTGGCCTGGCGCGCGCGTGTTCTCCTTTATAAGATACGCGCGAGCCACGCCGACGCAAGCGGCCACAGAATCAGCCCCCACGTGATGACGCAGACGCCGAGCGCGACCATCACCGCCGCGCTGCCGAAATCCTTCGCTCGCTTCGAGAGCTCGTGACGTTCGAGCGAAATGCGGTCGATCGCCGCCTCGACGCTCGAATTGAGCAATTCGACGATGAGCACGAGCAGCACCGACGCGATGAGCGCCGCCCGCTCGACGGGCGCGACCGGCACGAACAGGCTGCACGGCAGCAGGATCGCGGCGAGCGTCAGTTCCTGACGGAACGCGCTTTCCTCGCGGATCGCGACGCGAAAGCCGTAGAGCGAGTTCTTCATCGCGTGCCACGCGCGCGTGAAGCCGCGGTTGCCCTTGTACGGATTGAAGGGCAGATCGTCGGTGCCGAGCGGTTCGGCCGGTTGCGCGGGCGTATCGTCGGTGTCTTCGACGTCGTCGTCGAACGGATCGCGCGCGCGCCCCGGCGCCGTGTGCGGATTCGCTTCGGCCTTCTCCTGCGCCACGGCGCGTCCCGTCATGCGGCCGCCCGGTCCGTACTGGCGGCGCGCGGCCCGAACTGCCGCAGATGCGACGCGAACTGCTCCGACGCCGCGCGCCACGAGAAGCGCTCGGCCCACGCACGCGCATCGGCGCGTTCGATCTTCAGCGCCTGCAGGCAGGCCTCGCGCAGATCGTCGTAGAGCGCGCCGGGGCCGTGTTCGCCGAGCACGTCGATCGGGCCCGTCACCGGATAGGCGGCGACCGGCGTGCCGCAAGCCATCGCTTCGAGCAGCACCAGACCGAAGGTGTCGGTGCGGCTCGGGAACACGAAGACGTCCGCCGCCGCGTAGACCTTCGCCAGCTCGGGCTGCGACAGCACGCCGAGATAGTTGACGTTCGGGTAGCGCGACTTCAGTTCCGCGAGCGCCGGGCCTTCGCCCGCGACCCATTTCGAACCGGGCAGATCGAGCTTCAGAAAGGCCTCGACGTTCTTCTCGACCGCGACGCGCCCGACGTACAGAAAGATCGGCCGCGCGGTGTTGAGCACCTTCGACTCCATCGGACGGAAGATGTCGAGATCGACGCCGCGCGTCCACAGCACGACGTTGGTGAAGCCGTATTTTTCGAGATCGCTCTTCACGACGGGCGTCGGCGCCATCACCGCCTGCGAGTTCTTGTGGAACCAGTGCAGGAAGCGATACGTCAGCGAGAGCGGAATGCCGAAGCGCGCCTTCACGTACTCCGGGAAGCGCGTGTGATAAGCGGTCGTGAACGGCAGCTTGTGACGCAGCGCATACGAGCGCGCGGCGAGCCCGAGCGGGCCTTCGGTGGCGATATGCAGCGCGTCCGGCGCGAACGCGTCGATGCGTTTGGCGACGCGCTGTCCCGGCAGCAGCGACAGGCGAATCTCGGGATAAGTCGGGCAAGGGATCGTTCTGAATTCGAGCGGCGTGAGCAAGTCGACGCTATGGCCGAGCGCGGTGAGCTCCTTCGTCGTTTGCGTGAGCGTGCGCACGACGCCATTGACCTGCGGCTCCCATGCGTCGGTAACGATCATGATTTTCATCGGATGCGGCCCAGAGTTGGTGTGGCTTGTTATGGCTTGATGCGATGGCTAGACGGTCGCGCGTGCGCGCGTCGTGCGCGCTTCCGGCGAGCGCATCACGGTCCAGTAGACGACCTTCAGTTCACCGTCGTAGGTTTCGACGAGCGCCGAAAGACTTTCGACCCAGTCGCCGTCGTTGCAGTAGAGAATGCCGTCGATGTCGCGGATCTCGGCCTTGTGGATGTGCCCGCATACGACGCCGTCGCAGCCGCGGCGACGCGCCTCGTCGGTCATCACGCGCTCGAACTGCGAGATGAAGTTCACCGCGTTCTTCACCTGATGCTTCAGGTACTGCGACAGCGACCAGTAATTGAAGCCGAGCTTCGTGCGCACGCGATTGAACCAGCGGTTGAGCAGCAGGATCATCGTGTAGGCGGTGTCGCCGAGATAGGCGAGCCATTTCGCGTGCTGGATCACGCCGTCGAAGAGATCGCCGTGCACGATCCACAGGCGCTTGCCCGCGAGCGTCGTGTGGAACGCTTCGCCGCGCACGTGGATGTCGCCGAACGCGAGATCGCAGAATTGCCGCGCGGCTTCGTCGTGATTGCCGGGGATGAATACGACCTGCGTGCCCTTGCGCGCCTTGCGCAGGATTTTCTGCACGACGTCGTTGTGCGCCTGCGGCCAGAACCAGCCTTTGCGCAATTGCCATCCGTCGATGATGTCGCCGACGAGATACAGATATTCCGACTCGTGATGCCGCAGGAAATCGAGGAGATATTGCGCCTGACAGCCGCCCGAACCGAGATGGATGTCCGAGAGCCAGATCGTGCGATACCGATGCGGCTGGTCGCCGGAATCGGTGACGTCGTCGTGATGGTCGGACGCGGCGGCGCGCGAGTCCGACAGGCCCGGCGCACCCGCGGCGGCGGACTTCGACGATTCGGTGGACTCGGATCGCAGTGCGAAGGGACCGGTACGCAGCTCGCTGTTATTGAAGCTGAAGGGAGAGGGCGGGTCGATCGCCGGGTGAACTGACGAGTTGAAGGCCATTGGCTCGCGCATCGGGTTTCGGTATGCGCATTGCGCCACGCGCCTGTGTCCGAGCCGTGACAGTCACGAGAAGTTCTTATTACTTGACAGAACCTTGAACCGCGACAATGCGCGTTCCGGCGAGGCGATCATGGAGAAACTGACGCGCCGGATCGAGCCACACGGCGGCGGCCCATAACGCGACCCACGCCGCGAAGACGGCAAGCGTCTGCGGTACGGCGAGAGAGAAGAGCGGATGCAGCGCGAGCGGCGGCAGAAACCACAGCCACGCGAGCACGTAGCGCGCGAAGGCGCGTGCGGGTTTGACGGGCTGGCCGTGCGCATCGACGACTTTGAGGCGCCAGGTCTTCATCGGCAGGGTCTGGCCGCCGTGCGTCCAGAAATACACGAAATAGGCCGCGAGCACGATGCCGATCCACGACATCAGCCAGTTGTGATGCGTGAGACCGTTGCGTTGCTGCGTCAGTGTGCTGAAGAGATAGCCCGCGAGAAACACCACGCCGAAGAGGATCACACTCTCGTAGAGCATCGTCGCGATGCGTCGGCGCAGCGTGGGCGCGCGCATCGGGTCGATGGCGAGTGCTGCGGGCCGGGCGCTCACGAGCCGTTGTACATCGAAGGCGCCTGCTGCGGCGAGACGGGAATCGGCGTGGCCGGGACGATGCTCGCGGCGTTCGGAATGGCGGGTTGCGTCGGCGCGCCGGAAACGGGCGCAGCCGGTGCGGCCGCCGCGCCCGATCCGACTTCGGCGTGGCCGGGAACGTGGCCCTGCTCGCGCGCCGTGACGAGGCGGTTGATGTCCTTCACTTCGGACTTGCCCGAGGGCGGCGCGGAGACGATCGTCGGACGGCGCACGTGCTCGCTCGCGGCCAGCTTCTTCTTTTGTTCTTCGGAGAGCTTCTGATAGGCGTCCCACGCCTTCTCGCGCTTGTCGAGCGGCACGGATTTGGAAACCTGATAGTTTTCGCGCGCGACCTTGCGCTGGTCGGGCGTGAGGCGCACCCATTCTTCCATGCGCTGATGCAGATGCTTCTGCGCTTCCGGCGACATCCGATGAAACCGCGACGCGATCTTCAGCCACTTCTGCTTGCGCTCGTCGGAGAACGAATCCCATTGCGTGGCGAAGGGCGCGAGCGCGGCATGCTGGGCTTCGGTCAGACGGCTCCAGGAGAGCGGGCCTTCGGACGCCAGCGCGGAGAGCGTCGAGGCGTTGGAATCGGCCGTCGTGCCCGAGCCGCCGCTCGGCGACGCGGCGGACGAAGACGGGGCGCCGGCGGTGGAATAAAAGCGCGGATAAGTCGCGGCGAACGCAACCAGACCCGCAATCGCGCAACCAAAGACAATCGCGAGACCGCGCTTGTAACTCACCCGAAAATTCCCCCGCTGTATTCAGTATTTAATGATTGCGCGTCAGGTACGCGTTGAAACCGTGATCCAGATAGGCGTCGATCGGCAGGCTGTCGCTCATCATGGCCGCGTCGATGTCCGCGAGTTCCGCCTTGCGCTGCTGATCTTCCCAATACGCGATACCCGCCAGCCCGATGATGAGCGCCGCGAGCGGCCACGCGAGACCGAGCCCGCCGAGCCGCGCGAGCAGTCCCTTCGGCCGATGATCGTCTCCGGCGCCGCCCGTCGTGAGCGTTGCGCCGGCGCCGGCCAGGGCCGGCGTGAATGCGGGCGCGGCCATCGCGACGGTCACTTTCTCCGGCTTCTTGCGCGCGATCGCGGCACGGCGCGCCTCGCGCAGCCGGTCGACGGCGGCAGCCGGAATAGTCGACGTGTTTTCGTCCAGCGCGCGCACGACTTTCAGCGCGAACTCGTTTTCCTTCGATTCAAGAGCGGAACTCATAGCGTGATCCCTTTGGCTTTCAGGGCTTGTGCGAGAGCGCGCGTGGCGCGTGAGCAATGCGTCTTCACGCTGCCTTCGGAGCAACCCATCGCGGCGGCCGTCTCAGCGACATCCATGTCTTCCCAGTAACGCATGAGAAATGCTTCCCGTTGACGCGCTGGCAGTTTCTGGATTTCGGCGTCGATCAGATTCAGGATCTGCTCGCGCTCCAGACGGTTCTCGCTGCTCTCGCTGCCGACCGCGCTGTCTTCGGATTCGAAGGTTTCGAGCGGGTCGAATTCGTCGTCGTCCGCGTTGCCGAAGGACGAGAAGAGGCTGACCCAGGTGTTGCGCACCTTCTGGCGACGGAAATAATCGTGCGTCGCGTTCTGAAGGATACGCTGGAATAAAAGCGGAAGCTCGGATGCCGGGCGGTCGCCGTACTTCTCCGCCAGCTTGATCATTGCGTCCTGCACGACGTCGAGCGCCGCGTCGTCGTCGCGAACGGTATACACGGTTTGCTTGAACGCGCGTCTTTCGACGCCCGCCAGGAAGTCGGCGAGTTCCTTGTCTGATGCCATCCGTTGGGGACCCGGCGCAACGAATTTGCGTCCGAAGTTGCGTCGATGAAGATCGTGGAGTTCTAGGAAAACCTGCGAATCCTAGCAAAATTTCGCCGCGTCCGGACAAATCGAGCGGTTTTGTTGCCACCCGCGACGTTTTTCCGATCGAACGATCATGCGTTCGGCAGGGCGCGCTTGCAAGCCGCTTTCATCGGCGCGCCGTGCGCGGGCGCCGCCATCGGCGTAATCGGAAAATTTTTGCTTGACCCGTCGCGCGCGGCGCTGTTACATTTTCTGACTCGCATCATCAGTGAAATGTCTGCTTTGAGGCGAGCCCAAGAAGTTCGCCTGTCAAACCTAGACGCGCCGCTTGAACCCGAGCCACAAGCCCGGCAGAGAGCACCCGATCAATTTTTTGCCGAAAATTCGAAAGGTGATGAATGAACATGCCTAGCGCGGAATTCTCCACGTCGGATACCACACCCTCTCACGAAGCTGACTCCATCGGCGGCACCGTGCTCATGCGCGCGCTCGCGGACGAGAACGTCGAATTCATCTGGGGCTATCCCGGCGGCTCGGTACTCTACATCTACGACGAGCTGTACAAGCAGGACCAGATCCAGCACATCCTCGTGCGCCACGAACAGGCCGCCGTGCATGCCGCCGACGCCTACGCGCGCTCGACGGGCAATGTGGGCGTGTGCCTCGTGACCTCGGGCCCGGGCGTCACCAATGCCGTCACCGGCATCGCCACGGCCTACATGGATTCGATTCCGCTCGTCATTATCAGCGGCCAGGTGCCCACCGCGGCCATCGGCCTCGACGCATTCCAGGAATGCGACACCGTGGGCATCACGCGTCCGTGCGTGAAGCACAACTTCCTCGTGAAGGACGTGCGCGATCTCGCCGCGACGGTCAAGAAGGCGTTCTACATTGCGCGCACCGGCCGTCCCGGCCCCGTGCTGATCGACATTCCGAAGGACGTGTCGAAGGCGCCGTGCAAGTACGAGCCGATCAAGAGCGTGTCGCTGCGTTCGTACAACCCGGTCACGAAGGGCCATTCGGGCCAGATCCGCAAGGCGGTGCAACTGCTTCTGTCGGCGAAGCGTCCGTACATCTACACGGGCGGCGGCATCATCCTCGCGGATGCGTCGCGCGAGCTGAACCAGTTCGCCGATCTGCTCGGCTATCCGGTCACCAACACGCTGATGGGCCTCGGCGGCTATCGCGCGTCGGACAAGAAGTTCCTCGGCATGCTCGGCATGCACGGCACGTACGAAGCCAACATGGCGATGCAGAACTGCGACGTGCTGATCGCCATCGGCGCGCGCTTCGACGACCGCGTGATCGGCGACCCGAAGCACTTCGCGTCGTCGCCGCGCAAGATCATCCATATCGACGTCGATCCGTCGTCCATTTCCAAGCGCGTGAAGGTGGATATTCCCATCGTCGGCGACGTGAAGGAAGTGCTGAAGGAACTGATCGAGCAGCTTCAGCACGCGGAGCACGGCCCGGACACGGCCGCGCTCAAGACGTGGTGGGACGAGATCGAAGGCTGGCGCTCGAAAGACTGCCTCGCTTACGACCGCAAGAGCGAGATCATCAAGCCGCAGTACGTCGTCGAAAAGCTCTGGGAGCTCACCGACGGCAACGCGTTCGTGTGCTCGGACGTCGGCCAGCACCAGATGTGGGCGGCGCAGTTCTATCCGTTCAACAAGCCGCGGCGCTGGATCAACTCGGGCGGCCTCGGCACGATGGGCTTCGGCCTGCCGGCGGCAATGGGCGTGAAGATGGCCTATCCGGACGACGAAGTGGTCTGCATCACCGGCGAAGGCTCCATCCAGATGTGCATTCAGGAGCTCTCGACGTGCAAACAGTACAACACGCCCGTCAAGATCATCTCGCTGAACAACCGCTATCTCGGCATGGTGCGCCAGTGGCAGCAGATCGAGTACAAGAAGCGCTATTCCAGTTCGTACATGGACGCGCTGCCCGACTTCGTGAAGCTGGCCGAAGCGTATGGCCATGTCGGCATTCGTGTCGAAAAAACCGCGGACGTCGAACCGGCGCTGAAGGAAGCGCTGCGTCTGAAAGACCGCACCGTATTTCTCGACTTCCAGACCGATCCGACCGAAAACGTATTCCCGATGGTGCAGGCAGGCAAAGGCATCACGGAAATGCTGCTCGGCTCTGAGGATCTATAACGCGGGTTTTGAATGCGCGGGTTCACGTGCGCCTGTCTCCACGAAAGACAAGTGCCGCGCGTGAATTCGCTTCAAAGCTCTCATCTGGATATACATCGGGAAAAGAACATGAAACACATCATCTCCGTTTTGCTGGAAAACGAACCGGGCGCGTTATCGCGCGTCGTCGGGTTGTTTTCGGCGCGCGGCTATAACATCGAAACGCTGACGGTGGCGCCGACCGAAGACAGTTCGCTGTCACGGCTGACCATCGTCTCGATTGGCTCGGACGACGTGATCGAACAGATCACGAAGCACCTGAACCGCCTGATCGAGGTGGTGAAAGTGGTCGACCTGACAGAGGGCGCCCACATCGAGCGCGAGCTGATGCTCATCAAGGTAAGGGCGGTCGGCAAGGAACGCGAAGAGATGAAGCGCATGGCGGATATCTTCCGCGGCCGCATCATCGACGTGACCGAGAAAACCTACACGATGGAACTGACCGGCGCGTCCGACAAGCTCGACGCGTTCATCCAGGCGCTCGACGCCACCGCGATCCTCGAAACGGTTCGCACGGGCAGCTCGGGCATCGGCCGGGGCGAGCGGATTCTCAAGGTTTGACGGCGTCAGCCATTCATTTGCAGCACACGTAGCGCAACCATTTTTCAGGACTCAAGGAACCACCATGAAAGTTTTCTACGACAAGGACGCCGACCTCTCCCTCATCAAGGGCAAGCAAGTCACCATCATCGGTTATGGCTCGCAAGGCCATGCGCACGCACTCAACCTGAAGGAAAGCGGCGTGAACGTGACGGTGGGTCTGCGCAAGGGTGGCGCATCGTGGAGCAAGGCCGAGAACGCCGGCCTCAAGGTCAAGGAAGTGGGCGAAGCGGTGAAGGGCGCCGACGTCGTCATGATGTTGCTGCCGGACGAGCAGATCGCCGAAGTCTACAAGAACGAAGTGCACGACAATGCGAAGCAGGGCGCGGCGCTCGCCTTCGCGCACGGTTTCAACGTGCACTACGGTCAGGTGATCCCGCGCGCGGATCTGGA
Source organism: Caballeronia novacaledonica (assembly GCF_900258035.1). Classification (GTDB taxonomy): domain Bacteria; phylum Pseudomonadota; class Gammaproteobacteria; order Burkholderiales; family Burkholderiaceae; genus Caballeronia; species Caballeronia novacaledonica. The sequence continues at coordinate 77,995 of NZ_OGTP01000015.1, read as the reverse complement.
CGTCATCATGATCGCGCCGAAGGCGCCGGGCCACACCGTGCGCAACACGTACAGCCAGGGCGGCGGCGTGCCGCACCTGATCGCGGTGGCGCAGGACAAGTCGGGCGCGGCGCGCGACGTGGCGCTGTCGTACGCGGCGGCGAACGGCGGCGGCCGCGCGGGCATCATCGAGACGAACTTCCGCGAAGAAACCGAAACCGACCTGTTCGGCGAACAGGCGGTTCTGTGCGGCGGCACCGTCGACCTGATCAAGGCAGGCTTCGAAACGCTGGTGGAAGCGGGCTACGCGCCGGAAATGGCGTACTTCGAGTGCCTGCACGAACTGAAGCTGATCGTCGACCTGATCTATGAAGGCGGCATCGCCAACATGAACTACTCGATCTCGAACAACGCCGAATATGGCGAGTACGTGACGGGTCCGCGCATCGTCACGGAAGAGACGAAGAAGGCGATGAAGGCCGTGCTGAAGGACATCCAGACCGGCGAATACGCGAAGAGCTTCATCATCGAGAACCGCGCCGGTGCGCCGACGCTGCAATCGCGCCGCCGCCTCACGTCCGAGCATCAGATCGAGCAAGTCGGCGAAAAGCTGCGCGCAATGATGCCGTGGATCGCGAAGAACAAGCTCGTCGACCAGTCGAAGAACTAAGCGTCACGTTTTTTGCTCTATCGAAAGCCGTCCGGCAGCCCTGTGCGCCGGGCGGCTTTTGCTATCCTACGGTTTTTATAAAACACAGAACCCGTTCATGAACTATCCTCATCCGATCATTGCCCGCGAAGGCTGGCCGTTCATCGCCATCGCGGCTGTCGTCGCCATCCTCGTGCAAGCGATGGGCGGCTTCGGCTTCGCCTGGATCTTCTGGCTGATCGTGATTTTCGTCGTCCAGTTCTTCCGCGATCCCGCGCGCCCGATTCCGACGCAACCCAACGCGGTGCTGTGTCCGGCCGACGGACGCATCGTCGCCGTCGAAACCGCGCACGATCCTTACGCGGGCCGCGAGGCGCTCAAGATCAGCGTGTTCATGAACGTGTTCAACGTGCACTCGCAGCGTTCGCCGGTGGACGGCGCCATCACGAAGGTTCAGTACTTTCCGGGCGCGTATCTGAATGCGGCCGTCGATAAAGCATCGACGGAGAACGAGCGCAACGCGATCGTGCTGCAGACGGCGGCCGGGCATACCGTGACGTCGGTGCAGATCGCGGGGCTGATCGCGCGACGCATTCTGTGCTACGTGCACGTAGGCGAGCCGCTCACGCGCGGACAGCGCTACGGCTTCATCCGCTTCGGCTCGCGCGTCGACGTGTATCTGCCGGTGGGGAGCCGCCCGCGCGTGTCGATCGGCGAGAAGGTTTCGGCTTCGTCGACGATCCTCGCCGAGTTCGCGGAATAACGCGGAGGTCCCGATGGCGGCATTCAAACCGCGCCGTAACCGCGCGCCCGCGACGCCTCCGCGCGCGTTTCGCCGCAACAAGGCCGCGCAGGACGTCGGCGCCGTGGAGACGCGTCGCGCGAAGCGGCAGCAGTTTCTGAGAAAGCGCGGCATTTATCTGCTGCCCAACGCGTTCACCACGGCGGCGCTGTTCTGCGGCTTCTTCGCCGTCGTTCAGGCGATGAACGTGCGCTTCGAGATCGCGGCCATCGCCATTTTCGTCGCGATGGTGCTCGACGGCATGGACGGGCGCGTCGCCCGCATGACGCACACGCAGAGCGCGTTCGGCGAGCAGTTCGACAGCCTCTCGGACATGGTGTCGTTCGGCGTCGCGCCGGCGCTCGTGATGTACGAATGGGTCTTGAAGGACCTCGGGCGCTGGGGCTGGCTCGCGGCGTTCGTGTATTGCTCGGGCGCGGCGCTGCGGCTCGCGCGCTTCAATACGAACGTCGGCGTGGTCGACAAGCGATATTTTCAGGGCTTGCCTTCGCCGGCCGCGGCGGCGCTCATCGCCGGCTTCGTGTGGCTCGCAACGGATAATCGCGTGCCGCTCAAGCTCGTGTGGCTGCCGTGGGTCGCGTTCGCGCTGACCGTCTATGCGGGCGTGACGATGGTGTCGAACGCGCCGTTCTACAGCGGCAAGGCGCTCGACGTGCGGTATCGCGTGCCGTTCGCCGGCGTGCTGTTGATCGTCGTGGCGTTCGTGCTGGTATCGTCCGATCCGCCGGTCATGTTGTTCTGCCTGTTCGTGCTGTATGGCTTTTCGGGCTATATCTGGTGGGGATATCTCGCGATTCGCGGCAGGCCGAATCCGGCGCGCAGTTCGCAGCGCGAGCATTAGAAAAAAGGCGGCAACCGACAGGTTTGCCGCCTTTTGCTTTCCAGCACGTCGCCAATCAGCCCGCGACCAGCGTCCCGTTCTGAATATGCACGCGCTCGCCTTGCTGGAACGGCGGCGGATTCTTGTATGTGAAAGTCCGCGTATGGCCGTTTTCCATCCGCACGTGCACCGAATAATCGGTCTCGCTGCGCAGATGTTTTTCAACCGAATTGCCCGCCACGCCGCCGCCGAGCGCACCGAGTAGCGTCATCGCGGTACGGCCGCCGCCGCGTCCGAACTGATTGCCGACGACCCCACCCGCCACCGCGCCACCGACCGCGCCGATCCCCGTTCCGTGGCCTTCCTGCTTGACGGCGGAAATCGACTCGACCGTGCCGCAAGTCGAGCAGTACGCGTGATGCTGCGGTTGCTGCTGCTGCGCATACGAAGGCTGTGCGGGTTGCGGCTGCGCGGGCGCTTGTTGCGCCTGCTGCTGGGCCGCTTGTTGCGCGGCTGCCTGTTGCGCCGCAGCCTGCTGCTGCTGAGTTGCCTGCTGTTGAGCTGCCTGCTGTTGAGCGGCCTGCTGCGCCGGACTCGGCGCGGCGGAATCGACCACCGGCTGCTGCGCGACCGGCGCCGTCTGCGTTTGGGGATTCTGCGCCGAATTGCTCGATGCCCGCGGGAACAGTCCCGTCATCGCGGCTGTGGCCACGAGGCTCGCGACGATGACCGCGCCCGCCGCCGTCGCGACGAGCGGATGCAGGCGCCGCTGCCGCGGCTGGTCGCCGCCGGAAGAGGGCGACGTGCTGAGTTTGTTGGTTCCGTTATCCATTGTCGAACCTCCGTTCCGAGGCGAATCGCTGGTGTTGCGACACTTCCACAACACATTTTGCGGCAAACCCGGATATTGCGCTTTTTCGGTTTGTAACAATTTCGCGGATGCGGCGTGCTTCGAGAAAAGCACGACCGGTGCCAACCCCGACGCCGCTTGCCGACGAGCCGTACGCGCCGAATCGGTCTTGAAACTTTTACCCGCAGTTACATCAAAATCTGCCAGCCGAAAAAAAAGCGCGCCTCGGCGGGCGCGCTTTTTCGCTGATCGATCGAACCGAAAACTCAGTCTTCGCGACGCAGATGCGGGAACAGGATCACATCGCGGATGCTCGGGCTGTCGGTCAGCAACATGACCAGTCGATCGACGCCGATGCCGCAGCCACCCGTCGGCGGCATGCCGTACTCGAGCGCGCGGATGTAGTCGGCGTCGAAGTACATCGCTTCTTCGTCGCCGGCGTCTTTCTGGTCGACCTGCTTCTGGAACCGCGCGGCCTGATCTTCCGGATCGTTCAACTCCGAGAAGCCGTTGGCGATCTCGCGTCCCGTGATGAAGAGTTCGAAGCGCTCGGTGATGCCCGGCACCGAATCCGACGCGCGCGCGAGCGGCGACACTTCGATCGGATAATCGACGATATACGTCGGCTCCCACAATTGTGACTCCGCCGTCTCCTCGAACAGCGCGAGCTGGAGGGAACCGAGACCCGCGTTCAGGAAAGCGGGCTGCGTCGTGTCGACACCGAACTTCTTCAGTTCCGTGCGCAGGAACGCGGCGTCGGTCAACTGCGCGTCGGTGTATTGCGGCGCGAACTTCTGGATCGCCTGGTTGATCGTCAGGCGATGGAACGGCTTGCTCAGATCGAGCTCGCGGCCCTGATACGTGATGGCGGCCGTGCCGAGCGCGTCGATCGCGGCCTGGCGGATCAGTTGTTCGGTGAAGTCCATCAGCCAGCGGTAATCGGTGTACGCGGCGTAGAACTCCATCATCGTGAATTCCGGATTGTGACGCGGCGACACGCCTTCGTTCCGGAAATTACGGTTGATCTCGAATACGCGCTCGAAGCCACCGACAATCAGCCGCTTCAGATACAGCTCGGGCGCGATGCGCAGGAACATCTGCATGTCGAGCGCGTTGTGATGCGTCGTGAAAGGCTTTGCCGCCGCGCCGCCCGGAATCGGGTGCAGCATCGGCGTTTCGACTTCCATGAAGTTCGCCTGCGACATGAAGTTGCGGATCGACGTGACGGCCTTCGTGCGCGCCATGAACGTCTTGCGCGACTCCGGCGTGACGATCAGATCGACATAGCGCTGGCGATAGCGCATTTCCTGATCGGCGAGGCCGTGGAACTTGTCGGGCAGCGGGCGCAGCGCCTTCGACAGCAGGCGCAATTCCGTGCAGCGCACCGACAGCTCGCCCTTGTTCGTGCGAAACAGCACGCCTTGAGCGGCGACGATGTCGCCCAGATCCCACTTCTTGAACGCGTCATACGTTTCGGCGCCGACGTCCGCCGGCGTCACGAAGAACTGGATCTGGCCGCTGCCGTCCTGAACCGTCGCGAAGCTGGCTTTGCCCATCACGCGCTTGAGCATCATGCGCCCGGCGATCGCGACGGGCAGGGCGTTCGCTTCGAGCGCGTCCTTATCCGTTTCGGCGTACTCGCTCTGGAGCGCCGCGGCCTGATGCGTCGGGCGAAAATCGTTCGGATAGGCGACGCCTTGCTCGCGCAGCGAGCGCAGCTTGTCGCGTCGCTCGGCGATGATCTGGTTCTCTTCCAGTTCGGGAGCGGCGCCCGGTTGAGTCGGTTCGGTCATGATGATTCTTGGCTTTGAATGCGGCGAATGCGCGGCGGATGAAACGAAAGCGGCGCGACCGGAAGGCCACGCCGCCGCAAGGCGTCAGACGCCCTGTTTCAGGCTCGCGCCGATGAAGTCGTCGAGGTCGCCGTCGAGCACGGCGCGCGTGTTGCTCATTTCGACGTTGGTGCGCAGGTCCTTCACGCGGCTCTGGTCGAGCACGTAGGAGCGGATCTGATGGCCCCAGCCCACGTCGGTCTTGCTCGATTCGAGCTTGTCCTGTTCGGCCTGACGCTTGCGCATCTCGAATTCGTAGAGACGCGCCTTCAGCATCTGCATGGCTTCCGCGCGGTTGCGGTGCTGCGAGCGGTCGTTCTGGCACTGCACGACGATGCCCGTGGGCGCGTGCGTGAGACGCACGGCGGAGTCCGTCTTGTTGATGTGCTGCCCGCCCGCGCCCGATGCGCGGTACGTGTCCGTGCGGATATCGGCGGGATTGATTTCGATCTCGATCGAATCGTCGATTTCCGGGTACACGAACACCGACGAAAACGACGTATGCCGGCCGCCCGACGAATCGAACGGCGACTTGCGCACGAGGCGGTGAATGCCCGTTTCGGTGCGCAGATAGCCGTATGCGTATTCGCCTTCGACCTTGATCGTCGCGCTCTTGATGCCGGCGACGTCGCCTTCGGACTCTTCGAGCACTTCGGTCTTGAAGCCCTTGCGCTCGCAGTAGCGCAGATACTGGCGCAGCAGCATGGACGCCCAGTCGCACGCTTCGGTGCCACCGGCGCCCGCCTGGATGTCGATGAAGCAGTTGTTCGGATCGGCCGGGTTCGAGAACATCCGGCGGAATTCCATGTCTTCGACGCGAACGCGCAGTGCATCGGCGTCGGATTCGCACGCGACGAGCGTGTCCTCGTCGGCTTCCTCGCGCGCCATCTCGAAGAGATCGCCGGCGTCGCGCAGGTCGTTGTCGAGCGCGCTGATGGTCGTGACCACGCCGTCGAGCAGCTTCTTTTCACGACCGAGCGCCTGAGCGTTCTTCGAGTCGTTCCAGACGTTCGGGTCTTCGAGTTCCTTGTTGACTTCGGCTAGACGCGCGGACTTGGCGTCGTAGTCAAAGATACCCCCGTAGCTCGCCCGCGCGGCGGCGCAGGTCGGCGAGAAGGCTTTCGATCGCGTTGAGACGTTCCGCTTCCATTGTCGATCTTCGGCTTCGTAAAAAGCTGCAATTATAGCCGATCGACGCCTTCCGCCCGTTGCCGGCGGCGCACGCGAACCGTCTTACTGCGACCGCGCAGGCGCCTCGCGCAGCGCTTCGAGCGCCGCGATGTGCTTGGCGGCTTCGTCCGGTGTCGCGCCGATTTTCTCGTTGCGGAAAGTCTCTTCGATTTCCTTTGCGCTGACGAAAGAACGCAATGTCGAGTAGAGCGCGTTCGCGACCGATGCTCTGCCTTGCTTGAGGCAACTCAGGCAAAGATCGATGAAATCGATTGTTAGAACCGAGCCTCGCTGGGCATTTCGCGCGAAGAAAATCAGATCGTCGTCTCCGACGTGGCGGTACATATTGAAAACGCCATGAAAACCGAAGGTGGGCCCGCACGGCGTGGTGAATTCGGCGGAGAAACGGTCGGCGATATGCGCGGGCGCGAAACGGATGCCATATTCCGCTTCCAGCATCGGGCGATATGTCCGGCAAATGAGTTCATCTTCCACCTGATTCGCATGCGGGGTGAATCGTTCGTCAGTGGCGAGAATCTGGAGAAGCCGTCTGGAGCGCAGCGTAAAGCCGCCATTTCCGACATCCATGCCGTCGCGGTGATTCGGCCAGCGCGCGCCGATGTAATCGAAGGAAAAGAAATCTTCCGACCACGCGGAAGGATTCGCGACGAATCCGTCCCATTGAACGAGCAGAATCCAGGGTGTCGAAATATGTTCGAGGAGTTGCGTCATGACGAAGACGCTATATTCTTCCCGGGATTTGATGCGCGGTATCAGATCGATTCGCGCACGAGTTTCAATGCGTTGGTCGGTCAGAAGAAGCGTGTCGCCAAACAGGATTTGGCTTTGGGAAATCTCCAGCGCGCGGGCGGCGAGCGCGGGATTCAAACAGTCGACCGCGCAAAGCGTCACATTGCGCAAGTTGATTTTTTCAGTACTCATCGAAAGGCGAAAACTTCGGAATCCGTAAGCGCGCAATTATATTTGCGCGGACAGGGCATTCGTTAAACTGTCCGCGAAAATGACAATTGGCCGATTCGCCCCTGTCGATTCCCGCACGCGAGTTTGTCGCCGATACGAATTACGCCGCGTGCTCGACGATCAGTTGCACCCGCGCCACGCCGTTCCACGAATCGCTGACGAGCCGGTACGCGACGGTCGCGCGCGGCGGCAGCGGATCGACGTGGTTGAACCAGATCGCGTTGTAGCGCTGACGCCCGCGCAGAAGCGACAGTTTCAGATGTTTCTCCTTCACGAGCGCCTGCGACGCGACTTCGAACTCGCCGGAGAACGTCGGCGCGGGAAAGCCTTGTCCCCAGACGGCGGCGTCGAGCAAATCGACGAATTGCGGCGTGAAGTACGCGTCTTCCAGTTCGCCGTCGGTTTCGACGGTGCGCGAGAGCGCTTCGGCCGTCAGCCATTCGCGGCCGATCGCTTCGAACGCTTCGGTGAAACGCGGAATGTCGGCGGTGGAAATCGTCAGGCCCGCGGCCATCGCGTGGCCGCCGAACTTGTGGATGAGGCCGGGCTCGCGCTTGCTGATCAGATCGACGGCATCGCGCAGATGAAAACCCGGAATCGAGCGGCCGGAGCCTTTGCAAAGCGATCCGCTGTCGTCGGCGTGCGCGAACGTGAACGACGGCCGATGGAACCGCTCCTTCAACCGCCCCGCGACGATGCCGATCACGCCCTGATGCCAGCTCGCGTCGTAGAGCGTGAGCGTCGCGCGCTCGCCCGGATCGATCGTTTGCAGTTCGGCGAGCGCCTGCTGCTGCATGCCGGCTTCGATTTCGCGACGCTCGCGGTTCATCGAATCGAGTTGCTGCGCGAGTTCCCACGCGCGGCCGATGTCGTCGGTGGTGAGGCATTCGATGCCGAGCGACATGTCCGACAGCCGTCCCGCCGCATTCAGACGCGGGCCGAGCGCGAAGCCGAGATCGAAGCCCGACGCCGCGCGCGCATCGCGGCCAGCGGCGCGGAAAAGGGCGGCGATGCCCGGCTGCATGCGGCCCGAGCGAATCCGCTTCAGACCTTGCGCGACCAGAATCCGGTTGTTGCAATCCAGCTTGACGACATCGGCGACCGTGCCGAGCGCCACGAGATCGAGCAGGCCGTCGAGGCGCGGCTCGGGCGCGTCCTGGTAAGCGCCGCGCTGGCGCAATTCGGCGCGCAGCGCGAGCAGCACATAGAACATCACGCCCACGCCCGCGATGCACTTGCTCGGAAACGCGCAGCCGGGCTGGTTCGGATTGACGATCGCGCGCGCGGCGGGCAGTTCGTCGCCGGGCAGGTGATGATCGGTGACGAGCACGTCGATGCCGAGCGCATTCGCCGCGGCGACGCCGTCCACGCTTGCGATGCCGTTGTCGACCGTGATCAGCAGATCGGGCAGGCCGGCCTTCGAACGCGCCGCCAGCTCGACGATTTCCGACGTGAGCCCGTAGCCGTATTCGAAGCGGTTCGGCACCAGATAGTCGATGTTCGCGCCGAACATGCGCAGGCCGCGCACGGCGACCGCGCAGGCGGTGGCGCCGTCGCAGTCGTAATCCGCGACGACGAGCATGCGCTTGCCCGCGGCGAGCGCATCGGCGAGCACGAGCGCTGCGTCGTCGCAGCCTTTCAGGCCGGCGGGCGCGTGCAGGCGCTTGAATTCGGTTTCGACTTCATCGGGCGAGCTCACGCCGCGCGATGCGTACAGGCGCGCGATGACGGGATGCAGGCCGTGGCGCATGAGCGCTTCGGCGTCGGCGGGAGAAGAGGCGCGCGTAACGATTCGCGTCATTGCAGGGTGTGCCTTATTCGATGAAGAGCGCCGCGACCGGACGGCGCCGCCAGAACTTGCGCAGATCGGCGCGCGTGACGCAGAGCGTGACCGAGCCGGTGTCGCCGCAGAGCGTGAGGCTCAGGCGGCCGAGCGAGCCGTCGGTTAGCGCGTGCAGCGCGGGCGCGAACCACGCGGCTTCGAGTTCCACGAGCGACGCGTTCCAGCGCGCCCAGTCCTGCTCGATGAACGGCGCGGAGAACGGATTCAGCTCGACCAATGTGCTGCCTTCGGTCAAGCTGTTCGCGAGCGCGGGGAACGATTCGGGCGGCGAGTCGGGTTTGATGCCCGCAGCGATCGCGAGGCCGCGCGAGGCGGCGGCGTCGGACATGACGTGCGTGAAGGGGCTCGTCACGGGGCGCATCGTGCCTTGACCGTGGAGCCAGATCGAATTGATGGCGGGCAGGCCGCGCGATTCGCGTTCCAGATTCAGCGGATGTTCGAACCACGCCATCTGCACTTCGTTCTGGAGCTTCATCCATGCGCGCGAGCGCTCGCCGGTGCGCGCTTCGTGCGGCAGCCAGATTTCGATGTTGCGGCCCGTCGCGCGCAACGGCGATGCGCCCGCGAGCGAGCCGAGCGCTTCGCCCGACACGTACCAGCGCAATGGCGTCGGCGCTTGCAGCGTGACGCCCAGGTCTTCGATCGCCGGCCGCGCGGTCTGCAGCAGCGCGCGCGCTTCTTCCGTGTGCACGCCGAGCGTGTCGGGATCGATCAGCACGAGATGATCGTGCGCGATACGCACGTGAACCGGCTCGATGCAGGCCCAGGACGCATCGCCGGGCATGCCGCCGTCGGCGAGCAGCATGAAGGGCGCGAGCGGAGCGTCGTCGGCGTAGCGCTGATCGGAGGGCGTGACGGCGTTGAAGCGCCGCGCGATCCAGCGTTCGTGCGGGAGCGTGCGCTGAAAATCCTCGCCGACGACGCGTTCCTCGAGCGTCGCGCGGGCGAGCAGCTTGTCGAGCGCCGCGCTTTCCAGTCCGTGCAGGGCGATGGCGGCATCCGCGGCGGAAGGCAGGGCGAACGGCAGCAGGAGATGGAGATGGTGAACGGGCATGATGCTCGGCATTGTAGGGCAAAGCGGGCACGGCGATGGACCGCTCCGGCGCAGGCGAGGGCGTCGTTCGATGCAGGCGGCGGGTCTTAGCGTCGCAAAACCCGGCGCGGCGCACCCGACCCAGGCGGATAGGTAAAATCACACATTCCGCAGTCCCTTTCGATCCTCGAACTCCCGATATGAAGCAGACGTTGGCCGATCTTCTGCACCGCGATGCCATGGCGCCCTGCGCTTCACGTTTCGATCACACGCGCATTGCCGTACTGGTGCCTTGCTATAACGAAGCCGTTACGGTTGGATCGGTGGTGCAGGGCTTTCTCGCGGCGCTGCCAGGCGCGAAGGTCTACGTTTTCGACAACTGCTCGTCTGACGACACCGCCGCAGCCGCGAGACGCGCGGGCGCGCTGGTGCGGCAAGTTGCAGATCAGGGCAAGGGCAACGTGATCCGCCGCATGTTCGCGGACGTGGAGGCCGACGTCTACGTACTCGTCGATGGCGACGACACCTACGATGCAAACGCCGCACCGGCGCTCGTCGAGAAATTGCTGGCGAACGGGCTGGATATGGTCGTCGGGGCCCGCCGTTCGCAGGAGCGGGAGGCTTACCGCCTGGGTCATCGCTTCGGCAATCGGTTGTTGACGCGCTGCGTGGCGACGCTCTTCGGACGGACCTTCACCGACATGCTCTCGGGATACCGCGTGTTCTCGCGCAGATACGTGAAGTCGTTCCCGGCGCATGCGGCCGGCTTCGAAACGGAAACTGAGTTGACGGTCCACGCACTCGAATTGCGCATGCCCGTTGCGGAGATGGACACGTGCTATCGCTCGCGGCCGGCCGGCTCGGAAAGCAAGCTCAACACATATCGCGACGGCTGGCGGATCTTGCTCACGATCTTCAAGCTCTTCAAGACCGAGCGTCCGCTGATGTTCTTCTCGGTTGGCTTTGCCGGATGCGCGTTGACCTCGGTGCTGCTCGCGTTGCCCGTCATCGAGGATTATTTCAGAACCGGCCTCGTGCCGCGGCTGCCCACCGCGGTGTTATGCGCGGCGCTCATGCTGCTCGGTGCCGTGCTGCTCACTTGCGGAATCGTGCTCGATACCGTCACGCACGGACGCAGCGAGACGAAACGTTTTGCCTATCTCAATCAGCGCGGCCCGGCCGACTATCCGGATGCGTCCTGACGTGGGAGGGCAGTTTCTCCGTTTCGCGTTCGCCGGTGCGGTTGGTTTCATCGTCGATGCGGGTGTGCTGATGCTCGGGCTCACGCTCGGCCTCGGGTATTTCGCGGGTCGCGCCGTGTCGTTTTTGTGCGCCGTGTTCGTCACCTGGCGGATCAACCGGCGTTTCAGCTTTCCCGGCGTGGTGAAGCGTTCGACCTGGGCGGAATGGTGGCGTTATCTCGCCGCGGCTTCTGTCGGCGGCAGCGTCAACTACCTCGCCTACACGGCCATCGTGATCAACCTTCGCCCGACTGCGTGGCTACCGACCATCGCGGTCGCAGTGGGCTCGCTGGCGGGCATGATCGTCAATTTCGCCACCGTCAAATGGTGGGTCTTCAAACATCGGAACAAGCAGTCCAATGTCGCAAACTGACGTGCCCGCGTCGTCCTCGTGGACGGCGCGGCTGAAATCGCCCGATTTGAACGCGTCGCGCACGAGCGCTCTGGCGCTCGTCTTCGTGCCGGTGTTCTTCGGCCTTTATTCCCTCTGGCTCGGCGCCGACGCCAATTGGGATTTGCTCAACTATCACCTCTACGACCCGTTTGCGTGGATCAACGGCAAACTGTCGATCGATTTCGCGCCCGCGGGCATGCAATCGTTCTTCAACCCGATGCTCGACGTCGGGATGTACTGGCTCAACACACATCTGCCGTCGCGCGCCGTCGGCTTCGCGATGGGCGCGTTGCACGGCCTCGTGTTCGTGCTCCTGTTCCATATCGCGCGGTTCGCGGTGCCGCGACGAGCAGCCGAGGACGTGAATCGCGTGCCGCTTCTGCTTGCGCTCGCGGGCAGCCTGAGCGCGAGCTTCCTGACGGGCCTCGGCAACTCGATGGGCGACGACTCGACCGCGTTCTTCAGCCTCGCGAGTTTGCTGCTGCTGCTCAGGAACTGGGATGCGCTGTCCGCGGTTCGCATGCGCGCCTGGCTGATCCTCATCGGCAGCGGGGTGGTCTGCGGGCTCGGCGTCGGCTTCAAACTGACCAACGCGATTTTCGCGGCGGCGCTGTGCGTGGCCCTGCTCGGCTATCCCGCTTCGCTCGGCGCGCGCGTGCGACTCGCGTTTCTATTCGGCGTGGGCTCGCTGGCCGGATTCGCCGTGACCGGCGGCTACTGGCTGTTCCACATGTGGCAGTTGTTCGGCAACCCTTTCTTTCCGCTTTTCGCGAAGTGGTTTCCCAATCCGCTCACCGTGCCGATCACCGGCGACGTACGCTGGTTGCCGCGCAATCTGCTCGAAACCGTGCTTTGGCCGTTCGTGTTCGCCGCCGATCCGAAGCGCGTCGGCGAAGTGCCGGTGCGTCAGATCGTCTGGCCTGTCGTGTACGCGGTGTTTTGGATCTGGGTCGCGGTCTGCATCGTCCGGAAGCTGCGGGGACGCGTCGCGTTGCGCCTGGACGCGCGTTCGCGCTTCGTCGTCGTGTATGTCGCGTTCGGCTATCTCGCGTGGATGAAGGGTTTCAGCATTTATCGATACCTCGTCGCGGTCGAGGTGCTTACGCCGATCGTCACGTTCGTCTTGCTCCAGCGCCTCTTCGAGTACGAGCCGGCGCGGCGCTTGGCGTTCTGGGTCATCGGAGGCGCGGTTGTCGTGACGGTCGCGGGCGGCGTGCGCAACTGGGGCCACGAAGGCTGGGCGGACCCGCTCTATCACGCGGAGCTTCCGACGCTCGGCGACCCCGCGCGCACGACGGCCATCATCTATAGCCCGGACACCGCCTGGAGCTGGCTCGCGACGCGATTTCCGGCCGACGTGGCGTTCACGCAGATCGAAAGCAGTTTCCCGCGCGGACCGGCTTTCGAGGAACGCGTGCGCGAACTGGTTCGCTCGCGCGGCGGTCCCGCGTTCGCCATTATCGATGGCAGTTACAACGGTCGGATCGACACGCTCGCGCGCACGAACGCGATTCTCGACGGCCTCGGCCTCACCTTGGGCGCGCGCGGCTGCGGCGCGCTGCGCTGGGCCGTCGATCGCCTGCATCTGCGGGCGAGCTTCCACGACGATGCGACCGGCCCGAAACGCTGTCACCTCGACCTGCGGTCCGACGACGTGCGCGACATCGCCGCCGAAAACCGCTTCCTGGCCGAGCGTGCCGTGCCCGCATTCGAGCGCAACGGCTTCACGCTCGACACCGCATCGTGCGAGCGCCACCGGTCGGGCATCGGGAAGGGCGTGTATGTCTACCAGTGGTGCCGCGTGACTCTGCCCTGAGATCGAACCCGGTCTCGCCGTCCCCGACACGCCATGTATGGCAAACTTTCGCAAATTCGCGCCATCGGGGCATAACAACGCTGGACAGCAGCAGAAAGGAATCGCTTGAAACTTCCGTACGAATGGCAGATCGGCTGGCGTTACACGCGCGCCAGCAAACGCACCACGGGCAACGGCTTCATCTCCTTCATCGCGCTCGTGTCCATGGCGGGCATCGCGCTCGGCGTCGCCGCGCTGATCGTCGTGCTGTCCGTCATGAACGGCTTCCAGAAGGAAGTGCGCGACCGGATGCTGTCGGTGCTCGCGCACGTCGAAATTTTCTCGCCGACAGGCTCCATGCCCAACTGGCAACTCACCGCGCAGGAAGCGCGCCGCAATCCGGAAGTGATCGGCGCGGCGCCCTATGTCGAAGCGCAGGCCCTGCTCACGCGGCAAGGCGCCGTGAGCGGCGTCGCGCTGCGCGGCGTGGAGCCGTCGCTCGAGCCGGAAGTGTCCGACATCGGCAAGGAAATGCGCGCGGGCAAGCTGACGGATCTCAAGCCGGGCGAATTCGGCATCGTGCTCGGCAAGGATCTCGCCGCCAATCTCGGCGTGATGGACGGCGACAAGATCACGCTCGTCGCGCCCGAAGGCACCATCACCCCGGCCGGGATGATGCCGCGGCTCAAGCAGTTCACCGTCGTCGGCGTGTTCGAGTCCGGTCACTATGAATACGATTCGACGCTCGCGCTCATCGAAATCCACGACGCCGAAGCGCTCTTCCGCCTGCCCGCGCCGACCGGCGTGCGCCTGCGCCTGAAAGACATGCAGCGCGCGCCCGAAGTCGCGCGGCAGCTCGCGCGCACGCTGTCGGGCGATCTCTATATCCGCGACTGGACGCAGCAGAACAAGACGTGGTTCTCCGCCGTGCAGATCGAAAAACGCATGATGTTCATCATCCTCACGCTGATCATCGCGGTGGCGGCGTTCAATCTGGTGTCCTCGCTCGTGATGACCGTCACCGACAAGCAGGCCGATATCGCCATCCTGCGCACGCTCGGCGCGCAGCCCGGCTCGATCATGAAGATCTTCGTCGTGCAGGGCGTGACGATCGGCTTCATCGGCACGGCGCTCGGCGTGACCTTCGGCTGTCTCGTCGCGTGGAGCATTCCGTGGCTCGTGCCCATGATCGAGCATCTCTTCAACGTTCAGTTCCTGCCGTCGTCGGTGTACTTCATCAGCGAACTGCCGTCGGAGCTCGTGCCGGGCGATGTCGCCAAGATCGGCATCATCGCTTTCCTGTTGTCGTCGCTCGCGACGCTCTATCCGAGCTGGCGCGGCGCGAAGGTTCGTCCGGCGGAGGCGCTGCGCTATGAGTGACCTGATTCCGGCCAACAATCTCGTTTTGCAGGCATCGGCCATTTCGAAGACGTTCGTGCAGGGCGGCTTCAACGTGCAGGTGCTCAACAACGCGCAACTCGACGTGATGCGCGGCGAAAAGCTCGCGATCGTCGGCGCGTCGGGCTCGGGCAAGAGCACGCTGCTGCACGTGCTCGGCGGGCTCGACGAACCGAGCGCGGGCAAGGTGTCGCTGCTCGGCAAGCCGTTCACCGAGCTGAAGGAGAAGGAGCGCAACGAGCTGCGCAACCGTGCGCTCGGCTTCGTGTATCAGTTCCATCATCTGCTGCCGGAATTCACGGCGCTCGATAACGTCGCGATGCCGCTGCGCATCCGCCGCATGACCGAGGACGACGCGCGCAAGCAGGCGCAAGAGATGCTGGAACGCGTGGGCATCGGGCACCGCGCGAAGCATCGGCCGGGCGAACTGTCGGGCGGCGAGCGGCAGCGTGTGGCGATCGCGCGCGCGCTCGTCACGCGTCCGGCGTGCGTGCTCGCCGACGAACCCACCGGCAATCTCGACGGCGGCACCGCCGACAACGTCTTCAACCTGATGCTGGAGCTGTCGCAGACGCTCGAGACGAGCTTCGTGATCGTCACGCACGATCCCGATCTCGCCGCGCGCTGCGACCGCATCATGCGCCTGCGCGACGGCGTGCTGCACGAAGAGCCGCCGGTGCCGGTATAACGCGTTTCTGTGCGGGAGGCGTCATGTGGATCGATACGCACTGTCATCTCGACGCCGGCGAGTTCGACGCCGACCGTGACGCCGTCGCCGCCGCGGCGCTCGATGCGGGCGTGACGCGCATCGTGATTCCGGGCGTCGATCTCGCCAACATCGCGACGGTTCGCGCGCTCGCGCATCGCATTTCGGGCGGCGCGTATGCGCTCGGCATTCATCCGCTCTTCACGCCGGGCGCGCAGGAAGACGATCTGCGCGTGCTGCGCGACGAGATCGAAGCGAGTCTCGACGATCCGCTGTTCGTCGGCATCGGCGAAATCGGGCTCGATTATTTCGTGCCGAAACTCGACGACGCGCGCCAGCAATTCTTCTACAACGCGCAACTGAAGCTCGCCCGCGAGTTCGATCTGCCGGTCATTTGCCACGTGCGCAAGTCGCAGGACAAGGTGCTGAAAGGCTTGCGCGTGCACGAGATTCATCGCGGCATCGCGCACGCGTTCAACGGCAGTTTCCAGCAGGCCGAGGCGTTCATCGCGCAGGGCATGCATCTCGGCTTCGGCGGCAATCTCACGTTCGAGCGCGCGCTGCAGATTCGCCGTCTCGCGGCCGATCTTCCGCTCGATTCGATCGTCCTCGAAACCGATGCGCCCGATATCGCGCCTTCGTGGCGCTACAAGCAGCGCAATTCGCCGGACCAGGTCGCGCGCATCGCAACGGTGCTCGCGCAGTTGCGCGGCATCGACGAAAACACGCTCGCCCTAGGCACAACGGCTAACGCTCACGCGGCGCTCCCACGGCTCGCGCACGCCTCTGCATAATCGTTTCGATCGACGCACCGGCGGCGACGAAGAACGAAGAGGAAGAAGTGCGGGCGATTCTGCTGGGATTTGCGTTGGGCGTCTGGGCGTTGCAGCAGCAGGCTCGCTTGCCGGATGGCGCCGTGTGGTCCGCACTCTGCGTGGCGTTCGTCGTCGCGATGATGCTCGGCGTAACCAAGCCGCGCGTGCGCATTGCGAGCTTTGCGATCGGCGCCTGCGCGCTCGGTTTCGGCTATGCCGCGATGCGCGCGGAAGTCCGCTTGCGCGAGCAGTTGCCGGCCGCGTACGAGCAACGCGACATCGCGCTGACGGGCTTCGTGCGAGGGCTCCCGGAGCAAACGGAGGACGGCGCGCGCTTTCTGTTCGAAGTCGAAGCGAACGGCGCGGGCCTGCGCGACTTTCCGCGCATCGTGCGATTGCTCTGGATGTCGCCGGATCGCGCGACACTCCGGCCCGGCGAGCGATGGACCTTGACCGCGCGTCTGAAGCGCGCGCACGCCAACGCGAACTTCGGCCTGCGCGATGCCGAAGCGACGCTGCTCGAGCACGGCATTCGCGCGACGGGCAGCGTGTCGGCAGCGCGCGCACCGCGTCGCCTGACGCCCGATGCGGCGGGCCCGCGCCTGATGATCGACCGTCTGCGTGCCCGCGCGCGCGATCGCATCGAAACCGTGCTCGGCGATGCGCCGCATCGCGGGATCGTCGTCGCGCTCGCGGTGGGCGCGCAGGACGCGGTCAGCGATGCCGACCGGTCCGTCATGCGCGCGACCGGCACGAGTCATCTCGTCGCGATATCGGGCTTGCACATCGGGTTCGTCGCGGGACTGGCGGCGTTCGCCTTCGGCTTCGTGTGGAAGCGCGTGAAGTTGCGCGGCGTGCCCGCGCCGCTGATCGTGGCCGCGCCCAAGGTGGCGGCAGCCGGCTCCGCCGTGTTCGCCGCCTGCTATGCCGCGCTCGCCGGATTCAACGTCCCGGCGCAACGCACGCTCTGCATGCTGCTGATCTTCGCCATCGCGTATCTCTGCGGACGACGGCCCTTGTCGTCGCTCGTGCTGTTGTGGGCGCTCGTCATGGTGCTGATCGACGATCCGTGGGCGGTCACGTCGCCGGGATTCTGGCTGTCGTTCTGCGCGGTCGCGGCGATCCTGCACGCGATCGCGTCGGCGGGGCGCTTCGAGTCGCGCGCGCACTCGCGAGATGACGATGACATCGATCAATGGGATCGCGTCGATCCGAGCGAAGTCGGACAGCGTCCCGCGCACACGCCCCGGCGGAAATGGCTTCCGGTGATCGCGCGAATTTGCGGCCGCGCGCGCCGCCACGTCACGTCGGGCGCACGCGTGCAATACGCGGTGACGATCGCGCTCGCGCCGCTCACCGTCTACTGGTTCTCGCAGGTTCCGTTGCTCGGTCCGCTCGCGAATGCATTCGCGATACCGTGGATCAGCGTGCTCGTGACACCCGCGACGCTCGCGGGCCTCATGCTCCCCGCGCCGCTCGACGCGCCGATGCTCCACGCCGCGCATGGCGCGCTCTCGGCGCTCTGCGATGCACTCGCGCGCCTCGCGGCTACGGTGCCGGCGCCGCTCTGGATTTTGCCGAAGCCGAATGCGTGGGCGCTCGCCGCATCGTGCATCGGTGTCGCATGGGCGCTCGCGCCGCGCGGATGGCCGTTGCGCTTTGCCGCGCCATTGACGTGGTTGCCGCTCCTTGCGCCTTCGGCGCATCCCGCGCCCGAAGGCGCGTTTCGCGTCACCGCGCTCGATATCGGGCAGGGCTCGGCGCTCGTCGTCGAAACGGCGCGGCACAGCCTGCTCTTCGACGCCGGTCCCGGTCCCGAATCGACGCACGCGGGCGAGCGCATCGTCGTGCCGTATCTGCAGGCGGCGGGCGTTCGTGCGCTCGACGCGCTCGTCATCAGTCATTCGGATTCGGATCACGCGGGCGGCGCGCCGGCCGTCTTGCAGTCGATCGACGTGCGCCAGTTTCTCGCGTCGCTGCCCGCGAACGACGCGCTGTGGTCGAACGCGCGCGCACGCGGCGCGCAGACGCTGCGCTGCGCGGCGGGGCAGCGCTGGAAGTGGGACGGCGTCGAATTCCAGGTGCTATGGCCCGGGCCGGGACCGCTGTCGGGAAAGCCGAACTATCAGTCGTGCGTGCTGAAAGTGACGAACGCGGCGGGGCGTTCGGCGTTGTTCGCCGCCGATATCGAAGCGGACGTCGAACACGCGCTGATCGCTCGCGACGCCGCCGCCTTGCGCGCCGATGTGCTGATCGTGCCGCATCACGGCAGCCGCACGTCGTCGACCGAGCCTTTCCTCGACTTCGTCGGGCCGTTCGTGGCGATATTTCAGGTAGGCTATCGCAACCGCTTTCACCATCCGCATCCGACGGTATTCGCGCGTTACCAGATGCGCGATATCGTGCTTTCGCGCAGTGACGACGACGGCGCGGCACGCAGCGAAATCGGTTCGCAGATCACGTTCGAGCGTTACCGGCAAAGCCACGCGCGCTACTGGATGGCGCGCTAAAAAAATAGAGACACGCTTGAAAGACATCATCCATTTTTCGCACGCGAACGGTTTTCCGGCATCGGTTTATCGCACGATTTTCGCCGAGCTTTCCGACGACTACGAGGTTCGCAGCATCGAGCGCATCGGCCATGACGCGCGCTTTCCGGTGACGCGCGACTGGCCGTATCTCGTCGATCAACTCATCGACGACATGAGCCGCTACCGGCGGGAAGCCGACGACCATCATCCGAAAGTGTGGCTCGTCGGGCACTCGCTCGGCGGCTATGTGTCGCTGATGGCGGCGCTCAGGCGCCCGCAATGGGTGAAAGGTGTCGTGATGCTCGATTCGCCCGTGATCGCGGGCTGGCGCAGCAGCCTTCTGCGCGTCACGCAATGGACCGGACTGGACGAGCGGCTGTCGCCCGCCGCCGCGACCAGGAAGCGCCGCACGCAGTGGGCGAGCCGCGACGAGGCCTGGCGGCATTTTCTGTCGAAGCCCGCGTTCGCGCGCTGGGACGAGCGCATGTTGTCCGATTACATCGACTTCGGCATTCCGCAAACGCATGCAAACGGCGCGCGCTCGCTCGCGTTCGATCGTCACGTCGAATATCTGATCTATCGCACGCTGCCGCACACGCTCGGCGCGCGCGTCGCGCATGGCGTGCCGGTGCCGGTCGGCTTCATCGCGGGGACGCACTCGCGCGAGGTCCGGCAAGTCGGGCTCGGCATGACGCGGCGCATCGCCGGCGGCCGTATCGAATGGATGGAAGGCAGCCATCTCTTTCCGATGGAGCGCCCGATCGACACCGCGCGCGCAGTGCAGCGCCTGCTTAAAGCGATGGAGTCGCCGCAATGACGAAGCGCACGCGGGACTTGACGAACGGCCGCCACGATGTTCCGCAAAAATGACGCGAAAAAGCGCAGATTCGTAGTCAATTCCGACATCTGGCCCGCTTCGTGGGAATCTGCCTTTACGGTATAATCCGTTTTTCCCGCGAGCATCTAGCGATGACCAAATATGTATTCGTCACCGGCGGCGTAGTTTCGTCCCTTGGCAAGGGTATTGCCGCCGCCTCCCTCGCCGCGATCCTCGAATCGCGCGGTCTGAAAGTCACTCTCCTCAAGCTCGATCCCTACATCAACGTCGACCCCGGCACGATGAGCCCGTTCCAGCACGGGGAAGTGTTCGTGACGGAAGACGGCGCGGAGACCGACCTCGACCTCGGCCACTACGAGCGCTTCATCAGCACGAAGATGCGCAAGGCCAACAACTTCACGACCGGCCAGATTTACGAATCGGTGATCCGCAAGGAACGCCGCGGCGAATATCTGGGCAAGACGGTGCAGGTCATTCCGCACATCACCAACGAAATCCAGGCTTTCGTCGAGCGCGGCGCCGCGGCGGCGACATGCGGCCAGCCCGACGTCGCCATCGTGGAAGTCGGCGGCACGGTGGGCGACATCGAATCGCTGCCGTTCCTCGAAGCCGCGCGTCAGATGAGCCTGCGCATGGGCCGCAACAGCGCGTGCTTCGTGCATCTCACGCTCGTTCCGTTCATCGCGACGGCGGGCGAGCTCAAGACCAAGCCCACGCAGCACAGCGTGCAGAAGCTGCGCGAAATCGGTATCTATCCGAACGTGCTGCTGTGCCGCGCGGATCGCCCGATTCCGGACGACGAGCGCCAGAAGATTTCGCTCTTCTCGAACGTGCAGGAAAGCGCGGTCATTTCCGTGTGGGACGCGGACAGCATCTACAAGATTCCGCAGATGCTGAACGATCAGCACCTCGACGACATCATCTGCGAAGAGCTCAAGCTCTCGCCGCCGCCCGCCGATCTGGCGATGTGGTCGAACCTCGTCGAGAAGCTGGAGAACCCGAAGAGCGAAGTGACCATCGGCATGGTCGGCAAGTATGTCGAGTTGACGGAGTCGTACAAGTCGCTGATCGAAGCGCTGCGTCACGCGGCCATTCACACGTCGACGAAGGTGAACATCGAGTACATCGATTCCGAGCAGATCGACGCCGAAGGCACCGATGCGCTCAAACATCTCGACGCGGTGCTCGTTCCGGGCGGTTTCGGCCGGCGCGGCACGGAAGGCAAGATCAAGGCCATCCGCTACGCGCGCGAGTCGAAGACGCCGTATCTCGGCATCTGCCTCGGCATGCAGCTCGCGGTGATCGAATTCGCGCGCGACGTCGCCGGTCTCGCCGATGCGAACAGCACCGAGTTCGATCAGGACACGAAGAATCCGGTCGTCGCGCTCATCACCGAGTGGTACGACCGCGCCGGCCGCATCGAGAAGCGCAATGAAGAGTCGGATCTCGGCGGCACCATGCGCCTCGGTTCGCAGAAATGCCCGATCAAGCCCGGCACGATGGCCGAGCGCATCTACGGCAGCGATGTGAACGAGCGTCATCGTCACCGTTATGAAGTCAATAACCGTTTCGTGCCCCAGCTCGAGGCCGGCGGGCTTATCATCAGCGCCCGTACCCCGAGCGAGGATCTGCCTGAAATGATGGAGTTGCCGCAATCGCTGCACCCGTGGTTCGTCGGCGTGCAGTTCCACCCCGAATTCACGTCGACGCCGCGCGACGGGCATCCGCTTTTCAAGGCGTTCGTCGAAGCGGCGCGCGCGCACGCCGAATCCGACGGCGTGAAGGCGCCGGCCCGGGCTGCGGCCACCGCGGGAGCGCAAGCATGAAGCTGTGTCACTTCGAGGCCGGTCTCGATAAACCGTTTTTTCTGATCGCGGGCACGTGTGTCGTCGAGTCGGAGCAAATGACGATCGACGTCGCCGGGCGGCTGAAGGAAATCACGCAGAAGCTGGGCATTCCGTTCATCTACAAGTCGTCGTTCGACAAGGCGAACCGGAGTTCGGGCAAGTCGTATCGCGGGCCGGGCATGGACGAGGGCCTGCGCATCCTCGGCGAAGTGAAGAAGCAACTCGGCGTGCCCGTTCTCACGGATGTGCACACCGAGGAAGAAATCGAAGCGGTGGCATCGGTCGTGGACGTGCTGCAGACGCCCGCGTTCCTGTGCCGTCAGACCGATTTCATCCACGCGTGCGCGCGTTCGGGCAAGCCCGTGAACATCAAGAAGGGCCAGTTCCTCGCGCCGCACGACATGAAGAACGTGATCGACAAGGCGCGCGATGCCGCGCGTGAAGCGGGTCTGTCGGAAGACCGCTTCATGGCGTGCGAACGCGGTGTGTCGTTCGGCTATAACAATCTCGTGTCCGACATGCGCTCGCTCGCGATCATGCGCGAAACCAGCGCGCCGGTCGTGTTCGACGCGACGCACTCGGTGCAGTTGCCGGGCGGGCAGGGCACGAGTTCGGGCGGTCAGCGAGAGTTCGTGCCGGTGCTCGCGCGCGCGGCGGTCGCGACGGGCGTCGCGGGCCTCTTCATGGAGACGCACCCGGACCCGGCATGCGCGAAGTCGGACGGCCCGAACGCGGTGCCGCTGCATCACATGGAGGCGCTGCTCTCCACGCTCATCACCATCGATCGCGCGGTGAAGAGCGGCTCGTTCCTCGAGAACGATTTCAACTGAATCAACTGAGCATCTGCGGCAAAAGGAAGTGCGGCACGGGCGTCATCATCGGCGCCCGTGTCACGAAGAAAGGTCACACTGAGTGACCGGGGCAACGGAGGAGCGAGGCAAAGCAACCGGGCGTTATCCGCGACCCGCGCCGATCGGCGGGATCCGCGCCCGCTCCCCACGAAGCGACGCAGATCGAGTCGCTATCCCGAAACGACCGCTCTTTGCGCTGGCGCTGAACCGGTGGTCATCGAAAAGGTCTGAGCGAAGCAGTGAAGCGCGTGCCGCTGCGTGTATCGAAGTGTAAAAACAGGCGGCGCGCTTCGTTGTGACTGACAGAATTCATCGTCATTTCTTGAGGAAACCATGAGTGCTATCGTAGATATCATCGGCCGCGAGATTCTCGATTCGCGAGGCAATCCGACCGTCGAATGCGACGTGTTGCTCGAATCGGGCACGATGGGCCGCGCGGCAGTGCCGTCGGGCGCATCGACGGGCTCGCGCGAGGCCATCGAATTACGCGACGGCGAAGCAGGCCGCTATGGCGGCAAGGGCGTGCTGAAGGCCGTCGAACACATCAACACCGAGATTTCCGAAGCCATCATGGGCCTCGACGCCTCGGAACAGGCTTTCCTCGACAAGACCCTGCTCGAACTCGACGGCACCGACAACAAGTCGCGCCTCGGCGCGAACGCCATGCTCGCCGTGTCGATGGCCGTCGCGAAGGCCGCCGCTGAAGAAGCCGGCCTGCCGCTGTACCGCTACTTCGGCGGCTCGGGCGCGATGCAACTGCCGGTGCCGATGATGAACATCGTCAACGGCGGCGCGCACGCGAACAACAGCCTGGACATCCAGGAATTCATGATCGTTCCGGTCAGCCAGCCGACTTTCCGCGAAGCGCTGCGCTGCGGCGCGGAAGTGTTCCACGCGCTCAAGAAGATTTTGGCCGAGCGCGGCATGAGCACGGCCGTGGGCGACGAAGGCGGCTTCGCGCCGAACTTCGGCAGCAACGACGAGTGCCTGTCGACGATTCTGCAAGCCATCGAGAAAGCCGGTTATCGCGCCGGTGAAGACGTGCTGCTGGCGCTCGACTGCGCGGCGAGCGAGTTCTACCACGACGGCAAGTACCAGCTTGCGGGCGAAGGCCTGCAACTGTCGTCGAGCGAATTCACGGACTACCTGGCGACGCTGGCCGACAAATTCCCGATCGTCTCGATCGAAGACGGCATGCACGAGTCCGACTGGGAAGGCTGGAAGCTCCTGACCGACAAGCTCGGCAAGAAGATTCAGCTCGTCGGCGACGATCTCTTCGTCACCAACACGCGCATTTTGAAGGAAGGCATCGAGAAAGGCATCGCCAACTCGATCCTCATCAAGATCAACCAGATCGGCACGCTGACGGAAACCTTCGCGGCAATCGAAATGGCCAAGCGCGCGGGCTACACGGCCGTGATCTCGCACCGCTCGGGCGAAACGGAAGATTCGACGATCGCCGATATCGCCGTCGGCCTGAACGCCGGGCAGATCAAGACCGGCTCGCTGTCGCGCAGCGACCGCATCTCGAAGTACAACCAGCTTCTGCGCATCGAGGAAGATCTCGGCGATATCGCGAGCTACCCGGGCAAGTCGGCGTTCTACAACTTGCGCTAAAGCTTTTGCCGCTTTAGTCGATAAAGACGCTGGGACGTCTTTGAAGCGTCATCTTTTGAAGCCCGCCGCCCACGGCAAGTTTGCCGCCGGGCGGCGCTTATTTCGGCTACGTGAATGCGGCTCGTAACTGTCGTTCTGGTTCTGTTGCTGGTGCTGATCCAATACCCGCTCTGGTGGGGGCACGGCGGCTGGCTGCGCGTGCACGAATTGCAGCAGCAGCTCGCGCAGCAGACGGAAAAGAACACGAACCTGAGATTGCGCAACGAGCGCGTTCAGGGCGAAGTGCAGGATCTGCAAAGCGGCACCGCCGCCGTGGAAGAGCGCGCGCGCTACGAAATGGGCATGGTGAAGGACAGCGAGGTGTTCGTTCAGTTCGTCGCGCCGAATTCGAACGCGCCCGTCAATTCCGCGAACGTGCCGGGCATGAACGGCTCGACGCGCGGTCAGGTATCGGCGGCGCCGTTGCGCGTGGTGCCGAATCCCGTGTCGCGTTCGAAGCAGGAATTGCGCGATCTCGACAAGAAGGCCCAGAAGGAAAAAGCGGCGGAAGCGAAGAAGAAACCGCAGGAAGGCGCGGCGCAGTAGCGGCGGCTTTCCGGTCCATCGAACAAAAAAATAGCGCGGCTGTCGGCCGCGCTATTTTTGTTTCTGCCGGGCTCGTTGCCGGTTCGATCACCACCAAGTGCCGATTCCAACGCCGGTGCCCCAGTACGGGCCGCCCCAGCCGCCGCTCGAATAGCCGCCGTAGACCGAGACCGGCGCGGGCGCGTAGAACTGCGACATCGTCTTCGCCGCGTTGCCCGCCGCGGCGGCTTGCTGCGATTCGTTCAGCGCCTGCTTGTCGATGGCGTTGTAGCGGTCCATCTGCTGCTGCGACGACAGCGTCTGCTGCGGCGCGGGCGGCGTATCGGGCAGACGGCTATAGATCGGCGAAGGGCCGGGCGGATCCATCATGCAGCCGGCGACGAGCGCGACGCCGGCAAGGCACGGCAGCAAATTCCAGTTGAGCGTTGCGGTTTTCATTTTCGACCTCCAGCGGGCCGGACATCTGTACGGAAGCCCCATCATAGCTTGCGGAGTCTGTCGCGAGTCTTAGGCCGCAAGCGTCGCGCCGAACGAAACCAGGGCTTCGCAAGCCCCCGGCGCAGATGGCGCAATCTCCACTGGACAAGGCTTTCGCGCCGATTCAGTGCCGCCGGTCCGACGCCGGACTCACGCCTTGTGAGAGTTCTTTTGCGACAAAAAGTTGCGCCACGTCGACGGCGTCGAAGTCGTAGCGCTGATTGCAGAACTCGCAATGCACTTCGACGTTGCCGCGCTCTTCGATCACGCCATCGACTTCCTCGCGGCCGAGCATCTTGAGCATGCCGCCGACCTTTTCGCGCGAGCACGTGCACTGGAAGCGCGCCGGCGCGGGATCGAAGTGCTGCACGTTTTCCTGCCAGAAAAGGCGCTTGAAGACGGTGTCCGGTTCTTCCTTCAGCAATTCCTCGTTCGAAAGCGTGCTGCCGAGATGGCAGACGCGCTGCCAGGTGTCGGCGTCGTGCTCGCCCGGATGCGGAACGATGCCGCCATCGCCCGGCAGCTTCTGCAGAAGCATGCCGACCGCGCGATCGGTGTCGGCGGCGAGCCACAGGCGCGTGTCGAGCTGCTCGGAGTGATGCATGTAGTGTTCGAGCACCTCGGCCATCGACGCGAGCGGGCCGTCCTCGCCCGACAGCGGCACGATGCCCTGATACGGCTGCTGTCCCGGCTTTTTGTCGGTGGGATCGAGCGTGATGACGCAGCGCCCGCGCCCGTGACGGTTCAGGAGCTCCGCGAGCGACATTTCGCTTTCCAGTTCGCGCTCGGCGCCGTCGGCGAGCTTCGCGGTGGCGCGCAGCGAAAGGCTGGAATCGCACTGCACGACCAGCATCTTCACCGGGCCGTCGCCGTAGATCTGCATGACGAGCGTGCCGTCGAACTTGAGGTTCGCGGACAAGAGCGCGCATGCGGCCATCATCTCGCCGAGCACGTTGCGCACGGCCGCGGGATACGAGCGGCGCGCGAGCACTTCCTGCCACGTGTGGCGCAATGAGACGATCTCGCCGCGCACGGGCGCCGCGTTGAACATGAATTTCTGCAACTGGTCGTTCACAACTCTTCCTTGGGTGTTGGGGCTCGCCCGTTCTTTCGGGCCTTAGCCGATGCGCACGAGCTGCGCCTTGTAGTATTCGCGCCGGTCGGAGTAACTTGCCGTGGCGGCGCGCATGCGGGCGATGTCCGCCTCGCCGATTTCCCGGACCGCCTTCGCCGGCGCGCCGAGAATCAGCGTGTTGTCCGGAAACACCTTGCCTTCGGTGACCACGGCGCCCGCGCCAACCAGACAATTGCGGCCGATCACCGCGCCATTCAAGACCACGGCCTGAATGCCGATCAGCGAGCCTTCCTTGATCGTGCAGCCGTGCAGCATCGCCTGGTGACCGACGGTGACGCCGCTTTCGATCGTCAGAGGAAAGCCGGGATCCGCGTGCAGCACCGCGCCTTCCTGCACGTTGCTGCCACGCCCGACGACGATCGGCTCGTTGTCGCCGCGCAGCGAGGCGCCGGGCCACACGCTCGCGTTCTCTTCGAGCGTCACGCGGCCGATGATGGTCGCGGCGTCCGCAAGGAACACGCTTTCGTGGATGGTCGGGGCGTCGTCGCCGAGTTTGTAGATGGCCACATTGTCTCCTGAGGCGTGGTGTCGTAAGGGTGGGGCGCTGGCGGCGCTAAAATGCGCGCCTGCCGCCTCCTCGCTGCGCCGATTGTTACGCGATGCGTTGCGTCCGCCGGGATTACCATTTTAGCTGTTTGCCGTAAGCGTCCGCTGGAGCGCGCGGTTGCACGCCTCTTTTCGAGATAGTCCGATGCACGACCCTGTGATTCCCACCGAAGCCGACACCGGCGCCTGCGCGCGCGGCACGGCGCTCGCGATCCTGCGCGAACGCGATCCCGCGACGAAGGCGGCGCACGCCCGCGCGTTGTTCGATTCGGCGGGCGCGCAGTCGTCCCGCATCGATCCGCACGCCACGCTCGATGAACCCGCCGACCTGCCCGGCCGGCCGGAGCGTCCGGAACTCGTCGAACCGTCGTCGCTGAAGCGTCGCAGCATGCAGTCGGATGCGGGCCGCGCCGTGTTGCTGCACGCGCTCGCGCACATCGAATTCAACGCGATCAATCTCGCGCTCGACGCCGTGTGGCGATTCCCGTCGATGCCGCAGGATTTTTATCTCGACTGGTTGAAAGTCGCGGCGGAGGAGGCGCATCATTTTTCGCTGCTCGTCGCGCGGCTGGCCGAATTCGGACATGCCTACGGCGATTTCCCGGCCCACGACGGCCTGTGGGACATGGCGCAGCGCACGCGCGGCGACGTGCTCGCCCGCATGGCGCTCGTGCCGCGCACGCTGGAGGCGCGCGGACTCGACGCATCGCCGCCGATTCGCAAACGTCTCGCGCAGGCGGGCGATCACGCGTCCGCGAGCATTCTCGACGTCATCCTGCGCGATGAAATCGGCCACGTGCTGATCGGCAATCGCTGGTTCCGTTTTCTGTGCGACGGCCAGCGCCTCGATCCGCACGCGACCTACGAACGCCTCGCCGCGCAATACCACGCGCCGAAGCTGCGCGGTCCGTTCAACTTCGAGGCGCGCCGCGACGCGGGCTTCGACGAGGCCGAACTGCGTGCGCTCGCCGGACTCGACGAGGCGAAGTAGGCCGCGGCCATCGTCGCTATAATCGAACGGTCATCTTTTTTTACAGAATCGACGCCATGAAAGAATCGCGCTCCGAATTCGTCGATGCACGCGGCGTGCGTCTGCACGTGCGTCGCTGGGGTTTGCCCGACGCTCCGATGCTCTTCATGCTGCACGGTTGGATGGATATGAGCGCGTCGTTCCAGTTCGCCGTCGACGCGCTCGCCGGCGACTGGCAAGTGCTCGCGCCCGACGCGCGCGGCTTCGGTCTGTCGGACCGGCCGGTCGCGGAGAAGGGCGGCGGGCATTACTACTTTCCCGACTATCTCGCCGATCTCGACGTGCTCATCGACCACTTCGCGCGCGGTGAACAGGTGAATCTCGTCGGTCACAGCATGGGCGCGAACGTCGCGCTGCTGTATGCGGGCGTGCGGCCGGAACGCGTGCGCCGCGTGGTCGATCTGGAAGGCTTCGGCTTGTCGGCGGCGCGCGCGTCGCAATCGCCGGGGCGCATCGCGCAATGGCTTGACGAGCTGCGCACGCCGCCCGCGCTGCGCAGCTACGCGAGCCTCGACGAAGTCGCCGACCGGCTGATGCGCACGAATCCGCGTCTGCCGCTCGCGCGGGCGCGCTTTCTCGCGCAGCACTGGTCGCGCGAGGAAAGCGACGGGCGTTTCCATCTGCTCGCCGATCCGGCCCACAAGTTGCGCGGTCCGACGCTGTATCGGCTGGACGAAGTGAGCGCCGCGTGGGCGCGCGTCACGGCGCCGGTGCTGCACGTCGAGGCCAAGGATTCGCCGACGCTCGCCGCCTTCGCGGGGCAGACGCCCGTCGCCGAGTTCAAGACGCGCTTCACCGCTTTCGCCGACTGGCGCGAGGAAATCGTCGACGACGCCGGGCACATGATCCATCACGACCAGCCGGAGCGTGTCGCGGCGCTGATCGAATCGTTCTGCGCGTAAGTAGCGCGGCACGTTACGAAGGCACTACATAAGCGGCGTGTCATGCCGTTACAGTTAGAATGTCAGTGAAACCCCAGAGCCGAACATGAACGCCGATCTGCATTGCCATTCCACCGTGTCCGACGGCCAGTTCGCGCCCGCCGAAGTCGCGGCGCGCGCGCATGCGAACGGCGTGACTTTGTGGTCGCTCACGGATCACGACCAGCTCGGCGGACAACACGAAGCCCGCAAGACCGCCGAGACGCTCGGCATGGCGTATCTGCCCGGCGTCGAGATTTCGGTGACGTGGGCGTCGCGCACGGTGCATATCGTCGGGATGAACGTCGATCCGGACAACGCCGCGCTGCTCAGGGGGCTCGAATCCACGCGCAACGGACGCGCGGCGCGCGGCGTGGCGATCGGCGAGGCGCTCGCGGCGATCGGCATTCCGGACTGCCACAAGGGCGCGCTGCGCTTCACCGACGATCCCGACATGATTTCGCGCACGCACTTCGCGCGGTATCTGGTGGAGGCGGGTTACGCGCAGTCCACGTCCGACGTCTTCGCGCGCTATCTCGGCGACGGCAAGCCGGGTTTCGTCGGGCATTGCTGGGCGAAGCTCGCCGACGCCGTCAAATGGATCAAGGACGCGGGCGGCGAGCCGATCGTCGCGCATCCCGGGCGCTACGATTACACGCCGGTCGAATTCGCCGCCTTCTTCGACGAATTCATCCAGCTCGGCGGCCGCGCGATCGAGGTCGTGACGGGCAGCCACACGCCCGACCAGTACCGCGAATATGCCGACGTCGCCCGCCGCTACGGCTTCGAGGCCTCGCGCGGTTCGGACTTCCACGGCGCAGGCGAAGGGCGCGTCGATCTCGGCCAGCTCCCGCCGCTGCCGGACGATCTCACGCCTGTCTGGGAGCGCTGGCTGTAACGTTCCTTTGGCGCGCGCCGTCTTGCCGCGCACGGTCTTTGCATCACCGGTGATTTTCCGCACGCACATCGCGTCAGGCGCGTTCGCGCGCGATTCGCGCCGCTCAGGCCTTCGCGATAACGATCGAAACAATAAGGCGTCGCCATGTCTCAATTTTTCCGCATTCATCCGGACAATCCGCAGCCGCGGCTCATCAATCAGGCCGTGCAGATCATCAAGGACGGCGGTCTCGTCGCGTTGCCGACGGATTCCAGCTACGCGCTCGGCTGCCATCTCGACGATAAAGACGCCGTCGAGCGATTGCGACGCATTCGCGGCATCGACGACAAGCAACTGCTTTCGCTGCTCGTGCGCGATCTTTCCGAGCTTTCGAACTTCGCGATGGTCGACAACCAGCAGTACCGGCTGATCAAATCGGTGACGCCGGGGCCTTACGTTTTCGTGCTGCAGGCGACCAAGGAAGTGCCGCGCCGGCTCTCGCACCCGTCGCGCAAGACGATCGGGCTGCGGGTGCCGGATCACCGCATCACGCTCGATCTGCTGGAGGCGCTCGGCGAACCGTTGCTCGCATCGACGCTGATCCTGCCGCCCGACACCGAGCCGCTCAACGATCCCGAGGAGATTCGCGAACGGCTGGAAAAGCAGGTCGAACTCGTGATCGATTCGGGCGCGTGCCCGGCGGAGCCGTCGACGGTGATCGACCTTTCATCGGGGGAGCCAGTGCTCGTGCGCGCGGGGAGAGGCAGTCTCGAACCGTTCGGGCTCACGGCGTAAGCGCCGGGCGGTAGCGCACACGGGCGTAAGACCCGATTAAGTATTCTGGCGCACCATGAGGCGAAACCGTGCGTGCCCGGCGTCGCCGCGCGCGCCTGATCCGACCTGCCTGCTTGATACAATACCGCCCCATGGACCCTTCCCTGATACAGACCATCGCGGTCTACGCACTCCCCGTGATCTTCGCGATCACGCTGCACGAGGCCGCGCATGGCTATGCCGCGCGACTGCTCGGCGACAACACGGCCTACGTTCTCGGCCGCGTCTCGATGAACCCGATGCGCCATATCGATCCGATCGGCACGATCGTGATTCCGATCGTCCTGTACTTCGTGACGAGCGGCGCGTTCATGTTCGGCTACGCGAAGCCCGTGCCGGTGGCGTTCGGCAATCTGCGCAATCCGCGCTGGGGCAGCCTGTGGGTCGCAGCGGCGGGCCCCGGCAGCAACTTCGTGCAGGCGCTCGTCTGGGGCGTGATCGCGGTGCTGCTCGCGGCCTTTCACGTCGACGAACTCTTCTTCACGCGCATGGCGGCCGCGGGCGTCGGCGTGAATCTCGTGCTCGGCGTGCTGAATCTCTTTCCGTTGCCGCCGCTCGACGGCGGCCGTGTCGTCATGGCGCTCCTGCCGGTGCGCGCGTCGATCGCGTTTTCGAAGCTCGAGCCGTACGGCTTCTTCATCGTGATGGCGCTCGTCGTGACCGGCGTGCTCACGCGCTTCTGGCTCGGACCGCTCGTGAACGTCGGCTATACGGCGGTGTCGGCTATTCTGAATCCCCTCGCTTCACTATTCCCATAACATCATGTTCCCTGACCGTATCTTCTCCGGCATGCGGCCCACCGGGTCGCTGCACCTCGGCCACTATCACGGCGTGCTGAAAAACTGGGTGCGGCTGCAGTCCGAATACCCGTGCTTCTTCGCGGTGGTCGACTGGCACGCGCTCACGACGCACTACGAGACGCCCGAGGTCATCGAGAAAAACGTGTGGGAGGTGCTCATCGACTGGCTGGCGTCGGGCATCGATCCGGCGCAGGCCACGCTTTTCATCCAGAGCCGCGTGCCCGAGCACGCCGAACTGGCGCTGCTGCTCGGCATGGGCACGCCGCTCGGCTGGCTCGAACGCGTGCCGACCTATAAGGAGCAGATCGAAAAGCTCCGCGAGAAAGATCTGTCGACGTATGGCTTCCTCGGCTATCCGGTGCTGATGGCGGCGGACATCCTGCTGTATCGCGCGTCGCTCGTGCCGGTCGGCGAGGATCAGGTGCCGCACGTCGAGATGACGCGTGAAATCGCGCGCCGCTTCAACTACCTGTACGGCCGCGAGCCGGGCTTCGAGGAAAAGGCGATGGAAGCCGCGAAGAAGCTCGGCGGCAAGCGCTCGAAGCTGTATCACGAGCTGCGCGTCGCGTATCAGCAGGAAGGCGACGACGAAGCGCTCGAACAAGCGCGCGCCATGCTGCAGGAATCGCAGAGCCTGTCGATGAGCGACCGCGAGCGGTTGTTCGGCTATCTGGAAGGTTCGCGCAAGATCATTCTCGTCGAGCCGCAGGTGCTCCTGACCGAGGCGTCGCGCATGCCGGGGCTGGACGGGCAGAAGATGTCGAAGTCCTACGGCAATACCATCGGCTTGCGTGAGGATGCGGCGACGATCGAGCAGAAAGTCCGCAAGATGCCGACCGACCCGGCGCGCGTGCGTCGCACCGATCCGGGCGATCCCGACAAATGCCCGGTCTGGCAACTGCATCAGGTCTACACCGACGAAAAGACGCACGAATGGGTGCAGAAGGGCTGCCGCAGCGCGGGCATCGGTTGCCTGGAATGCAAGCAGCCGGTGATCGAAGGCATTTTGCGCGAGCAGCAGCCGATGCTCGAGCGCGCTCAAAAGTACATGGACGACCCGTCGCTGTTGCGCGCGATCGTCGCGGACGGCTGCGACAAAGCGCGCAAGTTCGCCACGGAAACGATGCGCGAAGTGCGCGAGGCCATGGGCCTGTCTTACAACTGATGGAAGCGGCGCCGAGTCCGTGGGTCGCGCGCTGGGCGCATCTGGTCGCGCCCGGCGGCGCGGTGCTCGACGTCGCCGCGGGCAGCGGGCGCCATGCCCGCTGGTTCGCGGCGCGCGGTTTTTCGGTGCTCGCCATCGACCGCGACGCCGACGCGCTCGGTTCGATGTCCGCGATTTCCCGCATCGACACGCTGACGGCCGATATCGAAAATGCGCCCTGGCCGCTGCCGGGCGACCGAACGTTCGATGCAATCGTCGTCACGAACTATCTGCATCGCCCGCTGTTCGGGCATTTGATCGATGCGCTCGCGCCCGGCGGCGTGCTGATTTACGAGACGTTCGCGGCGGGCAACGGCAGCATCGGCAAGCCGTCGAATCCCGCGTTCCTGCTCGAACCCGGCGAGCTGCTGGAAGCGGTGCGAGGGCGGCTGCGCGTGATCGCCTATGAAGACGGATTCGTCGACGACCCGCGTCCCGCTTACGTGCAGCGAATCTGCGCGGTTCGCGGAGAAAAGCCGCTCACGATTGGTAACACACCCTCGGGTCCGCCGCGTTTCGCGCTGACCGGCTAATCCGCTACAATCGCGTAATATCGCTTTTCGCGATTAAATTCACGATTAAATTCATAGAGTTTCATGACAAACGGAACACACGGCGGCATCCAGATCCGCGGCAGCATCCCTGCCATCGTCACACCGATGCACGAGGACGGTAGTCTCGATCTGCCGGCGTTTCGAAAACTGATCGACTGGCATGTCGAGCAAGGCTCGAACGGTCTCGTCGTGGTCGGCACCAGCGGCGAATCGGCCACGCTGTCGGTCGAAGAGCACATCCTCATGATCCAGACGGCCGTCGAGCACACGGCCAAGCGGTTTCCGATCATCGCGGGCGCGGGCGGCAATTCGACGGCCGAGGCCATCGAGCTCTCGAAGCAGGCGAAGAAAGTCGGCGCCGACGCCACGCTGCAAGTCGTTCCGTATTACAACAAGCCGACGCAGGAAGGCATGTATCGCCATTTCCGCACGATCGCGGAAGCCGTCGATCTGCCGGTGCTGCTTTACAACGTGCCGGGCCGCACCGTCGCCGACATGAGCAACGAGACGATCCTGCGCCTCGCGGAAGTGCCGGGCATCATCGGCGTGAAGGAAGCGACGGGCAATATCGATCGCGCGGCGCACCTGATCAAGCACGCGCCGGCGAACTTCGCGATCTTCAGCGGCGACGATCCCACGGCCATCGCGCTGATGCTTCTCGGCGGCCACGGCAATATTTCGGTGACGGCCAACGTCGCGCCGAAGGAAATGAGCCAGCTCTGCCGCGCCGCGATCGAAGGCGATGCAATCACCGCGCGCCGCATCCATCTGAAACTGCTGTCGCTGCACAAGCAACTTTTCTGCGAATCGAATCCGATTCCGGCCAAGTGGGCGCTCGCCGAACTGGGCCGCATGGAAGGCGGCATCCGCTTGCCGCTCACGCCGCTCGACGCGCGTTATCACGACGTCGTGCGTGACGCGTTGCGGGACTCCGGGCTTCTCGCCTGATCACACGTGGCGGCGCGCCAAGTCACAAAGAATCGAAAGGCCGCGCCGCCGCGAGTGATCGAAATGAACCACACCTTCCGACATCAACCGCCGCTCATTGGCCTCGTCATTGGCCTCGCCGAGCCGCTCGGCTAGAGCGGATTCGGCGCGAGGCAATGCGTCATCAGCAGCAAAGAAGGACCTCATGAAACTTTCCGCTCTTCTTACTCATGCCAAACGCGTGAGCGTGGTGTCGCTCGGCGCAGGCGCGCTTTTCTCGCTTGCAGGTTGCGATACGCTCAACGACTGGCTTGCGCCGGATCGCGTCAACTACAAGGCTGCCGAAACCGCGCCGTCGCTCGCCGTTCCGTCCGACCTGACCACGGCCGACATCAGCCAGCGCTATGCCGCACCGCCGAAGATCAACGCGCTCGGCGGCGCCACCGAGCGCTCGGTCACGCCGGCCGGCAACGCGACGCTCGGCGTGCCGAACGCGCAGGATCCGTTCGGCATGCACGTCGAAAGCGACGGCGATCGCCGCTGGCTCGTCGTCGATGGCCGCTCGCCCGATCAAATTTGGGGCCCGCTCAAGGAGTTCTGGGAAGAGAACGGCTTCACGCTCAAGTCCGATGCGCCGCAGACCGGCATCATGGCGACGGACTGGGCCGAAAACCGCGCGAACATTCCGAACGACTGGTTCAGGAACAGCGTGGGCAAGCTGCTCGACTTCGCGTACTCGTCGGGGACGCGCGACATGTTCCGCACGCAGGTCGATCGTGCGTCGGATGGTTCGACCGACATCTCCGTCACGCACAGCGCGATGGAAGAAGTGCTGACGGGGCAGGACAAGACGTCGTCGCGCTGGGAAGCGCGTCCGCGCAATCCGCAGCTCGAAGCCGCGGTGCTCACGAAGATGATGCAGAAGTTCGGCCTGACTGAAAAGCAGTCGCAGCAGTTGATGGCGCAGGCACGCCCGATCGGCGCGAAGGTGGCCGTGGATCAGGGCGCGGGCGGTTCCACGCTCGATCTGGCCGAGCCGTTCGATCGCGCATGGCTGCGTGTCGGTCTCGCGCTCGATCGAACCAACTTCACGGTCGACAATCGCGATCGCGACAAGGGTATCTATTACGTCCATTTTTCGGACTCCATGGCGGAGCTGAAGAAGGACGGTCTCTTCGGCAAGCTCTTCTCGAGCAACACGCCGAAGCCGACGCGCCAGTTCCTCGTGAACGTGCGGCCGAAGGCGGACGCGGTCACGCAAGTCGGCGTCGTCGATGCGAATGGCCAGCCGGATACGTCGTCGGATGCGCAGCGTATCGTGTCGTTGCTGCACGCGCAGTTGAACTAAACGACATGCTGAAGACATCGTGAGATTCGCCAGTCTCGGCAGCGGCAGCGAGGGCAATGCATTGCTCGTCGAGGCATCGAGCGGCACGACCACGACGCGCGTGCTGCTCGATTGCGGATTCTCCGGCAAGGAAGTCGAGCGCCGTCTCGCGCGCCTGAACTGCCGCGCTGAGGATCTGGACGCCATCGTCATCACGCACGAGCATACGGACCATATCGGCAGCGCGCTGACGCTCGCCCGCCGATGGTCCATTCCGCTGCACATGAGCTGGGGCACGGCACGCGCCATCGGCGCCGATGAAGCCAACGTCGAATTGAACGTGCTGTGGGGCGATGAAAGCGTCGCCATCGGCGACCTGAACGTGATGCCGTACACCGTGCCTCACGACGCCCGCGAGCCCCTGCAATACGTCTTCTCCGACGGCGCCTGCCGTCTCGGCGTGCTGACGGATGTCGGCGCGTCCACGCCGCATATCACGACCGTGCTGAGCGGCTGTGACGCGCTCGTGCTCGAATCCAATCACGATGTCGAAATGCTCGCCGCAAGCCGTTATCCGCCTTCGCTGAAGGCGCGTATCGGCGGAACGCATGGGCATTTGAACAACGAAGCGGCGGCGGCGATTCTCGCGTCGCTCGACCGTTCCAGGCTGCGTCATCTGGTGGCTGCGCATCTTAGCCAGCAAAACAATCTGCCGCATCTCGCGCAGGCTGCGCTTGCGGCCGTGCTGGGCGCGTCCGCGGTGGATGTGGTGGTGGCGACTCAGGCGGAAGGCTTCGACTGGCTCTCGCTCTAAAAACGCACGAAAGAATCCCGAATGCAGATACAAAAAAACCGGCCCAAGAGCCGGTTTTTTCGTTCGCAGGACCGCATCGAGCGGCCTGCGTCGTAGCGCCAAAGCCTTACTGGCTTGCGCCCGATGCCGGAGCAGCAGCCGAAGCGGCAGCGTCCGAAGCTGCGCCTGCAGCCGAAGCTGCGTCGCTTGCAGCGGCCGTAGCGCTCGATGCAGCAGCGTTTGCGTCCGAAGCAGCAGCAGCCGGAGCCGAAGCAGCCGACGTATCGCTTGCAGCGCTCGGAGCAGCCGTTTCGCTAGACTTGTTGCATGCAGCCAGAGCAACAGCAGCCAACAGGGATGCTACGAGGAGGGATTTCTTCATGATCACGTCCTTTTATGGTTAAAGGTAAGCAACAGCGAAAAGTACCGGTAATGTGTGCTCCAACACCGACCTGGGCCGCTGTGGAGACTCACAATTCTTTTTTATGTGAGACTTCCTACGGCTTGGCCGGAAATTATAGGCACTTTCGTAACGACCGTCGATAAATCAGGGGACGATACGTTGTCTTTCTCATACAAACCTTCATATTGCGGAACAGCAAAATTCTAGCATCCGCAGCGTGTCAGGAAGTCTCGTAAAGGCAAGCCTGTCAAGGCAAAGCACCCATCCGAAGCCAGCCCGCACAATACCATTCGTGCAGCAGCGCTGTCATCGACGATTCGTCTGTAAGTGTTACAAAGCGTTTCGCCTCCAGACAGCGAGTATCCGCCAATTCAGGAAGCCACTTTTTCAGCTTCGGCGACAACACTTCGGCTTCACCATTTACGAAAAATGACCGAGCGTCATAGAGCAAAATAGTCTTCCTATCTAGCCTCACGCCCGTTTTTTTCGCTCGCTCCACAAATTTTTGCTCATTCAACGCGCGCTCGGGCGAATCGAATACGACGTTCGCTTTCGGCTCGCTCAAATACGTGCCGAGAAACGCCGAGATATCTTTTTCATTCCAGTTGACGTTCGCAAGGATCGCGCCAACACGGTCGATGAGCAATGAAGGCAGCGCCGCCGGGCTCGACACGGGCTCCTGCGCCGGATCGCGATAACGCGCGTTTCCTTTGGCGCCATCGGGCGCGTCGCCCATGCGCTCGGCGAGGTGATAGAGGAACTGTGCCGTGAACTCGTGCGCGGAGGGCGCGCGAAAGCCGATCGATGCGGTCATGCATTCGCCTTCCGCGATGCCGTCGTGCGCGATATGCGGCGGCAGATAAAGCATGTCTCCAGGCTCCAGCACCCATTCTTCGCTGGGCTCGAATTGCTGTAAAACTTTCAACGGCAGTCCGGGTTTTAGCGAAAGATCGCGCTGCGCGCCGATACGCCAGCGCCGCTTGCCGTGAACCTGGAGCAGAAAGACGTCATAGGAGTCGAAGTGCGGCCCGACACCGCCGCCATCGGTTGCGTACGAGATCATCAGGTCGTCGAGACGCGCGTCCGGAATGAAGCGAAAGCGGCTCATCAGCGCATGCGCGCGATCGTCGTGCAGATTCGCGCCCTGCACGAGCAGCGTCCACTCGCGTTTCTTCGTCGAGGGCAATTCGTCGGGCGCGAACGGGCCGTGCTCCAGATTCCACGTATTGCGAAAATGTGTGATCAGACGCGACTCGACGTCGTCGAGATCGGCGAGTTCGAACAACTCGTCGCGCGCGAGCGGAGGCGCGATATCGGGAATCGCCTGCCGTATGAGCAGCGGTTTTTTCTGCCAGTAACGCCGCATGAACTGTCGCGGCGTACGGTTGCCCAACAGAGGTGTGGATTCGTCCGGCAAAGGCGCGCGGGCATGCGCGGGAAGGCCGGAAACCGGGGATGGTGTTGCTTCAGGGGGCCGCTTGGGCATCGTATAATCGAGGCTTGTATCTTGGAGGATCCAATGAAAATTGCGAAAGACACTGTCGTTTCGGTCGCTTACAAGCTATCGGATGCGCAAGGCAATCTGATCGAGGAGAGCGACGAGCCGATGGTCTATCTGCACGGCGGCTATGATGGCACGTTCCCCAAGATCGAGGAAGCGCTTGACGGCCGCGAGGCGGGCTATGAAACGCTCATCCAGCTCGAACCGCAGGATGCGTTCGGCGAGTACGATCCCGAACTCGTGAAGATCGAAGAGCGCAGCCGTTTTCCGGAGCCGCTGGAAGTCGGCATGCAGTTCGAAGGCACGCCCGAAGATGGCGATGACGACATCGATTCGCTCATCTACACCGTCACCGACGTCGCCGAAGACAAAGTCGTGCTCGACGGCAATCATCCGCTCGCGGGCATGGCGCTGCGTTTCGCGTTGTCCGTGCAGGAAGTGCGCACGGCGACGGACGACGAGATCCAGCATCAGCACGCGCATGGCGCGGACGGACTGCACGTCGTCGACGAAGATGAAGACGACGATGACGAAGAACCGCGCAAGGATGCCGGTCCGACGCTGCACTGAACGCGTCGGTAAATGCATAAAGAAGGCGCAGCTTCGGCTGCGCTTTTTTTATTGCACGCCCGATGCGGGCACCGGATAGATCGGCGGCAAGGACTGCGGCGGCGTGAGGATCGGCGGCAGGTCGGAGGCGGGCAAGGGCATCGAAGGCGGCGGGGGCAGCGACTCCGGCAGATCGTTGCGGGGCAGCGCGGGCGGCGTCGATGCCGGCGCCGTGAGCGCGGGATACGGCGCATAAGGCTCGCTCGATTGCGCGGGCGCTTCGGACGCCGGCGCGTTCGATTCCCGCGTGCGGGTTTCCTTCACATCGCGCACGCGCAGCCGAAACGGCGGATGCCATTGTGCATCGCTTTGCACTTCTAGCCACTGCGATTGCGGCTTCTTGAACGCGATCGCCACGCGCGTGAGATTCGTGACGATCAGGGCCTTGTCGTTGCGCAAGGGTTGATCGATATGAAAGCCGTTCGGCTCGGGCGCGTCGGTGCCGTGAATCACGATGACCGGCCCGCGAAAAATCTCCGCCGCCTTCACCAGACTGCGCTTCAGTTCGAGAAAACCGTCACGCGGCTGATTCGAGCGCGAAAATTGCAGCCATGCGAAGCGTTCGCGTCGCTCGTAGCGCGAGAAGTCAGGATCGGCCTGAAGCAGGATGACGAGCGCGCGCATCTCGGAGCGGCGCGCCGATTCCGCCGCATGTTCGAGCCAGAAGCTGGTTGCGACCGCGCGATCTTCGAACTCGCCGTTGCGTCCACCGGCGGTCAGATAGTGATTGTTCGGGCTCGGCGCATTCAGCCCGATGAACGCGATGCCCTGCGACTGCCAGCGCACGATTTCGCGGAACGTGCGAAAGCGCGCGACGTCGCTTTCGCGCGACAGTGTGAGCGGGCTTTGTCCGAGCGAACTGGCATCGGCGAAGAAAAGCTGACGCACGAAATCGAGCCGTTCGACCGGATCGTAGGCGCCCGCATGCGCGGAGCCGCAATCGGCCCAGTCGTGCTGGCCGAGCAGCATCACGAGCGGCGTGCGCGACGCGTCCAGCAGATCGTGACGCGACTGATAGATGCTGTCGCGGCACGGCTCGGCCGCGCCCTTGAGATTGCCGTCGTAGACGATGAACGCGACGCTGCTGTCGCGCCCGATCGCATCGAGCATGCGCCGCACCGGCGCTTCGTCGGCGGGGCGGGTGAGGGCGTCGGAGATCACGGCGAAGCCGAGCGGCGCGTTTCCCTCGGCACGAGCGGGCGCGACCGCGCCGCACATGAGCGCGGCCGCGATCGTCACGGCGCTCGTCAGGCGCGCGGCGACTGCACGCTCAACGCGATGCATCCGGCGGACGATTCGCCAGTTCATGCAGTTCGTAGAGCAGATCGAGCGCTTCGCGCGGACGCAGATCGTTCGGATCGAGCGCGCGCAGCTTGTCCATCACCGGATGTTCCGGCGCTTCGGCCGTTTCCTGAATCTCATGCGGCGGATCGTCTTCATCGGGCGTGTACGGCTGACTCGCGAACAGATCGAACTGCGCGGCCGGCTGGCTGACCGACTGCTGCTCCAGATGCACGAGATGTTTGCGTGCCGCGCGGATCACCGCGGCCGGCACGCCCGCGAGTTGCGCGACCTGCAGACCGTAGCTCTGATTGGCCGGACCTTCGCTCACCGCGTGCAGAAACACGATGCCATGATCGTGCTCGACCGCCGAAAGATGCACGTTCGCCGCCTGCGCGAACTCGGCGGGCAATTGCGTGAGTTCGAAATAATGTGTCGCGAAGAGCGTGTAGCAGCCGTTGTGCGTGAGCAGATGCCGCGCGATTGCCCACGCGAGCGCGAGGCCGTCGAAGGTCGAGGTGCCGCGCCCGATCTCGTCCATCAAGACGAGGCTCGACGCGCTCGCGTCGTTGAGAATCGCCGCCGCTTCGGTCATCTCGACCATGAAGGTCGAGCGTCCGCCCGCGAGATCGTCGGCGGCGCCGATGCGCGTGAAAATGCGGTCGAGCGCGCCGAAACGCGCGCGTTTCGCGGGCACGTAACTGCCGACGTGCGCCATCAGCGCGATCAGCGCGGTCTGACGCATGAAGGTCGATTTACCGCCCATGTTCGGGCCGGTGATGAGCAGCAGCTTGCGGTCCTGGCTCAGACAGCAATCGTTGGCGATGAACTGCTCGACCTGCGCCTCGACGACCGGGTGCCGTCCCTGTTCGATATCGATGCCCGCCTCGGCGGTGAATTCCGGCGCGACCCAGTCGAGCGCGCGGGCGCGTTCGGCGAAGGCGCACAGGAGATCCAGTTCCGCGAGCGCGCTCGCGACGCGCTGGCAATCCGCGATGAAAGGCAGCAGATTCTGCAGCAGCGCGTCGTACAGCGCGCGTTCGCGGGCGAGGGCGCGTTCCTGCGCGGACAGCGCCTTGTCCTCGAACGCCTTCAGCTCCGGCGTGATGTAGCGCTCGGCGTTCTTCAGTGTCTGACGGCGGCGGTAGTCGTCCGGAACTTTGTCGGTCTGTCCGCGCGTGACTTCGATATAGAAGCCGTGCACCTTGTTGTATTCGACGCGCAGATTCGCGATGCCCGTGCGCGTGCGCTCGCGCGCTTCGAGATCGATCAGGAATTGATCGCAGTTCTCCGAAATATCGCGCAGTTCGTCGAGATCCGGATCGTAACCGCGCGCGATCACGCCGCCGTCGCGAATCAGCGCGGCGGGCTCGGCCGCGATGGCGTTCGTCAGGAGATCGAGACACTCGTGCGGCGGCTCCAGCGCGGCGGTGATGCGCTCCAGCGCCGACGCATGCGCGGCCACGCTCGCGACGAGCACGCGCAGGTCGGGCAGTGCGGCGAAGGTATCGCGCAGGCTCGACAGATCGCGCGGCCGCGCCGACAGCAACGCGAGCCGGCCCGTGATGCGCTCGATGTCGGAGATCTTGCGCAGCGCGCCGCGCAGGGTGTCGAGGCCGCCGCTCGTGGGCGCGTCGAGCAATGCGCCGATCGCCTGCTGGCGCGCCTGCGCAATCGATGCATCGCGTGGCGGATGATGCAGCCAGTGGCGCAGGAGACGGCTGCCCATCGTCGTGCAGCAGGTGTCGAGCAGCGAGAAAAGCGTGGGCGACTCGGTGCCGCGCAGCGTCTCCGTGAGTTCGAGATTGCGGCGCGTGGCGGGATCGAGCCCGATGTATTCCGATTCGTACTCGACCTTCAGGCTGCGCACGTGGCGCAACTGCTGGCCTTGCGTCGCGGCGGCGTAGAGCAGGAGCGCGCCGGCCGCGCCGCACGCGCAGGTGAGGGTCTGCGCGCCGAAGCCGTCGAGGCTCGCGACATCGAGTTGCTCGCGCAGGCGCTGCGTGCCCGAGCCGACATCGAAGTGCCATGCCGGAACCCGCGTGGTCGCACCAGGATTCGTCACGCCGAGCGACGTCTGCGCATCCGTGATGGAATCCGCGATGAGCGTTTCCGCCGGACGAATGCGCTCGAGCGCCGTGGTCACTTGCCCGGGCGCGACTTCGGCGAGACGCAACGCGCCGCTCGCGAGATTGAGCCACGCGAGCCCGACGCTCGTCACGACACCGCGACGATTGTGCGTGGGGCAGAGCGCCAGCAGATAGACATCGGTTTTGTCGGAGAGCAGGGCCGCGTCGGTCAGCGTGCCCGGCGTGACGACGCGCACGACCTTGCGCTCGACCGGTCCCTTCGATGTCGCCGGGTCACCGATCTGCTCGCAAATCGCAACCGACTCGCCGAGCTTCACCAGCTTCGCGAGATATTGCTCGCACGCGTGATGCGGAACGCCCGCCATCCTGATCGGATTGCCGCCCGACGCGCCGCGCTGCGTAAGCGTGAGATCGAGCAGACGCGCGGCCTTCTCGGCGTCGTCGAAGAAGAGCTCGTAGAAATCGCCCATCCGGTAGAAAACGAGCGTGCCGGGATGCTCGGCCTTGATGCGCAGATACTGCTGCATCATCGGCGTGTGCTGCGACAGGTCCGCGAGCGGCGCGGCGGTGTCGGTGGA
The DNA here is from genome assembly GCF_900258035.1 of Caballeronia novacaledonica. Lineage (GTDB taxonomy): Bacteria > Pseudomonadota > Gammaproteobacteria > Burkholderiales > Burkholderiaceae > Caballeronia > Caballeronia novacaledonica. Next base: position 35,532 of record NZ_OGTP01000015.1, on the reverse strand, counting down.
GGTGTCGGGGGATGCCGTGTGAGTGCCCATCTTGCGTGCTGTGAAAGCCGGAACGGCCGGACGCGACGTGCGCCGGCCGCCAAATCAGCCGATAGGGCATGAGTTTAACCTGTCACACGATGACGGCGGAGTCGGCCGGGCGGCCAATGGAATGTTGCTGGCGAACCGGGAGCGCGAAGGCGCGCGCGTATCGCGCCCTCACGCCCGTTGCGTGCGCGGGGCACGCCGCCGGAACGCGTGCGATGCCGTTCCGGTGACAGATCTGGACGATGCCCGAGCGCCTCACGCGCGCCCGGCGAGATAACCGACGAGCAATGCGAGACCGGCCACGGCGCCGAGCGTATGCCACGGCCTGTCATGCACGAAGTCGTCAGCGTAACCGGCGGCGTCGTTCAGCCTGCCTCCCAGCGCGCCGCTCGCGCCGTTCATCTGCGAACGCGCGGTCTTGAGCTTCGATTGCAATTCCTTGCGCAGCTTGTCCGCGTCGATGTCCTTCGCGTTCTGGATCGAGCTTTCCAGATCGTCGAGCAGACTGCGCAACTGGCCGCTGGCCGAATCGACCGCGTCACTCGCACCGCGCACCGCGCGCTGGCCGAGATCGGCTGCGCCATTGATTTTGCTGTCGAGCGTCGAACGTGTGAACAATCCCATTTCCTTGCTCCTTTATTGACGTTGCCGAGAAATGAATGCCGCCGGGTCCGCCTTCGCGGTTGCCGTGGCGACTTCGCCCCGCCGCCCGCGTTCCTCCCTTCTCCTCGTCCGCCGGCGCCGGGGTATGAACCCAGAATACACCGTTGAGCAAGGTTCATTCCTCGACGAGCGCAACGAGATCCGTTTCACGTTCGTTTTGCGTGTGGCGGCGCATCGCGAGCGCCATCATCAGGCACACGAAAAGACCGAACACGACGATGATCCACTGCACCGGAACCTTGATCGTCAGAAGCAGCGCATAGGCGCCGAGCATGGCGAGCACGGCGAGATTCTGGTTGAAGTTCTGCACCGCGATGGAATGCCCGGCGGAGAGCAGCGTCGCGCCGCGATGCTGCAGGATCGCGTTCATCGGCACGATGAAAAAGCCGGACAAGCCGCCTAGGGCGATCATCAGCGGATACGCCATCAGAATGTACGACGGCGCGAACAGCGGGCCGATATGCACGCCCGAACCCGCCGGAAACAGATCCTTGTTGTAGAACGCCATCGCGACCGATACCGCGCCGATGAGCACGCCCACCGGCAGCACCTTGAGCGACCGGCGCAACACGATCCACGCGGACGCCGCCGCCGCGCCGAGCGCGATGCCCACGCCCGTCACGCCCTGCAGGACGGCGGCCTTCGAGAGCGACAGGCCGAGGTTCGCGTCGGCCCATTTGAGCACGAGCAATTGCAGCGTGACGGCCGCGCCCCACAGCAGCGTCGTGACCCAGAGCGCGATCTGCGCGAGCTTGTCCTTCCACAACACCTTGAAGCAATGCGAGAAATCGTGGACGAGCTTCGTCGGCTCGGTCAAAAGATTCGGATAGCGCGCGCCGGTGTCCGGAATGAACACGTTGATGACGGCCGCCGACGCATAGATCACCATCACGGCGAACAGCGCGGCGTGCGCGGCGCTGCTCACGAGCGGCAGATGCGCGTGCGCGACCCAGCCCGCGACGACCTGGCTCACGAGCGCGCCGCCGATGACGGTGCCGAGAATCGTCGAGCCGACGGTCGCGGATTCGAGCCACGCGTTCGCCGCGATCAGCTTCTGCGGCGGCAGGAGTTCGGTGAGAATGCCGTACTTCGCGGGCGAATAAGCGGCCGCGCCGAGACCGACGACGCCATAAGCGATCATCGGATGCACGCCCGCGATCATCATCGCGCAGCCGGCCGCCTTGAGCGCGTTCGAGACGAACATGACGCGGCGTTTCTGGATGGCGTCGGCGAATGCGCCCACGAATGGTGCGAGCACCACGTACGAAATCGTGAAGAAGATTTGCAGAAGCGGCGTGACCCACGGCGCCGAATGCACGACGGCGAGCATGGCGATCGCGGCGATCAGCAGCGCATTGTCGGCGAGCGACGAAACGAACTGCGCGGCGATGATCGTGTAGAAGCCTTTCTTCATGAGCTGGCGTGACGTGTGGCGCGGCGCAAGACGAGGGACGAGCGCGCATTGCCCTTGCGGACGCGAGGGCAAAGTTGGCACTGTAACGGAGCCCCGCATTCGTTGCAGAGCAGGCGGCGCGCCCGGGGCGCGGGAGAAGGGAAAACGACGGAGCGCAGGGCGCGCCCCGTCGATGGGGCTTATTCGCCGGTCAGACGCGTGCGCGAGTACGGGTCGAGAATCTTGATCATCTGCGCGTACACCTTCGGATTGGCGGCGACGATCTCGTTCTTGAACAGGAAATCCGATTCGCCGGTGTAGTTGCCGACGAGCCCGCCCGCTTCGGTCACGAGCAGGCTGCCCGCCGCCACGTCCCACGGATGAATGCCCTGTTCGAAGAAACCGTCGAGACGGCCGGCCGCGACGTTCGCGAGATCGAGCGCGGCGGCGCCCGGACGGCGCAAGCCCGCGCACGACAGCGTCATTTCGCTGAAGAGGCGCATGTAGCCGTTGAGACCCTGGCCGTCGCGGAACGGAAAGCCCGTGCCGATGAGCGCATCCGACAGACGATCCAGCTTGCCGACGCGGATGCGCCGTTCGTTCAGATACGCGCCGCGGCCGCGCGATGCGGTGAAGAGATCGTTGCGCGTCGGATCGTAGATGACCGCCTGCTGCACGATGCCTTTGTGCGCGAGCGCGATCGATACGCAGTAGTACGGGAAGCCGTGGATGAAGTTGGTGGTGCCGTCGAGCGGATCGATGATCCACTGAAACTCCGACTCGCGATCCGTTTCGCCGGATTCTTCGGCGAGGATGGAGTGGTCGGGATAGGCGGTGTGCAGCGTCTCGATGATGGCGGCTTCGGACGCCTTGTCGACTTCCGTCACGAAGTCGTTGTGCTGTTTCTTGCTGACCTGGACGCGGTCCAGGTCGAGCGACGCGCGATTGATGATCTGTCCGGCGCGGCGTGCGGCCTTGACAGCGATGTTGAGCATCGGATGCATGAGCGAAATCCTCTGACCGCCGGCGCGCTCATAATGAAATGAATGCGCGGACGGAAAAATTGGCGACAACGACTATGTCGACGAAAGACGAATTGAATAAGAGCGGTGCGTCAGCGCGAAGGTTCGACTGGATGAAAAACCGTTCGCGACGCGCGAACGCGCCATTTTACCCGAAAGTGGCCGTGCGTTTTCGCGGCTTCGGCAAAGCGCGTTAACATATCGGGTTCGAACATTCAGCACACATCGCGCCTTGGAACCCAACGAACTTTCCGCGCCGGGAGGCGGCTTCACCTCCACGCGCTTCATCCTCGTCGAGCCGAGTCATCCCGGCAATGTCGGCGCGGCCGCGCGCGCGTTGAAGACCATGGGCTTCGCGCGCCTCGTGCTCGTCGCGCCGCGCATTCCCGATGTCAAGAACGAGCCCGAAGCGATCGCGATGGCCTCCGGCGCCGACGACGTCCTCGCATCCGCGCACGTCGTCGATACGCTCGCCGATGCGCTCGTGGGCGTGCGCTGGTCGGTCGCGCTCACGGCGCGCATGCGCGAATACGGTCCGCCGCAGATGCCGCCGCGCGCGCTCGCCGGACGCGCGCACGAATTCGTGCGTCACGGCGACATCGCGCTCGTGTTCGGCAACGAGCGCACGGGGCTGTCGAACGCGGATGTCGAGCGCTGCAGCGCGCTCGCGCACATTCCCGCCAATCCCGCGTACAGCTCGCTCAATCTCGCGCAGGCCGTCCAGGTGCTCGCCTACGAACTGCGGCTCGCGTTTCAGGCGCCCGCGAATCCGCTCGCCGTCGTCGAATCGGCGGGGCAGAGCGCGTCGAGCGATGAAATCGAAGGCATGTACGCGCATCTCGAAGACGCGCTCGTCGCGCTCGATTTCCTCGATCCGGCCAATCCGAAAAAGCTGATGTCGCGCATGCGGCGGCTTTTCGCGCGCGCGGGGCTGGAGCACGAAGAGGTGAATATCCTCCGCGGAATGGCGAAGCACATTCTGCTGCACGCGAAGAAAGACTAGAACGCGCGTGCTCTCGTTCGCCGGCGGCAGCGACCGCGCTGCCGTCGTGGGCATCGAGCGAACTCTCCGTGCTCGTCCTACAATCGGCGAAAAACGGCGACAGCCGATATAAGCTTTGCGCGTTCCGTGCAAAGCGCTCGTTCCCCCTTGAGAGACATCGCCATGTTCGACCGACTTCGCGAAGACATCGCCGCCATCCGCGAGCGCGATCCCGCCGCCCGCAGCGCCTGGGAAGTCGTCACGTGCTATCCCGGGCTGCACGCGATCGTCCTGCATCGCTTCGCGCATGCGTGCTGGCGCGGGCAATCGCGCTGGCTTGCGCGGTTCGTGTCGCAGATCGCGCGCTTTCTCACGGGCATCGAGATTCATCCGGGCGCGACGCTCGGGCGGCGCGTGTTCATCGATCACGGCATGGGCGTGGTGATCGGCGAGACGGCGGAAATCGGCGACGACTGCACGATCTATCAGGGCGTGACGCTCGGCGGAACGTCGCTCACGCGCGGCGCGAAGCGCCATCCGACGCTCGGGCGCGGCGTGGTCGTCGGAGCGGGCGCGAAGGTGCTCGGCGGCTTCACCGTCGGCGAAGATGCGAAGATCGGCTCGAACGCGGTGGTCGTGAAGCCGGTGCCGGCGGGCGGCACGGCGGTGGGCAATCCGGCGCGCATCGTGATGCCGGCGGTGTCGAAACCGAAGGAAACGAAGCAGGAAGGGTTCTGCGCCTACGGCATCACGCCGAACGCGGACGATCCGGTGTCGCTCGCGATCCACGGGCTGATCGATCACGCGTCGACGCAGACGCAGCGCATCGACGACATCGTCGCGGCGCTGGAGCGGCTCGGGGCGCGCGTGGAAGCGCTCAATGCCGCCGACGGCGCCGCGCTCGTCGATCTCAAGCGCCTGTGCACCTCGATGGACGGCAAAGTGACGGAAGAGCGCGCCGCGCCGCTCGAACGTTAGAGCGGCAGCGCGCGCACGCCTTCGCCGTCGAGGCGCAGATAGCCGCCGCGCGGCGTGTTCGCGTCGAGTTCCCAGTCGGGCAGAACCCAGCGCACGCCTTCGACTTCGCGATGCATCGCCGGACGATGCGTGTGGCCGTGAATCAGCGTACTCGTGCGGCTGCTCATGAAAAGCCGCGAGACCGCGCGCCTCGTGACATCGTATTTCGCGTCGACGCCGGTCACGCGCGCGCCTTCGCTTTTCGTGCGCATGCGCTGGCCTATGCCGAGGCGCGTGTCGAGCGGCAACGCCAGAAAGAGCCGCTGCGCGAACCTGTTGCGCGCGAATTTGCGAAAGCCCTGATAGCCGCGATCCGCCGTGCACAGGCCGTCGCCGTGGGCGAGCACGACGCGCTTGCCGAACGCGGTGATCACGAACGGGTCGGGCAGGGGCAGCGCGCCCGCATCTTTCATGAAACGCTTGCCCAGCAGGAAATCGCGATTGCCGTGCATCACGTACAGCCCGATGCCGCGTTCCGAGAGCGTGTGCATGACGCGTGTCATGCGGCGCGCGAAGCCGGCGCGCGGGTCGGCGGCGGGACCGTCGAGGATGTCGTCGCCGATCCAGAACTCGAAAAGGTCACCGAGTATGAATACGGAGTCGGCGTCGTTCGCCGTGACCTCGATGAAATGCTCGAAGGCGGCGACCGTTTTCGGAATCGCTTCCGAGAGATGCAGATCGGCAATGAAAAACAGCGGGCGCGCGTTGTTCGCTGCACCCGCTGCTTCGCGATCGACTGAAGTCTTCGTATCGATCATGCAATGACCGTGATCAGACCACGACGGCCTTCTCGATCACCACGTCGTCGACCGGCACATCCTGATGGAAGCCCTTCGAGCCGGTCTTGACCTTCTTGATCTTCTCGACCACATCCATGCCTTCGACGACACGGCCGAACACGGTATAGCCCCAGCCTTGCGGCGTCGGCGACGAGTGGTTCAGGAAGTCGTTGTCCTTCACGTTGATGAAGAACTGCGCGGTCGCCGAATGCGGGTCGTTCGTGCGCGCCATCGCGATCGTGCCGGTGTCGTTCGTGAGGCCGTTGTTGGCTTCGTTGTTGACCGGCGCATCGGTCGGCTTCTGGTTCATGCCCGGCTCGAAACCGCCGCCCTGAATCATGAAGCCGTCGATCACGCGATGGAACACGGTGTTGTCGTAATGACCCTTCTTCACGTAGTTGAGGAAGTTCTCGACGGACTTCGGCGCTTTTTCGGCGTCCAGTTCCAGCTTGATGACGCCGTGGTTCGTATGTAGTTCGACCATGATGATGCTCTCCGGTGTGTTGATGAGCGGGCGCATGCGATGCGCCCGCGCGCTTGTTCGACGTTACTGCGAGACCACGGTGGCCGACTCGATCACGGTCGGCTTTTGCGGCACGTCCTGCATCGGGCCGCGCGTGGTGGTCGGGCTGCCTTCGATCTTCTTCACGACGTCCATGCCCGCGACGACCTTGCCGAACACGGCATAGCCGTTGCCGTCCGGGCTCGGATAGTCGAGACCCGCATTATCGACCGTATTGATGAAGAACTGCGCGGTGGCCGAGTTCGGGTCGCTGGTGCGCGCCATCGCGAGCGTGCCCGTGACGTTCTTCAGACCGTTCTTGCTTTCGAGCGGAATCGGCGCGCGCGTCGGCTTCTCGGCGAAGCTCGTGCTGAAGCCGCCGCCCTGGATCATGAAGCCCGGAATCACGCGATGAAAGATCGTGCCGCTGTACTGACCGGACTTCACGTAGTCGAGAAAGTTCGCGACGGTCTTCGGCGCCTTCTCGGGATACAGCTCGACCTTGATGTCGCCTTGCGTGGTCTTGAAGAGCACGTTGGGGTGCGCGGCCTGCGCATTCGGCTGGGCGAACGCCGGCGCGCTCGCAATCAGGGCAGCGCTCGAAAGCGCCAACATCAGGAATTTCATGAAGGATCGATCCTCGTTGGGTGAATGCGAATAGTCAGCGGCGAAGGGCGCTTACGGCTGCGTTTTCGGCGCGACATAGGGCGTGGTCGGCAGCGGGCCGGTCGGGCCGCCGAACGGCGAGTATTCGTCGGGCGAAGGCATGGCCGGCGACACGGCGCCGGACGCGGGCGCCCATTCGTCGGCGGCCGGGTGCGGCGCGATGGCCGCGCCCGTTGCCGATGCGCCCTCGGCCGCGGCCGCGCGCTTCTTCGGGGGCGTGTAGATGTTCTGGATCGCCGCGATGCGCTGGCCCGTGAGCGGGCTCTTCGAGCCGAGCGATTGCGCGCGCTTGTACGACTCGCTCGCGAGACGAAGATAAAGATCGCCCAGGTTGTCGTAGGCGAGCGCGTAGCCGGGATTCGCCTTGACCGCCGTTTCGAGCGCGGCGCGCGCGTCTTCGTAGCGGCCTTTCTTCGCGTAGAGCGCGGCCAGGTTGTTGTACGGCTCGGGCAGTTCGGGATAGGCCTGCGTGAGCTCGGTGAACGCGGCGATGGCGTCGTCGTCGCGGTTCAGGCGCGCGAGCACGGTGGCGCGCTTGAACTTCGCCTGCACGTCGCGCGGATTGCTCGCGATGCGCGCATCGAGTTGCTTGAGCGCGGCGTTCCAGTCTTTGTTCGCGATGGCCGAATCGACTTGCGGCGTGTCGTCGCGCGTGGCGCTCGAGGTTTGCGCGAGCGCGCCTGCGGACATGCCGACGCATGCGGCGAAAGCGATTGTGGCGATGCCGAGCGTCCGCGAAGCGAACCGGCAAGAGAGTTGCAGAGACGTGCGCGCTTTGCGATGAGTCACTTGGAATCGATTCAATGAATGATGCAGCGAAAGAAGCCACGAAAGCGGCGAAAGAGACCGCGAGCGCGTGGAGGCGTGAACGATCGCGAGGACGAAGGAGCGAGCAGAATTGCCCAATGCGGCACAGTGTCCGGCAAGGCTTTCAGCCGGGCCCGGAGCGCGGCTTGCAAAGCCCGGAGCGCGGCCGCTTCGACATTTCATAGGCTCAAGTCCCGGTGTTATACTCCGACCCATTCTAACAAAAGGTCTGCACGTCCCGCGCACGTGTCTTGCGCCTGGTTCTCCGGGCACGCATGCCGCATTGACGCCAGACAGTCTTTCGCCACTCGTGGCCGCTTCCGTCCTGGTCGCATGACCGTCGTGTTCGTGCTCGCGTGTGGGTCTCGTTTGCTCCCTCGCGCATCGATCACGCCGCCTGCTGCCCGGCACACGGTTGACTCAGGTCCATGCTTCGCCTTCTATGAACTCGCTGCGCATCTACAACACGCTCGCCCGTGACAAGCAACCCTTCACGCCGCTCAAAGCCGGCGAGGTACGCATGTATGTCTGCGGAATGACGGTTTATGACTATTGTCACATCGGTCATGCGCGCGTGATGGTGGTATTCGATATCGTGCAACGATGGCTGCGCGCGCTCGGCTACAAGGTCACGTACGTGCAGAACATCACGGACATCGACGACAAGATCATCCGCCGCGCGGTCGAGAACAACGAGCCGATCAAATCGCTCACGCATCGCTTCATCACGGCGATGCACGAAGATGCCAGCGCGCTCGGCGTCGCGCGCCCGGACATCGAGCCGCGCGCGACCGACTTCATCCCGCAGATGCTCGGCATGATCGATGCATTGCACGCGAACGGCTACGCGTACCAGGCGAAGGACGGCGACGTGAACTACGCGGTGCGCAAGTTCGCCGACTACGGCAAGCTTTCGGGCAAGTCGATCGAAGACCTGCGCGCGGGCGAGCGCGTCGCCGCGAACGACGCGAAGGAAGATCCGCTCGACTTCGTGCTGTGGAAGCAGGCGAAGGCCGACGAGCCCGCCGACTCCGGCTGGGACTCGAAGTGGGGCCGCGGCCGTCCGGGCTGGCACATCGAATGTTCCGCGATGGGTTGCACGTTGCTCGGCGAGCAGTTCGACATCCACGGCGGCGGCATGGACCTGCAGTTCCCGCATCACGAGAACGAGATCGCGCAGAGCGAAGGCGCGACCGGCAAGCCCTTCGTGAACTACTGGATGCACAACGGCTACGTGCAGATCGACAACGAGAAGATGTCGAAGTCGCTCGGCAACTTCTTCACGATCCGCGAAGTCCTTGAAAAATTTGATGCCGAAGTCGTGCGCTTCTTTATTGCGCGGGCACACTATCGTTCGCCGCTGAATTACAGCGACGTGCATATCGACGATGCGAAGAACGCATTGACGCGCCTATATACGGCGTTGAAGGATGTCGAGCCGGACAATCAGCAACTTGACTGGAACGAGGCGAACGCGCAGCGTTTCCAGTCTGCGATGAACGACGACTTCAACACGCCGGTGGCCGTGTCCGTGTTGTTCGATCTCGCGAGCGAAGTGAATCGTACGCGCGATCCCGCGCTCGCCCGGCAGCTCAAGGGGCTCGCGGGCGTGCTCGGTCTGCTCGGGCGCGAACCGCGTTCGTTCCTGCAGCAGGCGAGCGGCACGGGTTCGGAGCCGCGGCTCTCGCCGCAGGAGATCGAAGCGAAGATCGCCGGACGCATTGCCGCGAAGCAGGCGAAGAACTACGCCGAAGCAGACCGGATTCGCGCCGAATTGCTCGAAGCCGGTATTGCGCTTGAAGACAAACCGGGTGGGTCGACCGAATGGCGCCGCGTTTGAACGCGGCCATTCGAACCCTCTGATCGACTCACCAGGCAGGAGGCAAGATGGCAACGGCCAGGAAGACGCCGGTCAAGCGACCCGCGTCTGTCAGCGATGCGTCGGGCGCGGCAAAGCGCACGCGCGTCGCGCAAACGAAAGCGAACACGCAGAAGATCGATGGCGCAAGCGCGACGGGCAGCCGCAAGACGGCCAAAGGCGTCGCGCTCAAGGCGGCGAAACCCGAGAAGGCTGCGCGCCTGAACGGAGTCGCGCGGCCATCGAAGGCGGGCACGGAAGAAGCCGAAGCGTCGCCCGCGAAGGGCAACGGCCGCGCCGTCGCCGGCGATGGCGCGAACGCGCAGGCGCTCGTCGCGGAGCGCGGCGAGGTCGTGCGCAAGTCGCGCGTCGTCACGTCGGACGCTGCTGTGCCCGTGCAGATCGGCGGGCTCACGCGCGAAGTCGTTCGTCCCGACTACTGGGATCGCGCATGCGCCGATCTCATGAAGCGCGACCGCATTCTCAAGAAGCTGATCCCGAAGTTCGGCGAGATTCATCTCGTCAATCTCGGCGATCCGTTCTCGACGCTCGCGCGCTCGGTGGCCGGCCAGCAGATTTCCGTGAAGGCCGCGCAAGCCATCTGGGAACGCGTGAAGGGCGCATGCCCGGAGGTGCATCCCGCGCATTTCATCCGGCTCGGCCATGAGAAGCTGCAGGCGTGCGGGTTGTCGCGACGCAAGGCCGAATACATCCTCGATCTCGCGCAGCATTTCGAATCCGGCGCGCTGCATGTCGATGCATGGACGTCGATGGACGACGAAGCCGTGATCGCCGAGCTCACGCAGATTCGCGGCATCGGCCGATGGACCGCCGAGATGTTCCTCATCTTCAATCTGTCGCGCCCGGACGTTTTGCCGCTCGACGATCTCGGGCTGATTCAGGCCATCAGCGTCAACTACTTCAGCGGCGAACCGGTGACGCGCAGCGAAGCGCGCGAAGTGGCCGCGAACTGGGAGCCGTGGCGCACGGTCGCGACCTGGTACATGTGGCGCAGTCTCAATCCGATCCCGGCGGATCACTAAAATACCCACGCGCAGGACGCGCGAATTTCGCGGGCTATCGTTGATTTATAATCGATAGTTCCCGCGCGAATTTTTGAGGGACGGACGCGGTTAGAATACGCGCTGCCCGATGTTCTAGGACTCGAACATATGAAGACCACGTTTCTGGATTTCGAGCAGCCGATCGCTGAACTCGAAGCGAAGATCGAAGAACTCCGCTTCGTTCAGGACGATTCCGCTGTCGATATTTCGGAAGAAATCGAGCGGCTGTCGAAAAAGAGCCAGCAGCTCACGAAGGATCTCTACGCGAACCTCTCGCCCTGGCAGGTTTCGCAGATCGCGCGTCACCCGCAGCGCCCGTACACGCTTGACTACGTTAGCGAGCTTTTCACCGATTTCCACGAACTGCATGGCGACCGCGCCTTCGCGGACGACCTCGCGATCGTCGGCGGCTTCGCGCGTTTCAATGGCCAGCCGTGCATGGTGATCGGCCATCAGAAGGGCCGCGACACGAAGGAGCGCGCGCTGCGCAACTTCGGCATGCCGCGCCCCGAGGGTTATCGCAAGGCCGAGCGTCTGATGCGCACGGCCGAGAAGTTCAGCCTGCCGATCTTCACGTTCGTCGATACGCCGGGCGCGTATCCGGGCATCGGCGCGGAAGAGCGCGGACAGTCCGAAGCCATCGGACGCAATCTGTATGTGATGGCCGAGCTCAAGACGCCGATCATCACGACGATCATCGGCGAAGGGGGCTCCGGCGGCGCGCTCGCGATCGCGGTCGCCGACACCGTGATGATGCTGCAGTTCTCCACCTACTCGGTGATCTCGCCCGAAGGCTGCGCGTCGATTCTGTGGAAGAGCGCGGCGAAGGCGCCGGAAGCGGCCGAAGCGCTCGGTCTCACGGCGCATCGCCTGAAGGCGCTCGGTCTCATCGACAAGATCGTGAACGAGCCGCTCGGCGGCGCGCATCGCGATGCGAAGGGCATGGCCGCGCTCCTGCGCCGCGCGCTCGCCGATTCGCTGCGTCAGTTCCAGGGCATGAGCGTCAACGACTTGCGCGAGCGCCGCTTCGAGAAGCTGATGGCGTACGGCAAGTACAAGGAATCGCTGCCGGGCGCGTAATCCCGCCATCGTCGGCATCTCATCTTTCACGAACGCTCGTGACATCCGATAACGAAACCCCCGCCGGCCGCCTCGTCTTCGAGGCGGTGTGCGCGACGGTTTCGGACGCGGCGCTTTCTTCCGATGCACTGCTTGCGGTCGCGCTGAGCGGCGGACTCGACTCCACCGTGCTGCTCGACGCGGCCGTGCGCTGCTTCGGCGCGCGGCGGGTCGTCGCGCTGCATGTTCATCACGGCCTGAGCCCCAACGCGAACGCGTGGGCCACGCAGTGCGAGGGCTTTGCGGCGTCGCTCGACGTGCGTTACGCCGCCCGTCATGTCGATGTCGCGCGCGCGGGCGGCGAAAGTCTCGAAGCGGCGGCGCGCGATGCGCGTTATCGCGCGCTCGACGATCTCTGCGACGAACAAGGCGCGCACGCACTCCTGATCGCGCATCACGCCGACGATCAGGCCGAAACCGTGCTGCTGCAACTGCTGCGCGGCGCGGGCGTCGCGGGCCTCGCGGCGATGGCGCCGCAGCGGGCGGACGGCGCGGTGCCGCGTCTGCGTCCGCTATTGCGCTTGCTGCGCGCGCAACTCGAGCAATATGCGCACGAGCGCGACTTGAGCTGGATCGACGACGAGTCCAACGGCGACACGCGCTATTCGCGCAACGCGTTGCGGCACGACGTGCTGCCCGTGCTCGCGGTGCATTTCCCCGGTTTTCGCGATGCGCTCGCGCGCACGGCGTCGCACGCGGCGTCGGCGCAGCGGCTGCTGGATCAACTTGCGCGCATCGATTTCGCGCAGGTGCAGAGCGCGAGCGAAGAGGGCGCGCTGACGCTCGACGCGTTCCTCGCCCTCGACGACGACCGCGCGATCAACCTCATGCGTTTCTGGATTCGCTCGCGCGGCTTGCTCGCGGCATCGACGGCGCGCATCGCCGACATGCTGCGCCAGTTGCGCGATGCCGCCGCTGCGCGCGACGGCCACGCGTTGCGCGTCGATCATGCGGGGCATAGCTTGCGCGTCTATCGCAATGTGCTGTTCTGGGAGCCGGGCGACAGCGGCGACGCGCCCGATCTCGACGAAGGCGCGCCCGCGTTCAAGACCGCGATGGAACTGCAATGGCAGGGCGAAGAGGTGTGGCGTCTGCCGCAATGGCGCGGCTCGTTCGTGTTCGAGTCGGTCGATGAACCGGCCGACGATGTCGTCGGCGAGGGCGTGTTGCGCGCCGCGCCGCTCGCCGCGCGCTCCCGTGCCGGCGGCGAACGCATGCGCGTCGCGGCCGAAGCGCCGAGCCGCACGCTCAAGAATCTTTTTCAGGAGCGCGGCGTGCCCGCGTGGAAGCGCGATGTGCCGCTGCTTTTCGTCGGCGAGGCGTTGCTGTTCGTGCCGCACGTGGGCGTCAATCGCGAAGCGGCGGCGAGCGCGGCGCATGGTCCGCTGCGCCGCATTTCGTGGCGGCCGGATTTGCTGCTGGCGTAGGGCGCGCTGAACGGCCGTCGTGCCGAAGCCGGCAAAATCGCCGTCGCGGGCGCTCCATCTTGTAATTTCGGCTTCGATCGGGTACGGTAACTCGTTTCGCCCAAGCGCGTTTTTGCGCGGCATCTGCGTTCAAAAGACTCGATTTCGCCCGCATCGACGCATCCGTGCGCCGCGTACGCCATCCGTGCGAGCGCGCGCGACGGGCGTGCGGCAGCGCCCGCTGTTCGCAGGCTTCGACATCCCCTGAAGCAAATCGGGCGCGAGTCTCAAGCGCTCTCGCGCCAACGTGCGTGAAGCGCGGTTTTCCCTCCAGTTCAAAACGACAATGGCACTCATCGTACACAAATACGGCGGCACTTCGATGGGCTCGGTCGAGCGCATCAAGAACGTCGCCAAGCGCGTCGCCAAATGGCATAAGGCCGGCCACAAGATGGTCGTCGTGCCCTCGGCGATGTCCGGCGAAACCAACCGCCTGCTCGGTCTCGCGAAAGACATCAAGGCCGACCCGGACCTGCGCGAACTCGACATGATTGCCTCTACCGGCGAGCAGGTGAGCGTGGGGCTTCTCGCCATCGCGCTGCACGCCGAAGGCCTCGACGCCGTGAGCTACGCCGGCTGGCAAGTGCCGATCAAGACGGACAGCGCGTTCACGAAGGCGCGCATCAGCGAAATCGACGGCGAGCGCGTGCTGAAGGATCTCGACGCGGGCAAGGTCGTGGTCATCACGGGCTTCCAGGGCGTCGATCCCGAAGGTCATATCGCCACGCTCGGCCGCGGCGGCTCGGACACGTCGGCGGTGGCGATCGCCGCGGCCATGAAGGCGGACGAATGCCTGATCTACACCGACGTCGACGGCGTCTACACGACCGACCCGCGCGTCGTCGAAGAAGCGCGCCGGCTCGATCGCGTGACCTTCGAGGAAATGCTGGAAATGGCGAGCCTCGGCTCGAAGGTGCTGCAGATCCGCTCGGTGGAATTCGCCGGCAAGTATCAGGTGAAGACGCGCGTGCTCTCCAGCCTGACCGATCCGCTGATGCCGCTCGCCGACGAGATGCACTCCGGCACCCTGATTACTTTTGAAGAAGACGAGAACATGGAAAAAGCAGTGATTTCTGGCATCGCGTTCCAGCGCGACGAAGCGCGCATCGCGGTCATGGGCGTGCCCGACAAGCCGGGCGTCGCGTATCAGATTCTCGGGCCGGTCGCCGATGCGAACATCGACATCGACATGATCATTCAGAACCAGAGCGTGAACGGCAAGACCGACTTCACGTTCACGGTCGGCCGCGGCGACTATCAGCGCGCGCTCGAAATCCTGAATGGCCAGGTGAAGGGTCACGTTCAGGCGGAAACCGTGCTGGGCGACCCGAAGGTGTCGAAAGTGTCGGTCGTGGGCGTCGGCATGCGCTCGCACGTGGGCATCGCGAGCACGATGTTCCGCACGCTGTCGGAAGAGGGCATCAACATCCAGATGATCTCCACGTCGGAAATCAAGATTTCGGTGCTGATCGACGAGAAGTACACCGAACTCGCCGTGCGCGCGCTGCACAAGGCGTTCGAGCTCGACCGCGCCTGATTGCATATGACGCGCATGTGAAGGCTCGCGCGCCGTTGCGTTGCGGTTTGCGGAGCGGGGCCATTCGCTAGTGACGGTTTTGAAAAAAATAATCGTGCGAATTTGACCCGCGCCTGCGAACACGCTATTATCTCGATCTCGTTGCACTGCACTCCCGGTGCAACGAAAAGTTTGGGAGACGTGGCCGAGAGGTCGAAGGCACTCCCCTGCTAAGGGAGCATCTGGCTAAAAACTGGATCGAGGGTTCGAATCCCTCCGTCTCCGCCAGTTGTCGTAGAAAGGCCCCGCAAGCTTAAAAACTTGCGGGGCTTTTTCTTTTGTAGCGTCGGCTCTCGTGTTCGCAGATTGGTTCGCCATCCTGAGCGAACCATCTTCGGTTTTGTCATCCGCCAATGCGCGCGTGGCCACGCGCGCATTGTTCACGTTCGCGTTACTTTCCAGACGCGATCCGATCCTGAATATGCTTCGCGCGCGCCGGCGACGACGGATGCGAGTCGAGCATGCTCGAACGCCCGCCATCGATCGATGCGAGTTTCTGGAACGCCGTGACGAGGCCCGCCGGGCTGTAGCCCTTCTTCTTTTGCATGTCGAACGAGTAATCGTCGGCGGCGCTTTCCTGCGATTGCGAGAACTGCGCGTTGACGAACTTCTCGGTCAGATCGCCGAGCTGCGATCCCGAAAGGCTCGCGATCACGCCCGTGCTGGCGCCCGCCATCGAGCGTGCCGCCGACGTCGCGTACGCAACCTGCATCGCCTTTTTCGTGTGGCCGAGCGCGACGTGACCCATTTCGTGCCCGACGACGCCGCGCACTTCGTCGTCGTTCATCAGGTCCATGAGGCCGCTGTAGACGCGCACGCAGCCGTTGGCCATCGCCCACGCATTGACGTCCTTCGTCATGTAGACCTTGTAGTTGACGGCCACGCCGTTGATGTTGTCGCCGAGCTGCTTGGAGATCTTGTTCAGGCGCTGCGTGTACTGGCTCGACGCCGGCGCGATCTTGTTCTCGCTGTCCATCTGCGTGCACGACTTGTTGGAGAGCGTGCGCACGTCGCTGTCGCTCAGCATGAGTGCCTGCGAGGCGAGTTGTCCCGATTGCGTGAGCGACTGCGGATTCAGGCTGCCGGCGCCGCTGCACGCGGCGAGCGCGGTGACTGCCGTTGCCGCGATTGCCAAACGGATGATGCTCATGTTTGCCTCTTCGTTTCGTTGTGGTTTCGGGCCCGCATTGGAGCGGGTCGGGCCGTCATGCTCGACGCAGATCGACCCGCTCGCTATCCGAAAATTCCGATTTTCTTACAAAACCTGACAACGAAACGACAAACAATCGAATCAATGGTGTACGCGAATCGAATCAGTTCTGCGCGCGGCGGCAGGCGGCGCGCACACGGGCGGCCACGGACGCGGCGGGCGACGCGTCCATCGCGATCGCCGCGGCGTCGGGCAGCGATTCGGCGGCGAGCTGGGCAAGCGTCTGTCCCGGCGGCATCTCCACGAAAACATGCGCGCCGAGTTCGGAAAGCGCGATGGTCGAATCGTGCCAGCGCACCGGATAACGCAGATTGGTGGCGAGGTCTTCGCGGATGGCGTCGGCGCGTCGCAGCACGCGCGCGCCACGGTTGCCGACATACGCGATGCGCGGCGTGTCGATACGCACGTCGCGCGCCGCGTCGATCAGGCGTTCGGCGGCGCCTTCGAGCAGCACGCAATGCGACGGCACGCTCACGCTGAGCCGTTCGGCCTTGCGCGCGCCGCGCGACAGAACGATCTCGCGCAATTTCGCGAGCGCGGCATCGCTGCCCGACACGACGATCTGGCGCGGCGCGTTCAGATTGCCGATGTAGGCGTCGGCGCCGCTGTCGGCGATCGCGCGGGCAATCTCGCTTTCGTTCAGCCCGAGCACCGCGAGCATGCCGTAACCGCGCGGATACGCCTCTTCCATCGACCGGGCGCGCAGGCGCACGAGCTTCAGTGCGTCGTCGAAGGCGATCGCGCCGCTGACGACCGCCGCGCCATACGCGCCGACCGACAGCCCCGCGACCGCTTCCGGCTCGATGCCCTCGTCCGCGAGCGCACGCGCCGCCGCGACGCCCGCGACGAGGAGCGCGACCTGCACGGCGACCGTCGATGCAAGGGCATCGGCGGTATCGAGCGTGAGCACGTCTTCGCCGAGCGCGGCGGACGCTTCCGCGAGCGTGCGCGCAATCGCCGGATGCGGCGCAGCGCCGCCGAGGCGATGCAGAAAGCCGGGCGTCTGCGCGCCTTGTCCTGGAAAGAGATACGCGATCATGCCGCCGTCCACGGATCGTCGACGAGCCGTGGGCCGTGTGCGTGCCGCAGCATCACGCGCAGACCGGCGCGCGCGAATTCGGCGAGCGAGAACGCCGCGTCGGGGGTTTCGATCTGCACGTCGATGCGCGTGCCCACCGTCTGCGCGGCGTGCGAGAGCGCGTCGAAGAGCGACGATGCGTCGGCGCGCGGCAACGGCGACGGCGCGCGCACGACGATATCGAGGTCGCTGTCGCGCGTGATCGTCGGCGTCGCGCTCGCGAGTTCGAAGCCGGCGCTGCCGGCCGGGCCCCAGGCGAGGCCGTATCGATCGATGATCGAAGGCAGCGCGCGCAGCAGCGCGAACGCGGGCAGGGCGGCTCGCGCGGAATCGGGTGCGCGCATGCGCAGATCTTCCGGCGTGAAAATCGCTTCGATCCAGCGCGGCTCGATCCACGTGCCGAAGCGCTCGCCGCGCGTCGCACCGCGCACGCCGACCGCGATCGCATCGCCGAGACACGGCGCGCGCCGCACGACGACGAACGGCGCGCGCGCAAGCGACGCACCGGCCCAATCCGGCGCTTCATCGACGAACCGCGCGCCGGGCGCGAGCCCGAGCAGATCGTGCGGACGCGGCGTCCGGTTCATCACGCGCTCCACTGCTCGCGCATGCGCCTGCGCACTTCGATCGACGCCGCGCGCGTGCGCTTCGCATCGGCGGAAGCGAGCCGGGACGACAGGTCGCGCGGACCGTTGCGCGCGTCCTTCACCGCGGCGGCGAGCGACGCTTTCAGGCGCTCGATATCGGCGGAAGAGGGCGCGTCGGCATCGACGCCTTCGATCAGTTCGTGCAGCAAGCCGAGCTTCGCGTACGCGCTCATCTTGTACGACATCGGCAGGACGGCGTCGCCGAGTGCGTCAAGGCTTTCGACGCTGCGTCGCGTGACACGCGCGGCGGCTTCCTTGCCCATCGCGTGGACGGCCGTGCCGGGCGCGTCGAGTGCGACGATGCGGTTCGCCTGATAGCCGTGCGCGAGGTACGCGCCCGACATCGCCGGCCCGACGATCAGCGCGATCACCGGATGACCCGCGAGCCGCGCGCTCGCGTAGGCATCGACGGCGGCCGCGCACGCGAGATGGACGCCGAGCAGTTCTTCGCGGCGTCCGTACGCCTGGCTTTTCACGTCGACGACGGCGACGATCGGGCGCTTCACGCCGGCATCGCGATCGGCGTCGATGACTTCGCGCACGGCGCGCGCGAGCAGCCAGCCTTGTTCGAGTCCGACGACGTTATCGGTCGCGCGGACAAAGCGGTTTTGCGGATCGGGCACGACGGCGAAGAAGCTGGCGCGTTCGCCGTCGAGCTGGCCGTCGCGGGCGCGGACCGGTCCGCTTGCCGTTCGCGTGGAGGGCGAAGTCAGCGCGTCGAGCCAGCGTTCGCCGCGAGAAAGTGCGTCGGTCATGATGTGCCCCAGAGTGTGCGCAGTGTGTCGGGATCGATCGCGTCCGGATTCACTTGCGCAAGCCGCGCGATGAAGCCGTCGACGTCTTCGGTGCGATGCCGTTTCGGCACGCCGCGTTCGAACGCGGCGAGCACGGCGTCGCGGACCTGATCGGTATCGTCTTCGACGAGCGTATCCGCGAGCCCGACCGCGACGCGTTCCTCGCCGCCGATCATCGACCAGATCAGGCGCCGGTCGCCCGAATCGAGTTCTTCGATGCCCGCTTCCTGTTCGATCACTTCCGGCCCGTTCATGCCGAGCCGCGCCTGACGCGTCATCACGAGTTCGGTGCAGAGCGCGGCCGCGAGCGACATGCCGCCGA
The DNA here is from genome assembly GCF_900258035.1 of Caballeronia novacaledonica. Classification (GTDB taxonomy): domain Bacteria; phylum Pseudomonadota; class Gammaproteobacteria; order Burkholderiales; family Burkholderiaceae; genus Caballeronia; species Caballeronia novacaledonica. The sequence goes on along the minus strand of NZ_OGTP01000015.1, from coordinate 16,540 downwards.
AGCAGCCGACCATCCCGCCGATCACGCCGACCACGGGCACATGAGCCCGCAGCGCGACGATCGCCGCCTGAATCTCCGCGATGGCCGCGAGCCCGAGATTGGCTTCCTGCAAGCGCACGCCGCCGGTTTCGAACAGCACGACGGGGCGGATCGCGCGTCCGGCTTCGAACTCGCCCAGCGCCATTTCGAGCGCCGCGGCGATCTTCGCGCCCGACACTTCGCCGATGCTGCCGCCCTGAAACGCGGGTTCGATCGCGGCGATCAGCGCGGGCTCGCCGCCGAGCGTGCCGCGCGCGATGACCGCGCCGTCGTCCGCCTGGCAGACGATGTTCTGCATCGCGAGCCACGGCGATTCGATCTGCTCGAACGGGCCGAGCAGTTCGCGGAACGTGCCCTTGTCGAAGAGCGCCCGCGTCCGTTCGCGCGCCGTCAGTTCGATGAAGCTGTGCCGCGCGAGAAACGTGTCGTGCGCGTTCATGGCGTGTCTCCTTCGCTCGCTTCGACGGCTTCGTTCAGCCGCAGCATGACGACGCCGGGTGTCGCGCCGAAATCGTTCAGCTCGATCTTCGCCGCGCCGTCGTAGCGCTGGAAGAAGCGGTCGAGCACACTTTTCCATACGTGGCCGTAACCATCGACGCTCGTGCGGATCACCACTTCCGCGTTCGCGTTCTGCGAGGGCGAGAGCAGCACTTCGAGATCGCCCGAGCCGACCACGCCGACGTGCGCGCGGCGCGTCACGGGCCGTTTGGCGGGATATTCGTATCGCATGTTTTCCATCGTTCGTTCCTCTTCGATTCGGCTTAAGCCAGACGCCTGAGACTGTCGAGAAAAAGTGTCGCCGCGAGCAGGTCGGCGGCGCCGCCGGGCGATGCGTTCAATGCCAGCAATTCGGCGTCGAGCCGGGCGAGCGCCGCACGGCCTTCGTTCGTGCCTGCGCCGCCGTGCCGCAATACGTCGCGCGCGCCGCGTTGCGCCGCGTCGAGCGCGTTCATGCCGCCGCGATGCAGAAGACACGTGTCGTCCAGCGACGCCATGATGGCGACGAGCGCATCGAGCCGCGCGCCGGGTTTGTCGAGACCGCGTGCGCGCGCATCGTCGAGCGCGGGCAGGCCGATGAGCCGCGCATGCGGAAATGCGTTGCGCGCTTCGCCCCGCGCGCCGGCCACGCGATAGCGTTCGGTCACGCGCGCGCCGTGGCTCGCCGTCGCGGATGCCGGCGCATACCGGTCCTCAAAACGCGCGATATCGGCGGCGGAAAAACAGATCGCGTCGCTTTCTTCGGGGGCGTGCATCGCCGCGCCCGCGCAGAGCAAACCGACGATCCATATCGCTCCGCGATGCGCGTTGCTGCCGTTCGTCGCGTGCATCATCGCGGCTTCGCCTTCGCGGCCGATGCGCGCCAGTTGCTCGCGCAGCGCCTGCGATGGCCGCACGCCATGAGCCGCGCGCGCGATGGCGAGAAACGTCGGTTGCAGCGCATGCGCGGAACGCAGCATCGTGTCGAGATCGAGGTCACGATGCGCGCCGCTGCCGCGTTCATCGACGAGCGCGGGCTTGGGCGTGAGACGCGCTTCGGCGATGAGCGCATCGACGGCACCTTCCGCGATGAACGACGGCGACGGCGCATGGCCGATGTCACGTAAGGCGAGCTTCATCACCAGCTCCGGAAGCGCGCGGGCGGCGTGTATAAACCGCCTGACCACGCGACGAGATCGTCGATGCTGCGCGCCGCGAGCAGGGAGCGTTTCGCTTCGCCGCGCCGCACGCCCAGATCTTCCGGATACGCGACGATGCCGCGCCGCCTCAACTCGGCGGTTCTGGCGGGATCGGCGCGCATGCCGATGGGCGTCACGCCCGCGACGGCCGCCAGCGCGGCGCGCCGTTCATCGACGCCTTCGGCCGCGTGCAGATACGCGATGCCTTCCTCGGTCACGACGTGCGTGACGTCGTCGCCGTAGATCATGACGGGCGCGATCGGCATGCCGCTTTTCTCGCCGACGGCGATCGCGTCGAGCGCATCGACGATGGTCGGCTCGCCGCCTTTCTTGTACGTCTCGGCGGTCTGCACGACGAGCTTCTGGCCGCGCGCGATTTTCGGGTTCGGGCCGTCGTCCTTCAGGAGCTTGAGCCACGCTTCGCTCGAATGGCGCCGGCCGCGCGGATCGTGTCCCATGTTCGGCGCGCCGCCGAAGCCGGCGAGTCGTCCGAGCGTGACCGTCGAGGAATTCGCGTCGGCGTCCATCTGCAGCGTCGAGCCGATGAAGAGATCGACGCCGTATTGCCCCGCGAGCTGACAGAACACGCGATTCGAGCGCAGGCTGCCGTCGCGCCCGGTGAAGAACACGTCGGAGCGCGCCGCGATGTAATCCTCCATGCCGACTTCGCTGCCGAAGCAGTGCACGCTCTGCACCCAGCCGGATTCGATCGCGGGAATGAGTGTCGGATGCGGATTGAGCGCCCAGTTCGTGCAGATCTTGCCCTTCAGTCCGAGCGCTTCGCCGTACGTCGGCAACAGCAGTTCGATCGCGGCCGTATCGAAACCGATGCCGTGATTGAGCGACGTGACGCCGTAGCGGTCGTAGATGCCGCGAATCGTCATCATCGCCATCAGGATTTGCAGCTCGCCGATGTGGCGCGGGTCGCGCGTGAAGAGCGGCTCGACTGCGAACGGGCGGTCCGCCTGCACGACGACATCGACCCACGAGCCGGGAATATCGACGCGCGGCAGTTCATCGACGATCTCGTTCACCTGCGCGACCACGATGCCGTGGCGGAACGCGGTGGCCTCGACGATCGTCGGCGTGTCCTCGGTGTTCGCGCCGGTGTAGAGATTGCCGTGACGATCGGCCTGCGCCGCGCACACGAGCGCGACCTGCGGCGTGAGATCGATGAACATGCGCGCATACAGTTCGATATACGTATAGATCGCGCCGATCTCCAGCAGACCGTCTTCGAGCAGTTGCGCGACGCGCAGGCTCTGCGGCCCGGCGAAAGCGAAATCGACCTTGTGCGCGATACCTTGCTCGAAGAGCGCGAGATGTTCCGGCCGGCTGATGCTCGAAATGAGCAAATGGATGTCGTGCACACGCGCGGGATCGAGCTTCGCGAAGGCGCGCGAGAGGAAGTCGGCCTGCTTCTGGTTGTTGCCTTCGAGCGCGACGCGATCGCCGGTGACGATCAGCGCGCTCAACGCATCGACGATGCGCGCGGGATCGAGCACCGGGCCGTCGAGCCACGGTTCGATCAGTTGCAGGCGGCGCGCTTTTTCCTGCGCGCGCGTGTTCCAGTTACGGGTTTCAGCGATGACGTCGTTCATTGGTCGGCCTTCACGGAAGTCGATCGGGAAGATGCGCGGCGCCGCTTTTTTACGTGCGTGTTCTGAGCGAGCGCTTGCGCATCGGCGAGAAAGCGGTAGATCAGTTCGCCCGTGGCGAGCAGATGGCGCGCGACGAGCGTTTGCGCCTGTTCGATATCGCGCGCGGCGAGTGCGTCGAAGATCGCGCGATGCTCGGCATCGGACGAATCTTTATGGATCGGAAGCCCGAGCTTCAAACGCAGATAGCGCTCGCCGCGCCGGTGCATCTGGCCGATCAGTTCCATCAGACGCGGGCGATCGGCGGGCGCGTAGAGACTCATGTGGAACTGCTCGTTGCGCACGACATACAGCGCGGGATCGGGCTCGTTTTCGGCGGCTTCGAGCAGGCGCTTCGCTTCGGCGAGCGTGCCGGGCGTGTGATGCCCGATCGCGATGCCGATCGCCAGGCTTTCGAGCGACGCGCGGATTTCGTAGATTTCGCGGGCCTCGTCAGCCGATTGCAAGCTGACGGCCGCGCCCCGGTTCGGCTCGATCGTCACCCAGCCTTCGCTTTCGAGCTGGCGAAACGCTTCGCGCACCGGAATCGCGCTGACGGAAAACTGCCGCGCGATGGCGTCCTGACGCAGCGGCTCGCCCGGCAGCAGCGCGCCTTCGACGATCGCGGCGCGCAGCGCATCCGCGATGAAGCGCGACGTGCTCTGGCGCGGTTCGAACTGCGCGTCGCGAAAGGTTGCCGGAGGCGACCCGGCGGAGAGATCTGTCGGCATGGCTAGGTGAAAGTGCGGAGTTGTCGTTGGTCGATGTTCAAATATTATATATAAAAATGCACACGGAACCCCGGTGCTTTCCCTAGACGCCAGAACAAACACTTTTAACCGGCGCGTCGTTAATTTCTCTGGAGAGACATGGCCATGCCGACAACGCTGGATCGACAGATAAGCGCCACGCGCGCCACGAAGACGCCGCTCAACCGGTCGCAGATCACCGGTTTCTGGGGCGCGTGGGCCGGCTGGACGCTCGACGGAATGGATTCGTTCATCTACGCGCTGGTGCTCGCGCCCGCGCTCACCGAATTGTTGCCGCGCTCGGGCTACGAGGCGACGCCGGCGAATGTCGGGCTCGCCGGCTCGATTCTCTTCGCGCTGTTTCTGGTGGGATGGGGACTCTCGTTCATCTGGGGGCCGCTCGCCGACCGTTTCGGACGCACCAAGGTGCTCGCCGCGACCATCTTCACGTTCGCGATTTTCACCGGCCTCGCGGCGACCTCGCATACGGTGTGGGAGCTCGGCATCTATCGCTTCTTCGCGGGCGTGGGGATCGGCGGGGAATGGGCGCTGGCGGGGACTTATGTCGCGGAGGCGTGGCCGGAGGATCGCCGGAAAATGGGCGCGGGTTATCTGCAAACCGGCTATTACGCGGGCTTCTTTCTTGCCGCCGCGCTGAACTACACGATCGGTGCGGCGTTCGGCTGGCGCGCGATGTTCCTCGTCGGCCTGTTCCCGGTCGTCGTGTCGATCATGGTGCTCCTGCGCGTGAAGGAAACCGACAAGTGGGAGCGCTCCGAATCCGTTCAGCCGCACGTCAAGCACGAAAGCTCGCTCAAGGCGATCTTCAATGCGCAATATCGCAAACGCACGATTGTCGCGGCGGTGCTGTTGACGGTGGCGATCATCGGTCTGTGGGCGGGCGCGGTGTACGAGCCGTCCGCGGTCGTGCAACTCGCGACGAAAGCCGGCATGGACAAGCACGACGCCGCGCGCATGGCGTCGATCGCGACCGGGCTGCTTTCGATCGGCACGATCATCGGCTGTCTCGCGCTGCCGCCGATGGCCGAGAAGATCGGCCGCAGAAAAACGCTCGCGGTGTACTTCGTCGGCATGGCGGCATCGATCGCGCTCGCGTTCGGCTGGGCGTTCTATCTGCCGAACGGGCTCGTGCCTTTCATCGCGCTGCTCTTCGTGCTGGGCTTCTTCGGCGGCAACTTCGCGCTGTTCTCGCTGTGGCTGCCCGAGCAGTTCGAAACCCGCGTGCGTGCGACCGCGTTCGCGTTCTGCACGTCGGTGGGGCGCTTTTTCGGCGCGATCGTCAACTTCGGCATCGGCGCGATGGTGCTCAACATGAAGACGCTCGGCGTGCCGATCGCGATTACCGCAGTGGCGTTTCTCATCGGCCTCGCGGTGATTCCGTTCGCGCCGGAAACCAAGGGCCAGGAACTGCCGAACTGATCGATCCGACGCGTCTCGCGGACAGCGGCCTTCGTCCTTCGAAGGCCGCTTTTTCATGCGTGCGAGATTACTTTTAGAAAGCTTTTCGACGGTAATAGCAGGTTACGAAGTCGAACACTCGATGCGGCATCCGTCCGATATAGTCCCGTCAACACAACAAACAACCCATCGAGGTGGGGCACCACATGAACAAGGTATCGAAGGCTTCCGTGCTGGCTGGCGCCGTGATGATCGGCGGTCTGATGTCGTCCGGCGCGGCGAATGCGGGAGTGTCCGTGGGCGTCAACATCGGGGTGCCCGCGCCCGTGTATGTCGCGCCCGCACCGGTCTATGCGCCGCCTCCGCCGCCCGTCGTGTACGCGCCGCCTCCGCCGCCGGTCTATGCGGCACCGGTCATCGTGGTCGGCTGGCATGGCGATCGTTACTGGGATGGCCGCCGCTACTGGAATCGGGACGACTGGTATCGCTATCACGGTCACGGCAACGATCACTATCACGACCACGACGATCACGACCACGGTCACCACGGCTGGCATTGAGCGTCGTGCAGTGCGGTCGGAAAGCCACCCTTCGCAGCGGGTGGCTTTTTTGTTTCTGTCGCCGCCGGAGAAATTTTCGACCCCAACGCCATGTAACAAAAGGTAAGCTTTCTCCTGACATTAAGCCGGAGCACGCAAAAACTTACAAAGCTGAAATATTGCGGTGAAAGCTGTCCGTTATATTTCGACTCAGTCGAACAAGCAGAAAAGCGAGGTCGAATTGCAGATGATGAAGAATTTCGCGGGACGAATCGGGGCGGGCGTGCTGGCCGTCGCAGCGTTGGGCGCGACGGGCGTCGCGCGCGCCGATGTGCACGTGGGCGTGAACATCGGCATTCCGGCGCCGGTGTATGTCGCGCCGATGCCGGTCTACGCGCCGCCTCCGCCGCCGGTCGTCTATCAGCCGGGGCCGGTGTATGCACCGCCGGTGGTCATCGGCTGGCACGGCAACCGGTATTGGGACGGCCGGCGCTACTGGAGCCGCAACGACTGGAATCGCTATCACGGATATGGGCGCGGGCCGCATCATGGTCCGCCGCCGGGGCACGGATATGGCAACGGTTACGGCAACGGCAATGGCAACGGTCACGGCGGCCCGCACGGACATCGGTGAGTTCGGGAACGGCCGCAGCAAGCAAAAAGCGCCGCTCACGTGAAAGTGAGCGGCGCTTTTCTTTTCTGTTTGAAGCGGGGAAGGCGCGCTTATTCCGTCTCGCCGTCCATTCCGCCGACGACCGCATGAAACCCCGCGTCGACGTGAAGGACTTCCGCGCTCACGCCGCCCGACAGGTCCGACAGCAGGAACGCCGCGACATTGCCCACTTGCTCGATCGTCACGTTGCGCTTGAGCGGCGCGTTGTCTTCGACGAAGTTCAGGATCTTGCCGAAGCCCTTGATGCCGCTCGCGGCGAGCGTCTTGATCGGGCCGGCCGAAATGGCGTTGACGCGCACGCCCTTGCCGCCGAGCGACGGCGCCGCCGCCATGTAACGCACGCTCGCCTCGAGCGATGCCTTCGCGAGACCCATCGTGTTGTAGTTCGGCAGCGCGCGTTCGGCGCCGAGATAGGAGAGCGTGACGAGCGACGAGCCGTCTTTCAGCAGCGGCAGGGCGGCCTTGGCGAGCGCGGGGAAGCTGTACGCGGAGATGTCGTGCGCGACGCGGAAATTCTCGCGCGTCATGCCGTCGAGGAAGTCGCCCGCGATCGCTTCGCGCGGCGCGAAGCCGATGGAGTGCACGAGACCGTCGAGCGAGTCCCAGCGTTCCTTCAGCGACGCGAAGAGCGCGTCGATCTGCGCGTCGTCGGCGACGTCGCAGGGATAGACCATGTCGCTGCCGAACTCCGTCGCGAATTCGGTGATGCGCTCCTTGAATCGCTCGCCGACATACGTGAATGCCAGTTCCGCGCCCTCGCGCTTGCAGGCCGCGGCGATGCCGTAAGCGATCGAGCGGTTCGACAGCAGGCCTGTCAGCAGAATTCGTTTTCCAGCGAGAAAGCCCATGAATGCTCCTTCTTTGATGTCGGTGTCGCGCGATCGGCCTCGATGGCAACGCCAGGGTGCCGGGCCGTACGGCGCGTGATTTTGGGTAGAATTCTCTCACATCGCAATGCCGCGCCTAGGATTCTCGCGGCGTTCGCTTCGGGCGTCGCCCGGCCACGCAAACGCATCACACCTCAAAAACGCGCCAAGAGGCACATGACGACCCGTACGACGATCCGCTCGTTTCGCGCCTCATCCCGTTTCGTCGCGCTGGCACTGGCCGGATCGATCGCATCGTTCGCGAGTCCGGCGCATGCGGTTCACGCGATCGCGCAATACGGCGAGCCCAAATATCCGGCAGATTTCAAGCACTTCGATTACGTCAATCCCGACGCCCCGCGCGACGGCACGCTCGTGCTCGCGAATCCGAACCGGCTGACGAGCTTCGACAAGTTCAATCCGTTCACCTTGCGCGGCAATCCGGCGCCGGGCCTTTCGCTGATGTTCGAGAGCCTGACGACGGGCAGTTCCGACGAAGTCGCGACCGCATACGGGCTGCTCGCCGATGACATCTCGGTCGCGCCCGACGGCTTGTCGACGACCTTCCACATCAACCCGAAAGCGCGCTTCGCGAACGGCGATCCGGTCACGGCCGAGGACGTCAAATTCTCGTTCGAGACGCTCAAGAGTCCGCTGGCCGCGCCGCAGTTCTCGGTGTACTTCGGGCAGATCGCGCGCGCGGTCATCGTCGATCCGCTCACGATCCGCTTCGAATTCAAGACGGCCACGCGCGAGATGCCGCTGCTCGCGGGCGGCATTCCGGTGTTCTCGCGCAAATGGGGGATGAAACCGGACGGCACGCGCATTCCGTTCGATCAGATCGCGTTTCAGAAGCCCATCGGCAGCGGGCCGTATCTGATCGACCGCTACGACAACGGCCGCACGATCTCGTACAGGCGCAATCCGGATTACTGGGGCGCGGCGCTGCCGGTGCGCATCGGCACGTTCAACTTCGCGCATATCGACTACAAGCTCTACGGCGATCCCACCGCGCGGCTCGAAGCCTTCAAGGCGGGCGAATACGACGTGCTCGTCGAGTATGTCGCGCGAAGCTGGGTGCGGCGCGATATCGGCAAGCGCTTCGACAGCGGCGAACTCATCAAGCGCGAGTTTCCGCAGCACAACGGCACGGGCATGCAGGGCTTTTTCATCAACACGCGCAAGCCGCTCTTCAAGGACGTGCGCGTGCGTCAGGCGCTCGATCTCGCGCTCGATTTCGAGTGGCTCAACCGGCAACTGTTCTTCAATCAGTACAGGCGCATCGACAGCTTCTTCGTCAATACGGACTTGCAGGCGAAGGGCAAGCCAGGCGAGGGCGAACTCGCGATACTGAACCCGCTCAAGGATCAACTCGATCCCGCCGTGTTCGGCGAAATGCCGCGCCAGCCGGACACCGATCCGCCCGGCTCGCTGCGCGCCAATCTCATCAAGGCGCGAGAGTTGCTGCGCGAAGCCGGCTGGACCTACCGCGACGGCGCGCTGCGCAACGCGAAGGGCGAACCGTTCGCCTTCGAGATTCTCGACGACACGGGCGGCGGCGCGTCGATGGAGCCGGTCGCGGCGGCGTTCGGGCGCAATCTGCAGAAGCTCGGCATCACGATGAACTTTCGCACCGTCGACTACGCGCTCATCCAGAAGCGTCTCGACGCGTTCGACTTCGACATGACGAGCGTGCGCATGCCCGACGTGCAGGTGCCGGGCACCGAGCAGGTCTCGCGCTTCGGCAGCAAGTCCGCCGGCGAGCAGGGCTCGGACAATCTCGCGGGCGTGAAGTCGCCGGCCGTCGATGCGATCCTGCAGAAAGTGATTTCCGCGCAGACGCGCGAGCAGCTCGTCGACGCGACGCATGCGCTCGATCGCGCGCTGATGAACGGCTACTATGTGGTGCCGCACTGGTATTCGGCGACGCATCGGGTGGCGTATCGCAATACGCTCGGCTTTCCGTCGACCCTGCCGCTGTATTACGGCGCCGAAGAGTGGGTCATATCGACGTGGTGGGCCAGGTCCGCGCCCGCGGCGAAATAAAGGACGATCCGCCATGTGGAGCTACATCCTCAAACGCATTCTCTTGATGATCCCGACGCTCATCGGCGTGCTGACGCTCACGTTCGTCGTGATCCAGTTCGTGCCGGGCGGTCCCGTCGAGCAGGCCGTGCACGATCTGCGGCGCGGGCAGTCCGAAGGCGGCGGCGGTTTCGGTCTGCGCACGCATACGGGCGTCGATGCGCAACAGGTCGAGCAACTCAAGAAGCTCTATGGCTTCGACAAGCCGCCGCTGCAACGCTATGTTTCGATGCTCGGCAAGTTCGCGCGCTTCGATCTCGGCGAGAGCTACTTCAGGCATCAGAGCGTGTGGTCGCTGATCGTGTCGAAGCTGCCGGTGTCGATCAGCATCGGCTTGTGGACCTTTTTCATCACGTATCTGATATCGGTGCCGCTCGGCATCGCGAAGGCCGTCAGGAACGGCTCGAAGTTCGATGTCGCGACGAGTCTCGTCGTGCTCGTCGGCTTCGCGATCCCGGGCTTCGTGCTCGGCGTGCTGCTGCTCGTGCTTTTTGGCGGCGGCACGTTCTGGCAACTGTTCCCGCTGCGCAATCTCACCTCCGACAACTGGGCGACGCTTTCGCTCGGCGGCAAGATTCTCGACTATCTGTGGCACATCACGCTGCCGGTGACGGCGTCGGTGGTCGGCAGCTTCGCCATCGTCACGATGCTCACGAAAAACGCGTTCCTCGACGAGATCCGCAAGCAATACGTGCTGACCGCGCGCGCGAAAGGCCTTTCCGAGCGCCGCGTGCTGTGGAAGCACGTGTTTCGCAATGCGCTGCTGCCGCTGATCGTCGGCTTTCCGGCGGCGTTCATCGGCGCGTTTTTCACGGGTAGCTTGCTGATCGAGACGCTGTTCTCGCTCGACGGACTCGGCCTGCTTTCGTATGAATCCGTCGTGCGGCGCGATTATCCTGTCGTGCTCGGCACGCTTTATCTTTTCACGCTGATCGGCCTCGCGACGAAACTCGTCTCGGATCTTTGCTACGTGTGGGTCGATCCGCGCATTCAATTCGAACAACTGGAGCGCTGATTTGAATCGAGCCGCTTCATCACGATCGCAGCAACGCACCTCCGATGCCGAGCCGCTTCGCGCGCCCGCCTCGGTGCCGCCGGGGCGGCGCGTCTGGTTGCGCTTCAAGCGCAACCGGCTGGGCTACTGGAGCCTCATCGTGTTCATCGCGGCGTTCGTCATCAGCCTCGCGGGGCCGCTGTGGTCGAACGACAAGCCGCTCGTCGTGCGCTACCAGGGGCATCTGTACTTTCCGCTCGTGAAGACCTATGCGGAGACGACCTTCGGCGGCGATTTCCCGACGCCCGCCGATTATCTCGATCCCTTCGTGCGCGACCGTTTCGGCGCGCCCGGCAACTTCGCGATCTATCCGCCGAATCACTACTACTACGACACGCTCAACTATTTCTCGAAAGGCTCGAACCCCGCGCCGCCTTCGCGCGAAAACTGGCTGGGCACCGACGATCGCGGCCGCGACGTGTTCGCGCGGCTGGTGTACGGCTTTCGCGTGTCGGTGCTGTTCGCGCTCGTGCTGACGGCGATCGGCACGATCGTCGGCGTCGTCGCGGGCGCGGTGCAGGGCTATTTCGGCGGCAGGATCGACATCACCGGGCAGCGGCTGATCGAAATATGGAGCGCGCTGCCGGAGCTTTATCTGCTCATCATCTTCGCGTCGATCTTCGAGCCGAGCCTGATCCTGCTCATCATCCTGCTGTCGCTGTTCGGCTGGATCGGGCTGTCGGATTACGTGCGCGCGGAGTTTCTGCGCAATCGCACGCAAGACTACGTGCGCGCCGCGCGCGCGATGGGCCTGTCGAACTGGCAGATCATCTGGCGGCACGTGCTGCCCAATAGCCTGACGCCCGTCATCACGTTCCTGCCATTTCGCATGAGCGGCGCGATTCTCGCGCTGACGAGCCTCGATTTTCTCGGCCTCGGCGTGCCGTCGCCGACGCCCTCGCTCGGCGAACTGCTCGCGCAAGGCAAGGCCAATCTCGACGCGTGGTGGATTTCGCTGTCGACGTTCGGCGTGCTCGTCGCCACGCTGCTCCTGCTGACCTTCATGGGCGATGCCTTGCGCAACGCGCTCGACACGCGGATCGCCGATGCCGTGAAAGCCGGAGGCGGCCAGTGAGCGAGGCGCTTCTTTCGATACGGGACCTGCGCGTGCGCTTCGGCGACACGCTCGCCGTCGACGGCGCGAATCTCGATATCCGCGCGGGCGAGCGGGTGGCGCTCGTCGGTGAATCGGGCTCGGGCAAGAGCGTGACGGCGCTGTCGATCCTGCGCCTCGTGCGCGACGCCGAGGTGACCGGCTCGATCCGATTCGAAGGCGAGGAATTGCTGTCGAAGAGCGAGCACGCGATGCGCGGCCTGCGCGGCTCCGACATCGCGATGATCTTCCAGGAGCCGATGACCGCGCTCAATCCGCTCTACACGGTCGGCGACCAGATCGGCGAGACGATTCAGCTTCACGACGGCACGAATCCGCGCGAGGCGCGCCAACGCGCGATCGCGCTGCTCGCGCGCACCGGCATCACCGAGCCGGAAAGGCGTGTGGACAGTTATCCGCATCAGCTTTCGGGCGGGCAGCGGCAGCGCGTGATGATCGCGATGGCGCTCGCGTGCCGGCCGCGGCTTCTGCTCGCCGACGAACCGACCACCGCGCTCGACGTGACGATCCGCGCGCAGATCGTCGAATTGCTGCTGGAGCTTCAGCGCGACGAAGCCGAGAAGCGCGGCATGGCCGTGCTGCTCATCACGCACGACCTGAACCTCGTGCGGCGCTTTGCCGAGCGCGTCGCGGTGATGGAGAAGGGCGTGCTCGTCGAAAGCGCAGCGGTGGAGGAGATCTTCACGTCGCCGCAGCATCCGTACACCAAGCGGCTGATGCAGAGCAAACCGAAGCGCGACGTCTTGCCGGTGCTGCCGATCGCGCCGGTGCTGCTCGACGCGAAGGACGTGTCGGTCGATTACGCGACGCGCCTGCCCGGTTTCGCGGGCTGGTTCAGGCGCGGCCGCTTCAAGGCCGTCGACGACGTCACGCTGACCGTGCGGCAGGGCGAGACGCTCGGCATCGTCGGCGAATCGGGATCGGGCAAATCCACGCTCGCGATGGCGCTGCTCGGGCTGCAGCGCGTCTCCAACGGCACGGTGCAGTTTCAGGGGCGCGCGATCGGCGATTTTCGCGGGCGTGAAAAAGCCGTGCTGCGCTCGAATCTGCAAGTGGTGTTTCAGGACCCGTTCAGTTCGCTGTCGCCGCGGCAGACGGTTGAGCGAATCGTCGGGGAAGGACTCGCGCTGCATCGTCCGGAGCTCGATGCGTCCGCACGGCGCGCCAAGGTGATCGCGGTGCTGCGCGAAGTCGGCATGGAGCGCGCGGCGCTCGACCGCTATCCGCACGAGTTTTCCGGCGGCCAGCGGCAGCGCATCGCGATTGCGCGCGCGCTCGTGCTCGAACCCAGCATCCTGATCCTCGACGAACCCACGAGCGCACTCGATGTTTCCATTCAGACTCAAGTACTTGCGTTATTGGCCGATATTCAGAAGAAGCACAATCTCGGTTACGTTTTTATTAGCCACGATCTGCAGGTGATCGGCGCAATGGCGCATCGCGTCGCAGTGATGCGAAATGGTTTTGTCGTCGAGTCGGGCGAAGTAGAGAAGATTTTTGCGAACCCTTCCGACGAATACACGAGAAAGCTTCTGGCAGCAGCCCTGAATTCCTAAAAATCTTTCTTTTTCACCAATTGAGTGCCCATGTCAATTGTATTTTTCTATTTCTTTTGACAGTTAAATACTTTGTGGCTAGTATCCCTCCAAACTTTCACGTATCTCCCTGATTTCGCAGCCTTTAATTGTAAAACCTACCGACCGATGCAACCACTTACGTTGACTCAGACATGCGCGCGCGCCGCCGCGGGCATGTTGATCGGCCTCCTGATGACAACAACTTCCGGCGCGTTCGCCGATGAAGTCAGCAGTAGCAGCCAAAATGCCAACAGCGGCATTTTCTTTTCCAGCAAATCCTCTGACGCAGCGAGCGCAGGCGCCGCCAGCAATCCGGGCGGCGCGAAGTCGTTTCTGTCGGGCGTAGCGAGCAAGGCGGGCGACGTCGTCGTCGGCGCGCTCAACATGATCGGCGTGCGTTATCGCTGGGGCGGCAACACGCCGGATTCCGGCCTCGACTGTAGCGGCTTCGTGCGCTATGTCTTCCAGGACACGCTTGGCATGACCTTGCCGCGCCGCGCCGAGGAAATGAGCCGCGTCGGCGAGAAGGTGACCGTCGCCGATCTCAAGCCGGGCGATCTCGTGTTCTTCAACACGATGCGCCGTTCGTTCTCGCACGTCGGCATCTATATCGGCGACAACAAGTTCGTGCATTCGCCGTCCACCGGCAGCACGATCCGCGTCGACGACATGGAAGACGGCTACTGGGAAAAGCGGTTCCAGGGCGCGCGCCGTATCGAGAACGCGCCGGTCGGCGACGGCTCGGAACTGCGCCAGCGCGTGAGCGCGTCGATCGGCGGTTATTGATCGGCCGTGCAGCATTCGAGAAAAAGCCTGCCTCCTTCGGGACGCAGGCTTTTTTGTTTTTAGGGCAGAAAGCGGCGAAGGCGTCAATCGGCGCAATCGGAAAGCCTGATTGCACGCGCCTCTAAAAGCCGTTATAGTTTTTGAATGAACTTTTCTCCGTTCCCCTTCTCGTTGTTCCCGGCTGGTGCGTCGCTATGCGCACTATCGCTGCTAGCGCGCCTACCGCGCTAATTCTTCACGCCTCCCGTCTGCTCGTCCATTCAGGTTTTCGACGCCAGCGGTGGCGCGAACACCCGAATTCCCTTTTGCGTTTTGCATCTTCACGTCCAACAATCGATAAATCTCCCCACAGGAGCCCAACATGGCAGCAGACAAGTTGATCATCTTCGACACGACCTTGCGCGATGGCGAGCAGTCCCCCGGCGCATCGATGACGAAGGAAGAGAAAATCCGCATCGCGAAGCAACTGGAGCGCATGAAGATCGACGTGATCGAAGCGGGCTTCGCCGCCAGCTCGAACGGCGACTTCGACGCGATCAACACCATCGCGTCGCTCGTGAAGGACAGCACCGTCTGCTCGCTCGCCCGCGCGAACGACAAGGACATCCAGCGCGCCGCCGATGCGTTGAAGCCCGCGAACCAGTTCCGCATCCACACGTTCATCGCCACGTCGGCGCTGCACATGGAAAAGAAGCTGCGCATGACGCCGGAGCAGGTCTACGACCAGGCGCGCCTCGCGGTGCGTTTCGCGCGCAAGTTCACCGATGACGTCGAGTTCTCGCCGGAAGACGGCAGCCGCTCGGACATCGACTTTCTCTGCCGCGTGCTCGAAGGCGTGATCGACGAAGGCGCGCGCACGATCAACATTACGGACACGGTCGGCTACGGGATTCCGGAGCATTACGGCAATCTCGTCAGGACGCTTCGGGAGCGCGTGCCGAATTCCGACAAGGCCATCTGGTCGGTTCACTGCCACGACGACCTGGGCCTCGCGGTCGCCAATTCGCTGGCGGGCGTGCAGATCGGCGGCGCGCGTCAGGTCGAGTGCACGATCAACGGTCTCGGCGAGCGCGCGGGCAATACGTCGCTCGAAGAAATCGTGATGGCCGTGAAGACGCGCAAGGATTACTTCGGGCTGGATGTCGGCATCGACACGTCGCAGATCGTTCCCACGTCCAAGCTCGTGTCGCAGATCACCGGTTTCGTCGTGCAGCCGAACAAGGCGGTCGTCGGCGCGAATGCGTTCGCGCACGCGTCGGGCATCCACCAGGACGGCGTGCTGAAGGCGCGCGACACCTACGAAATCATGCGCGCGGAAGACGTAGGCTGGAGCGCGAACAAGATCGTGCTCGGCAAGCTGTCGGGCCGTAACGCGTTCAAGCAGCGTCTGGAAGAGCTCGGCGTGACGCTCGAATCCGAAGCCGACGTGAACGCCGCGTTCGCGCGCTTCAAGGATCTCGCCGACCGCAAGGCCGAGATCTTCGACGAAGACATCATGCAGATCGTCTCCGAGGAATCCGCCGAGGCGCAGGCGAAGGAACACTTCCGCTTCGTGTCGATGAAGCAGCATTCCGAGACCGGCGAGCAGCCGCAGGCGAAGGTCGTGTTCGCGGTGGAAGGCACCGAAGTCACGGGCGAGGCGGGCGGCAACGGCCCCGTCGACGCGACGCTGCACGCGATCGAATCGAAGGTCGAGAGCGGCGCGGAACTCGTGCTGTACTCGGTCAACGCGATCACGACCGGCACGCAGGCGCAAGGCGAAGTGACGGTGCGTCTGTCGAAGAGCGGGCGAATCGTGAACGGCGTGGGCACCGATCCGGATATCGTCGCGGCTTCGGCGAAGGCGTATATCGCCGCGTTGAACAAGCTGCACTCGAAGGTCGAGAAGCTCAATCCGCAGCTTTGATTTTTTCGCTTCGGACGCAAAAAAGCCCTCTTCGCGAGTAATGCCGTTCAGTTAGCGCTGAACGGCATTTTTGTTTGTGGGGCGAGAAGTGGTTGTAAACGGAGCGCCGGCCTGTTAACTTTCTGGTGCGATGCTTGCCGACCACCTCACTTATCTGATCGAAGCACGAGAGCCGGCCGATCTGCGACGGTTGGCCGAGCATCTGCCGTTCGAGTGGATCGAACGCGCAGTCCAGGCGACCGGCACGGCGAGCATCCGGCGCCGTCGCCTTCCGGCCGAGCAGGTGGTGTGGCTGGTCATTGCGCTGGCGATGTACCGTCACTGGTCGATCAGCGAGGTCCTTGATAGCCTCGATTTGGCCTTGCCCAACGAGGCCACCCCGTTTGTCAGCAAGAGCGCTGCTGCGCAGGCGCGCCAACG
>NZ_OGTP01000016.1 GCF_900258035.1 Caballeronia novacaledonica | reverse complement strand
CCGCCTGCCTTCAGCGTCTGCGCGAAAGGCTCAAGTCTCTGCCCAACGAAAAACGACCCGGACGTGCATGCGACCGGGTCGTCAAATCCCGCCCCAAACGGTACACCGTTCGCTATCTAAGAAAAGACCTTAACTGAACGGCATTACCCGCATCGCGGGGCTTTTGTGTTTCTGCTCGACGCCTGTTGCAGAACCTCAATGCTTGGCCGGATGCTGCTCCAGCCACTGTTTCATGAACGCAATTTCCTTGTTCTGCGCGGCGATGATGTCCTTCGCCAGTTTGCGCAGCTTCGCGTCTTTCCCGTACTTCAATTCGACCTTCGCCATTTCCACTGCGCCCTGATGATGCGGAATCATGTGCGCAACGAAATCCCGGTCGGCGTCGCCCGTGTACTCGACGCCCGACATGCCCGACATCATTTTCTGATCGGCGGCCTGGAATGCAGCGGTGGACGACACGTCCGTGGGCTTCTGCGCGTGCTGTTCCATGTTCATGCCGGACATTGCGTCGCTCGCGGGCGTGGCCGACTGTGCGATCGCGCTTGTGCTGCAGAGGGCGGTGAAGATGGCAAGCGCGATTCTCTTTGATTTCATCGTATCTCCTGTGAAAGGACGGTTGCGAAGCTGCTTCTGAGTGGAAGCGCCTAGCCTAAAGCTTGCCACCGGGGTAAGGTAAAGCCGTTTCGTCTACATAAAAGAGCGCACGATGCCAGGCCACATCAACGACACGACGAATATGCGCGTTCGCGTTTGGGTGAGCGTCGCGCTCGCGGCAGCGCTGTTCGGCGCGCAATCGACGTTCGCCAAGCCGGGCGGCGAGCCGCTCGTACTCGATACGCAGACCGGCATCCACAGCGGCGTCAGCGGCACCGTGCTTCAGAGCGGTCCGCTCGGCGGTCCCGGCATGGTGCCGATGGCCACACTCCCCGGGCTGCCGCAGGAGGCCGAGCCGCCGATCGTGGTTTCACCCTACGTCGAATATTCGAGCGGGCGGAACACGGTGCCCACGCAGCCGGGCGGCGGCGTACGACCACGCGTTCCGCGCACGCCTCATCCCTGATCGCAGGCGCAACTCAGTCCGCGCGATGTTCCAGCTTGAACGACGCGTGATCGTCCTCGCCGAGCGCGTCGACGAGATAGGGCAATGCGTCCTTCAATTCTTTCGCCAGCGTATAGGGCGGATTGATCACGAACATGCCGCTGCCGAACAGGCCGAAACCGTCCGTCGGCGGTTTTCTCACGGTCAGGGCGGCATGCAGCCAGCCCTTCGGCTGAAGGGCCTTCAACTGATCGGCAAAGCGCTGCGACTCGATGCGCGTGACGATCGGATACCAGACCGCGTATGTCCCCGTTGCGAAGCGCTTGATGCTTTCCTCCAGACAGGTGAGCGTGCGGGCGTAGTCACGCTTGTCTTCGTACGAGGGGTCGATCAGCACGAGCGCGCGGCGCGGCGCCGGCGGCAACAGCGCCTTGATTCCGTCGAAGCCGTCGCCCTCGTAGATCATTGCGCGGCGGCCGGCATCGCGGAAATTGTGGCGCAGCACGTCGATCTCCGTGCTGTGCAATTCGAAAAGCCGCATGCGATCCTGCTCGCGCATCGTGCGCCAGGCGAGATAGGGCGAGCCGGGATAAAAGCGCAGATCGCCGTCGGGATTCAACGCCTTGACCTCGTCGACGTAATCGGCGAGCAGCGGAGGCAAGTCGTCGCGATCCTGAAGCTTGCCGATCCCCGTTTCGAACTCCGCGTTTTTCGTCGCGAAGCCTTCGGTGAGCGCGTAGACGCCGGCGCCGGCGTGCGTGTCGATGTACCAATACGATTTGTCCTTCAGGCCGAGATGGCGAAGCATCTGAATGACGATTGCGTGTTTGAGCACATCGGCGTGATTGCCCGCATGAAACGCGTGACGATAACTGAGCATGACGAGAGGCCCGCGCGGGGCGTGAAAAGACAGGAAAGAAAAGCTGCGGGGAAGGGGGCCTATTCTAGCCGACGCCGTCCAACGCAAGACTCTCGACGCCTGGCCCTCGCTGCAGCGCATTGCGTCCTTCATGCACAATAGCCGCTCCCGGACATTCATGAACAGTCGGCCGAACGGCATAGGCATTCTGATGTTTCGCACGAGTTTTCCTATGCCGAACGGCCAGCTTGATGGTCGTGCCGATGGATGTTGTCATTCACCTGATGTCTTCCACTGGATAGGAGGTTCGCATGTCATCAAACGGTAAGCTCGACGGCAAGACCGCGGTCGTGACGGGCGCGGCGAGCGGCATCGGCCGCGCGATCGCATTCACGCTCGCGGGCGCGGGTGCGGCGGTCGCCATTGCAGACCTGAATCAGGCGGGCGCGGACGCCGTCGCCGAGGAAATTCGCGGCAAAGGCGGAAAGGCCATCAGCATCGCCATGGACGTGACGAACGAAGACGCGGTCAACCAGGGCATCGATCGCGTCGCGTCGGAACTGGGCTCGGTGGACATTCTCGTGTCGAATGCGGGCATCCAGATCGTCAATCCGATCGAAAACTACGCGTACGCCGACTGGAAAAAGATGATGGCCATCCATGTCGACGGCGCCTTCCTCACCACCAAAGCCGCGCTGAAGCACATGTACAAGGACGATCGAGGCGGCATCGTCGTTTACATGGGCTCGGTGCATTCGCACGAGGCGTCGCCGCTCAAATCGGCGTACGTGACCGCCAAGCACGGCTTGCTCGGCCTCGCGCGCGTGCTCGCTAAAGAGGGCGCGAAGCATAACGTGCGTTCGCACGTCGTCTGTCCGGGCTTCGTGCGCACGCCGCTCGTCGACAAGCAGATTCCCGAGCAGGCGAAGGAACTGAAGATCAGCGAAGAGGAAGTCGTCAAGCGCGTCATGCTGGGCGGCACCGTGGACGGCGTGTTCACCACGGTCGAGGATGTCGCGCAGACCGTGCTCTTCCTGTCCGCGTTCGACACGGCGGCGCTGACTGGGCAATCGTTCGTCGTGAGCCACGGCTGGTTCATGCAGTAAAAGGGCGAGGACGCATGGCAGAAAACGACAAACTCGACGCGCTGCAACGGGAACGGGCGCAGTCCCGCATCCACCTGCCGCCTTACGAAACGATCGCGCTGATGCTGCAAGGCGGCGGCGCGCTCGGCGCTTATCAGGCGGGCGTCTATCAGGGGCTTCACGAGGCCGACATTCATCCGAACTGGATCGCCGGCATTTCGATCGGCGCGCTCAATACGGCGATCATCGCGGGCAATGCGCCGGAACATCGCGCGACGCGTCTGCTGGAATTCTGGGAGACCATTTGCCAGCCGGCATTCGGTTTCCCTTTGCCGGCGTTCGTCGAGCGCGCGCTTTTCGATTCCGCCGACGAGATCCGCAAGGCGTTCACCGCGATGCAGGCGTTCGGCGCGCTCGTCGAAGGGCAAAAGGGGTTCTTCGTTCCGCGTTTTCCGCCGCCGTCGCCGATCATGTCGAGCTCGCCGCAAACCGCCAGCTATTACGACACGACGCCGCTCAAGGCCACGCTCGAGCGTCTTTGCGACTTCGACCGCATCAATTCGGGCGAAACGCGCGTGTCGGTCGGCGCGGTGAACGTCGCGACCGGTAATTTCGCCTATTTCGACAACACGCAGATCGAGTTGCGCGCCGAGCATTTCATCGCGTCCGGCGCGTTGCCGCCGGGTTTCGCCGCGGTCGAAATCGATGGCCAGTTCTACTGGGACGGCGGCCTCATGTCGAACACGCCGCTTTACGAGGTCGCGCAGGCGACGCCGCGCCGCGACACGCTCGCCTTCCAGGTCGATTTGTGGAGCGCGCGCGGGCCGGTGCCGGACAGCATCGTCGACGTGATGGGACGCGTGAAGGACGTGCAGTATTCGAGCCGCACGCGCCTCGTCACGGATCAGATGCAGCGCTCGCAACGCTACCGCAACGTGCTGCAGCACGTGCTCGATCTCGTGCCCGAAGCGACGCGCAAGAACGACGAATGGTGCAGGCTTGCCGCCGAACTGGCGTGCTCGAAGCGCTACAACATCATTCACCTGATCTACCGGCAAAAGGAATACGAGGGCCACTTCAAGGACTATCAGTTCGGCCTCTCGACGATGCGCGAGCACTGGGAAAGCGGTCTCTCCGACATGCGCCGCACGCTGGCGCATCGCGACTGGCTCGACATGCCCAACGGCGAATCGCGCTTCATCACGCACGACATTCATCGCGACGAGCGGTGAACGCGTTCCGCAGGCCGGAATGCCCGGGTTGGGCGAGAAAGTGTGGCACTTTGTATAATCGCGGACGCATTCCGGCTGCTGTCTTCGTCGACGTCGCCGGGCGTTACGACTCTTCCCGGCTTTAGATGAATTCGATCGCGATCTGCTTCGTCTGTCTCGGCAACATCTGCCGCTCGCCCAGCGCGGAAGCGGTGATGCGCCACCTCGTCGAGCGCGCGAAGTTGGCCGACCGGATCGTCATCGATTCGGCGGGCACCGGCGACTGGCACATCGGCGAACCGCCGGACGAGCGCGCGCAGAAAGCGGCGAAGAAGCGCGGCTACGACTTGTCGAAGCTGCGCGGGCGTCAGATTGCGGCCGCCGATTTCGCGCGTTTCGATCTGTTCATCGTCATGGACGACGCCAACGCCACAGCGTTGACGACGGTTTGCCCGCCCGGGCATCGCGACAAGATTCGTCTGCTCATGGAGTTCGCCGCGAACGACGACAGCCGCGTCGTAGTCGATCCCTATTTCGGTGGCGACGAAGGTTTCGAAAAAGTGCTCGATCAGTGCGAAGACGCGTGCGAGGGATTGCTGAAAGCCTTGCGTGCCCAATTGACCGCCTGACGGCGCGAGCCGGAATCGTGTCCAACTCCGGGCGAAAAAAAACCAATTAAAAAGCTACTTATCTCGCCCCGGATACTTGACTAAAACTGTGGGATATTTATACTTGACGAAAATCATCGAGTATTAGCGTTAGCCCCCAATTATGAGACTCACCACGAAAGGCCGTTTCGCCGTCACGGCGATGATCGACCTGGCGTTGCGCCAGGAGCAGGGCCCGGTGACGCTGGCAGGCATCAGTCAGCGCCAGCGCATCTCGCTTTCCTATCTCGAACAGCTCTTCGGCAAGCTGCGGCGGCATGAGATCGTCGAATCGGTTCGCGGACCGGGCGGCGGCTACAACCTCGCGCGCCGCGCGGAGAACGTCACGGTCGCCGACATCATCATCGCGGTCGACGAGCCGATCGACGCCACGCAATGCGGCGGCAAGGGCACGTGCGAAGGCACGAAGCAGCACGACGGCCACTGCATGACGCACGAGCTCTGGGCGACGCTCAACCAGAAGATGGTCGAGTATCTCGATTCCGTCTCGTTGAAGGATCTGGTCGATCAGCAGCGCGCACGCGAAGGCTCGTCGGCGGTGCTGCGCGACCGGCGCGCCGAATCGGCTGGCGTCGAGGCCGCTCGCGTCGCGCCCAAAGGCCCGAATTCCATTTTCAATCTGGCCGGATGACACAAGCGCGCCGCCGGCACGAGCGCCGGGCGCGCAGACAGAAAGCATCCAGCCAAGAGCTTTGACCGATTTCCCGGAGCGACTGATGAACAACGATATTCCCCACCTGCCCATTTACATGGACTACAGCGCGACGACGCCCATCGATCCGCGCGTGGTGGACAAGATGATTCCGTATCTTCGCGAGCAGTTCGGCAATCCGGCCTCGCGCAGCCACCAGTACGGCTGGGATGCGGAGCGTGCGGTCGAGGAAGCGCGCGAGAACGTCGCGGCGCTCGTCAACTGCGATCCGCGCGAGATCATCTGGACGTCGGGTGCAACGGAATCGGACAACCTCGCCATCAAGGGCGCCGCGCACTTCTACAAGAGCCGCGGCAAGCACATCATCACCGTGAAGACCGAGCACAAGGCCGTGCTCGACACCACGCGCGAGCTGGAGCGCGAAGGCTACGAAGTCACGTATCTCGACGTGAAGGACGACGGTCTCATCGACCTGGAAACGTTCAAGGCGGCGATCCGCCCGGACACGATCCTCGTTTCCGTGATGAGCGTGAACAACGAGATCGGCGTGATTCAGGACATCGAGGCGATCGGCGAGATCACGCGCGAGAAGGGCATCATTTTTCACGTCGACGCGGCGCAGGCCACCGGCAAGATCGCCATCGACCTGCAAAAGCTGAAGGTCGACCTGATGTCGTTCTCGGCGCACAAGACGTACGGTCCGAAGGGCATCGGCGCGTTGTACGTGCGCCGCAAGCCGCGTGTGCGTATCGAGGCGCAGATGCACGGCGGCGGTCACGAGCGCGGCATGCGTTCGGGCACGCTCGCGACGCATCAGATCGTCGGCATGGGCGAGGCGTTTCGCATCGCGCGTGAGGAAATGGCGACGGAAAACGAGCGCATCCGCATGCTGCGCGACCGTCTGCTCAACGGCCTGAAAGCCATCGAAGAGGTGTACGTCAACGGCGACATGGAACGCCGCGTGCCGCACAACCTCAATATCAGTTTCAATTTCGTCGAAGGCGAATCGCTGATCATGGCGGTGAAGGATGTCGCGGTGTCGTCGGGATCGGCGTGCACGTCGGCGTCGCTGGAGCCGTCGTATGTGCTGCGCGCGCTCGGCCGCAACGACGAACTCGCGCACAGCTCGATCCGCTTCACCGTCGGCCGCTTCACCACCGAGCAGGACGTCGACTACGTGATCAACCTGCTGAAGAACAAGATCGCGAAGCTGCGCGATCTGTCGCCGCTCTGGGAAATGCACAAGGACGGCATCGATATCTCGACCATCCAGTGGGCCGCGCACTAAGCGACCACCGAGAGCGCCACGCGTCATCGAATAAAGGAGAGTTTGAATCATGGCTTATAGCGACAAGGTTCTGGACCACTACGAAAACCCGCGCAACGTCGGCTCGTTCGCGAAGGACGACGACACGGTCGGCACCGGCATGGTCGGCGCGCCGGCCTGCGGCGACGTGATGAAGCTGCAAATCCGCGTCGGCGCGGATGGCGTGATCGAGGACGCGAAGTTCAAGACCTACGGCTGCGGCTCGGCGATCGCATCGAGTTCGCTCGTCACCGAATGGGTGAAGGGCAAGACGCTGGATCAGGCGCTGACGATCAAAAACACGCAGATCGCCGAGGAACTGGCGCTGCCGCCGGTGAAGATCCACTGCTCGATTCTCGCGGAAGATGCGATCAAGGCGGCGGTCGCCGATTACAAGCAGCGTCATGGCGTCGCCGCTCCGGAAGCGCAGGCGACGGAAACCAAGCAACACGCGGCTTAAGTGACGAACGCGGGCGGGATGCGTGTGCGTCGCGCCTCGAAAAGAGAAGCGAAGACTATGGCAATCACGTTGACGGATAAGGCGGCACAACACGTGCAGAAGTATCTGACGCGGCGCGGCAAGGGCGTCGGGCTGCGGCTGGGCGTGCGCACGACGGGCTGTTCGGGTCTGGCGTACAAGCTCGAGTACGTGGATGAACTCGCGGCCGAAGACACCGTGTTCGAGTCGGCGGGCGTGAAGATCGTGATCGATCCGAAAAGTCTTCCGTATCTCGACGGCACCGAGCTGGACTTCGCCCGCGAAGGCCTGAACGAAGGCTTCAAGTTCAATAACCCGAACGCGAAGGACGAATGCGGCTGCGGCGAATCGTTCCGCGTCTGACGCGGAGGACGCCGGCGGTATCGGCAAAAGAGGCGGCGCGTGCCGCCTTTTTCATTCGCGCACACTAAAACCATTGACATAGCATGGCCTCGCTCACCGACAGTCACTTCGCTCTCTTCGATCTGCCGAACACCTTCGCCGTCGATCCGCAGAAACTCGACGGCGCGTATCGCACCGTGCAGGCGCAAGTGCATCCGGACCGTTTCGCCGCCGCCGGCGACGCGCAGAAACGCCTCGCGATGCAATGGGCCACGCACGCGAACGAGGCATATCAGACGTTGCGCGACCCGCTCAAGCGCGCGCGCTATATGCTGTCGCAGCGCGGCATCGACGTCGGCGCGGAGAACAACACCGCAATGGAGCCCGCGTTCCTGATGCAGCAGATGGAATGGCGCGAAAATATCGAGGACGCCGCGAACGCGAAGAATATCGGCGCGCTCGAAGCGCTGCTCGACGAATTGCGCGAGGAAGAGCGCGTGCGACTCACGAAACTCGAGGCGCTGATCGACAGCAAGTCGGATCAGGCCGCGAGCGAGGCGGTGCGGCAATTGATGTTCATCGAACGCGTGGCTCATGAAATCGGCGCGCAAATCGAACGGCTCGAGCACGCATAAAGACGCGTTCGCCGTTAACACCCCATAAGACCAACGATGGCTTTACTGCAAATCTCAGAACCCGGCATGGCGCCGGCGCCGCATCAAAGGCGCGTGGCGGTCGGCATCGATCTCGGCACGACGAACTCGCTCGTCGCGGCCGTGCGCAGCAGCGTGCCCGAAGCGCTGCCCGACGAGGACGGCCACGTGCTGCTGCCGTCGGTCGTGCGCTATCTGGAGAAGGGCGGACGACGCATCGGCCGGATCGCGAAGGATGAAGCCGTCACCGATCCGCGCAACACGATCGTGTCGGTCAAGCGCTTCATGGGCCGCGGCAAAAGCGAAGTCGAGGGCGCGGAGAACGCGCCGTACGAGTTTCTGGACGCGCCCGGCATGGTGCAGATCCGCACCGTCGATGGCGTGAAGAGCCCGGTCGAAGTATCGGCGGAAATTCTCGCGACGCTGCGTTATCGCGCGGAAGACACGCTCGGCGAGGATCTCGTCGGCGCGGTGATCACGGTGCCCGCCTATTTCGACGAAGCCCAGCGGCAGGCGACCAAGGATGCGGCGAAGCTCGCCGGCCTGAACGTGCTGCGGCTGCTCAACGAACCGACCGCGGCCGCGATTGCCTACGGTCTCGATAACGGCGCCGAAGGTCTCTTCGCCGTCTTCGATCTCGGCGGCGGCACGTTCGACCTCTCGATCCTGAAGCTCACGAAGGGCGTCTTCGAAGTGCTCGCGGCGGGCGGCGATTCCGCGCTCGGCGGTGACGATTTCGACCACGCGCTGTATCGCCATGTACTGGAGGAAGCGGGCGTCACGCTCGAGGCGCCGGAAGACGTGCGCCTGATGCTCGATCGCGTGCGCACCGCGAAGGAAGCGCTCTCGGACGCGCCCGAAACGCGCGTCCAGGCGACGCTCTCGACCGGCAAGCAAATCGATGTCGCGGTGACGGAAGCGCAGTTCGCCGCGCTGGTTGAAGCGCTCGTGAATCGCACGCTCACGCCCACGAAGAAGGCGCTGCGCGACGCGAAAGTCGCGCCCAAGGACATCAAGGGCGTCGTGCTGGTCGGAGGCGCCACGCGCATGCCGGTCATCCGCCGCGCGGTCGAGGCGTTCTTCGGTCAGCCGCCGCTCGTCAATCTCGATCCGGATCAGGTCGTCGCGCTCGGCGCGGCGATTCAGGCCGATCTGCTCGCCGGCAACCGTCGCGGCGAAGGCGACGACTGGCTGTTGCTCGACGTGATTCCGCTGTCGCTCGGCGTCGAGACGATGGGCGGCCTCACCGAAAAGATCATCCCGCGCAATTCGACGATTCCCACCGCACGCGCGCAGGATTTCACGACCTTCAAGGACGGCCAGACGGCGATGGCGATTCACGTCGTCCAGGGCGAGCGCGAACTCGTGTCCGACTGCCGGTCGCTCGCGCGCTTCGAGCTACGCGGGATTCCGCCGATGGCGGCCGGCGCCGCGCGCATTCGTGTGACCTATCAGGTGGATGCGGACGGGCTGCTGTCCGTGTTCGCGCGCGAGCAGGCGTCGGGCGTGGAGGCGTCGGTGGTGGTGAAGCCGTCGTACGGTCTCGCCGACGACGAAGTCGCCCGCATGCTCGAAGAGAGCTTCAAGACCGCGGAAACCGACATGCACGCGCGGGCGTTGCGTGAGGCGCAGGTGGAAGCGGAGCGTCTGATCGAAGCGACGCACGCCGCGCTCGAAGCCGACGGCGAATTGCTCGACGACGATGAGCGCGCGCAAATCCTGACGCTCGTGACCGGGCTCGCGGCGCTCGCGAACGGCGATTCGGTCGAGCAGATCGAAGACGCCACGAAAGCGCTGGCCACCGGCACCGACGAATTCGCCGCGCGCCGCATGAACAAGAGCATCCGCCGCGCGCTCGCGGGCCGCAAGCTCGACGACGTCTAAATCACCCCATTCGAGAAATCACGAAAACATGCCTCAAATCGTTGTGCTGCCTCACGTGGAACTCTGCCCGGACGGCGCGGTGATCGACGCCGACGTCAGCAAAAGCATCTGCGACAACCTGCTGGAACACGGCATCGAAATCGAGCACGCCTGCGAGAAATCGTGCGCGTGCACGACCTGTCACGTCATCATCCGGGAAGGCTTCAACGCGCTCGAACCGTCCGGGGAGGACGAGGACGATCTGCTCGACAAAGCGTGGGGTCTCGAACCGACATCGCGGTTATCATGTCAGGCAATGGTGCCTGCCGACGAGGATCTGGTGGTCGAGATCCCGCGGTACTCCATCAATCACGCCAAAGAAAATCACTGACAGGAGGCTCGCCCATGAAGTGGACAGATACTCAGGAGATCGCGATGGCACTCACCGACGCGCATCAGGATATCGATCCCCAATATGTGCGTTTCACTGACCTGCATCGCTGGATTACCGAACTGGACGGTTTCGACGACGATCCCGAAAAATCCAACGAAAAGATTCTGGAGGCGATCCAGGCGGCGTGGATCGAAGACGCGGATTACTGACCCGGTCTCGCCTGCATTCTCAAAACGGCGGCTCATTGCGAGCCGCCGTTTCAATTCCAACTTGCTGAATCACGCGTTCGGAAAGGAATCGCCCGCGTGACGATGCTTCGTATTGCACACGATCCCGGCGCGGACGATCCGCCGGCGAGCTCGGGCGCATCGGCGCGCGGCTGGACGGCCGCGGATCTGCAGGCGTTCTTCGCGACCGGCGTGGCGAAGCAGGGCTCCGTGTTCGGCGAGATGCAGATCGCGCAACTCGCGAACTATCTTCGCGTGACATGGGGCGGACAGCCCGGCGACGTGACCGCCGACAAGGTGAAGTCGTCGCATTCGGGGCGCTGCGAAACGAATCAGACCCGCGCGCCGCGCTCCGCAAGCTGGCGTTGCAGCGTCGGCCACATTTTGGCGACCGCTTCCTCGCCCGCGAGGATCGACGCGTTGCGCTGGCTGAAATCGCTGCTGCTCATCGCGTTGAGGTTCGGGCGAATCACCGCGTTGGCGTACTTGTCGAGCTCATAGGCCTTGATGGTCTGGCCCATGATCGTGAAGGTCTGCATCAGCACGTCGAACGAGTTGGACGTGAGCCCGCTTTCCGGCCGCGCCGAGATATCCACCGCGATCACGAAGTCGGCGCCCATCTTGTGCGCGAACGCCGCCGGCACCGGACTCACGAGCCCGCCGTCGACATACTCGCGATCGCCGATCTTCACCGGCTCGAAAATCGACGGCACGCTGCACGACGCACGCACCGCGACGCCCGTGTTGCCGCGCTGGAAGAGAATCGGCTGACCGCTCTTCAGATCCGTGGCGACGATGCCGAGCGGCTTCGCCATCTTTTCGATCGGACGGTTGTCGAGCGTCTTGTTCAGGTAGTTTTGCAGCGCGGTGCCCTGCAGGATGCCGCGCGTGCGAAAGGGCATCGCCCAGTCGCTGATCGAGGCTTCGTCCATGGTCAGCGCGAGCTTGTTGATCGCGATGCCGGTCATTCCCGATGCGTACAGCGCCGCGATCACCGAGCCCGCGCTCGTGCCCGCGACGAGATCGACGCGCACGTTGCGCGCCTCCAGCGCCTTGATCACGCCGATATGCGCAAAGCCGCGCGCCGCGCCGCCGCCGAGCGCGAGACCGATGCGCATCGGCCGCTGCGGCTCCGTGTTCGACGGCGGCGCGACCGGCGTGCCGGAGGCGGTATCGCCCGACACGCCGCCGCGCGTGGTCGTGCAGGCCGCGAGAATGGACGATGCGGCCGCGAGCGAAAACGCGCGGCGCGAAAGACGGGGTGACGATGAATTCAAGATGTGCTCCGGCGGTGCAGCGGATCCCGGGCGGCCCGTCCGCGCGGGCCTTGCATGCGGGTGTTTCGGATGATCGGGAAAAGCGCGCACATCATAAAACAAAAGGCGCGCGGACCGGCACAAAGCGGGCGGCGAGTATAATTTCGTCTCATTTTGAGCGGGAATCGAGCGCGAGCGCGCACCGCCATTCATCGAGCAAACAGCAATGACCACCCAAGTCCGTACCCGCTTCGCACCGAGCCCGACCGGCTTCATCCATCTCGGCAACATCCGCTCCGCGCTTTATCCGTGGGCGTTCGCACGCAAGATGAAGGGCACCTTCGTGCTGCGCATCGAGGACACGGATGTGGAGCGCTCCACCGACGCATCGGTCGATGCGATTCTCGAAGGCATGGCCTGGCTCGAACTCGATTTCGACGAAGGTCCGTTCTATCAGATGCAACGCATGGAGCGTTATCGCGAAGTCGTCGCGCAGATGATGGAGAAGGGCCTCGCTTACCACTGCTACATGTCGACGGAAGAACTCGACGCGCTGCGCGAGCGCCAGCGCGCCGCGGGCGAGAAACCGCGCTACGACGGCACGTGGCGTCCCGAGCCGGGCAAGGTGCTGCCGCCGGTTCCGGAAGGCGTGAAGCCGGTCGTGCGCTTTCGCAACCCGCTCACCGGCGCGGTCGCGTGGGACGACGCGGTGAAAGGCCACATCGAAATCTCGAACGAGGAACTCGACGACCTCGTGATCGCGCGTCCCGACGGCACGCCGACCTACAACTTCTGCGTGGTCGTCGACGATCTCGACATGAAAATCACGCACGTCATTCGCGGCGACGATCACGTGAACAACACGCCGCGCCAGATCAACATCCTGCGCGCGCTGGGCGGCGATGTGCCGGTGTACGCGCATCTGCCGACCGTGCTGAACGAGCAGGGCGAGAAGATGAGCAAGCGCCACGGCGCGATGAGCGTGACCGGTTATCGCGACGGCGGCTACTTGCCCGAGGCGGTGGTGAACTATCTCGCGCGCCTCGGCTGGTCGCATGGCGACGCCGAGATTTTCTCGCGCGAGCAGTTCGTCGAATGGTTCGATCTCGAGCATCTCGGCAAGTCGCCCGCGCAGTACGACCACGACAAGCTCAACTGGCTCAATGCGCACTACATCAAGGAAGCGGACAACGCGCGGCTCGCGCAACTGGCCAGGCCGTTCCTGGTCGATGCGGGCATCGATGCCGCCGCCATCGAAAGCGGCGCGCCGCTCGATCAGGCGATCGCGCTGCTGAAAGATCGCGCATCGACGGTGAAGGAAATCGCCGACAACGCCGCGATGTTCTATCGCGAGCCGGCCATCGAGCCGGACGCCTTCGCGCAGCACGTCACTGAAGCCGTGCGTCCGGCCATCGCCGACTTGCGCGCGGCGCTGGCGGCCGTCGAGTGGAGCAAGGAAGCGATCGCGGCGGCGCTCAAGGCGACGCTCGCGGCGCACAAGCTCAAAATGCCGCAACTCGCGATGCCGGTCCGGCTGCTCGTCGCGGGCACGACGCATACGCCATCGATCGATGCCGTCCTGATGCTCTTCGGTCGCGAGACCGTGTTGAAGCGTCTGGATAAGGCGAACGGCTGATCACGCCACGGCGGATGATGCGTGGCGACGGCCGCGCGTCATCCATTGCGCGCATTGGCGTCAGGCGAGACAAAAAAGTTTCACCCAAGTCGTCAGAGGGTATTTACAGCTTCAAAAACGCCCTATACAATCTCGTTTCTGTTCTGCAAGGGGGTATAGCTCAGCTGGGAGAGCGCTTGCATGGCATGCAAGAGGTCAGCGGTTCGATCCCGCTTACCTCCACCAAGAACAGATGAAGTTGCGCGAAGTTGGTTTCTCTGAAAACGAAAGTCGCAAAAAATACTTCACAAGTAACACGAAGTTGTTTAGAATTTTGGTCTTCGCTGATTGATGGCAAGTGAGTAGTCAATAAGCGAAGCGCAATAAGACAGAATCACAAGTTTCTGTCCCCTTCGTCTAGAGGCCTAGGACATCACCCTTTCACGGTGAGTACAGGGGTTCGAATCCCCTAGGGGACGCCAGAACATCGGCGGCTGCTAGTAAAAGCGCTGCAAGATTCGCAAGTGACATTGCGGGTCGATGAAGAGAAGTGGAGCGGTAGTTCAGTTGGTTAGAATACCGGCCTGTCACGCCGGGGGTCGCGGGTTCGAGCCCCGTCCGCTCCGCCAACACTTGCGAGCAGGAACACTCCGGCTAATGAGAGCCGGTTTTTTTTCGCCGCAGGCTGTGTAGAAGTTGAAGTCCCCTTCGTCTAGAGGCCTAGGACATCACCCTTTCACGGTGAGTACAGGGGTTCGAATCCCCTAGGGGACGCCAGAACATCGGCGGCTGCTAGTAAAAAGCGCTGCAGATTCGCAGGTGACACTGCGAGTCGATGAAAAGAAGTGGAGCGGTAGTTCAGTTGGTTAGAATACCGGCCTGTCACGCCGGGGGTCGCGGGTTCGAGTCCCGTCCGCTCCGCCAAATCGTTGTGCGAAAAAATCCAGCCTGTCGGCTGGATTTTTTTTGCCCGCTCGCCGGGGCGTCGCCTTTCGTACGCGTTCATCCGCACTCGACCGTAATAATGGCCATTGCCAGCCCGCGCGCACTGTCTTAGTGTTTAGGCACTTGTTTCTCGTGCCCGTGCGATGCTCGACCCGACCGAAGACCTCTCGCTCTATCAATTGCGCCAGGCGACCATGGCGGACTTCGCCTTCGCCGAAGCGCTCACGCATGACAACATGGTCGGCTATTACCGACGTCATAACCTCGTATGGCGCGGCGATCTCTTCCTCTCCAGCTGGCGCGAATCCGAAAACTTCATCCTGCAGGCGGACGGCATTCCGATCGGCGTCATGCGCGTCACCGAGGAAGACAATTCGCTGCATATCCGCGATGTGCAGATCGCGCAGGGCTATCGCGGACGCGGAGCGGGCACGTTTCTGCTCAACACGGCGCATCGCTGGGCGAGGGCGCGCGGGCTCGCGGAGTGCCAGTTGCGCGTATTCATCGATAACCCCGCGGCGCGTCTCTACATCCGTCTCGGGTATCGGCCGGCCGGGCCACGTCTCGCGCAGCTCGGCGCGATCCGGCACATGGTGTGGCGCGTCCGGAGCGACTAGGTCCGAGTTCGCGCCTATGCGCCTTCGATGTCGCGCGTATCGCGATCATCGTGGCCATCGCGCGCGAAAAATGCGCGCGGGCTCTCGCCGAACGCACGACGGAACATCGCGGAGAATGCGCTCTGGCTCTGATAGCCCAGTTCGCGCGCGACTTGCGCGAGCGGGCGGCCCTGGCTCAGTAACGGAATGGCGCGCGCGAGCACGGCCTGCTGACGCCACTGCGAAAAACTCACGCCCAGCTCTCGCCTGAACAGCCGCGCGATGGTGCGCGAGCTCGCACCCGCTTCCGACGACCATCGCTCCAGGTCCGAATGCGACGGATCGGCCAGCACGGCGTTGCACAGGGCGCGCAGACGCTTCTCGTTGGGCATGGGCACGGAGAGCGGCAGAGGCTGCGAGCGGATGATCTCGTCGAGCGCGAGCGTGCCGAGCAGCCGCTCGCGCTGACGCGAAATCGCTTCTTCGTCGAGCGCGGCGATGACTTCGCGCAAGAGCGGCGACACTTCGACGACGCGGCACGCGCCGAGTCCCGCCGGCACGACGCTGGCATCGACATACAGCGTGCGCAGATAGGCATCTTCGACGATCACGACTTCATGCGTGACATTGGGCGGCACCCAGATCGCGCGGGAGGGCGGCACCATCCAGGTCGAATCGGCGGTTGCGACGCGCAGCACGCCGCGCGAGGTGTACGCGACCTGCGCCCACGGATGCGTGTGCAGCGCGATCCGCACGCCGTAAGGAACCTGCCGCGACCGCACGCGAATCGGATGATCGAGCGTCGGCGAATGCTCGACGGGAATGTCGAGATGCTCGACTTCCTCGCTCGACGATCTCGATTCGACAAACGTGGCCATGTTCGCTTGGGTGAAGTGTGGAGGCACGCGCCGATGGTAGCCGAAAGCGCTCGCCGAAGCGCCGCGAACATTGCGCGGCGCATAATGGCCGTGGATCAACTTAAGGCCAACTGGAGCGCGTTCTCGATGCAATACGTTTTTGTCTACGGCACGCTGCGTGCCGGCGAGGTCAACGATATCAACCGCGCGGCCGCGCGCAACGGCATCGCGACGCCGGAATGGATCGGCGCTGCGCACGTTCAGGGCCGGCTCTTCGACTTCGGCACATATCCGGGGCTCGTGATCGACGAAGAGGGCGCGCCGATTCGCGGCGATGTCTATCGTATCGAAGACGGTCTCGTGCCCGTCCTCGATGAAATCGAACACGTGTATCCGGGTGTCGAAGGCTTATTCCGCGCGCATCGCCTGCATGTGGAGGTGGAGGTCGAAGGCAGAACGGATCGGATCGATTGCCTGATTTATCCGGTCGCGGCCGCCGCCGTCGCCGGATTGCCGCGTATCGAGGGCGGCGACTGGGTATCGCATCGCGCCACGCGGGCGTGATCGCCAGACATATAGATGAATTCCACGCCGCCTTCGAGCCGATGCATCGACTCGAAGCGGCGTGATTGGCCCCGTGCCTAAAGCGGAAAACCGGTCTTACTGGGTCGAGCCAGCCGCCGGCTTGGGCGCTTTCTTGTGATGCATCGACTTGTGCGAAGACGACTGCGTGTGCATGTTTTGCATGTTGTCTTGCTGCGTCTGCAAATTCTGCGCGCGCGATTCGATATCGGCGATCTTCGCGGGATCGGTGCTCATGGTCACGCCCTGATCGCTCTGGGCATAAGCGCCCGATGCGACCGCGCTGAGGGACAACAGAACAGCCAGGGACAGCTTCTTCATTGTTACCTCCTAGTGGCAGTTGAACCCGGGAATCGTCTGTCCGATCCGGTGGAATGACGCATGGGTCTGAGCAAAAATCGCTCCCGCAGCTTCACGGGACGTCAGCCGCGAACCTCGCGCGCCTGACGATCAGACAATCCGCATCATAAGCCCGAAATCGGGCAACGGTGTGTCGCGTGACCGGCGCGCGTCATCGATCGGGTTGTTTTAGAGTGCTTAGCATCGCGTCATGGCTAGTAGATACGCAGCCAGCGATACACCATGAAGCGCGCCAGCCCGACGAGTTCGTGCATGGCGAGCTCGCTGTTCGCGAAGTTCCGGAAACGCGGAAAGAACGTGATCCGCGTGGGCCGCACGTCCGACACGTAAGGCACCGGCGCATAGCCGAACGCCTCGAAAGCGCGCATCGAGCGCCGCATGTGATACGCGGATGTAACAATGATCAAACGGTTGTCATCTGAAGGCCCCAGAATTTCGGCCACGTTGCGCGCGTTCTGATAGGTATTGAGGCTTTGATTTTCGCGTACGAGGTCGCCCGGAGCGACGCCCTGCGCGAGCACGTAAGGCGCGTAGTTGTCGGCTTCGGCCTGCCCGTGGCGCTGCGGATCGCCGCCGCTCAGGATCACCTTGCACGAAGCGCCGGTTTCGCGGCACTCGCGATAAAGCATTCCGATGGCGTCGATGCGTCGCATCGCGTTGAACTGCGGAACGAGTCCCGAGCCGCTGCGCCTGGTGCCGCCGCCCATCAGCACCATCGTCGTCCGGGAGGCGAACGACGGCACGTCGGTATGACGATAGCCGTGCTGGGCGAGATCGAGCAGCGGAGTCGCGAGCCAGCCCGCGCCGATCGCCCACGCGAGCGCTACCACGACCATCGCGATCTGGACACGGCGCCGTCGCCACAGCGCAAATAATGCAAAAAAAAGCAGCAATAAAGTGAATAGAACCAATTTGATTGGGGTAACGTATTGGTTTGAGGACAATTCGTTCCGTCATCGCGTGCTCTGGAACGCATCGGCGGGTGTCGCAGTAAAGCGCGCGATCAGCGTGCTCTCACGGGGGCTTGTAATAGAAAGCAGCACCTAACGCAAGCGGCGGCCAAACATTCGGGCTGCGAGTCGTCATCGCAGACGAGATTCGGCGCGCCGCGTTTAGTCGACGTCGCGGACCGTCTTGCGACTGTCACGAGCGTCGTCATGGCTGCACAGGAAGAAAGAACGAGATGACCACGTATTCCAACGAAGTTGTACTCGAAGCACTTCGCCGGGCGCAGTATCGTCAGGTTCCTTGGGCGAAACGTCCCAACGTATTCGATCTTCTGCGCGCGCTGGGTTTGCTCGAACTCACCCGGCAACGCACCGTGGCGCCCGCGCCCGGATTTCATGCTCCGGTCGATATCGCGGTCGTCACCGAGCGCGGCAAGCAGGAATTCTCGCGACTTTCGCGCGACGAGCGTTCCAGCGACTGGGACCTGCGTCGCGCCGAGCGTTACACGTTCGGCGGTCAGGAAGCGGTTCTGGAGGCGCGGGTTTAGCACTGGCGGCCCGCCGGAACCGGTTGGCAGTCGACGCATGGGTCGAGGGAACGTTGTCGTCGGACGAATAAGCCCACAATCGGCCTGCAATCCGAGCCTCAGTCAAAAAAGTGCCCGTATCGCGAACGATACGGGCATACCGGATATCACTGTTGCCACGCGCTGTTCATGGCATCTGATGTGACTGGCGCGCATCGAAGTGGTTCCGCGAAACGCGCGTCGTGAAGCAAGCGAATTCAGCGATGCTGGAAATGCGGTTCGCGTTCCGAATCCGGGCGCGGACGTGCGTTGCTCGCGATATCGCCGCGAAGATCGCCGCGCGGTGCGGGCGGCGCGGCGTCATGATTTCGGCCGCTGTTCTGCGACGTGGCCATCGAGGCCTTCGTGTTCACGTGGAAATCGGATGCGGGCGGCGGAGGTTGTGCCTGGCTCATCGCCGCGGTGCTAGTCAGCGCGACGAACGCGCCATGCACGAGCAGAGTCGATGCCTTCATGATGAAATCCTCGAAGCCTTCGTGGGGCCTGTTCGGTCATTCATCAAACTATGCCGTGATCCGCCGTGGCGCTGTAAGGAATGGTAAAGAGTTGTTTCGCCGATCACGACGATCGTGCAACCGCCCTGCGCTGGCCGCGACGAAATCGACAAGGCTCGGAATGCGCGCAGGCTGCGGCCTCGCGCGAAGGCGGAAGAACTGCGTGAGGCCGGCGAACGCCGGCCTCGACAAGAAGCGAATGCGTCAGGCCATCTTTGCCGGAGCGCGCCACGATTCCGGGTTTGTCCAGAACGCGCCGCGAAGTCGATCGCGGCTCGGCGGCGCAGGCGGCTTCGCGGCGCTCGACCCGATGCGCCCGCGCAGCGACACTTCGCGGCCGTTGCCGGAAAGGCGCTTCACGATTTCGGCCAGCGTGCCGTCTGCCTGCCATTCATCGAAGCGGCGGCGGCAGGTCGGCGGGGACGGGTAGCGTCCGGGCAGTTTCGACCAGCCTTCACCGGTGGACAGCACCCACAAAACCGCGTTGACCACGGCTCGCGCCTCGACGCGCGGACGTCCACGCCGTTCGCTACGCGCCGGCTCGGAACAAAACAACGCTTCGACCAACGCCCACTCGTTATCTCTCAAATCGTCGAACAGCACCATATCTCACCTCAGCGAAGCTAACCCCGGTGCGCTGCCCCGCGCCGCGCACTCTGGGCGGAATCCGATAAACGAATACCTGGAAGGCCGGAGTTGTTGCGGTAGACGAAATATTCGATGTGACCGCGTATGGCTCCGACCTCTGTGCGCAATGAAATGCGAGAACCGTGCCATGCATGTCGCGAAATCCGGGAAACCCACATGGCAGTAGGCTGACGCGATGTCAGCATGGCCCGTATCAGACCCGAAACAGACTGATTAAGAAATCGGGACAATCACCAATCAAGTGCAATAGGCCCTTCCAGCGTGCGTTTCAGCAATTTGCTGCACCGCAGCGAAACGCGCGTTCGTGTCTCAGATCACACCAATTCGCCTCTATACTTCCGCATGAAACTGGCAAATTGATGAGTATTCGGAATGAGCGGGCCACTAAACGTGACGTTGCGGCAACTGCGCGTCTTCATCGCGGTATCGAGGTTGCGCAGCTTCAGCCGCGCGGGTGATGAAATCGGTCTGACGCAGTCGGCGGTCAGCCGCTGCGTGCGCGAGCTGGAAGGAGAAATCGGGCTCAAGCTGATCGACCGGACAACGCGCGAAGTGTTGTTGACCGACGTGGGTGCGAACCTTGTCGGCACGGTGTCGCGTCTGCTGGCGGATCTCGACGAAGCGCTGCGAGAAGTGCGCGATCTCGGGGAGCAGCGTCGCGGGCGCGTGATCGTCGCGGCGAGCCCGACTGTCGCGTGCCGGCTGATGCCGCGCGTGATCGCGTCGTGCCTGAAGCAGTTTCCGCTGATCAAGCTGAGTTTGCGCGATGACGTCCAGTCCGATGTCCTGCGCAAGGTCAGGTCCGGCGAAGTCGATTTCGGCGTGGTGATCGGGCCGTTTTCCTCCGACGAACTGCACGGCGAGCCGGTGATGACCGATTCGTTCTGTCTCGTCGCGCGGCGCGATCATCCGCTCGGACGCGAGACCGCCGTGCCGTGGGAAGCGCTCGCCGGCGAGCCGCTCGTGATGCTCGACTACGCATCCGGCAGCCGGCCGATCATCGATGCCGTGATGCAGGAGCACGGTGTCGAAGCGCACGTGGTGCAGGAACTCGGCCATTCGGCGACCGTTTTCGGGCTCGTGGAAGCGGGCGTGGGCGTGAGCGTGCTGCCTTGGCTGGCGCTTCCGCTGCCGGCGGATTCTTCGCTCGTCGCATTGCCGCTCGAACCGCGCGCCGAGCGGACCGTGGAGCTCGTGCGCCGGCGCGATCGTTCGCTCTCGCCGGCGGCGGAGTCGGTGTGGT
Organism: Caballeronia novacaledonica; assembly: GCF_900258035.1. Lineage (GTDB taxonomy): Bacteria > Pseudomonadota > Gammaproteobacteria > Burkholderiales > Burkholderiaceae > Caballeronia > Caballeronia novacaledonica. Next base: position 132,819 of record NZ_OGTP01000016.1, on the reverse strand, counting down.
CGCTGATCGCGTCGTTGCCGCGACGTGCGGAAGACCTCGTATAGGCCGTTCGGCCGACTCGAAAACGGCGGCGTGCGCGTTAGACTTCATTTTCCAGACAAGACGACGGGGCAAGCGATGAGTGAGTCGGAAGGAGCGGTTGTCAGCGAATTGAGCCAACTGGCTGGCGTGCACGGATCCGGTGCCCCCAATGCGCGCGACGCGGTGCGGGCGTTGAGGCCGTCGCAGATTCGCGAAGTCGCGAACGCCGGCTTCGGCGTGCCCGACGTGCTTCCGTTCTGGTTCGGTGAATCGGATCGCGTGACACCGCAGTTCATTCGCGACGCCGCGAGTCGCGCGCTCGCCGACGGCGCCACTTTCTACACGCACAATCTGGGCATCGCGCCGCTGCGCGATTCGCTCAGCCGCTATGTGAGCGCGCTGCACGGCGCGACGACGCCGGCGCATATCGCCGTCACGAGCGCCGGCGTGAATGCGCTGATGCTCGCGGCTCAGCTCGTCGCCGGAGCGGGCGACCGGGTCGTCGCGGTGACGCCGCTCTGGCCGAACCTCGTCGAGATTCCGAAGATCCTCGGTGCGAGCGTCGACACGGTTTCGCTGACCTACGGCCCGCGCGGCTGGACGCTCGACCTCGATCGCCTTCTCGCGGCGCTCACGCCGGACACGCGCATGCTGATGATCAACTCGCCGAACAATCCGACCGGCTGGACGATGACGCGCGCGCAGCAACGCACCGTTTTGGAGCATTGTCGCCGTCATGGCATCTGGATTGTCGCGGACGAAGTCTACGAGCGTCTGTATTACGGCGACGGTGCGCCCGTCGCGCCGTCTTTTCTCGATCTCGCCACGCGCGACGAGCGCGTGATCGCGGTGAATTCGTTCTCGAAGGCATGGCTGATGACCGGCTGGCGGCTGGGCTGGCTCGTTTCGCCGACGCAGCTTATGGACGATCTCGGCAAGCTCGTGGAATACAACACGTCGTGCGCGCCGTCGTTTGTGCAGCAGGCGGGGATCGTCGCGGTGGAAGAGGGCGAGCGTTTCACGCAGACACTCGTCGCCGATTTGCGCGCGAGCCGCGACCATCTGGTGAAAGCCTTGCAGACGATCGAAGGCGTCGACGTCCGTGCTCCCGATGGCGCGATGTACCTCTTCTTCTCGCTGCCGGGCGCGCGGAACAGTCTCGAACTGTGCAAATCGCTCGTGCGCGAAGCCGGACTCGGGCTCGCCCCCGGTAGCGCGTTCGGCGCGGAAGGCGAAGGTTTCGTGCGCTGGTGCTACGCGTGCGATCCGTCGCGGCTCGATACGGGCGTCGAGCGGCTGCAGCGGTTTCTCGCGGCGCGCGCCGTCGAGTGAGTTCGGCCGAGGATGAAGCGATCACCTTTACGCCCCGGTTGTTTTTGCGTAATATGGCGCTCAGTCACGCGCTTTCGCCTAGGAAAGCGCCACCTCGTCCGGCTGGGATGGCCCGGCGTTCGCTCACCGATCGCCCAATGTCGCCTCTCCCCGGTGCGTGCTCCCAATCAATATGACCGATTACAATCGGGCGAGCGCGTCTTGAAACTCCGCGTCCAGCTTTATCGTTCGCACCAATTTGGTAGCGTTCGGTCCTGCGCAAGCCCGATTTTGAATTGAATCATTGACCATACAGGGTTGACCCAAGCTGCATGAATACCCAAGAGGCGAAGATCGTCCTCGAGACTGCCTTGATTTGCGCGCAGGAACCGCTGAGGCTGAATGAATTGCGCAAGCTGTTCGCCGACGATATTTCGGCGGATACCGTTCGCACGTTGCTCGAAGCGCTCAAGGCCGACTGGTCGGGACGTGGTGTAGAACTCGTGGCGCTCGCCTCGGGCTGGCGTTTTCAGAGCAAGCCCGCGATGCGGGCCTATCTCGACCGGCTGCACCCCGAAAAGCCGCCCAAGTATTCGCGGGCCGTGCTCGAAACGCTGGCGATCATTGCGTATCGACAGCCGGTGACGCGAGGCGATATCGAAGAGATTCGCGGCGTGACGGTGAATACGCAGGTCGTGAAGCAGCTGGAAGACCGAGGCTGGATCGAGGTGATCGGTCATCGCGACGTGCCGGGCCGCCCGGCGCTTTACGCGACGACCAAGCAGTTTCTCGACGACCTCGGCCTGACCGCGCTCGACGAGCTGCCCGCGCTGGATAATCCGGCGGCGCAACTGGAGGCATCGCTGCTTGCGCAGCATTCGATCGAATTCCCCGAGAGCATCGCCGGGAGCGCGGCCGAATCGCCGAAAAGCGGGGAACACGACGCCACGGCGCCGGTCAACGCCGTTGAGGCGGTGCAATCGGCTGAAGCCGTCGAAACCGATACATCCGGCAGCGATGAGAGCGCAGCCGAAGTCTCGGCGGAGCAGGAACAGGCAGGACAACCGCAGCACACACTCGGAACGGATCATGCGGATGCGCTGGATGAGCGCGCCGCATTGCCGCCCGAAATTCACGCGCAATCGCTGAGCGCTGCGCACGACGCACCCGTGCCGATGCCGCGTGAAGAAGAAAAAGACGCGAGTCCATCGAACGACGCAGAACTGGACGACGACTCCGAAGAACCGAAGGCGCGCCGCGCCTGACGCAAGTTGCAAGGCCCCTGATCTCGCAACCCGGCTCTCCAAAAAGATCATTTCGAGACGACCAGCCGGACCGATCAGCGGATTTTTAGACGCGCCCGCGACGGGCGCGCGATTCGACATTTGAGGTTGTTTTGACACACTCCCACGACAGCGATTCGCCTGAATCCGCGCGCCCGGCGCATGCCGCGGACGCACCCGAGTCGGCCGACGCCGGCGAACGCAAGCGCGCCGATGAAGGCGGCGAGGGCGAGGACCGTCCGCGCCGCGGATTGCGCCGCGGGCCGCGCAGCCTGATCGCACGGCGTCGCGCTGTCGCGAAGACCAAGGACGCCGAAGGCGCGCCGGCCGCCGTGAACGAGACGCCGCCCGATGGCGTCGTCGCCGCACAGGTGCGCACGCCGCGCAAGGACCCGGGCGCCAAGCCGCGCAAGAGCGAAGGTGCAAGTCCGCGCGGTCGCAAGAACGCGCGCGCCGACGCTGGCGAGGCCGATGTCGCAGCGGCGGAAGAACAGCCGGTTGCGCAGGCCGCCGCGTCCGCGCCGCGTGAAGGCGGGCGTCGCAAGAATGCTCCGCAGCAAAAGCGCGGCAAGCGTAACGGCAACGATGCGGGCCCCGCGACGGTCGAGAGCGCTGCCGCTGCCGCCGTCGACGACGTCTTCGCTTACGTGACCTCGCCCGCCTTCGACGCCGACAACGGCTCGGGCGGCGTGCGCGCCCCGATGCTTCGACGCGGCCGCAACGCCCCGCAGCAAAAGCGCGTGCTGGAACCGGACGACGACGCTCCGAAGCTCCACAAGGTGCTCGCCGACGCGGGCATGGGCTCGCGCCGCGACATGGAAGAACTGATCATCGCTGGCCGCGTGTCGGTGAACGGCGAGCCGGCGCATATCGGCCAGCGCATCATGCCGACCGATCAGGTGCGCATCAACGGCAAGCCGCTCAAGCGCAAGCTCGCCAGCAAGCCGCCGCGCATTCTGCTCTATCACAAGCCGACGGGCGAGATCGTCAGCCACGCGGACCCGGAAGGCCGTCCGTCCGTGTTCGACAAGCTGCCGTCGATGAAAACGGCCAAATGGCTCGCGGTCGGCCGTCTCGACTTCAACACGGAAGGCCTGCTGCTGCTCACGACGTCGGGTGATCTGGCGAACCGCTTCATGCATCCGCGTTACAGCGTCGAGCGTGAATATGCGGTGCGCGTGGTCGGGCAGTTGTCGGAGGGGATGAGGCAGAAACTGCTGAAGGGCGTCGAACTCGACGACGGTCCGGCCAACTTCCTGCGCATTCAGGACGGTGGCGGCGAAGGCACGAATCATTGGTATCACGTCGCGCTGGCCGAAGGCCGTAACCGCGAAGTGCGCCGCATGTTCGAGGCGGCGGGTCTGATGGTGAGCCGTCTGATCCGTACGCGTCACGGTCCGATCGCGCTTCCGCGTGGCTTGAAGCGCGGCCGCTGGGAAGAGCTCGAAGACAATCAGGTGCGCAGCCTGCTGGAGTCGGTCGGCCTGAAGGTGCCGACAGCCGACAAGGGCGGACGCAGTGCGGCGCCGCGCGTGCAACCCGATCCGATGCAGACGTCGATGGGCTTCATCACGCGCGAACCGGTGCTGAGTTCCCACTCGCGCATGACGCAGCAACAGACGCCGGGACGCGGCGGGCGGCGCGGTCAGCCGGGCGGCACGGCTGGCGGCTTCGGGCTCGGCGGCATGGGCGGATTCGGCGGCAACGCCGGCACGGGCAACGCCGGCGGCACGGGCCGTCGCGGCGGCCGCGAAGCGAACGGCAACCGCATCGGCAACGAGCCGAACGGCAATCGTGCGAATGGCGGCGGCCGGCCGGGTGGTCCGCGCGGCGCGCGTCCGCAAGGCGGAGCGCCGGGCATGGGTGGCGGCGCCGGCAAGCGCGCCGCGGGCGGCAACGCGCCGCGCGGCAATCGCCAGGGCGGTGCGCAGCAAGGTCCGGGACAGGGCAAGGCTGGCGGTGGCGCCGCCCGGGGCGCGCGCAATCGCTCGCGCGGCCGCTGAGCAACAAGTTCACGGGGAACCGCGCGCGATGCGTCGCGCCTGTTCCCAGTGGCGAAACACATGCGCTCGGCCGTGCAAAATCGCAAAGGCGAATCGTCGTGAAATCAGGCTCAACAGGGCTGAAAGCGCGCGTTACGTTTGCGTTTGTCCCGAAAAATGGCTAAAATCATGAAGTCGCTGGGCACGTAGTTTTTTCGCTGCCCGGGTGCGACCTCGGTTGAAGAAGATGGGCGTTGCGCCCATTTTTTTTTGGCTTTTCGGTTCGGCATCTCGGGAGCAGGGGTGCGCGCCCGCATGAAGGCGCTCGCCGCAGGTGTTTTGGCGTGGAGCGCGCGAAACACCTTGGAGTTACTGTGCAACTGACGGAACTGATAGAAACCACGGTCTCGGGCCTTGGCTACGAGCTTGTCGATCTCGAGCGTTCGGGAGGCGGCATGCTGCGTATATATATCGACCAGCCGGCTGGTATCGCCATCGAAGACTGCGAGAAGGTCACGCGCCAGCTCCAATATTTGTTCGAAGTCGAGAACATCGACTATGACCGGCTCGAAGTATCGTCGCCGGGGCTCGACCGTCCGCTCAAGAAGCTGACGGATTTCGAGCGCTTCGCGGGGAGCGAAGTCTCCATCACGTTGAAAAAGCCGCTGGACGGGCGCAAATCGTTCCGTGGCATCTTGCACGCCCCCCAAGGCGAAACGATCGGATTGGAAATTGAAGGGAAGGACGGCGCCGCGATGCTCGATTTCACGCTCGCGGACCTCGATAAAGCACGTCTCGTCCCCAAGGTAGATTTTAGGAGCCGCAAACAATGAGTCGCGAAGTATTGATGCTGGCGGATGCGCTGGCACGCGAAAAGAACGTCAACAAGGACGTCGTGTACGCAGCGCTGGAAGCTGCGCTTGCTTCCGCTACGAAGAAGCTCTTCGAAGAAGATGTGGATATCCGCGTCGCCATCGACCGTGAAAGCGGCGAGCATGAAACCTTCCGCCGCTGGCGCGTCGTGCCGGACGAGGCCGGCCTGCAAGAGCCGGATCAGGAAATCCTGTTGTTCGAAGCGAAGGAACAGAAGCCCGACGTCGAGGTGGACGACTTCATCGAGGAGCCGATTCCGTCGATCGAGTTCGGCCGCATCGGCGCGCAGGCCGCGAAGCAGGTCATTCTGCAAAAGGTGCGCGACGCCGAACGCGAGCAGATCCTGAACGACTTCCTCGAGCGCGGCGAAAAGATCATGACCGGCTCGGTGAAGCGCCTGGACAAGGGCAATTTCATCGTCGAGTCGGGCCGCGTCGAAGCACTCCTGCGCCGCGACCAGTTGATCCCGAAGGAAAACCTGCGCGTGGGCGACCGCGTGCGCGCGTACATCGCGAAGGTCGACCGCACGGCTCGCGGCCCGCAGATCGAACTCTCGCGCACCGCGCCCGAGTTCCTGATGAAGCTCTTCGAACTCGAAGTGCCGGAAATCGAACAGGGACTGCTGGAAATCAAGGCGGCCGCGCGCGATCCCGGCGTGCGTGCGAAAATCGGCGTGATCGCCTACGACAAACGCATCGACCCGATCGGCACGTGCGTCGGCATCCGCGGTTCGCGCGTGCAGGCCGTGCGCAATGAGCTCGGTGGCGAGAACGTCGACATCGTGCTATGGTCGGAAGACCCCGCGCAGTTCGTGATCGGCGCCCTCGCGCCGGCAGCCGTCCAGTCGATCGTCGTCGATGAAGAAAAGCACTCGATGGATGTCGTCGTGGACGAAAACGAGCTCGCCGTCGCCATCGGCCGCGCCGGCCAGAACGTGAGACTCGCGAGCGAACTCACCGGCTGGCAAATCAATATCATGACGCCGGACGAGTCGGCGTTGAAGCAGAACGAAGAGCGTGGCAAGTTGCGCGACCTGTTCATGGCGCGTCTGGATGTGGACGAGGAAGTCGCCGACATCCTGATCGACGAGGGCTTCACGAGCCTCGAAGAAATCGCCTACGTGCCGCTCAACGAAATGCTCGAAATCGAAGCCTTCGACGAAGACACCGTACACGAGCTGCGCAACCGCTCGCGCGACGCGCTGCTCACGATGGCGATCGCCAACGAAGAGAAAGTGGAAGGCGTCGCGCTCGAGTTGAAGAGTCTCGATGGCATGGACAACGAACTGCTTGCCAAGCTCGCCGAGCACCAGATTCAGACCCGCGACGACCTCGCGGAGCTGGCAGTTGATGAACTGGTCGAAATGACCGGTATGGAAGAGGATGCCGCTAAGGCGTTGATCATGAAAGCACGTGAACACTGGTTCCAGTGAGAAATGACCATGGCGCACTGATATTTGGCGGCCTGTCTGGCCGCGTGACCCCGATCTAACCGCAAGGATCTGTCCTTGCATCAAGAGGAATGAATGGCGAGTAACAACGTAGCCCAATTTGCCGCGGAACTGAAAATGCCTGCAGGCGTGCTGCTGGAGCAACTGCAGGCGGCTGGCGTACAGAAAGCGAGCGCGAACGACGACCTGTCCGAAACGGACAAGGCGCGTCTGCTCGATCATTTGCGCAAGTCGCACGGCTCCGCCGACGCCGACAAGCGCAAGATCACTCTGACCCGCCGGCATACGTCGGAGATCAAGCAATCCGACGCAACGGGTAAGGCTCGCACCATTCAGGTCGAGGTGCGCAAGAAGCGTGTTTTCGTGAAGCGTGACGAACCCGGTCTGGAACAGGCCGAGGCGTCGGCGAATCACGTCGAAGAGCCGGAAGTCGACGAGGCCGAACTGCAGCGCCGCGAGGAAGAAGCGCGTCGCGCCGCCGAGCAGCTCGAGCGCGAAGAGCGCGAGCTGAAGGAACAACAGGCGAAACTCGAGCGCGAGGAAGCCGAGCGCCGCGCCCGCGAGGAAGCGGCGGAAGCCGAGCGCAAGAAGCAGGAAGAGGAAGCGGCGCGCCGTGCGGCGGCTGCGGCTCAGGCGGCGGAAATCTCGCGTGCGGCGCAGGCCGCGCGTCAGGAAACGCGCGCGCAGCCGGCAGTCGAAGCCAAGCCGGAACCGAAGCAGGACGATACCGCGCAACGCGAAGCCGCCGCAATCGCCGAGAAGGCTGCGGAAGAGAAGGCAGCGAGCGAGCGTGCGGCTCAGCGCGAAGCCGCGAAGAAGGCGGAAGAAGACGCGAAGGCCAAGGCCGAAAAGGCGCGTCTGGAGCAGGAAGCCATCGCGAAGCGTCGCGCGGCGGCGGAAGCCGAAGCGCGCGCAATCCGCGAAATGATGAGCACGCCGCGCAAGGCGCAGGTCAAGGCGCCGGAACCGGCGCCGGCCGCGGCGAAGCCGGCTGAAGCGGCCAAGGCCGCCGAAGCGAAGGGCACGCTGCACAAGCCCGCGAAGCCGGAAGGCGCGCAGGCGCCGCGTCCCGCGGCAGCGGCGAAAAAACCGGCTGCGGGTGGCGCGGCGGCTCCCGCATCGACGGCACCGGCAGGCGCTGGCGACAAGAAGAAGGCCGGCAAGGGCGGCTGGCAGCAGGACGACGCATCGAAGCGCCGCGGCATGAAGACGCGTGGCGATTCGAGCGGCGGCGTCGATCGCGGCTGGCGCGGCGGTCCGAAGGGTCGCGGCAAGCATCAGGAGCAGGCGACGTCGTTCCAGGCGCCGACCGAGCCGATCATCCGCGAAATCCATGTGCCGGAAACCATTTCGGTGGCGGATCTCGCGCACAAGATGTCGGTGAAGGCTTCGGAAGTCATCAAGGTGATGATGAAGCTCGGCCAGATGGTCACGATCAACCAGGTGCTGGATCAGGAAACGGCGATGATCGTCGTCGAGGAACTGGGCCATCGCGCGGTCGCGGCGAAGCTGGACGATCCGGAAGCGCTGCTCGTCGAAGGCGAAGCCACGGAAGACACGGCGGAGAAGCTGCCGCGTCCGCCGGTCGTCACCGTCATGGGTCACGTCGACCACGGCAAGACTTCGCTGCTCGACTACATCCGTCGCGCGAAAGTGGCGGCGGGCGAAGCGGGCGGCATCACGCAGCATATCGGCGCGTATCACGTCGAAACGCCGCGCGGCGTCATCACCTTCCTCGACACGCCGGGTCACGAGGCCTTCACGGCCATGCGTGCGCGCGGAGCGAAGGCGACCGACATCGTCATTCTGGTGGTCGCGGCCGACGACGGCGTGATGCCGCAGACGAAGGAAGCGATTGCCCACGCGAAGGCGGGTGGCGTGCCGATCGTCGTCGCGATCAACAAGATCGACAAGCCGGAAGCCAACCCGGACCGCGTGAAGCAGGAACTCGTCGCGGAAGGTGTGGTGCCGGAAGAGTACGGCGGCGATTCGCCGTTCATCGAAGTGTCGGCGAAGACCGGCCGCGGCATCGACGACCTGCTGGAAAACGTGTCGCTGCAAGCCGAAGTGCTGGAACTGACCGCACCGGTCGAAGCGGCCGCAAAGGGTCTCGTCATCGAAGCGAAGCTCGACAAGGGCAAGGGTCCGGTGGCGACCATTCTGGTGCAGTCCGGCACGCTGAATCGCGGCGACGTGGTTCTCGCGGGCAGCGCCTACGGCCGCGTCCGCGCGATGCTCGACGAAACCGGCAAGCCGACGAAGTCGGCCGGTCCGTCGATCCCGGTGGAAATCCAGGGTCTGTCCGAAGTGCCGGCGGCGGGCGAGGAAGTCATCGTGCTGCCGGACGAACGCAAGGCGCGCGAAATCGCGCTGTTCCGTCAGGGCAAGTTCCGCGACGTCAAGCTGGCGAAGCAGCAGGCCGCCAAGCTCGAGAACATGCTCGAGCAGATGGGCGAAGGCGAAGTGCAGAATCTGCCGCTCATCGTCAAGGCGGACGTGCAGGGCTCGCAGGAAGCGCTGGTTCAGTCGCTGCTCAAGCTGTCGACCAGCGAAGTGCGCGTGCAGATCGTGCACAGCGCGGTCGGCGCGATCAGCGAATCGGACGTCAATCTGGCGACGGCTTCGAAGGCGGTCATCATCGGCTTCAACACGCGTGCGGATGCACAGGCGCGCAAGGTGGCCGAGGCGAATGGCATCGACATCCGCTACTACAACATCATCTACGACGCAGTGGATGAAGTGAAGGCGGCAATGTCCGGCATGCTCGCGCCGGAGAAGCGCGAGACGGTGACGGGCATGGTCGAGGTGCGTCAGGTCATCCGCGTGCCGAAGGTCGGCCTGATCGCGGGTTGTATGGTCACGGACGGCGTGGTCAAGCGCTCCTCGTCGGTGCGCGTGATCCGCAACAACGTCGTGATCCACACCGGCGAGCTCGATTCGCTCAAGCGCTTCAAGGACGACGTCAAGGAAGTGCGTCAGGGCTTCGAGTGCGGTATGTCGATCAAGAACTTCAGCGACATCGTGGAAGGCGACCAGTTCGAAGTCTTCGAAGTGACGGAAGTGGCTCGCACACTGTAATGCGCTAGCCGCCGAGAAAAGGGCGGGGTGAGCCTGGCGGCTCGCTCCGCCCTTTTTGCTTCAGGCGGCAGCGAAAGAAACACGGAAACGACATCATGGCTAAAAGACGGACATCCGCGAACCGCAACGTGCAGATTGCGGATCAGATCCAGCGCGATCTTTCGGAACTGCTGCGCGAGGTGAAAGACCCGCGCATCGGGCTCGTGACGATTCAAAGCGTCGAACTCACGCCCGACTACGCGCACGCGAAGGTCTACTTCACGACGCTCACCGGCGATCCGAAACAGACCGAGCAAGGTCTGAATCATGCCGCGGGGCATCTGCACAATATGCTGTTCAAGCGCCTGCACATTCATACGGTGCCGACGCTGCATTTCCACTACGACCAGACGATCGAGAAGGCCGTCGAGATGTCGCGCCTGATCGACGAAGCGAACGCCTCGCGCGCCAAAGATGACGAAGGTGCGTGAGTGAAGGGCGGTCCGAAGATTCCGCGCCGCGCGCTGGACGGCGTGCTGCTGCTGGACAAGCCGCTCGGGCTGTCGAGCAACGACGCGCTCATCAAAGCGAAGCGGATTTATCTCGCGAAGAAGGCGGGCCATACGGGCACGCTCGATCCGCTCGCGACGGGTCTGTTGCCGCTGTGCTTCGGCGAAGCGACGAAGTTTTCGCAAGACTTGCTCGAAGCGGACAAGACCTACGAAGCGACGATGCGTCTCGGCATCCGCACGACGACCGGAGATGCCGAAGGCGAGGCCATCGACACGCGCGACGTAACGTGCGACGAGCATGCAGTCGAGCAGGCGATGACGCGATTCCAAGGTGAGATCGTCCAAATCCCGCCGATGTACTCCGCTCTGAAACGTGACGGCAAGCCGCTCTACGAATACGCGCGTGCAGGTCAGACGGTGGAACGCGAAGGCCGTCAGGTCACGATTCACGCATTGCAGATGATCGCGTGCGCATTGCCGCTCGTGACGTTTCGCGTGACGTGCAGCAAGGGCACGTATGTGCGCACGCTGGCGGAAGACATCGGCGAGGCGCTCGGCTGCGGCGCGCATCTGACGGCGCTGCGGCGCACGGGCGTCGGCGCGTTGACGCTCGAACATGCGGTCACGCTGGAGGAACTCACCGGCATGAACGAAGCGGAGCGCGATGCGCGGCTTCAGCCTGTCGATGCGCTCTTGTCCACGTTTCCCGCGATCGAGCTGAACGACGAAGCGACTCAACGCTTCCTGCACGGCCAACGCCTGCGGCTCGCGGATGTCGTGAAGGCTCGCCTCGATGACGGTCGTGTGCGCGTCTATGCGCAGGAAGGCGGGCGCTTGCTGGGTGTGGCAAGAGCGGGCGAGGGCGTGCTCGCGCCCGAACGGTTGATCGTCACGACGCAATAAAAAAGAGCCCGGTTGATTGCTCAGCCGGGCTCTCTTCATTTCACGATCGGCAAGCCGATCAATGCGCCGCCGATGCCGCCGCCGCCGAATCCCCGCCGCCCGAGCGCTCCGGCCGCGTGATCCAGATCAGCGCGATCAGCGCGACGAAAATCCCCGCCGAAATGTAGAACATGTCGTTCACGCCGAGCTGCGCGGCCTGCTGTGTCGCCATGCTGTTGTACATGCCGTAGGTCTGTTCCTTCGAGAAGCCGAGCGCGCCCATCTGCTGCATCGAGTTCGCGAAGACAGGGTTGTACGAGTTGGCCTGCTCGACGAGTTGCGCGTGATGCACGATCGAGCGATGCTCCCACGCCGTCGAGAAAATCGACGTGCCGATGCCGCCGCACATGATCCGCACGAAGTTCGACAAGCCCGACGCCGCCGGAATCCGATGCCCCGGCAAGCCCGACAGCGTGATCGACACCAGCGGAATGAAGAAGCCCGCCATCGCGATACCCTGAACCAGCGTGGGCAGCGTGAGCGACCATGTATCGACGCCGGTCGTGTAGCGCGAGCGCATCCAGAAGCACAGCGCGAACACGAGGAACGCGGCCGTCGCAATGCGGCGCGGGTCCATGCGCGGCAGGAACTTGCCGGTCAGCGGCGAGAGCAGCACCGCGAACACACCGACGGGCGCCATAACGAGACCCGCATCTGTCGCCGTATAGCCGATGACGGTCTGCAACCACAGCGGCAGCAGCACGAGATTGCCGAAATACAGACCGTAGCCGACCGAGAGCGCAATCGTGCCGCCGCTGAAATTGCGCAGCGCGAATAGCGACAAATCCACGACCGGATGCTCCGCCGTCAGCTCCCAGACGATAAAAAACGCGAACGAAATCACCGCGACCAGCGCGAGCACGACGATCGTCGTCGAGTTGAACCAGTCGAGATCCTTGCCCTTGTCGAGCATGACCTGCAGCGAGCCGACCCAGATCACCAGCAGCGCGAGCCCGACCGTGTCGATCGGCGCCTTGCGGATCGCGGAATCGCGGTCGCGGAAGATCGCGAACGTGGCGATCGCCGCCCCGATGCCGACCGGAATGTTCACGTAGAAAATCCACGGCCACGAGATGTTGTCCGAGATCCAGCCGCCGAGAATCGGGCCCGCGACCGGCGCGATGAGCGTGGTCATCGACCACATGGAGAGCGCCATCGGCGCTTTTTCGCGCGGATAACTCGCGAGCAGGAGCGTTTGCGACAGCGGGATCATCGGGCCGGCGACCGCGCCTTGCAGCACGCGCGCGGCGAGCAGGAACGGCAGCGTCGGCGCAAGGCCGCAGAGCCACGACGCGAGCACGAACAGAATGATCGAGCCGAGGAAGAGCCGCACTTGTCCGATACGCTGCGTGAGCCAGCCGGTAAGCGGCACCGAGATCGCATTGGCGACCGCGAACGACGTGATGACCCACGTGCCCTGATCCGACGAGACGCCGAGGTCGCCGGAGATCGAGGGAATCGAGACGTTCGCGATCGACGTGTCGAGCACGTTCATGAACACGGCGAGCGATACGGCGATCGTCCCGATGACCAGCTTTCCGCCCGACAGCGGCGCATGAACGACATTTTGCGAAGACATGAGGCGAATCCGCTTACATCAGCTTGGCGGCCGATGCGGACTTCGTCGCGCGGCCAGGCGCCTTCGACGTGCTCTGCGCCGGCGACCCCGCGCCCGTGCCCGCGTTCTGCTGGATGATGCGCGCGATTTCCTGATCGGCCTGCGCGCCATAGTTGTCGAACACGTTGGTCTGGTAGACCGTGTTCTGCGCGTTGCCGAGCTGGCCGCCTTCCTCGTTCTTGATCGTGACGTCGACGTTCATCGAGAGGCCGATGCGCAGCGGATGCTGCTCCAGTTCCTTGGGGTCGAGCTCGATCCGCACCGGCAGGCGTTGCACGACCTTGATCCAGTTGCCGGTCGCGTTCTGCGCGGGCAGGAGCGAGAACGCCGAGCCCGTGCCGGCCGAGAAGCCGATGACCTTGCCGTGATACACGACGCTCGAACCGTACAGGTCGGCCGTCAGTTCCACCGGCTGGCCGATGCGCATGTGCTTCAGTTGCACTTCCTTGAAGTTCGCGTCGACCCACACGCCGTTGAGCGGCACGATCGCCATCAGCGGATTGCCCGGCGAGACGCGCTGGCCGACCTGCACCGAGCGCTTCGCGACGTAGCCCGTCACCGGCGCCGGCAGCGTGTTGCGCGCGAAGTTGATGTACGAGTCGCGCACCTTCGCGGCGGCCGCGAGCACGTTCGGGTGATCGGCGATCGTCGTGTTGGCCGTGAGCGAACGGTTCGACGCGAGTTCCTGGTCGGCGGCGTCGAGCGCGGCCTGCGCGCTGCGAACCGCGTCGCGGGCGTGCGAGATTTCTTCCTGCGACACCGCGCCGGTCTGCGCAACCTGCATGCGGCGCTTCAGATCGTCCTGTGCGCGCGACAGATCCGACTTGCGCAAGGCGATCTGCGCTTCGTACTGGTTGTTGTTCACGAAGAACGTGCGCACCTGACGCACCGTCTGCGCGAGATTCGCTTCGGCCTGATCCAGCGCGACCTTGGAGTCGGCCGGATCGAGCGCGACGAGCGGATCGCCGACCTTCACGGTCTGCGTGTCGTCCGCGTTCACCGAGATCACCGTGCCGACGACCTGCGGCGTGATCTGCACGACGTTGCCGTTGACGTAGGCGTCGTCGGTCGACTCGTGAAAGCGCGCGACGAGGAAGTAGTACAGCCCGTACGCGACGGCGGCGATGATGATGACGAGCACGATCAGCGTCATCAGCCGGCGGCGTTTGCCGTTGCTGGGCTTTGGCGCGGGCGCGGCTGCGGTTTGTTGAGGGTCGCTCATGAAAGACTCCGAATTTCCGTATTGGTCTTGATGCGTGTTCTTGTGCGCGGCTTACTTCGACGGCGTCTGAGTTGCCGCCTGCTGCTGCCCGCTGCCGTCGATCGCGAGATTCGTGCTCGTCGCGTCGAAGCCGCCTCCGAGCGACTTGACCAGCGCGATTTGCAGATCGGTGCGTTTCAGGCGCAGGTTCGTCACGGTCTGCTCATTCGCGAGACGGTTTTCGTCGGCGTTGAGCACCTGCAATTGCGGTGACAGGCCGGCCTTGTAGCGGATCACCGCGAGCTGATACGCGCTCGACGCCGCCGCGAGCGCGCGCTGGGCGTCGGCCATCTGCTTGTCGAGCGAGCGGATCGCCGCGATGTTGGTCGCGACGTCGTTCATCGCGTTGATGAGCGTCTGGTTGTAATTCGCGATATCGCCCTCGAAGTCGGCGTAACGGCCCTTCAACTGGGCCCGCAGCGCGCCGGCGTCGAAGATCGGCAGATGCACCGCCGGCCCGATCTGAATCTGGCGGCTGCTCGCCTGCAGGAAGCGGCCCCAGCCGAACGCGTCGAAACCGAAGCCCGCCGCGAGGTTGATGTCCGGGAAGAACTCGGCCTTCGCTTCCTTGATGTTGTGCGTCGCGGCTTCGACCTGCCAGCGCGCGGCGACGATGTCCGGGCGGCGCGCGACGAGGTCGGCAGGAACGTTGTCGGGCAGCGTCACGTTGACGTTCGGATCGATCACGGGTTTGGCGATCTGCAGGCCGCGGTCCGGACCTTTGCCGAGCAGCGCGGCGAGCTGATAGCGAACGGTTTCGATCTGCCCGTCGAGTTCGGTCGAATTAGTCTGGCTCGTCGCGACGTTGCCTTCCGCGGTGCGGCGCTCGACGTTGGTATCGAGTCCGGCCGCGACGCGCCCGTTCGTGATGCGCCCGACATCCTGCCGATTCGCGATCTCGCGCTGGGCGACATCGCGCAGCGCATAGAGCAGCGCGAGCTGGTTGTACGTGCGCGCGACCGATGCAGCCAGCGTCACGCGCGCCTGCTGCATGTCCGCCTCGGCGGCCTTTTCCTGCGAGACCGCCACGTTCAGCCGCGAGCGGTTCTTGCCCCACAGGTCGAGTTCCCACGACGCGCTCGCCAGCACGTTGTTCTCGCTGAACCACGTGCCGCCGTACGGCGGCGGGAAGAGGGCGTTGGCGGAATACAGCTCGCGCGTCCACGAATACGAGCCGTTGACCTTCGGATAGAGCGCCGAGCGCGACGTCTCGATATACGACGACGCCTTCGCGATGCGCGATTGCGCCTGCGCGATGGTCGGACTGTCCGCGAGTGCCTCGTCGATCAGTTGCGGCAACTGCGGATCGCCGAACTGCTTCGTCCAGTCGAGCGTCGGCCACTGGCCGCCTTGTCCCGGCAGGCTCTGCGTGGCCGCGAAGTTTTCGGGCGCGGCGATCTGTTTGTCGCTCGAAATGCCCATGTAGTTCGCGCAACCGGTGAGCGCGAGCGCGGTCATCGCGGCGGCCACGGCGCTCTTCACGCGGCTTTCGCCGGGAAGCGCGGACAGGGAAAGCTGTTTCATATCTCGTCTCTTGAGAAGAGAATTAAAGATGGACGTTGCAATCATTTTGTAGGCTTGCGATGCCAAATTTGCTTGTCATCGCAATGACGTACCAGGCTTATCATTGCCGCCGAGCAAGGGTGCCACGGAAGGATCGCAGGAATTCGACAGAATCCGGCGCAACATACTCTTCAGAAAGCCCACTTCCTCGGGCGTGAAGCCCGTGAGCAGGTTATCCAGCACGCGCGTGAAAATAGCGGGAATCTTTTCGGCGGTCGCGTGGCCTGCGTCCGTCAGCGCGAGGCGCACGACGCGCCGGTCTTCCTCGCTGCGCACGCGCGAGAGCAGGCCGCGCTTTTCCAGCCGGTCGATGAGCCGCGTCACCGCGCTCGCATCGATCCCGTATTCGCGGGCGATGTCCGCCGCCGTCAGGCACTTGCCGACCGCCAGCATGAAGAGGATGCTTGCTTGCGTGCTCGTGATGCCCAGTTCGGAGGTCGTATGTTGCGTGACCATGTTCCACATGGTCGAGCGCACCCGGCTGATCAGGTAGCCGACGCTCTCGGCGAGTACGTAGTCGCCGATCGCCGCGGATTTCGGAGCGTCGCTCATGGAAATAATTATGCGGTTGCAATAGTTGACTAGGCAGGATTATAGGCAAGCGTATCAGCCCCTGCAACAATCTTTTCTGAAAACGCTTAACAATCGCGTGGTCGCGGCTGCGACAGGCTGGCTCACGAGCCTGCTTACGGGTTGGGTCCTATTGCAAGGGAACGACATCCATGCGTGCTATAATTTACGGTTCTCACCGCGCCGGGCCCGCGTGGTCATGCTTGCATGACGGTTTCATGGGGGGCTTGCCGAGCCAAGGAGTCTCGCTGAAGAGACTCGCTCCGACGGCGCACAACCAAGACACCTCTATATGACTCGCGCCCTCCGCAATATCGCCATCATTGCCCACGTCGACCACGGCAAGACTACGCTCGTCGACCAGTTGCTCCGTCAGTCGGGCACGTTCCGGGAAAATCAGCAGGTCGCCGAGCGCGTCATGGACTCGAACGACATCGAAAAGGAACGTGGCATCACGATCCTGGCGAAGAACTGCGCCGTCGAATACGAAGGCACGCACATCAATATCGTCGATACGCCGGGACACGCCGACTTCGGCGGTGAAGTGGAGCGCGTGCTGTCGATGGTCGATTCCGTGCTGCTGCTCGTCGATGCCGTCGAAGGCCCGATGCCGCAGACGCGCTTCGTCACGAAGAAGGCGCTCGCTTTGGGTCTCAAGCCGATCGTCGTGATCAACAAGGTGGACCGTCCGGGCGCGCGTATCGACTGGGTGATCAACCAGACCTTCGATCTCTTCGACAAGCTCGGCGCAACCGAAGAGCAGCTCGACTTCCCGGTGGTGTATGCGTCCGGTCTGAACGGCTACGCCGGTCTCGATCCCGAAGTGCGCGAAGGCACGATGCGCCCGCTCTTCGAAGCCATTCTCGAACACGTGCCGGTGCGTCCGGCCGATCCGGAAGGCCCGCTGCAACTGCAAATCACGTCGCTCGACTACAACTCGTACGTCGGCCGTATCGGCGTGGGCCGTGTCGCGCGCGGCCGCATCCGCCCCGGCATGCAGGTGGCGGTGCGTTCGGGTCCGGACGGCGCGATCCTCAATCGCAAGATCAATCAGGTGCTGTCGTTCCACGGCCTCGAGCGCGTGCAGGTCGAGGAAGCGCAGGCGGGCGACATCGTGCTGATCAACGGCATCGAGGAAATCGGCATCGGCGTGACGATCTGCTCGCCGGACAATCCCGAAGCGCTGCCGATGATCACCGTCGACGAACCGACGCTCACGATGAACTTCCTCGTGAACTCGTCGCCGCTCGCGGGCAAGGAAGGCAAGTTCGTGACGAGCCGCCAGATTCGCGACCGTCTCACGAAGGAACTGAACCACAACGTCGCGCTGCGCGTGAAGGACACCGGCGACGAAACCACGTTCGAAGTGTCGGGCCGTGGCGAGCTGCATCTGACGATTCTCGTCGAGAACATGCGTCGTGAAGGCTATGAGCTCGCGGTGTCGCGTCCGCGCGTGGTGCTGCAGGAAATCGACGGCGTGAAGTGCGAGCCGTATGAAAACCTGACGGTCGATATCGAAGACCAGCATCAGGGCGGCGTGATGGAAGAACTCGGCCGCCGCAAGGGCGAAATGCTCGACATGACGTCCGACGGCCGCGGCCGCACGCGTCTCGAGTACAAGATTTCGGCGCGCGGTCTGATCGGTTTCCAGAGCGAGTTCCTGACGCTCACGCGCGGCACGGGTCTGATGAGCCACACGTTCGATTCGTACGCGCCGGTGAAGGAAGGCTCGGTCGGCGAGCGTCGCAACGGCGTGCTGATCTCGCAAGACGACGGCGCCGCCGTCGCATATGCGCTGTGGAAGCTGCAGGATCGCGGCCGCATGTTCGTGTCGCCGGGCGATGCGCTTTATGAAGGCATGATCATCGGCATTCACAGCCGCGACAACGACCTCGTCGTGAACCCGATCAAGGGCAAGCAGTTGACCAACGTGCGCGCGTCGGGCACCGACGAAGCCGTGCGTCTCGTGCCGCCGGTCCAGCTTTCGCTGGAATACGCGGTCGAGTTCATCGACGACGACGAGCTCGTCGAAGTCACGCCGCAATCGATCCGCCTGCGCAAGCGTCATCTGAAGGAACACGAGCGTCGCCGCGCAAGCCGCGAAGCGAACGCCGAATAAGTTTCAGGTATCGGTTCGCATCCGCAAAACAAAAGCCGCCTTCGGGCGGCTTTTGCTTTTTTCGACGTCGTGCAAGGGAGTCTTGTTTATCTCATAAAAGTCCGCACATGCTTGTTGCATCAAGGCTGAGAAGGAGAGCGCATGCGGCGATCGGTCATATGACGATTGGTTCTGTGCTATGCTTCTTCGATTAGCTGTCGCTTTTTAGGTCCTTCCAAGCAGACTTGATTCGCGCAATCCGCTAAACGGTCAGGCCGTGGCGCGGAAGGTTTCTTAACCCGCACTTCCTCGAGAAACTCGAAGAAAGGTGAGCGTAAAATGATGAAGCAATTCCAGTCGAACTCTTATCTGTTCGGCGGTAATGCTCCGTACGTCGAAGAGTTGTACGAGCAATATCTCGATAATCCCGCGTCAGTGCCCGAGACCTGGCGAGCCTATTTCGACGCGTTGCAGAACGTGCCCGCTTCCGACGGCACGGCTCACAACGACGTGGCCCACGGCCCCATCGTCGAGTCTTTCGCACAGCGCGCGAAGGCCAACGCCTTCATCCCGCGCGAAAGCACCGGTGACCTCACCACCGCGCGCAAGCAGGTCTACGTCCAATCCCTCATCGGCGCGTATCGCTTCCTCGGCACGCAATGGGCGAATCTCGACCCGTTGAAGCGTCGCGAGCGTCCCGCCATCCCCGAGCTCGAACCCGGTTTCTACGACTTCACCGAAGCCGACATGGACCAGGTGTTCAACTCGACCAACCTGTACTTCGGCTTCGAGCAGGCGTCGCTGCGCGATATCGTCAAGGCTCTGCGCGACACCTACTGCGGCACGATCGGCGCCGAATTCATGTACATCAGCGATCCCGAGCAGAAGCGCTGGTGGCAGGAGAAGCTCGAGTCGATCCGCTCGACGCCGACCTTCTCGAACGACAAGAAAAAGCACATCCTGAAGCGCCTGACGGCCTCCGAAGGCCTCGAGCGTTTCTTGCACACCAAGTATGTCGGCCAGAAGCGCTTCTCGCTGGAAGGCGGCGAGAGCTTCATCGCGTCGATGGACGAAGTCGTGCGTCACGCGGGCAAGAACGGCGTGCAGGAAATCGTCATCGGCATGGCGCACCGTGGCCGTCTGAACGTGCTGGTGAACACGCTCGGCAAGATGCCGGCGGACCTTTTCGCCGAATTCGAAGGCAAGCACGTCGATGACCTGCCGGCCGGCGACGTGAAGTACCACAAGGGCTTCTCGTCGGACGTGTCGACCGAAGGCGGCCCGGTTCACCTGTCGCTCGCGTTCAACCCGTCGCACCTGGAAATCGTGAATCCGGTGGTCGAAGGCTCGGCCAAGGCGCGTATGGATCGCCGCGGCGACGAAGACGGTCTGCAAGTGCTGCCGGTGCAAGTGCACGGCGACGCGGCCTTCGCGGGCCAGGGCGTCGTGATGGAAACGCTGAACCTCGCGCAGACGCGCGGCTACGGCACGCACGGCACGCTGCACATCGTCATCAACAACCAGATCGGCTTCACCACGTCGGACCCGCGCGATGCGCGCTCGACGCTGTACTGCTCGGACGTCGTCAAGATGATCGAGGCGCCGGTGCTGCACGTGAACGGCGACGATCCCGAAGCCGTCGTGCTCGCCACGCAGCTCGCGATCGACTTCCGCATGAAGTTCCACAAGGACGTGGTCGTCGACATCATCTGCTTCCGCAAGCTCGGCCACAACGAGCAGGACACGCCGGCGGTCACGCAGCCGCTGATGTACAAGACCATCGCTAAGCATCCGGGCACGCGCGCCGTCTACGCGGAAAAGCTCGTGCAGCAAGGCGTGATCACGGCCGAAGACGCGGACACGTACGTCAAGGAATATCGTCAGGCGATGGACGAAGGCCATCACACGATCGATCCGGTGCTCTCGAACTACAAGAGCAAGTACGCGGTCGACTGGGTGCCGTTCCTGAACCGCAAGTGGACCGACGCGGCCGACACCGCCGTGCCGCTCGCCGAACTGAAGCGTCTCGCCGAGCGCATCACGACGATTCCCGAGAACTTCAAGGTTCACCCGCTCGTCGAGCGCGTCATCAACGACCGCCGCGCGATGGGTCTCGGCGAAGCCAAGCTCGACTGGGGCATGGGCGAGCATCTCGCGTTCGCGTCGCTGGTGGCATCGGGCTACGCCGTGCGTCTGACGGGCCAGGACTCGGGCCGCGGCACGTTCACGCACCGTCACGCAGTGCTGCACGATCAAAACCGCGAACGCTGGAACGACGGCACCTACATTCCGCTGCAGAACATCGCGGAAGGCCAGGCCAAGTTCACGGTGATCGACTCGGTGCTGTCCGAAGAAGCGGTGCTCGGCTTCGAGTACGGCTATTCGACGGCCGAACCGAACACGTTCGTCGCGTGGGAAGCGCAGTTCGGCGACTTCGTGAACGGCGCGCAGGTCGTGATCGACCAGTTCATCTCGTCGGGCGAAGTGAAGTGGGGCCGCGTCTCCGGTCTCACGATGATGCTGCCGCACGGCTACGAAGGTCAGGGTCCGGAGCACTCGTCGGCGCGCATCGAGCGCTTCCTGCAACTGTGCGCGGATCACAACATGCAAGTGGTCCAGCCGACGACGCCGGCGCAGGTCTTCCACCTGCTGCGCCGTCAGATGATCCGCCTGTTCCGCAA
The DNA here is from genome assembly GCF_900258035.1 of Caballeronia novacaledonica. GTDB lineage: Bacteria > Pseudomonadota > Gammaproteobacteria > Burkholderiales > Burkholderiaceae > Caballeronia > Caballeronia novacaledonica. The sequence continues at coordinate 111,597 of NZ_OGTP01000016.1, read as the reverse complement.
GCCGCTCATCATCTTCACGCCGAAGTCGCTGCTGCGTCACAAGGAAGCCGTGTCGGATCTGACGGAACTGTCGAAGGGCTCGTTCCAGCCGGTCATCGGCGAAGTCGAGGAAGGCATCGAGGCGAAGAAGGTCAAGCGTGTGATCGTGTGCTCGGGCCGCGTGTATTACGACCTCGTCGCGCATCGCCGTGAAGCGAAGAGCAACGATGTCGCGATCGTGCGTATCGAGCAGCTGTATCCGTTCGCGCACAAGCAGTTCGACGCGGAACTCAAGAAGTACGAGAACGCGACCGAAGTGGTGTGGGTGCAGGACGAGCCGCAGAATCAGGGCGCCTGGTTCTACGTCGAGCACCATCTGCGCGAAGGCATGCGCGAAGGCATGAAGCTGGCCTACAGCGGCCGTCCGGCTTCGGCGTCGCCGGCGGTCGGCTACTACGCGAAACACTACGAGCAGCAGAAGGCGCTCGTGGAAGGCGCGTTCGGCCGCCTGAAGGGCGCTCAGACCGTCGCGAAGTAATCCCTGCCTGAAGGAGCCGGCGGGCACGATGTCCGCCGGTTTCACGCTCGAACACAGACACGCATTAGGACAATACAGAAATGGCTATCGTAGAAGTCAAGGTTCCGCAGCTTTCCGAGTCGGTCTCGGAAGCGACCATGCTGCAATGGAAGAAGAAGCCGGGTGAGGCTGTCGCCCAGGATGAAATCCTCATCGAAATCGAGACCGACAAGGTCGTGCTGGAAGTGCCCGCGCCGTCCGCCGGCGTCCTGGCGCAAGTGATCAAGCACGACGGCGATATCGTCACCGCCGACGAACTCATCGCGAAGATCGACACCGAAGCGAAGGCCGGCGAAGCACCCGCCGCCGCCGCCGCGGGCGACGCCGAAGTGAAGCCGGCGCCGCAAGCCGAGCCGGTTGCCGCTGCTCCGGCCGCCGCGCAGGCGAGCGCAACGGGCGGCGCCGCATCGCCGGCCGCGACGAAGATTCTGGCCGAGAAGGGCGTTTCGGTGGATCAGGTGTCCGGTTCGGGCCGCGACGGCCGCATCACGAAGGGCGACGCGCTTGCCGCGTCCGCATCGGCTCCCGCACCTGCCAAAGCTGCCGCACCGGCTCCGGCCGCCGCGCCCGCACGCGCCGCCAAGCCTTCGCTGCCGCAAGTTTCGGCGCCGGCATCGGCCGATCAGTGGCTCCGCGACCGTCCGGAACAGCGCGTGCCGATGTCGCGTCTGCGCGCGCGTATCGCCGAGCGTCTGCTCGAATCGCAGCAAACCAACGCCATCCTGACGACGTTCAACGAAGTCAACATGGCGCCGGTCATGGACCTGCGCAACAAGTACAAGGACCGCTTCGAGAAGGAACACGGCGTGAAGCTCGGCTTCATGTCGTTCTTCGTGAAGGCCGCCGTGCACGCGCTGAAGAAGTTCCCGCTCGTGAACGCGTCGATCGACGGTAACGACATCGTCTATCACGGCTACTTCGACATCGGTATCGCGGTCGGTTCGCCGCGCGGCCTGGTGGTGCCGATCCTGCGCAACGCGGATCAGATGAGCCTCGCCGACATCGAGAAGAAGATCGCCGAATTCGGCCAGAAGGCCAAGGACGGCAAGCTGTCGATCGAAGAAATGACCGGCGGCACGTTCTCCATCTCGAACGGCGGCGTATTCGGCTCCATGCTCTCGACGCCGATCATCAACCCGCCGCAGTCCGCGATTCTCGGCGTGCACGCGACGAAGGAACGCGCCGTGGTCGAAAACGGCCAGATCGTGATCCGCCCGATGAACTACCTCGCGCTGTCGTACGACCACCGCATCATCGACGGCCGCGAAGCCGTGCTGTCGCTGGTCGCGATGAAGGACGCGCTGGAAGATCCGGCCCGTCTGCTGCTGGACCTGTAAGAACAAGTGCCTTCGGTGCGCGCGATAGGCTCGCGCGCACCGCCTGAAGGCGTCTCCGCAAGAGCGGAGTCAGACTAAAGGAAAGTCATGTCCAAGGAATTTGATGTCGTCGTGATCGGCGCTGGCCCTGGCGGCTATATCGCGGCGATTCGCGCAGCGCAACTCGGCAAGACGGTTGCGTGTATCGAGAAGTGGAAGAACCCGGCGGGCGCAATGAAGCTCGGCGGCACGTGCCTGAACGTAGGCTGCATTCCGTCGAAGGCGCTGCTGGCGTCGTCGGAAGAATTCGAGAACGCGTCGAAGCATCTGGCCGATCACGGCATCAGCGTGTCGGACGTGAAGCTCGATGTGTCGAAGATGCTGGCCCGTAAAGACGGCATCGTCGAAAAAATGACGAAGGGCATCGAGTTCCTGTTCCGCAAGAACAAGATCACGTGGCTCAAGGGTCATGGCAAGTTCACCGGCAAGAATGACGCCGGCGTGCAGATCGAAGTGTCGGGCGAAGGCGAGACGGAAACCGTCACGGCGAAGAACGTGATCATCGCGACGGGTTCGAAGGCGCGTCATCTGCCGAACATTCCGGTCGACAACACGCTGATCGCCGACAACGAAGGCGCGCTGTCGTTCGAGTCCGTGCCGAAGAAGCTCGCCGTGATCGGCGCGGGCGTGATCGGTCTGGAACTCGGCTCGGTGTGGCGGCGTCTGGGCGCCGACGTGACCGTGCTCGAAGCGCTGCCGCAATTCCTCGGCGCGGCGGACGAATCGCTCGCGAAGGAAGCCGCGAAGCAGTTCAAGAAGCAAGGTCTGGACATTCACCTCGGCGTGAAGATCGGCGAAGTGAAGACGTCGGATAAGGGCGTTTCCATCGCTTACACGGACGACGCGGGCAACGCGCAGACGCTGGAAGCGGATCGTCTGATCGTGTCGATCGGCCGCGTGCCGAACACCGATAACCTCGGTCTGGAAGCCATCGGCCTGAAGGCGAACGAACGCGGTTTCATCGACGTCGACGACCATTGCGCGACGAGCGTGCCGAACGTGTACGCCATCGGCGACGTCGTGCGCGGCCCGATGCTCGCGCACAAGGCGGAAGACGAAGGCGTGGCGGTGGCGGAAATCATCGACGGTCAGAAGCCGCACATCGACTACAACTGCGTGCCGTGGGTCATCTACACGGAACCGGAAATCGCGTGGGTCGGCAAGACGGAACAGCAGCTCAAGGCCGAAGGCCGCGAGATCAAGACCGGCCAGTTCCCGATGATGGCCAACGGCCGCGCATTGGGCATCGGCAAGGCGGAAGGCTTCGTCAAGATGATCGCGGACGCGAAGACCGACGAAATCCTCGGCGTGCACGTGATCGCCGCGGACGCTTCGGATCTGATCGCGGAAGCCGTTGTCGCGATGGAGTTCAAGGCCGCGTCCGAAGATATCGGCCGGATTTGCCATCCGCATCCGTCGCTGTCGGAAGTGATGCGTGAAGCGGCGCTGGCCGTCGACAAGCGCGCGTTGAATATGTAAGCAAGCTCGGCTTCGGGCATTGAGCATCGCAAAAACGAAGGCGAGCGGATCAAACCGCTCGCCTTCGTCACATCGAACGGCAGAAGATGAACGTCACCGAATACTACGAAAACGAACTGCGCACGCGGGGTTATCAATCGGACGAGGCGCAACTCGCGGCGGTCGCGCGCCTGCAGCGCTGCTACGAAGAATGGGTCGCGTACAAGGCCCGCCGCTCCAACGCGCTCAAGAAGTTTCTCGTGCATCCGGACCTGCCGCGCGGTGTCTACATGTGGGGCGGCGTCGGGCGCGGCAAGAGCTTTCTGATGGACAGCTTCTACGCAATCGTGCCGGTGCAGCGCAAGACGCGTCTGCATTTTCATGAGTTCATGCGCGAAGTGCATCGCGAGCTGGAAGAACTGAAAGGACAGGCCGATCCGCTCGACGAACTCGCGAAACGCATCGCCAAACGTTATAGGCTGATCTGCTTCGACGAATTTCACGTCTCGGATATCGCCGACGCGATGATTCTCTATCGCCTGCTCGATCGCCTCTTCAAGAACGGCGTGCAGTTCGTGATGACGTCCAATTACCAGCCGGACACGCTGTATCCGGAAGGGCTGCATCGCGATCGTCTGCTGCCTGCGATCGAACTCATCAAGCAGCATCTCGACGTGCTCAACGTCGATGCCGGCACCGACTACCGCAAGCGCACGCTGTCGCAGGTGAAGGCGTATCACACGCCGCTCGGCGCGGCGGCGAGCGAAGCGCTGCGCGCGGATTACGCGAAGCTCGCGGCCGTGCCCGACGAAAGCCCGATCCTGCATATCGAAAAACGCGAGATCAAGGCGCTGCGCAAGGCGGACGGCGTCGTGTGGTTCGACTTCGCCACGCTCTGCGGCGGCCCGCGCTCGCAGAACGATTATCTGGAACTGGCGAACCGTTTTCACGCGGTCATTCTCTCCGACGTGCCGCAGATGACGCCTCGCATGGCGTCCGAAGCCCGCCGCTTCACGTGGCTCATCGACGTGTTCTACGACCACAAGGTGAAACTGCTGATGTCGGCGGCGGTGCCCGCGGAGGAGCTGTACGTGGAAGGACCGATGGCCAACGAGTTCGCGCGCACGGTGTCGCGCATCGTCGAGATGCAGTCGAAGGAGTATCTGGAAGCGCCACGCCGCGTCACCGATATTTCGCTGACCTAATACGAGTATCAAAATTCTGCGGTAGGCCAATCGGCATAAGGCTTTGCCGACTATTTCAAGATTAGGATCACTCCGATTTGCCGTTTTCCGGGTACTCGGTATCGTCGATGCCGGTTACCCGTCAGCAAATTGGAGAATTTATCGTGAAGCCCTACCGCGACATGTCCGACGAAGAATGGCAGATGGTCGCACCGCTGCTTCCCGAACTGCGCCCTCGTCTCGAGCTGCGCGGCCGGCCGCTCGCCAACACGCGCGCCGTGCTCAACGGTGTGCTCTGGGTCATGTACAGCGGAGCGTCGTGGTCCACGCTGCCGCGCAAATATCCGTCGTATCAGACGTGCCATCGGCGTTTCAAGACGTGGCACGAGTCGGGCGTCCTGCTGCGCGTCATGACGCAGTTGTTCGGGCCGGCGGGCGAATCGCTGTATGCGTTGATGACATCGCGCATGCGCGTGCCGCCGGAGTTCAAACTCGAGGGCGCCGGCCAGGCGTCGAGCGCGCAAGCGGACGAAGCGCGTCAGCGTCACGCCGCATGATTTCATCGGGCGCACGCGCGCGATGAGCAAAGCCGGTCGAAGACACGCATCTTCGACCGGCTTTTTCTTTTTCGATCTCTACTGCTGGCGCAGCCACGTCTGCGAACGCCCCAGCAACGACACGCCGATAAACCCGCGCACGACGAGCTTCTGCCCGCCGTCCTCCATCTTCATCTTGCACTTGTAGAGCTTGCCGCTCTCGGGGTCGAGAATCTGGCCGCCGCCCCATGCATCGCCGTCCTGCCGCATGCCGGTGATAATCGTCATTCCCTTGACCAGTTGATCCTTGCGCTCGTCGGTGCAGGCCGTGCAGCGCCGCTCGGGATGATCGAACTCGCCGATGCCGCGCACGACTTTGCCGGACAACTGGCCGTTGCCGTCGTCGACGATCTGAATGATCGCTTTCGGCTTGCCGCTTTGATCGTCGATGGTTTGCCAGGTGCCGACGGGCGTCGCCGTCTGTGCGAATACGCTCGCGGCGAAGATGGCGCAAAGCGCGCCGAGCATCGCGCGCGCGCCGCGCGAGCCGATGGAACGGGTCATGTCGTCTCCTTGTTGTGATCGCCCGAGCATACGAGAAAGCGGCCGTTCCCGTCTGCGAGGAAACGTTCTAGCGGCGCGCGTCCGACACTCAGACGCCGCGCTTCAGACCCGCTTCGAGCGTGGCGAACGTGCGCTCGTCGGTGCGATCGAAATGCAGCGGCGTGACCGAGACGCGGCCGGACGCGACCACCGTCGTTTCGCTATCGGGCGAATTCGGGCGCGGGCCGCGCTGAAAGCGCAGCCAGTGATAGTCGATGCCGCGCGGATCGACGAGCGGCAGCACATCGATGCCTTCCACGAGCCCGACGCCTTGCCGCGTCACGGTGAGCGGACCGGCGGCGGACGCGTCGCAATCGGGGAAATTGACGTTCAGACAGGTGGGCGTGTCGTGGGAGATCGCGAGCAGTTGACGGATCACGCCCGGCGCCAGCGCGCGCGCCGTATCCCAGCGCACGTTTTCGCGATCGGTGAAGGTCTGGCTGAGTGCGATCGACGGCAAACCGAGCAGCAGGCCCGTCATCGCGGCGCCGACGGTGCCGGAGAACATCGTCTCGACGCCCAAGTTCGCGCCGCGGTTGATGCCGGAAAGCACGAGCGTGGGCGGCGCGTCCTTCATGATATGGCGCGCGCCCATCACGACGCAGTCGCCGGGCGTGCCCTGCACGCCGTAGCGCCGCTCGCCCTGGCGTGACACGCGCAGCGGCGAATGCAGGCTGATGGAGTGCGACGTGCCGCTTTGATCGTGTTCGGGCGCGATGACCCAGACTTCGTGCGCGAGTTCGGCGGCGACGGCTTCGAGCACGGCTAAGCCGGGCGCGTCGATGCCGTCGTCGTTGGTGATGAGCACACGCTGCACGATGGGTGAGAGGGCGGACATCGCGAATCACTCCTTGGTCGATGATGAAAAGTATCAACCGATTATTACAGAGTTCGCGTGTTCCGACGCTTTACCTGACGCCGAGGCCGCGCAGCAATGCGTTGCCGTCTTCGGTCAGGCGCACTTTCGGCGCGCCCGCGTCCGGCGACACGATCTCGACATAGCCATATTCCTGCAACGAGGCGACATCGGGCGTGGCGGCCATCACGTCGATGGGCGCGTGCAGCAGCAACAGCAATGTCGCGATTTCGTGATGGCTCAAAAGCCTTTTTATGGCTCGCACGGGTGCGGAAGCCGGACGGCGGAGGTTCATGAACGATGTCCTCGATTTACATGACGATATGCGGCGGCGCGGGCGTCGTGCCCTTTGCGCGGACCTTGATGTCGATGGAGTGCGGGCAGGTTATCGGCCGACTCTTAGGCGAAACTTAAAACGCGCGGCGCACGCCGCGGTGGGTTGTTACACCGGATGTCACGTCAAAACCGATAGTCAGGATTTTTCGGGTCGAACGTCAGATCGTCGAAGGGTTTGATCTCGATGCGCTCGAACACCACGCTTTCGAAGATATTCCCGTCGTTGTCATACGACTCCAAAGTGCGGAACAGCGGCCGCTCGAGGTCGAGCCCGAGCACTTCCTTTTTCGCGTAGAACTCGGGCTGTCCTTCGGGCGTTTCGTACGTGAACGCGACGACGCGCAGTCCGTCGACGATTTTCACCTCGATATTCGACGGCTTCGTGACGCCCGCTTCGGCGAATTTGTGTCCCTCGTCGATGAAGCGCCGCGTGATCGCGTCGATGCCGAGTTCGCGGATCGAATGATTCGATTGCGAGCGGGCGAGGGCGCCATTCACCGACGTCCACATCGGCACGACGCCCAGAAAACCGCCGAGATGACCGTAGAGTTCATTGGGGCGCTTGGAATCGTCGTAGATGATTTCCTGGCCCGCATGGGCGCCATCGGGCAGCCATTTCGCGTAGATGCGCAACGGCTCGCGCGTGACGCGCACGAGCATGTGGTCCGCGCGCTTCGGCCACTTGCCCCGGATGCGCTCGCGCCGGCGCATCGTGAACTCGCAGGACTGGAAATCGCGCAGGCCGTCCTGCAGGTAGCGCGGCAACGTGCGCGCATCGAGCGCGCTGAAGAGTGCGACGAGTTGCGCGTCGTCGAGCTTCGCGAGCGCGCCGCTTTCGGCCGACTGCGCCAGCCATTGCACTTGCTGCTCGACACCGAGACTGCCGATGCGCGCGGCGTCCTCGGGCGCATCGGCGCGCGCGCCCAAAGACGCGAATGCGAACACGAGATACAGGAACCAGCGGCATCGCGCTCGCAGCATGAGCATCTCCAGGAGTTATTCCGATGGTTTCGATCCGGCGTCGCGCAATTCGCGCCTGAGCACCTTGCCGATCGTCGTGAGCGGTAACGCGTCGCGAAACTCGACATACGAAGGCACCTTGTAACCGGTCAGGTGTAAACGGGCGAACTTCAACAGTTCTTCCACCGTGAGCGTGTCGTCGCGACGCACGACGAACGCCTTCACGCGCTCGCCCGTCACCGGATCGGGCACGCCGACGGCCGCCACCGCGCGCACTTTCGGATGCGCGGCGAGCACTTCCTCGATCTCGTTCGGATACACGTTGAAACCCGACACGATCATCATGTCCTTCTTGCGGTCGATGAGCCGGATGATGCCGCGCGCGTCCATCACGCCGATGTCGCCGGTGGCGAGCCAGCCGTTGGCGTCGATGGCTTTCGCCGTGTCCTCGGGACGGTTCCAGTAGCCTTTCATCACTTGCGGGCCTTGCACGCAGAGTTCGCCCGGCTCGTCGACGTTCGCCCACGCGCCGTCCTCGCGGCGCATGCGCACGAGTGTCGACGGCACCGGCACGCCGATGGTGCCGTCGAACGCGCTCGCATCGCGGGCATCGAGCGGTGTCGCGGCGACGAGCGGCGAGCATTCGGTGAGGCCGTAGCCTTCGACGAGCGTGTTGCCGGTCATCGCCCGGAAGCGCTCGGCGATCACGCGCTGCGTCGCCATGCCGCCCGCCATCGCGAGCTTGAGCGCGGAGAAGTCGCGCCGGCGAAAGGCGTCGTTGTCGAGGAGCGCGCTGTAGAGCGTGTTGAGCGCGGTGATCGCGGTGAAGTTCTCGTGACGCAGTGCGCGCATGAGCGCACGAATGTCGCGCGGATTGACGATCAGCACGTTGCGCGCGCCGATCGCGAGAAACGCGAGCGCGTTCACGGTCAGCGAATAGATGTGATAGAGCGGCAACGGCGTGACGATGATCTCCTCGCCGTCGACGAGTTGCCCGCCCGCCCACGCGAGCGCCTGCAGCAGATTGGCGATGACATTGCGATGCGTGAGCATCGCGCCCTTCGCGACGCCCGTCGTGCCGCCGGTGTATTGAATGAACGCGATGTCGCCATGACCGACTCTGACCGGTTCGCACTTCTGCCGCGCGCCGCGCGCGAGCGCTTGCGGCAGACGAATGGCATCGGGCAGCGAGTAGGCGGGCACCTGCTTCTTCACGTGACGCATCAGCACATCGATCGCGCGGCCTTTCACGTTGAGTCCGTGGCCGAGCAGATCGCCGAGCCCGGTCACGACGACATGCCTCACGCGCGAGCCCGGCTGCGCGTCCTGCACGGTCTTCGCGAAGTTCTCGAACACGACGATCGTCTGCGCGCCGCTGTCCTTGAGCTGATGGCTCAACTCGCGCACCGTATAGAGCGGATTCACGTTGACGACGATCGCGCCCGCGATCAGCGTGCCGAACAGCGCGACGGGATAGACGAGCGTGTTGGGCATCATCAGCGCGACGCGATCGCCGGGTTTCACGCCGATCGTCTGCAGATACGACGCGAACGCATGCGCCTTCTCGCCGAGCGCGGCGAACGTCAGCTCGGAGCCGAGACTCACGAACGCGACGCGATTCTGAAACCGGCCGACGCATTCGTCGAAGAAATGCGCAAGCGAGCGATAACGCGAAGCATCGATCTCGCGCGCGACATGCGGAGGATACGACGCGTACCAGATGCCGTCCGTCGCGTGCGGCGTCGAAGCCTCGCGCGGCGCTGTCTGTCCCGGGCTCATGTGGTGTCTCCGTTGGCGCGCTTCGTTTTCGTCGACGGGCGCGCCTTATTTTTTGCTTCTGCCGCTTACCGCTCCAGTATCGCGACGACGCCCTGGCCGCCCGCCGCGCAGATCGAGATCAGTCCGCGCAACGGCTTGCCGTCGCTGCGTTCGGGCGCTTTCGCGAGCATCTTCGCCAGCGTGCCGACGATGCGCCCGCCCGTCGCCGCGAATGGATGTCCGGTCGCGAGCGAGCCGCCGTTCACGTTCAGGCGCGCGCGGTCGATCGAGCCGAACGCGCCGTTCAGGCCGAGCGCGGTGCGGCAATATTCATCGTCTTCCCACGCGGCGAGCGTGCACAGCACCTGCGCGGCGAACGCCTCGTGGATTTCGTAGAAATCGAAGTCCTGCAACGCGAGCCCGGCGCGCGCGAGCATCGACGGCACCGCGTAGGCGGGCGCCATCAGAAGGCCTTCGCGCTTGTCGAAGAAGTCGACGGCCGCACTCGCGGAGAACGTGAGGAACGCCTGCACCGGCAGTCCGCGCTCGGCGGCCCATTGCTCGGACGCGAGCAGCACGGCCGATGCGCCGTCGGTGAGCGGCGTCGAGTTGCCCGCCGTGAGCGTGCCTGCGTCGCGATCGAAGACGGGTTTGAGCTGCGATAGCTGATCGAGCGTGACGTCGGCGCGCAGATTGTTGTCGCGCGCGAGCCCTTTGTACGGCGTCATCAGATCGTTGAAGAAGCCGCGCCCATACGCCGCCGCGAGCTTGCGATGACTTTCCTGCGCGAGCGCGTCCTGCGACTCGCGCGCGATTTTCCAGCGCTTGGCCATCAGTTCGCAGTGCTCGCCCATCGAAAGGCCCGTGCGCGGCTCCGCGTTGCGCGGCAACAGCGGCCGGAAGAACATGCCGGGCCGCAGTTTCGCGAGCGCGCCGACACGTTGCCCCGCCGAGCGTCCGCGATTCGCTTCGAGCAGGATCTTGCGCATGCGCTCGTTCACGGCGATGGGCGCATCCGACGCCGTATCGACGCCGCCCGCGATGCCCGCGTCGATCTGCCCGAGCGCGATCTTGTTCGCGACCAGAATCGCCGTTTCGAGGCCGGTGCCGCAAGCTTGCTGCACGTCGTAGGCGGGCGTTTCCTTCGCGAGCGTGGTCGAGAGCGCCGCTTCGCGCGTCAGGTTGAAGTCGCGCGAATGCTTGACGACCGCGCCCGCCGCCACTTCGCCGAGACGCATGCCATGCAGGTCGAAGCGATCGACGAGCCCTTGCAGCGTGAAGCTCAGCATGTCCTGATTCGACGCGCTCGCGTACGCCGTGTTCGAGCGCGCGAACGGAATCCGGTTGCTGCCGATGATCGCGACGCGGCGAATTTCGCTCATGGCAGCTCCCATTCGAAATGGCCGCGCAGATGCGGCCGGTCGCCGGCGAGGTCGCGCACTTCGAAATCGCGCGCGGCAGGCGAGGGCGCGGCGGTCCAGAGCGTGGCGTCGCCGGGCAGATAGAGCGGCGATTTGAAGTCGCCGTGCGCGTGTCCGGATGCGAGCGGCTTGACCGGATGCAATGCCGCGAGCGTGCGCGCGAGCGTCCACATGCCATGCGCGATCGCGCGCGGAAAGCCGAACGCTTTCGCGCTCAGCATGTGCAGATGGATCGGATTGAAGTCGCCCGATGCCTTCGCGTAATCGCGTCCGAGTTGCGGCGGAAGCTGCCAGCGCGCTTCGCGTGCGAGGAGCGGCACGCGCGCATCGGAAGCGTCGGCGATTTCTATCGACGGCGCGGCGCTTTCGCTGCGCACGCCGCGTTTCAGATAGACGCTGTCGCCGTCCCACACGGCCTCGCCGCGCCGGAAGATGCGCGTATGCAGCGTGAACGCCTGACCTTTTTGATGCGGCATGAGCGGCCCGCATTCCACTTCGATGCGCAAGCTCTGGCCCGCCGCGAGCGGACGTCGCAAACGCACGCTATTGGACAGATGCACGACGCCGAGCGCGGACCACGGAAACGACGGATCGGTGAGCATCATCAGATGCAGGGGAAACGCGAGCACGTGCGGGAACGTGAGCGGCACGCCATGCTCGGGGATGAACCCGCACACGCGCGCATAGCGGCCGACCTGCTCCGCGTCGAGCCTGACGTCGGGACGCACGAGCCTCAACGCGGGCAGTTCCGGCGAGCGCGCGCGCCTGAAGAGCGCGGGCAGCGCGCGCCCGTAGAGCTTCGCGGGCGGCGGCAAGGTATCGACGACGACGGTGCGGGCGCGCGGCAGGGTCGGTGCGTGCATGCGTCCGTTCCTCACGCGCCGATCAGGCTCTGGCCGCACACGCGCACGACATTGCCCGTGATGCCCGCGCTGCCCGGACTCGCGAGCCACGCGACGGTCTCGGCGACATCGACGGGCAAGCCGCCTTGTCCCATCGAATTGAGCCGCCGGCCGGCCTCGCGCACGCCAAAAGGCATGCGCCCGGTCATGTGCGTTTCGATGAAGCCCGGCGCGACCGCGTTGATCGTGATGCCGCGCGCGCGCAGCAACGGCGCCATCGCATGCACGCGGCCGATCACGCCGGCCTTCGAGGTCGCGTAATTGGTCTGCCCGCGATTGCCCGCGATGCCGCTGATCGACGACACCGCGACGATCCGTCCGGGTTCGCGCAGCACGTTGCGCGCGAGCAGGGCGTCGTCGATGCGCGCCTGCGCGAGCAGATTGATGTCGATCACGCTGTCCCACATCTCCGGGCTCATGCGCGCGATGGTCTTGTCGCGCGTGATGCCCGCGTTATGCACGACGATATCGACGCCGCCCGATGCGGCGAGCGCCGCGGCGATGTCGGCGGGCGCTTCGGGCGCGGCGATGTCCGCGAAGAGCGCCGCATGCGCGCCGCCCGAGGGCGATGCATCTTCGATCGACAGCATGGTCTGATCGAGCGCGTCGCGGGCGGCGGCGACATCGAGCCCGGTGACGATCGCGCCGCGTTCCGCCAACACGGCCGCGATCGACGCGCCGATGCCGCGCGCCGCGCCCGTCACGAGCGCGCGCTTGCCCGCGAGCGGCTTCGACCAGCTTTCGGGGGCGGCGGCGGGCGTCTCGATGGTCACGACCTGGCCCGAGACATAAGCCGAGCGGGGCGACAGGAAGAAGCGCAGCGCGGACTCGATGTCCGCGCCATCGGCCACGCGCAGCAGATTCGACGTGATGCGGTTGCGCGCTTCCTTGCCGAGCGAGCGCGTCATGCCTTCGAGCGCATGCTGGGCGGTCGCAGCCGGCACGCTCGCGCGCGTGGCGGGCGGACGGCCGATGACGACGATGCGTCCGTTCTTCGCGAGCGAGCGCAGCGCGTCGTGGAAGAACGCGTAGAGCGAATGCAACTGGGCGCTTTCGTCGACGCCGGTTGCATCGAAAATCAGCGCTTCGACGCGATCGCTCGCGGATGCGTCGCGGGCGCGCGGCTCGAAGCGGCCGCTCATCGCGCCGTGGCGCGCGGCGACCGGCAGCCAGCCCGACGCGCTTTCATGCGCGATGCTCGTCATGCCGATGGACGAGAGCGCGCCCATGAGGTCATCGAAGAGCGCGGGCGACGGCCCCGCGCCGATCGCGGCCATGCCGCCGAATTCGGCGCGATCCGCGCGATGGCGGCGCAGCACTTCGGGACGCGGCAGGCCGAGCGAGCGCGCGATGCTCGTGCCGAAGGGCGAATTGACGAAGTCGAGATAGCGGTCTTTCATCGATTGGCGGTCGCTCGTCGGGGCGCGCGGCCAAGCTTCAGGTGACCGTTTCGGGCCATTGCCGCTCGAGTGCCGCGCTGCGCTTTTGCAATGCTTCGAGGATACCGAAGTCTGCGGAAAAATCATCGACTTTCACCGCTTCGCGCGCATGCGTCGCCCATTCGGTGAGCAGCGCGCGCTCGCTTTCGTCGATGAAGCCGCGCGATAAAGCCGTTTGCGCCCAGGCGTCGACCTCTTGCGGGCTTTGCGGCAGCGGCTCGCTCCGACCCGCTTTGACGGCATCGCGCAGACGCGCTTCCAGCGCCGCGACGGCGGGCGTGAGCGCGAGCAGTTTCTCGCACCGGGCGACCGGATCGGTTTCGATCGCCGAAACGTGCGAGCCCGTGACGAGGCGTTCGCGCGCTTCGCCGGGCGTTTGCATCAGCATCGCGACTTCGTTGCCGAGGGCGTCGGTGATCGGCGCGTGCGGCAGGCCGAAGGGGAACGCGAGCGCACGCAAAAGCGCGGCGGCGGCGCGGTTCGGATAGTTCGCGAGCAGGCCTTCGAACGCGGCGCTCGCCTGATGCAGCGCGTCTTCGGCGCCCCAGCGCACGAGCGGCAAATCGGTCTCGGGACGGCCGTCGTCCTCGAAGCGCTTGAGCGTGGCCGACAGCAAATACAGTTGCGAAAGGATGTCGCCGAGCCGCGCCGACAGGCGCTCGCGACGTTTGAGCTCGCCGCCGAGCGTGAGCATCGACACGTCGGCGAACAGTGCGAACGCGCTCGACACGCGTGTGGCGGCGCGGTAGTAGGGCAGCAGGCGCGCGTCGGCGCGTGCGGGCTTGCGAACGAGCGCGGCCCCGCCGAATGCGTACACGAGGCTGCGCATCGCGTTGGATGCGAGGAAGCCCGCGTGGCCGAAGAAGGCGTCGTCGAACGCGCGCAGATCGTTTTCGCGCGTCGCGGTCATTTCCTTGAGCACATACGGATGACAGCGGATCGCGCCCTGTCCGAAGATGATGAGACAACGCGTCAGGATGTTCGCGCCTTCGACGGTGATCGAGATCGGCATCTGCTGATACGCGCGCGCCAGAAAATTCGACGGCCCCATGCAGATGCCCTTGCCCGCGACGACGTCCATGCCGTCGTTGATCACCTTGCGCGCGCGTTCGGTGATGTGATACTTCGCGATCGCCGAAATGACCGAGGGCTTTTCGCCGAGATCGACGGCCTGCGCGGACAGCCGGCGCGCCGCGTCCATCACGTACAGGTTGCCGCCCATCCGTCCGAGCGCTTCCTGAATGCCTTCGAAGCGGCCGATCGACGTGCGGAACTGGCGGCGCGCGGCGGCATAGGCGCCCGTGCCGCGCACGGCGAGTTTCGCCATGCCCACGTTCGATGACGGCAGCGAGATCGCGCGTCCGGCGGCGAGGCATTCCATCAGCATGCGCCAGCCGTTGCCCACTTGCGCGCGTCCGCCGATCACCCAGTCCATCGGGATGAATACATCCTTGCCCCAGTTCGGGCCGTTCTGGAACACGGCGTTGAGCGGCCAGTGCCGCCGTCCGATGTTGACGCCGGAATGGTTCGTCGGAATGAGCGCGCAGGTGATGCCGGGCGTGTCGTCGTCGCCGATCAGGTGGTCGGGATCGAGCGCGCGGAACGCGAGGCCGAGCACGGTCGCGATCGGCCCGAGCGTGATGTAGCGCTTCTCCCACGTGACGCGAAAGCCGAGCGTCTCGCGGCCCTCGTGCATGCCGCGGCACACGACGCCGACATCGGGAATCGCGGCGGCGTCGGATCCGGCGTACGGGCTGGTGAGCGCGAAGCACGGAATCTCGTCGCCGCGCGCGAGACGCGGCAGATAGTGGTCTTTCTGTTCCTCGGTGCCGTAGTGCAGCAGCAGTTCGGCGGGTCCGAGCGAATTGGGCACCATCACCGATACGGCCGCCGCCGACGAATGCGTCGCGAGCTTCATGATGACCTGCGAGTGCGCATACGCGGAGAACGCTTTCCCGCCGTATCGCTTCGGGATAATCATGCCAAGAAAGCCCTGTTCCTTGATGTAGGCCCATGCCTGCGGCGACAGGTCCTGCCAGATCGCGGTGGTGTCCCAGTCGTTCGACAGATCGCACAGGCGCGCGCATTCGTTGTCGATGAAGCTTTGTTCTTCCTGTGTCAGCTTCGGCGCGCCGTGTTCGAGCAGGGCGTCCCAGCGCGGGCGTCCGGAGAAGAGTTCGGCGTCCCACCAGACAGTGCCGGCTTCGATTGCGTCCCGTTCCGTCGATGACATTGCCGGCAGGATTTTGCGGAACATGGCGAACACGCGGCGGCTGAAAGTCGCACGGCGCAGCGGCTTGATGGCAAGCATGAGTGCCGGAAGCACGAAAATGATCGCAAGCAGCGTGACGCCGACCGTGCCCGTCACGCCGATGAGCGGCCCGACGGCCACCCAGATCGCCAGGCCGGCGAACCAGGCGAGCGCCGGCGCCTGCAGGAAGGTGAGCGTGCCGGCAAGGAGAAGGAAGGCGAAGACGTAGAGAGCGGGCATCACGGGTCTCCGAGGTTTTCCGTTGTCAAGCACACTCCATGCCACGGCTTCTCGTGTGCCGTCTTTAGGACGTATCTACTTCAACACCGCAATATCCGGGAGTTATCTTTTGCTCATGTCAGGGCTGCGACACGGAATGCTTCATTAGATTTGCTGAACGAATCAGAAAGATGATTCTTGACTCCCGCCGAGGCGGGGCGTCAAAGGGCGCTGTGGATGAACCTTCGCGGGATGCGCCACAGCGAGTCACAACGGAGGGCTCATGTTGTGACCACCTGCCACGCGCGTGGTGGCCATGGGAGCATATTTGGAAATGGAGAAGACGGATCAATTAGTTAGGCTAAACATTGGCGCGGTGCCCGATGAACTCGATATTACGGATTGGGTTCTGATGGTGGGTGACCTGCTTTACATGCTGATCCGTTCTAACGGGGAGGTGAGCTACGTGTATGTTCCGCTGGATTTCCATTTGCTCCGGAGCGTCCAGGACTCGGGCACGCGTGAGGAAGATGGCCTGTACCGGGATATCAGAGGCGAACCGACACCATTGGCGACCTATCTGGTGCTGGTTTTTCTGGACCGCAAGGTGCCCGTTTCGGCGATCAGGCGCGAGCTCGGAATCGACGAAGTCACGATGAAGCGGTTGCTTGAAGTCTGGAAAGGTGTCGACGGAGGCATCGATCGGAAGCACATGTTGCGACTGCTTCGTCTGTTGGCGTTTGATGGATATCGATAAAGCAGCTTGCTGGTTATTACCTGATTGGTTTAATTCGGAACCTTCTGGTTGAAATTAAACGAGAGACGCTGGAAATTAGCGAAGGCTCGCGCGACGATCTTGGCGGTCGGTGCGCGCGAGTGGTATCGATCCCGGATCCGCTTGCGCGGAACCGGGACCAGTAGGAGAAGTCATGAGCGAGTCAGTCCACTCGCTCATGACGATCGCAACGCTACAGAAGTGCTCCTGTAGGCAGCAATCACCTGCCGTGAAAAAGCGGCAGCAGGAGAATAAGTGTTCCTGACAAAATGTGTTTACCCAGTGGAGCTAAAATTAAACTCCTTATTCAGAGAGGTCGCCGCGATCGATCAGAGTTTTATCTACGATAACAGGCTTTATGTGTTCAGTAACGACGACGGTGGCTATGCATACCGATCTACGTCGCTTGACGGTGCGGCGGTCGACAAGTTGCACAGGGACATCCGCGTCGTCGAGGTTGCGCGAAGCGGCAGGGCGGGCCGAAAGATCGATCCCAAACGGAAATTCCAGGCGTTGGCGCTGCTGCAGATTGGCGCATCGGTGGCAGCGGTCTCGCGCGGCGTGAACTTGTCGGAGGCTACGGCGTACCGATATCGCAAGGAACTGCAAGGCGTCGTTGTGTGGCCTCCGCGGAAGACGAATGCACTGCTGCGCATGCTTGCCTTTCCGGCCTCGCGGGGCCGAGGGACGTAGCGCCGCCGGATCGGCATTCTGAGTCACGGGTTTGAACGCGGCTACCCCGCCGCGCCCGCTTCCTGCGCCGAACGCGTCATGTCGATGCCTCGGCGCTCGTGGCTGAAGAAAATCAGCGCCGCGATCACCACCGCGACGACGCCCGCGACGATCGCCATCGCCATGCCGTAGTCATTGCCGTGCGATGCCGCGAGCGACGCCTGCATCGTCGCGTTCACGGCCGCAAGCAAGTTGCCGAGCTGATACACGAGCCCAGGAAAGGTCGCGCGAATCTCGTCGGGCGAGATTTCGTTCAAGTGGACCGGAATCACGCCCCACGCGCCTTGCACGGAAATCTGCATGAGGAACGCGCCGATCGCGAGCATGACGGGCGTAGTCGAGAACGCCCACAGATATAGCACCGGCAACGCGATCAATGCGGCGATGAAAATCGTCACCCGCCGGCCGATCTTCTCCGACAGCGCCCCGAAAAACAGCCCGCCGACGATCGCGCCGATATTCAGCGTGATCGTGATGAGCGAGACAGTATGCGGATCGAAGTGATGCTGCTCGCGCAGGAAGGTCGGATAGAGATCCTGCGTGCCGTGCGAGAAGAAGTTGAATGCGGTCATCAGCACGATGGCATAGATCGAGAGCGTCCAGTTCCGCTTGAGCGTGGCGATCAGGCTGGGACGCGGGCGCTTTTCCATCGCGCGCCACGCCGGCGATTCCGGCACGTGCGCGCGCACGTACATGACGAGCAGCGCGGGCGCGACGCCGATGAAAAACATCCCGCGCCAGCCGACGAACGGATACACCACGCCAAAAGCGATCGACGCCAGCAGATAGCCGCTCGGATAACCCGCCTGCAAAAGTCCCGAAACGATGCCGCGCGCCGAGGGCGGCACGGTTTCCATCGTCAGTGCGGAGCCGACGCCCCATTCGCCGCCCATCGCGATACCGAAAAGCGCGCGCAGGATGAGCAGCGTCATGAGATTCGGGGAAAGGCCGGAAAGCAGTTCGAGCAGCGAATAGCACGCAATGTTGATCATCAGCGTGGGACGGCGGCCGAACTTGTCCGCGAGCCGGCCGAAAATGAGCGCGCCCAATGGGCGCATCGCCAGCGTGAGCGTGATCGCGAATGCGACGTCCGGGATTTTCGTGTTGAATTCAGCGGCGATGTCCTTCAATACGAAGACCATCAGAAAGAAATCGAATGCGTCGAGGGTCCAGCCTAAATAGGCGGCAACGGTGACGTTTCTCTGTTCGCGCGTCCAACTCATGGCCAGATGCTCCGGTTCGAATAATCGATTGGCGTGTGCTGCAAGGCGACTCAGCAATTAACGAACCGGTTGCGGGTTCGCAGTTCGACACGGAATCAGTCGAACTGCAAACGAAAGAAAATCGAATCGGAAATGAAGGCGAAAAACAAAAAACCCCACGACGATGCGTGGGGTTTTTGCGTGCGACGCGCTCGAATGAGCGTCTCGCGAAAGAGGGACCTTGGTGCCCAGGAGAGGACTCGAACCTCCACGGTGTTGCCACCGCTAGGACCTGAACCTAGTGCGTCTACCAATTCCGCCACCTGGGCCAAGGGGTACAGCGAGCCCGCTATTTTAGCGGGAACGGGCACCGTGTCAACCGAAAAGTCATACGACTCGTCCAATCAAAAACACGGTCTCCGCACAAAAAGAAAAAGCCACCCGAAGGTGGCTTTTTCAAACATCTGGTGCCCAAGAGAGGACTCGAACCTCCACGGTGTTGCCACCGCTAGGACCTGAACCTAGTGCGTCTACCAATTCCGCCACCTGGGCAAGGGTGCGTGTTACTGCAATTCTGCTGCGATTCGTTTTGCGTCAGCAGCAAAGATCGCCATTATAGCGGGCCCATCGTGGCTGTCAAGCATTTCGGTGCGATGCGCGTAACGGCACGCCAGAAGGCGCGCCGGCCGCGCCGGATCGGCTCGACAGCCCGGTGAGGCTTAAAAGACGGGTGTTAGAATGGCCCGCAACGATGACCGCGTTATTGGTTGCAAAGCACCGCAAAAGTCCCATCCAACGAGAAAAAACACGACTACGCCCTTGAGCAAATATCCGTATCCGATTCCGAGCCGTGAAGAAATTCTCGGCGTGCTGCGCACGAGCGAGACACCGCATGCCGCGAACGACATTGCCGAGGCGCTGTCGATCAAGCGCCAGGAGCGCGAAGGATTTTTCAAGCGACTGGCGGCCATGGAACGCGACGGGCAAATCCGCCTCGACAAGCGCGGCCACTATCAACTGACGCATCCGTCGAATTTCGTGGCGGGCCGGGTGCAGGGACATCGCGACGGCTTCGGCTTCCTGATCCGCGACGACGGCCAGGACGATCTCTTTCTGCCCAACGGCGAAATGCAGAAGGTCATGCACAACGACCGCGTGCTGGCGCGCATCGTCGGTTATGACCGGCGCGGGCGGCCGGAAGGGCATATCGTCGAAGTGACGGATCGCGCGAACAAGCGCATCATCGGCCGCCTCATCAACGAGAACGGCGCGCTCATTCTCGTGCCGGAAGACAAGCGCATCGGCCACGACATCCTCATCACGCAAAATCCGAAGAAGGCGAAGGTCGGGCAAGTGGTGTCCGTCGATCTGACGGATTTCCCGAGCCGTCACTCGCAGCCGCTCGGGCGCGTGGCCGAAGTGATCGGCGATATCGACGATCCCGGCATGGAGATCGAGATCGCGGTGCGCAAGTATGGCGTGCCGCACGAGTTCAGCGACGCCGCGCTGAGTTCCGCCGCCAAGCTGCCCGACGAAGTGCGCCCGGTGGATATCCGGCATCGCGTCGATCTCCGCGACGTGCCGCTCGTCACCATCGATGGAGAAGACGCGCGCGACTTCGACGACGCCGTCTATTGCGAGCCGGTCTCGGTCGGGCGCGGTCAAGGCTTTCGCCTGCTGGTCGCGATCGCGGACGTGTCGCACTATGTGCGGCCGGGCGAGGCGCTCGACGTCGATGCGCTCGACCGCAGCACGTCGGTGTATTTCCCGCGCCGCGTGATTCCGATGCTGCCGGAGAAGCTCTCGAACGGTCTCTGTTCGCTGAATCCGCATGTCGACCGCTGCGTGCTCGTGTGCGACATGGTCATCACGGCGCGCGGGGAAATCAAGGCGTATCAGTTCTATCCGGGCGTGATGCATTCGGCGGCGCGTCTCACGTACACCGAAGTCGCGGCCGTGCTCACCAACACGAAGGGCCCGGAAGCGGCGAAGCGCGCCGATATCCTGCCGCAGTTGCAGGATCTCTATGGCGTCTACAAGTCGCTGCATGCCGCGCGCCAGAAACGCGGCGCGATCGATTTCGACACGACCGAGACGTACATCGTCGTGAATTCGCAGGGCAAGATCGAGCAGATCGTGCCGCGTCATCGCAACGACGCGCATCGGCTGATCGAGGAATGCATGCTGGCCGCGAACGTCTGCGCGGCGGACTTCCTGAAGCGCAACAAGCATCCGGGTTTGTATCGCGTGCATGCGGGGCCGACGGAAGAGAAGCTCGAGAATCTGCGCACGTTCCTGCGCGGCGTCGGCCTGACGCTGACCGGCGGCGCGAAGCCGCACGCGAGCGATTACGCCGCGCTGATCGCGCAGATCCGCGACCGGCCCGACGCGCAGATGCTGCAGTCGATGGTGCTGCGCTCGATGCAGCAAGCCGTGTACAGCCCGGACAACATCGGCCATTTCGGTCTCGCGTATGAGGCGTACGCGCACTTCACGAGCCCGATCCGGCGTTATCCCGACTTGCTCACGCACCGCGCGATCTACGCGATCCTGCAGGGCAAGAAGTATCTGCCGGATATCGGGCACGATGTGTCGCTGAGCACCGGCCTCACGAAAGCCGCACGCGAGATGCAAAAGGCGGACGACACCGCGCGAGGCCGCGCGCGCAACAGCGTCGCGATCTGGGAAGAGCTCGGCCTGCATTGCTCGTCGAACGAACGCCGCGCCGACGAAGCCTCGCGCGACGTCGAGGCGTGGCTCAAGTGCTACTTCATGCGCGACAAGCTCGGCGAGGAATACGGCGGCATGGTGAACGGCGTGACGTCGTTCGGCATCTTCGTGCAACTGGATTCGCTGTTCATCGAAGGTCTCGTGCATGTGACCGAACTCGGCTCTGATTATTTCCAGTACGACGAGATCAAGAACGAACTGCGCGGCGAGCGTACGGGCATCCGCTACCGGATGTCGGATCGCGTGCGCGTGCAGGTGAGCCGCGTCGATCTCGATGCGCGCAAGATCGATTTCCGGCTCGTCCGCGATACGCCGGTGAAGCCGCCGTCGCCGCGTCCGCCGGCGGGTGCGGGCGACGTCGCGAGCGTCGGCAATGGCGCGGCGGGACCGCGCATCCGTGCATTCAGCGACGACGACGTGCCGAGCACGCGCGCCCGCGGCGGCACGAAGAAGGGCGCGCCGCTGTCGGCGAACCCGCGCGGCGGTGCGGCGAAGAAGCGGGGCGCGGCGTCGAAGTCGGCGCCGCAGGGGCGGCCGGCGCGCAAGAAGCGTTAGGGCGGCGCGCAACACGGCCGCCATCGAATACGCGCGGTCCGATGCCTCGTGCATCGGACCGCGTCGTGCTTTTCAAGTTTTCAGCGAAGGTTCGAATCAGTCATGTCACGTCTCAAGGTTCTATACGGATTTCACGCAGTGACCGCACGTTTGCGCGCGGATGCATCCTCGATCGAGGAGGTGCTGTACGACCCCACACGCAAGGATCGACGGATGCAGGACTTTCTGCGGACCGCGAAGGAAGCGGGCGTGCGGCTGATCGCGGCGGACGAATCGCGTCTGTGGGGGCTCGCGGGCAACATTCAGCATCAGGGGATCGTCGCGCGCGCGAACGATCTGCCGCTCGCGCAGAATCTCGCCGAACTGCTCGACGGCATCTCGGGCACGCCGTTGCTGCTGGTGCTCGATGGCGTCACCGATCCGCATAACCTCGGCGCGTGCCTGCGCGTCGCGGATGCGGCCGGCGCGCATGCGGTGATCGCGCCGCGCGATCGCTCCGCCGGCTTGAACGCGACGGCGGCGAAGGTGGCGAGCGGGGCGGCGGACAGCGTGCCGTATATCACCGTGACGAATCTGGCGCGCGCGCTGCGTGAGCTCAAGGATGCGGGCGTGTGGGTGATCGGAACGGCGGGTGAGGCGACGGCTTCGCTCTACGAGACGAAGCTGGACGGTCCGGTGGCGATCGTCGTCGGCGCGGAAGGCGAGGGTATGCGTCGCCTTACGCGCGAGACCTGCGACGAGATCATGAATATCCCGATGGCCGGGGCGGTCGAGAGTTTGAATGTGTCGGTGGCAAGTGGGGTTTGTTTGTTTGAGGCGGTGAGGCAGAGAGGGGTGAAGAAGTAAGGGCAACTTCGTTACCATGCAGGTTCTCGAAGCCGCCCACATCTGCGGCTACATGGGCCCGCAAACCAACGACATCCAAAACGGCCTCCTGCTGCGCGCCGACTTGCACACGCTCTACGACCGCGCGCTGATCGCGATCGATCCTGCGACTCACGCAGTATCGATCGCTCCGGAACTGCGTGAAAGCGAATACGCCTCGCTCGAAGGGCATTTGCTTCGGATACCGAAAAATCCACAACACCGACCGAGCCGCGAAGCGCTGCAGATTCACTGGATGCACGTGCGTCGGCTGCGGGACATGCAATCGTGATCGATATAAACAAAGCGCTAGTCGTGCCGATCCTGGCTTGCCTCCTCACCGCCTGCACCACAACCCAAATCGATCGCGGCACCTACATCGCCGACACGCGACACCACGCCAGGAACGCCGACTCGCGCATCCGCTTCCTCGTGATGCACTACACCGAGATCGACGAGAAACAGTCGCTCGCGGTGCTCACCGGCGATGAAGTCAGCGTGCACTACGTCGTCCCCGACGCGCCGCGCGTCGAGCGAGGCGAGCCGGTCGTCTTTCAGCTCGTGCCCGAAGACAAGCGCGCCTGGCACGCCGGCCAGAGCTACTGGCAAGGCGCGACGGAGCTGAACGCGTCCTCGATCGGCATCGAGAACGTGAACCTCGGCCCGCTCGGCTCCTTGAGCGACGGAAAGTGGCAGCCGTATCCGCCCGCCCAAACCGACGCGCTCGTCAAACTCTCGCGCGATATCGTCACGCGCTACAACATTCCGCCGACGCGCGTCGTCGGCCACAGCGACATCGCGCCGCAACGCAAGATCGATCCGGGCCCGCTTTTTCCGTGGCACGCGCTGTACGATGCCGGCGTGGGCGCATGGCCCGACGACGCGACCGTCGCGGCGCATCTCGCCGGACGCGATCCCAAAGCCCCGGCCGACGTGCGCGCGCTGCAGGAA
Source organism: Caballeronia novacaledonica (assembly GCF_900258035.1). GTDB lineage: Bacteria > Pseudomonadota > Gammaproteobacteria > Burkholderiales > Burkholderiaceae > Caballeronia > Caballeronia novacaledonica. Next base: position 87,933 of record NZ_OGTP01000016.1, on the reverse strand, counting down.
AAGCTGAAGCGCTACGGTTACGACATCGCGACCGACGGCATCCTGGACGACAAGACGCGCCGCGTCTTCAGCGCCTTCCAGATGCACTTCCGCCCGTCGGACTACGCGGGCAACGCGGACGCGGAAAGCGACGCCATCGCCCAGGCCTTGCTCGACAAATATTTCGCCAACTAACAGGGAGCCCACGATGGGCGACTACTTTCTGCCGCTGCGCGCGTTCCACATGATTTGCGCGGGACTTTCCATCGCCGGTTTCGTGCTGCGCTGGATCTGGATGCTGACGAATTCGCGGCTTCTCTCGGCGCGTGCGACGAAAATCCTGCCGCATATCGTCGATACGCTGTTGCTCGCGAGCGCCATCGCACTGGTCGCGATCGTCGGCTTCTCGGCGAACGCCGCGTGGCTCGGCGCGAAAATCGCGGGCCTCGTCGTCTATATCGTGCTCGGCACGTTCGCGCTGAAGCGAGGCCGCACGAAAGGCGCGCGCGCCGTTTATGGCGTCCTCGCGATCGTCGTGTTCGCGTTCATCGCGTCGGTCGCGCGCACGCACGATCCGCTGGGCTTCTTTCACGCGATTGCGTGATCGGCGGATGCGCCGCGCGCGCTCCGATAAAATCCCAGTTTTACCCAACAAGTAGCACCGCTCCCATGACTCAAGACGAACTCAAGCAACTCGTCGGCCAAGCCGCCGCCGACTACGTGAACGCGAACGTGCCCGAAGGCGCGATCATCGGTGTCGGCACCGGATCGACGGCCAATTGTTTCATCGACGCCATCGCGAAGTCGAAGGCGCGCTATCGCGGCGCGGTGTCGAGCTCGCTCGCGACCACCGCGCGGCTCGAATCGCACGGCTTCGAGGTGTTCGATCTGAACGACATCGAAACGCTTTCGATCTACGTCGACGGCGCCGATGAAATCGATGCGAGCGGCGCCATGATCAAGGGCGGCGGCGGCGCGCTCACGCGCGAGAAAATCGTCGCGTCGGTGGCGGACGTGTTCGTGTGCATCGCCGACGCGAGCAAGCGTGTGCCGGTGATGGGCGCGTTCCCGCTGCCCGTCGAAGTCGTGCCGATGGCGCGCACGGCGATCGGCCGCAAGCTCGCGGCGCTCGGCGGCGTGCCGGTCGTGCGTGTGACGAAGGACGGCTCGCCTTTCATCACCGACAACGGCAACGAGATCATCGACGTGAAAGGGCTTTCGATCACCGAACCGCGCGCGCTCGAAGCGCAGATCAACGCGTGGCCGGGCGTCGTGACGGTCGGGCTGTTCGCCGCGCGCGGCGCGAACATCTGTCTGCTCGGCACGGAAACGGGCGTCGAGCTGATCGACTACAAGTAAGCGCGGCGCGGACGCCGCGCGTTGCCTCAAAACGCGTTGCGTCCGATGAATCCCTTGAACATCGTCATCGCGACGATCTTGATGTCGAACCAGAACGACCAGTTGTGGATGTAGAACAGGTCGAACTTCACGCGGCTTTGCATCTTCTCCACTTTTTCGGTCGCGCCGCGATAGCCGTTCACCTGCGCCCAGCCCGTGATGCCAGGCTTGATGCGATAACGAAACATGTAGCCGTAGACGAGATCCTTGTAGAGATCGTCGTGCTCCAGCGCATGGGGGCGCGGCCCCACGACCGACATATGCCCGAACAGCACGTTCAGGAACTGCGGCAACTCGTCGAGGCTCGTGCGCCGCAGAAACGCGCCGATCTTCGTCACGCGCGGATCGTTGCGCGTCGCTTGCGTCACGTGCCCGGTGTTCTCGCGATGCACGCCCATCGAGCGGAATTTGTAGATGCGGAATGGCCGGCCGTCCGCGCCCTTGCGCTGCTGCGTGAAGAACACCGGGCCCTTCGATGTCGCCTTCACGGCGATCGCGATCGCGATCAGCAGCGGTGACAGCGCAAGCAGCGCGGCCGCCGCGAAGAGGCGATCGAAGACCAGCTTCGGCCACATCTGCAAGGTGCCGAGCGGGGAAGTCGTCAGGTCGATGGTCGCAAGGCCGGCGACATCGGTCATCGAATGATTGAAGAGCGAGATGCTGCGCGTGTCCGGAATCAGCCGCAGATTCACGAAGTCATGCCGCAGCGCGTGCACGAACCGGTAGATCGTGTGTTCCTGCGACAGCGGCAGCGCGAGCCACACTTCATCGATTTCCTCGGCGCGCACTTTCTCCACGAGCTCGTCGAAGTCGTTCAGCACGGGCAAACGATTGCCTCCGGTGCCGATGGCCGTCGTCGGGGCGTTCATGCCGTGCGCGCCGGTTGCCCGAAGCTCCGTTTCGCCGGTCGTGTCGAGCACGCACACGGGCGTGAAGCCTTGCTCGGGCGTGCTGCTCAGATGCGCAAGCAAGGTCCGCGAAAAACCCTGCGCGCCGACGATCGCCACGGTGCGCTGGTTCAGGCCGCGTCCGCGCATCAAACGCAAGCCCAGGCACGCGATCAGTTTCGCCGCGATGATGAGCGCGCCGGAGATGAGGGTGGAATATCCGAACCACAGCCGCGACACGGCATCCATGCGATGCAGCGAAAACGCGAGCAAAAGGCCTGCCGCGACCACCGCCATCCACGCCAGCGTGACGCGCGCCAGCATCATGGCGAACGGCTTGCCACGCCAGGTTTCGTACACGCCGAACGCAGGGAAGAGCAAAAGGGCGAGTGCGGAGTTGAACGCGATCAGAAGCCTTTCGATATCGCTCACATCGAGCGAGGAAAAGCGTACTTCATGCGCGATCAATCCGCCCGCGATGATGAGACAGACATCCAGAAAACGTGCCAGCCATGAGAACAAGTCGTGGTTTTTTTCTTGCATTAATCCAAGCCGTTAAACACTGGAGGCCGATACCGCCTCGGTTGCACGAAGACGCGGCAGCAGACGGTCGAACTCGCGCTTGACGAGCCCGTAGCACTCGCAGGCGCGGGCTTCGAGGCCCTCGCGATCCACGACCTTGATGCAGCCGCGGCTGTGATGGATGAGACCCGCGTCGTGAAGCTTGCCCGCCGCTTCCGTCACGCCTTCGCGGCGCACGCCGAGCATGTCGGCGATCAGTTGCTGCGTGACTTGCAGCTCGTTCGATGCGGTACGATCGATTTCGATCAGCAGCCAGCGGCAAAGTTGCTTGTTCAGCGAGTGATGCCGATTGCACGCGGCCGTCTGCGCGACCTGCGTGAGCAGCGCCTGCATATAGAGCAGCATCAGGCGGCGCAGGAAGTCCGAGCGGCCGAACTGCTCGCGCAGGGCCTGCGCGCTCATGCGATACGCGAAGCCCGGGCACTGAACCTGCACGCGCGTCGGCATCGTTTCGCCGCCGGTCAGCACGGGCACGCCCGTCATGCCTTCACGGCCCACGGCCGCGATTTCGACCGAGCCGCCGTCTTCCATCGTGTGCAGCAGCGAGATGATCGCCGTCGTCGGGAAATAGACGTGGTGAATCCGTTGGCCCGAATCGCACAGCAATTGTTCGGTGCGCAGTTGTACGAGTTCGAGATGCGGTGTGAGCGCCTGCCATTCGTGCGCCGGAAGTGCGCCAAGCAGATGATTGCCGTGCAGGTCGGACTGGAGGGTCAGCATGATTTGTTCTCTCTCGTAACTTGCGCGTTGCGCTTCAATTTTTATTTACTGGTGTGACCGTTTTCGAATGACGTCGCTTGCGACTCATACCGATGAAGCATCACTCCCAGCCCCGTAGCTGCCCGATCACGCGTGAATTGATTTTTTTCTTCGCGTTATTTCGGGTGGCGCATCTCTGTTAGCGAGGACTGTGCCAATGCGGGCAATCGCAATGCTGGCGGGGCCTCATAACCGATACGGTTTTCGTGATGCAGCGCAGCGCAGCGTTTTTGTTTCAGTATTGAACATGGGTGGTCTTAGGAATGCGTGCAAGCACCGAAGAGTTTCATCAGTGCAATCTCCGCAAATGACGGCTCATTCCCTACCAATCACCGTACGACAAGCCTCACGGGTCGACATCCCTTCGACGGAACGCCTTCTTTCGTAGGGACAATGAAAAATGATTCATCCGTGTTCCATCGCGTTCGTGAGGTATCGAACGCGGGTTATTTTCATTGGCTCTTGATTCCCGGCGAAGCCTTGCCGGACATGGCTTCGCGGGGAAGCGAAAAAGTCGGCCGATGAACGTTGCCCGAGCGGAAACGTTGCTTTCATTGCACGAAGTGAAAAGTCCGCGTGCGATGCCTCACGCATTCACCTGCGGGAAGCGCGCTTGCAAGCGTGGACTAGCGCACATGGGGCATGCGCAAGCCCGTTTCGCGCGACGCGGAGCAGCATTTCGCCCTCAAACGTTTGCGCGCATATTGTCGGATTCATTGTCTTGGAAACATCAGTCTGGTTCGAAGCGAGGTGCCCCGAAATGTTTCATCGGGGACAATTTCATGCGGAACCGATTTACGCGCGCGAAATCCCGATCGCCGGAATTGCAGCGAAGACATGACGAGGTCATGAAGCGGATATACGACTCGGAAGTAAGCGAATGAAAAAACCGTTGAAACAAGGCCGCAAGTATGTTTTTCCGGAACGCGTTTTCTTATACGAATCGACGGGAAATTCCGGCGCGTGCGCGGCCGCTCAACACACGATATTCGCAAGCGGCGGAATAACGCGTTCATACGCGTCTTCGATGGCGTCGAACGATGCTTCGCAAAGGTCGTGACGTCCGCGCGAAAGCGCACGCGCGAGCCGGCACTGCATGACCATCGTTTCGCTTGCGATCTTGCGCGCGCCCGCATGCGTCTGCACGGGAATATCGAAGCCTTGCTCGCGCATCCATTGCAGGTAGTGCGCGAGCAGCTCGAAGTTCGCGCCGAGCTGCCTCATCACGTTGAACGCATAAAGACGCGTATACGATTCGCCGCGCGCGATCATCGTATCGACGTGCTCGGGAAACGCCGCGCGCCAGCGAGCGATGGGGTTATGCATCGGACGCCGCAGCAAATGCACGCACAGCGCATCCGCCGACTCCTCGGCGAGCGGCGTGCCCGAAACCGGCTCGCGCACGCGCTTGACGAATTCGACGTGCGGAAAGAGCGCCGGCTGCAACGCATGCGGACGCAACACGCCGTCGTAATCGTCGCCGTCGAGAAGGTGATAACCCGTGTGATGAAAGTAGCCGAGACGCCGCGCATCGGGATCGATCACATCGATGCCGATGGTCGTCTTCGCATGCTCGCGGTGATACGAAGCCGTGCGCATGTCGGGCAGAAAGAACGCATCCACTTCGACGAGCACGATGTTCGAACGGCGCGTCTGCACGAGCGCGCGCTCTTCGAGCGAATCGAACACGGAAAGCTCCTGCACTTGCAGGCCGTACAGCTTTTCGATGTCGTCCAGCGGCAGCTTGCCGAGCGTGAACTGATCGGCTTCGAAGTCCTGAGCGACGGTGAACGCCAGCGCGGCGCGCGGTTCGAGGCCATTGCCGTGCAGAATTTCGATCCAGAGATCGACGGGCGCGACAGCTTCGCGCCAGATGCGCTCGCCGCGATGCAGCGCATGCGCATGATGGCGCCGCGCACGCATGCGCAAAGGATCGAGCGACACGACGCGGGAACGGCTCGCGCCTGAATTCGTCACACCGCTCGTATGGAACGCGCTCATGCCGTGACCTCGGGCCGGCGAGGCCGGCGTTCGATACCGCAGATACCGCATGCGCGTGCGAGCGAGTGTCCTTTTCGTTGTGCTTCTCTGTCGCGTTCGATGGCGGTATGCATTCTGATTTTCCCATGAAGGTGCCGTATTACGCGAGTGCTATCGACGCGTGCAAGCGCTCGCGACGGCCCGCTCGAAGGGCTGTTGCGTGGTCGCGTTTAACGTCGGGCAGGCGTCTTTTTCCCCGGGACGCCTTTTTGCGTGTGGTCGGGCTTATTTGAAAGGCGCGCGCGGCCTGGGTCGGTGCGATGGCGCACTGAATCCGGGCGGGCCGGCACGTAACGTCTAATCATCGCAACGCCGGTAATTACCGGTAAAGCATGGAGATAATCGATGAACTGGAAAACGCTGGATTTCGAACAACTCACTGCGCGTGAGCTTTATTTGATTTTGCGCGCGCGCAGTGCGGTGTTCGTCGTCGAACAGTCGCATGTCCATCTCGATCCGGATGGCCGCGATGAAACCGGCATGCACGTCTTCGCCGCCGAAGACATGAGCCGTTCGATGCCCGTGCTCGCCTATGCGCGTATTCACGAAGGCGACGCGGAAGATCCGGAAGTCGTGGTGGACAAGATCTTGACGAGCCCGCTGCGTCGCGGCGACGGCACCGCGCACGCGCTGATCGAGCGCGTGCTCGCGGTGACCGCAGAGCGCTGGCCCGGCCGCGGCGTGCGCCTGACCGCGCCGGTGAGCCTGCGCGGCTTCTACGAAACGTTCGGCTTTCGCAAGACCGAAGGTCCGTTTCTCGAGCACGGCATGCCGTACATCGGTCTGACGAGAAAGAGCCGGCAGCCGCGCGAAACGTCCGGCACGCGCAAGACGCAGTCTGTATCGAGCGAGCAGGCCACGACGTACGAGTTGCTATAAGCGCCACCAGAGACGCGCTGCGTGCGCCGCAACCCGCGCGCGCAGCGACAGAAGCCAACGCATCAGTCATCACAGGCGTGGACCGTCCGGGCATCGAGGAAAGAACACCGCAACAACAACGAAGCACGTCCTCGAAACAATAAGATCGACGCCGCCGACAAGCGCCAAAAGCGCCGGCGAGCGCACAAAACAGCCTATCTCATGCGAATAGTCCACCTCGCCAACCACGCGCAGACGATCGGCAACGGCACCGTCAACATGATGGTCGATCTCGCCTGCATGCAGGCCGGCATGGGTCAGGATGTCGTGGTCGCGTCGTCGGGCGGCGGGTTCGAATCGCTCCTGCGCCGTCACGGCATCACGCATATTCCGCTGCAGCAATCGCGGCAGCCGTGGCGCGTGCCGTCGATGATCGCGGGCTTCAATCGTCTCATCGATCGTTTCGATCCCGACATCGTGCACGCGCACATGATGACCGGCGCGCTCATTTCGCGTTTCGGCAGCATGCGGCGCCGCTTCGCGCTCGTGACGACGGTGCATCACGAATTGCAGAAAAGCGCATCGCTCGTGCGCGCGGGCGATCGCATGGTGGCCGTGAGCCGGGCAATCGCGACGGATCTGGAGGCGCGCGGCATCGATCCCGCGCGCATGTCGGTGGTGCTCAACGGCGCTGTCGCCGCGCCGCGGCTCGTCTGCCGGCCCGCCGCGAAGCCGGTGCGCCTGAGGCATCCGAACATCGTCTGCGTGGCGGGGCTGTATCGCAGGAAAGGCATCGCGGATCTGTTGCAGGCGTTCGCGCGCGTGCGCGAACAGTCCGCGAGCGAGCGCGAGTTCATGTCGGAGCCGCATCTGTATCTCGTCGGCGATGGCCCCGATCGCGCGTCGCTCGAAGCGCTCGCGCAAGAGCTCGGCGTCGCGGACGCCGCTCACTTCACCGGCTTCGTCGCCGATGCGCGGCCCTATTTCGCGAGCGCGGATGTCTTCGCGCTCTTATCGCACCAGGACCCGGCGCCGCTCGTGATCGCCGAGGCGCGCGAAGCGGGCTGCGCGATCGTCGCGACGCGCGTCGGCGGCATTCCCGAAATGCTCGACGACGGCGCAGCGGGCGTGCTCGTGCCAGCGGGAGATATCGAACAGGCCGCGGCGAAGCTGCGCTGGCTGCTGATCGACCGGCAGGCGCGCGGCCAGCTCGCGGCGCGCGCGCAACAAAATCTGCAGCAACTGGCGGTCGAAAGAGTATGCAGCGATTACATGGCGGTCTATCAGCAGACGCTCGCGGAGCGTGAATCGATGAAGCGCCGGCAGGTCGCGATCGATGCGCAAAGCCCCCGGGCGACAGATGGCGCGATTTAAGCATACGGCTGACAAATCCCCGCGCTTGCGCCGCGCCACGGCGCTTTCGCCCAAACCCTCCGATCATACAAAAGCCCCATGCCAGCGGCCTTCCGTTCGCGTTCGCACAGAACGCCTACGAGATGCTTGCTCAAATGAGTGCATGATCGGTCCGAGGACACGAAGGGCCGAAAAAATAGCACTCGCCGCGCTGCGACGCCGCCATTCTTCAGTTTCCCTGATGAATGCCTGCGCGCGCGCGGCGCGAGCGCAGCGGATGCACCCGAAGCGGCAATAAAGCAAAACGAAATATCGATATAGAGGTCAGAGGGATTACCCTGTCAGGAGTTTCCCAACTGGCAATCGACGCAACGAAGACGCAACGTATCTAGCACGACGAATGGACCTGTCGGGAACCCGTCGTGCCTTTCGCAGCCTGGAGAAAGCGAAAGCGATGCGCTCATACATACGGCTACGGAACAGGCGAGAAGGGGAGAAGCGAGATGGATGACAACAAAGAGCGATCGCTGGTGGCGAAAGTCATGGACGGACTGGTCTCCGGCATCGTCGAGCAAAAATATGGCGCGATACTGCCACCGCAGGACATCCTCTCGAAGGAGTTCGACGTGAGCCGCACCGTCATGCGCGAGGCGCTCTCGATGCTGCTCGCGCGGCACATGCTGGACGTGCGGCCGAAAACCGGCACGCGTATTCGTCCGATGAGCGACTGGCGTCTCATCGACGAAGACGTGGTGAGCTGGCGTTTTCGCGCCAAGCCGGATCAGACATTTTTGCGCGATGTAATCGAATTCCGCATGCTCATCGAGCCGCGCGCGGCAGCGCTTGCCGCCGCGCGGGCGACGCCGGACGAAATCGCCGGAATCCGCGACGCGTTCGATACGCTCTCGCGTTTGCAGGTCGGCGAGCCGGAATATCAGGCGGCCGACGAAGTGCTGCACACGCGTATCGTGGCGGCGAGCGGCAACCAGTTCTTTCGTCAGATGACGGCGATCGTGCGCGGCGCGCTGGTGACGGTCAATCCGATCGTCGACGGCATCGAATCCGTGCGCGAGGCGACGCTCGCGGCGCAGAAGAGCGTCGTCGAGGCGATCGAGGCGAAAGATCCCGCCGCCGCCGAATCCGCGACGCGCGCGCTCGTCGATCTGGCCGCGGAAGAAGTGGGCCGCGCGTTCTCGCTGGAGCGCGTGAACAGCCAGCCGGCCGCGCCGAACGTGAACGCGTCCGCGGGGGTGTGACGCCTTCTGTCACGCGTTAGTCGATGCTCGGGAAGCTCAAGCAAATACGGAGCCGGGACAAGTCCCGGCTTTTTGCCGTCTGCGCGTGCCGTGCGAAGTCGTCATGCGATGCAATCAGGCACAATGCATCGCACCACGAACATTGCGCATGGAGGCAGGATTGACCGATACGAACATCGACACAGCAACGATACGCTGGGGCATCGTCGGCGCGGGACGCATCGCGCGGCGGTTCGCCGATAGTCTCACGCATGTCGAAGGCGCGCGGCTCGCGGCCGTCTGGTCGCGTCGCGCGGAACCGGCGCGCGCACTCGCCGAGACCTTCGGCGCGCGCGCATTCGACGATTTCGACGCGATGCTCGAACACGTCGACGCGCTTTACATCGCAACCTTGCAGGACAGTCATCCGGAGTACGCGCTGCGCGCTTTCGCGGCGGGCAAACCCGTGCTGTGCGAAAAGCCCGCCGCCGTGAACGCGCGCGCGTTGCAGCGCATGATCGACGCGGCGCGCGCGGCGAAGCTGCTCTTCATGGAAGCGATGAAGCCGCCGTTTTATCCGTTGTATCGCCGTCTGCGCGAGCATCTGGAGCGCGATCCCATCGGCGAGATCGGGCTCGTGCGCGCAGGCTGCTCGATGGCGAACGTGCCGCTCGATCATCCGTCGTTCTCGCTCGAAGCGGGCGGCGGCGCGCTGCTCGACATCGGCATCTACGAGGCGTTTCTCGCGGTCGACTGGCTCGGCGAAGCGCTCGACGTGCAGACCATCGGCCGCCTTGGCGCGACCGGCGTCGACGTGTTCGCGAGCCTGAACGTGCGCCATGAACGCGGCATCGCGCAATTGTTCTGCGGACTCGATCTGCAAGGACGTGGCGATGCGCTCATCGGCGGCACGCTCGGCACGGTGACGATCCACGAGAACTGGTGGAATCCGGCACGCGCGACGATCGCCTACACGGACGGACGCAAGGTCGAACTCGACGAGCCTTTCACGGGCGGCGGCCTCAACTACGAAACCGCGCATTTTTGCGAGCTGCTGCGCGCGGGCAAGACGGAAAGCCCGCTGATGCCGCACGCGATGTCGATGCGCATGATCGCGATCATCGACGCCGCGCGGCGCGATCTGAAGCTGCGCTTTCCGTTCGAAACGGATTGACGCTCAGTGGCGTCCCGGCAGCGCGAGACGCCGCTCGAAAATCCGCTGCACGAATTCGAGCACGCTGCACAGAATCCAGTAGACGAACGCCGCCGCGAGATAGAGCGGCAACGGCTGATACGTTGCCGCGATCACTTCCTGCGCGCTTCGCAGCAGTTCCGTCACGGTGATGACCGACACGAGCGACGTGTCCTTGATGAGGCTGATGAGACTGTTCGACAAGCTCGGCACCGCGATGCGCAGCGCCTGCGGCCCGATCACATAGCGCAGCGTCTGCGTGCGCGACAGCCCGAGGCTGTAGGCCGCGAGCCACTGTCCGGCGTGAATGCCGAGAATCGCGCCGCGCATGCTTTCCGAAAGATACGCCGCCACGTTCGCCGACAGCGCGATCACGCCCGCGGGCGTCGGTTCGAGCGAGATGCCGAGGCTCGGCAGGCCGTAGTAGATAACGAAAATCTGCACGAGCAGCGGCGTGCCGCGCATCACGCTCACGTAGAAGCGCCCGATCGCGACGAGCGCGCGGCTCTGGCTGATGCCCATCAACGCGAGCACGACGGCCGCGATGAGGCCGAAGAACATCGAGTAGAGCGCGAACTTGATCGTCAGCAGCGCGCCTTGCGCCAGCACGGGCGCCGATTGAACGAGCAGGGATGTCGTGGACATGTGTGAGACGCGTTGACCGAAACGGTGCCGAAACGAATCGGCACATATTAAACCGGTGACAAAAAAGAGAAGGGCGGCACCGTGACGATGCCGCCCTCGCGACGCCGGAACCCGCGGCTTACTTCGCGGGCTTCGTCACGTCGATGCCGAACCACTTGTCCGAAATCTTCGTGAACGTGCCGTCCGCTTCGAGCTGGGTCATCGCGTCGCCGATTGCCTTCGCGAACTTCGGATTGCCCTTCTTGAACGGAATGCCCGACGGATTGCCCGGTCCGACGTTCGAGCCCGGACGCAGCGGCAGATTCGAGTTCTTCGTCAGATAGGCGAGCATCAGACGGTCGTTGAGCGCGGCGTCGAGACGGCCCGCCGCGAGATCGCGCAGATATTCCGGCGCGCCCGGATACGTCTTCACGTCGATACCCGGCACGGCCTTCGCCATGTCCATATAGTTCGTGCCGAGCGCGACGCCGAGCTTCTTGCCTTTCAGTTCGTCGAGCGACTTGAATTCGCGCGTGTCGTCCTTGCGCTGGATCAGTTGCGCGTTCGAGTACGTGTATGCGGGCGAAAAGTCGAGCGTTTGCTTGCGCGCGTCGGTGATGCCGACCTGGTTCACGATCACGTCGAACTTGCCTGCCTGCAAGCCCGCGATGATGCCGCTCCATTCGGTCGTGACGAACTCGGGCTTCACGCCGAGCTTCGCGGCGACGGCCTTGGCGATATCGACGTCGAAGCCGACCAGTTCGCCGTTCGGCGTCTTCGAGTTGAACGGCGGGAAGGTGCCTTCCAGGCCGACGCGCAGCGTGCCGCGCTGCTTGACCTGATCGAGCAGGTCTTCGGCGTGCGCGGCGGTGGTGACGGCGGTGAATGCCGCGCCGATCAGGCTGGCGGCGACGAGCTTCTTGAGCGTGGACAGTTTCATCGTGTGTTTTTCCTCTTGATGGGCACAGCGTCTTTCTGAAGTGCGGCGATCATAGTGAAATTGCAATCGCCGCGTAAGATCGTTTGCTCATGTCTATATGCAGAATCGCCGATGTCACGCGAGCGCTTCGACACATTCCCTGACGAGCCCCGGCCCGCGATAAATCAGCCCCGTATAGAGCTGCACGAGCGATGCGCCCGCCGCGAGCTTCGCGCGCGCGTCGTCGCCCGAGAAGATCCCGCCCACGCCGATGATCGGCACGTCGGTCCCGACTTCCGCGCGCAGCTTGCGGATCACCTCGTTCGATGCGTCGAACACCGGATGTCCCGACAGGCCGCCGGCTTCGTCGCCGTGCTTCATGCCGGCGACGGCGGTGCGCGAGAGCGTCGTGTTCGTGGCGATCACGCCGTCGATCTTGTGAGCGAGCAGCGTACCCGCGATCGCCTTGATCTGCTCGTCGTCGAGATCGGGCGCGATCTTGAGCGCGAGCGGCACGAGCTTGCCGTGCAGGTCCGAAAGACGCGCCTGCTTTTCCTTCAGCGCGCCCAGCAGCGAATCGAGCTCGCCCGCGCCCTGCAATTGCCGCAGATTCTTCGTGTTCGGCGACGAAATGTTGATCGTCACGTAGCTCGCGAACGGATAGACGCGCTCGAGGCAGTAGAGATAGTCGTCGGCGGCGCGTTCGATCGGCGTATCGGCGTTCTTGCCGATGTTCAGGCCCAGCACGCCGCGATAGCGCGCCGCCTTCACGTTGGCGACGAACTGATCGACGCCGCCGTTGTTGAAGCCCATCCGGTTGATGAGCGCGTTCGCGTCGGGCAGCCGGAAGATGCGCGGACGCGGATTGCCCGGCTGCGCGCGTGGCGTCACGGTGCCCACTTCGATGAAGCCGAAGCCGAGCGCGGCGAGCCCGTCGATGCACGCGCCGTCCTTGTCGAGGCCCGCCGCGAGGCCGACCGGATTGCGGAACGTGATGCCCATGACGGTGCGGGGCGAATCCGGGCCGTGTTTGGCGAGCATGCCCGCGAGTCCGGTGCGGCCGGCGGCGCCCAGCATGCGCAGCGTCAGGTGATGAGCGTCTTCCGCGTCCATCTTGAAAAGATGCGAACGCGCGATCGGATAGAGGGAACTGAACACGAAATGAAAGCCGGCGACGGCGGATTTTTTTAAGACCGCTATTTTAGCGGCTTTGGACGGCGGGCCGGTCGGGCTGCTTCGGCGATTACTTGGGCTGAGCCGGTCCCTGGATGCGCCCCGGCATCGGCAGCGTGCCGGCGGACTGCGTGTTCGCGGGATCGAGCAACGTCCAGTGCCCGTCGATCAGGCCTTCCAGCGGCCGGAAATTCGCCTTGTACGCCATTTTTTCGCTTTCGCGAATCCAGTAGCCGAGGTAGACGTGCGGCAGGTCGAGGCTCTTCGCCTGCTCGATCTGCCAGAGGATGTTGAAGGTGCCGTAGCTCGTCTTCGGCATGTCCGGCTCGAAGAACGTGTAGACCGACGACAACCCGTCGCCGAGGATGTCGATCATGCTGATCATGCGCAGCTCGCCGGGCTCGTCCGGATGTCCCGGATGCGCGGGCTCGCGGAACTCGACGAGACGCGAATTGATCCGGCTCTGCAGCAGGAACTGCTCGTACTGGTCGCGGCTGTCGCGGTCCATGCCGCCGCCCGCATGCCGCGCCGACTGATAACGCATGTAGAGCGCGTAATGTTCTTCGTCGTAATGCAGCGGCGCGACGCTCGCCACCAGATTGCCGTGCTGCTTCCACACGCGCCGCTGCGCCCGGTTCGGCACGAAACGCGCGACCGGCACGCGCACCGGCACGCACGCGCGGCAGCCGTCGCAATACGGACGATAGGTGAACACGCCCGAACGCCGGAAACCGGCCTTGACGAGTTCGGTGTAGACGTCGGAGTTGATCAGATGGCTCGGCGTGGCGACCTGCGAGCGCGCGACGCGCCCTTCCAGATAACTGCAAGGGTAGGGCGCTGTTGCATAGAATTGCAGCGCGGAAAGCGGTGACAGCGGCAGCTCGTTCGGATGTGTCACGTTGGCGGCTCTCGCAGACGTCGTCTCGTCGTTGCCGACCGGCGCGCGAAACCTCTTCCGGGCGCGCGCACGGCGGCTGCATTACGTTTGTCGCTCGGGGCGCGCACGCGAGGCGTTCAGCGTGCCAGCACGTCGAGCAGGACGGATTTGTCGAAGCGCCAGCCGATCGCCGGTTCCGCCGTGGCGCGCCGCAGATGCGCGACGAACGCGCGGCGCGCGATCTCGCGACCGCCCAGCGACGCCAGATGCGACGTGTTCTGCTGGCAGTCTATCATCTCAATTTGATTGCGGCGCAAGTGTCCGACGAGTGCCGCAAGCGCGATTTTCGACGCATCGGTCTTGTGCGCGAACATCGATTCGCCGAAGAACATGCGCCCGAACGACACGCCATACAGCCCGCCCACGCGCACGCCGTCGTGCCACGTTTCGACGCTGTGCGCGCTGCCCGCGCGATGCAGCGTGGTGTACGCATCCACGATGTCCGAGGTGATCCAGGTGCCGCGCTGGCCGTCGCGGGGCGTCTCGGCGCAGGCGCGCATCACGGCGGAAAAATCGTCGTCGACGCGAACTTCCCAGACCGGATCGCGCACGACGCGCTTCAACGTCTTGCGCAGCGAATCCGACACCTTGAACTCGGCGGGAAAAAGCACCATGCGCGGATCGGGACTCCACCACAGCACGGGCTGGCCGTCCGAGTACCACGGGAAAATGCCGCGCCCGTAAGCGTCGATGAGCCGTGACGGCAAAAGATCCGCGCTCGCGGCGAGCAGGCCCGGCGCGCCGCTCGCCGCGCCGAGCGCGCGCTCGACGGGCGGGAAAGGATCGTCGTCGGCGAGCCAGGGAACCATGTTCTCGGGTGGGCGGCGTTCGGTGGTGTGAGGCAGCGATGCGATCAGCCGTCGCGCAGCGTGCGGAAAATGTCGCCCGTGTGCAGCGTGAAATTGCCGGCGGCGCGATCGGCGAAGAAAAAGCGCAGCGTCTGGCCGACGGTCGGGAACGCGATCTCGTCCCACGGAATCTCGCTTTCCTCGAAGAGCTTCACTTCCAGGCTTTCCTCGCCGGGATCGACTTCGATATCGAGGAGCCGCGCGAGATAGAAGAGATGCACCTGATGCACGTGCGGCACGTTGAGCAGCGTGAAGAGGCTCTGAATTTCGACACGCGCGCCCGCTTCCTCGAGCGTCTCGCGTGCGGCGCCTTCGCTCGTCGTCTCCTGCATTTCCATGAAGCCGGCGGGCAGCGTCCAGTAGCCGTAGCGGGGCTCGATCGCGCGGCGGCACAGCAGCACCTTGTCGTCCCACACCGGCACGGTGCCCACGACGTTGCGCGGATTTTGATAGTGAACCGTGCCGCAATTGTTGCAGACAAAGCGCTCGCGGTTGTCGCCGGGCGGAATGGCGAGACCGACCTCGTGGCCGCAGACGGAGCAGAATTTCATGGAAATGGACGTGGGAAGTGTGCCTGCGAGTGTATCACCGCGCCGCTGCGGCTTTGAGGCACGCAAAAGGTTTGCGGCATCGGCCGCGCCGCATGACGGGCTTGCCCCGGATCGAACGTGCGACGCCTGCCTTCTCGCTACAATAGTTGACCGGTATTGCAGTGTCCTTTTCACGATCGAGGCGCCGCGCGCGCCCCAAACGAACTCCATGTCAACCACGCCAGCCGCTTCCAGCCGTCCTCCGATGCTCGCCACCGCCGACGCGCTCGCTCGTCTCCTCGACGCCGCGCGTCAGGTGGAGGGGCGCGAGCGCGTCGGCACGCTCGACGCGCTGAACCGCGTGCTCGCCGCCGACGTGACCTCGCCGCTCGACGTCCCGCCGATGCACACCAGTTCCATGGACGGCTACGCGGTCCGCGCCGCCGATCTCGCCGGCGCGAGCGAAGGCGCGCCTGTCGCGTTGAGCGTCTCGCAGCGCATTCCGGCGGGCCACGCGGCCGCGCCGCTCGCGGCGGGCACGGCCGCGCGCATCTTCACCGGCGCGACGGTGCCGGCGGGCGCGGATACCGTCGTCATGCAGGAAATGGCGCAAGTGTTGGACGATGGCCGCGTCGCGTTCGCGCAGACGCCAGCCGAGGGCGAGTGGATCACGCGGCAAGGCGCGGACATTGAGCGCGATTCGGTGATCCTGCCCGCGGGCACGCGCTTGACACCGCAGGCGCTCGGGCTGGCGGCGTCGGTGGGTTGCGCGCAGCTCGATGTCGTGCGCCAGGTGCGCGTCGCGATTTTCTTCACCGGCGACGAATTGCGCATGCCCGGCGAGCCGCTCGAACCCGGCGCGATCTACAACTCGAACCGCTTCACGTTGCGTGCGCTGCTCGCGAAGCTCGGCTGCGCGGTGACGGATCTCGGCATCGTGCCGGACCGGCTGGACGCGACGCGCGAAACGCTCCGGCGCGCGGCCATCGACCACGATCTCATCCTGACGTGCGGCGGCGTATCGGTCGGCGAGGAAGATCACGTGAAGCCCGCGGTCGAGGCAGAAGGGCGCATCTCGATGTGGCAGATCGCAATGAAGCCGGGCAAGCCGCTCGCTTTCGGCGCGGTGCGGCGCGGCGACGAAGGCAGCGAGGCGTTTTTCATTGGCTTGCCCGGCAATCCGGTGTCGAGTTTCTGCACGTTCCTGCTGTTCGTCCGGCCGTTCCTGCTGCGTCTCGCGGGCGTGACGAACGTCACGCCGCGCGTCTATCCGATGCGCGCCGACTTCAGCCAGAAAAAAGGCGACCGCCGCAACGAATTCCTGCGCGCGCGCTTGAACGAGTCGGGCGGGCTCGATCTCTTCGCGAACCAGAGCTCGGCCGTGCTGACATCGACCGTCTGGGGCGACGGCCTCATCGACAATCCGCCGAATCATGCGATCAGCGCCGGCGAGATCGTGCGCTTCATCCCGTTTTCAGAACTGATATGAAACTCGAACTGAGGTTTTTTGCGAGCGTCCGTGAAGCGCTGGGCGTGGCGAACGAAACGGTCAGCGTGCCGGACACGGTGGTCAATGTCGGCGACGTGCGCGCGTGGCTGCGCATGCGCGGCGGCGTGTGGGAAGAGGCGCTCGCCGAAGGCCGCGCGTTGCGCATGGCGTGCAACCACGTGATGACCCATCCGGGCCAGCGCATCACCGAGGGCTGCGAAGTCGCGTTCTTCCCGCCGGTCACGGGTGGCTGACATGTCGACGCTTTCCAAAGTCCGCGTGCAGGAAGCCGATTTCGATATCGGCGCGGAAGTGGCCGCGTTGCGCGCCGACAATCCGAAGGTCGGCGCGGTGGCGTGCTTCGTCGGCACGGTGCGCGATCTGAACGAAGGCAGCGCCGTCGAAACCATGGAGCTGGAGCATTACCCCGGCATGACGGAGAAATCGCTCGAAGCGATCGCCGATCAGGCGCGGGAGCGCTGGCGCGGCTCGGACGTGCTGATCGTGCATCGCGTGGGCAAGCTCAGGCCGCTCGATCAGATCGTCCTCGTCGCGACGACCGCGATGCATCGCGCCGAGGCGTTCGAATCGTGCGCTTTCGTGATGGACTATCTCAAGACGCAGGCGCCGTTCTGGAAGAAGGAAAAGACCGCGGCGGGCGAGCGCTGGGTCGATGCGCGCGAATCCGACGACGCGGCGCTCGCGCGCTGGCAGCGCGATTAGCGTGACTTTTCGTCGGCGGATGTGCCGATGAACTTCGCCGGAAACGGCTCCGCGTCCGGACGCTCGGGAAAGCGCGGCTCGGGCGCGCCGCCCGTGCGCTGGCGCTTCAGCGCCGCGAGCAGTTCCTGCTGCTCGACGGGAATCTGATACTCCCAGCCGAACTTGCTGAGTTGCAGGCTGTGCGCGATGCGCAGCGCCGGTTCCATGAACTGCACGGCGGCGGCCGGTTCGTAGCGCGCCTCGACGGTGTTCAGAAACAGCGACAGCCAGCGCGCGAAGTGGCGCGGCTCGATATCGTCGATCGGACGATGCGCTTCCTGCACATTCCCCCGATATTGCTTCGACCCGAGAACGAGACTCGACCAGAACGTCGTCATCTTGGCGAGATGCTCGTCCCAGCGCCCGGTGAGCGCGCGCGAGAAGATCGGTCCGAGCAGCGGATCGTCGTCGACGCGCCGATAAAAGGCTTCGACCAGCGCGCGGACG
Source organism: Caballeronia novacaledonica (assembly GCF_900258035.1). Taxonomy (GTDB): domain Bacteria; phylum Pseudomonadota; class Gammaproteobacteria; order Burkholderiales; family Burkholderiaceae; genus Caballeronia; species Caballeronia novacaledonica. Next base: position 69,921 of record NZ_OGTP01000016.1, on the reverse strand, counting down.
TTGGCTTCGTTGGGTTCGCGCTCGCGCGGCGCGTCGGTGGCGGGGCGTTCGGTGTTCATCGTCGATCTGCGAAACAAAGGGAGAGACAGTGAGATATTTTGCTGACGAAGAATATCAAGATGACGCAAAATGGTGCTTTCGTGCTCAGGCGCCACTGAGTTTTCCGAAACGCATGGGCGTTCATTTACGCGTCGTGCGCTCAGTGAGTGCGTCGATTCTGGATATCGCTCCGTGATTTTGCGCGGATTTTTTGACGGCACGCGCGGTCCGTCAAATAACCGATGCGGCCCTGCATCCAACCCTGTTCGCGCGAAGCCATGCGACTCACCGATTACACCGATTATTCGCTGCGGGTCCTGCTTTATCTCTCCGTCCGACCGTCGGGCCTTTCGACGATTCAGGAAATCTCGGATGCATACGGCATCTCGAAGAATCACTTGATGAAGATCGTTCAGCAGCTCGGCGAACTCGGCTGGGTCGAGACGGTGCGCGGACGAAACGGCGGCCTGCGGATCGCCTCGCGTTCGCGCGACCTCACGATCGGCGACGTCGTGCGCAAGACCGAGAATGATTTCGCGGTCGTCGGCTGCTTCGCCGAGCCGGACGATACGGCGCGTCAACGCTGCGTGATCCAGCCGGCCTGCCGCCTGCGCGGCGTGTTCGCGGCGGCGCGCGATGCGTTTCTCGCCGAACTCGACAAACATACGGTCGGCGAACTCACGCACCCGGCGAACGAGCTCGCGCGGCTGCTCGGCATCGTCAGCGTTCCGGCGGGCGCGTTCGTGCCGGTGCGGGCGTCGTCTTGACGCGTCACACACTGAACAAATCCCAAACGCCGCAGTCAATCCTGAGCCTGAAGACGGTTGAGGCCGTCATTGTCGAAGAGCAAAAAAATGCACATTTCGAGCCAAAGCGTGCTTGAAAGTGACAAAAAGCGCCTCATTTTGGTCGTATTCAGAATTGGAGCTTTCAAAAAATGAGAATCGACAAACTCACCACCAAATTCCAGGAAGCGCTCTCCGACGCGCAAAGCCTGGCGGTCGGACGTGACAACCAGTACATCGAGCCGGTGCATCTGCTTGCGGCGCTCATCGCGCAGCAAGATGGTTCCGCGCGCTCGTTGCTGTCGCATGCGGGCGTGCAGGTCCAGGCGTTGCAGACATCGCTGAACGAAGCGATCAACCGCTTGCCGCAAGTGCAGGGCACGGACGGCAACGTTCAGGTGAGCCGCGAACTCGCGGGCCTGCTCAATGCCGCCGACAAGGAAGCGCAGAAGCTCAACGACACTTACATCGCGAGCGAGATGTTCCTGATCGCCGTCGCGGATGATCGCGGCGAAGCGGGCCGTCTCGCGAAGCAGCACGGCTTGTCGAGGAAAGCGCTCGAAGCGGCGATCAACGCCGTGCGCGGCGGCGCGCAGGTCAATAGCCAGGACGCGGAAAGTCAGCGCGAGGCGCTCAAGAAATACACCGTCGATCTGACCGAGCGCGCTCGCGCAGGCAAGCTCGATCCGGTGATCGGCCGCGACGACGAAATTCGCCGCTCGATCCAGATTCTTCAGCGCCGCACGAAGAACAACCCGGTGCTGATCGGCGAGCCGGGCGTCGGCAAGACGGCGATCGTCGAGGGCCTCGCGCAGCGTATCGTCAACGGCGAAGTGCCGGAAACGCTCAAGGGCAAGCGCGTGCTGTCGCTCGACATGGCGGCGCTGCTCGCGGGCGCGAAGTATCGCGGCGAGTTCGAGGAACGCCTGAAGTCGGTGCTGCACGACATCGCGAAGGACGAAGGCCAGACGATCGTCTTCATCGACGAAATTCACACGATGGTCGGCGCGGGCAAGGCCGAAGGCGCGATGGACGCGGGCAACATGCTCAAGCCTGCGCTCTCGCGCGGCGAGCTGCACTGCATCGGCGCGACCACGCTCGACGAATATCGCAAGTACATCGAGAAGGATGCGGCGCTGGAGCGGCGTTTCCAGAAAGTGCTCGTCGATGAACCCTCGGTGGAAGCGACCATCGCGATCCTGCGCGGCTTGCAGGAAAAGTACGAGCTTCACCACGGCGTCGAGATCACCGATCCGGCGATCGTCGCGGCGGCGGAGCTGTCGCATCGCTACATCACGGACCGCTTCTTGCCGGACAAGGCCATCGATCTGATCGATGAAGCGGCGTCGCGCATCAAGATGGAAATCGATTCGAAGCCCGAAGAGATGGACAAGCTGGACCGCCGTCTCATCCAGTTGAAGATCGAGCGCGAAGCGGTCAAGAAGGAGAAGGACGAGGCGTCGCAGAAGCGTCTGCAACTCATCGAAGAAGAAATCGACCGGTTGAACCGCGAGTATTCCGATCTCGAAGAAATCTGGACTGCCGAGAAAGCGGCCGTGCAGGGCAGCGCGCAACTGAAGGAAGAAATCGAGAAGGTGCGGGCGGACATCACGCGTCTGCAGCGCGAAGGCAAGCTCGAAAAAGTCGCCGAGTTGCAGTACGGCAAGCTGCCCGAGCTGGAAGCGCGTCTGAAGCAGGTGACGCAGGCGGAATCGCAGGAACAGAACAATCCGACGCGCCCGCGCCTTCTGCGCACGCAGGTCGGCGCCGAGGAAATCGCGGAAGTGGTGTCGCGTTCGACGGGTATTCCCGTGTCGCGGATGATGCAAGGCGAGCGCGAGAAGCTGCTGCAGATCGAAAGCAAGCTGCATGAGCGCGTGATCGGCCAGGACGAGGCGATCGGCGCGGTGGCGGACGCGATTCGCCGTTCACGCGCGGGTCTGTCCGATCCGAACCGTCCGTATGGCTCGTTCCTGTTCCTCGGGCCGACGGGCGTCGGCAAGACGGAACTGTGCAAGGCGCTCGCGGCGTTCCTGTTCGATTCGGAGGATCATCTCATCCGCATCGACATGAGCGAGTTCATGGAGAAGCACAGCGTCGCGCGCCTGATTGGCGCGCCGCCGGGATATGTCGGTTACGAGGAAGGCGGTTATCTGACCGAAGCCGTGCGTCGCAAGCCGTACAGCGTGATTCTGCTCGACGAAATCGAGAAGGCGCATCCGGACGTGTTCAACGTGCTGCTGCAAGTGCTCGACGACGGCCGCATGACCGATGGCCAGGGCCGCACCGTCGACTTCAAGAACACGGTGATCGTGATGACCTCGAACCTCGGTTCGCAAGTCATTCAGGGCATGGTCGGCGAGCCGCAGGAAAGGGTGAAGGATGCCGTCTGGGAGGAAGTGAAGCTGCACTTCCGGCCGGAGTTCCTGAACCGTATCGACGATGTCGTCGTGTTTCATGCGCTCGATCGCACGAACATCGAGTCGATCGCGAAGATTCAGTTGCAGCGTCTGCATGAGCGTCTCGCAAAGCTCGACATGCAACTCGACGTGTCGGAGACGGCGCTGGAGCAGATCGGCAAGGTCGGCTACGACCCGCTGTTCGGCGCGCGGCCGTTGAAGCGCGCGATTCAGCAGGAGATCGAAAATCCGGTCGCCAAGCTGATTCTCGCCGGGCGTTTCGGGCCGAAGGACGTCATTCCGGTTGACGTGCGGGAAGGGAAGTTCGTGTTCGATCGCGTCGTGCACTGAGACGCGGCCGGGACGGCGGTTGATGCGAAAGGGCAACGAAGCGATTCGTTGCCCTTTTTTTCGTCGCCGGAAACGCCTGCCGAAAAAACAAAAGCCCCGCGCGGCGCAATGCCTGCGGGGCTTTCGATGCGGTATGCAGAACCGCGCTTAGCCCTGCTTCGGCTCTTCGCTCTTGCCGAAGAGACCTCCGAGGCCGCCGAGCGAGCCGAGCACGCCGGTCAGATCGAGCTGGCCTTCGGCCGGCACTTCGCCATTGGGCGTCGCGCGATCGACGATATGCGGCAGCACCGCGGCCAGCATGCCCGAAAGCTGGTCGCCTGAGACGCCGGTCTTCTGCGCGAGCGCGCCGACGTTGTCCTGACCGAGCACGTTCGTCAGCGTGTCGGGGCTGATGGGCTTGTTTTCGCCGGTGCCGATCCACGACTGGACGACATCGCCCGCGCCGTGCTGCTGGAAGCGCTGGATCAGGCCCATGAGGCCGCCCGGCTGGCTGTTGACGAACGCGAGCGCCGCCGAGATCAGCGCGGCCTGGCCGGACTGGCCCTGCTGGCCGCCGGGTTGTTGCGACGAATTGCCGAGGGAGGAAGCGAGGATATCGAGTAGGCTCATGGCAGTCTCACTACGAAAGGTTGCGGGGTGGGTTCGCCCGTACCGCAGCGTTCCGCCTTGAAGCGGGCGCGGCGGCGCCGGCATCGGCCGCAAGCGGCCGTTCAACGATGGTCATACGAAGGCAATGCTCCTTCGACAAGGTTCCCCGAAGAATCACTGACTGGCAGCCGCGGCGCTGGCGGCCTTATCTTTCTTGCTGCGCTTCGACTTGGCGGGCTTCGCGTCGCTCGCGGCGGCGGTGCCCGATGCGCTCGCCGTCGCTGCTGCGCTTTCTTTCTTCGATTTCTTCGACGCCTTCGTGCCCGACGCGGACGCCGCGGGCGCCGTGGCCGGCGTCTGCGCCGTGGTGGCCGCCGGCGACGTCGCGGCCGTGGCCGCCGTCGATGACTTCACCGTCGAGTTCGGCGCTGCGCCGCCGCCTTGCGTCGACGGGGTTGCGGGCTTCGACGTCTTGCCCGTCGGCGGCAGCGACGAGCCGCCGATGGTGAGACCGTTCTGCTCGAGCGCCGCCACCGACTTCGTGCCGAGACCCTTGACGCGGTTCGCGAGATCGTCGGCGTCCTTGAACGGGCCGTTCTTCGTGCGTTCGTCGACGATCGCCTTCGACTTCACCGGCCCCAGACCCTTCACCGTATCCAGCGCGGCCTGATCGGCGGTGTTGACATCGACCGCGGCGAAGGCCGCACCCATCGACAGCATGAACCCTATGCACAACATGAGCAGCTTTTTCAGCATGACGGCACTCCAGGCTTGAGAGAAAGGAAGGACGAATCGATAAGTTCGGGCCGATCGGGACGATGCCGTTAAGGATAGGGCAAAAACCCGGTCCGAACGATAACGGCTCGCATTGTGCACGACCCCGCCGCGCGCACCGCGCTTCCGCACAATCTTTAACGTTGCGAAACGCCGGATGGATGACGTGCCGTTTCCGTCTTCGCAAACGCGCCGCGCACCTCGAAACCGACCGTGTCGACGACCGCGCCCTTTGCATCGACCAGTTCGAGCACGTGACGGCCCGGCCACGGCAGCCACGCCGCGCGGGCGTCGTGGCCGAAGGGCTTGCCGTCGAGCCGCCACGCGAGGCGCGCGCCGCTGTCCGCGCGCTCGAACCACACGCGTTGCCGCGCGGGCGGAATGTCCGGATCGAGCGCGAAGATCGTGCCGTCCGTGGGCGCGCCGATGCGTGCGGCCCGTGCATCGGCGTTTGCGCCGCGCGCGGTCTGCGACGCGTTCGCCGTGAGCCCGATCGCGCTCATCTGCGTGCCGCGCACGAACCATTCGTCGCGCGCGGGTTCGATATCGCTCTGATAAGCGACGCGCGTCGTCACGACGCCCGGCGGCGCTTGCGGCGGACGGCTATCCGAGCGCCGGTTCAGATAGTTGACGATAGCGTTCCACGCCGGCGCGGCGCCCGTCACGCCCGACACGTCCCACATCGGTGCGCCGTCCGCATTGCCGACCCACACGCCCACGGTGTATCGCGAAGTGAAACCGACCGCCCAGTTGTCGCGCATGTCCTTGCTGGTGCCGGTCTTGACCGCGCTGAAGGTGCGCGTGGCGAGCACGCTGTCGAAGCCGAAGGTGCGCGTGCGCGCGTTGTTGTCGGCGAGGATGTCGGTGACGATGAAGCTCGCTTCCGGGCTGAAGACGCGCGTCGCGGCGGACGTTGGCCGATGATCGGCGAGATCGGAGAAAGGCCGCGCGATCCCGCCGTTCGCGAGCGCGCGATAGGCATTGGCGAGCGTCGCCAATGTGACGTCGGCGCTGCCGAGCGCGAGGCTGAAACCGTAATAATCGCCCGCCTGCGACAACGGCATGCCGAGCGCGACCAGCGTTTTCGCGAAACGATGCGGCGTGACCATGACGAGCGTGCGCACCGCCGGCACGTTCAGCGACGAGCCGAGCGCGGTGCGCACGCTCACCCAGCCTTTGAAGTCGTGATCGTAGTTTTGCGGGATGTAAAGGCCGCCACCGGTCGCGAGATCGAGCGGCGCGTCGTCGAGCAGCGTGGCGGCGGTGACGCGCTTCTCGTCGAGCGCCTGCGCGTAGAGGAAGGGCTTGAGCGTCGAGCCGGCCTGACGCGGGGCGAGCACGGCATCGACTTCCGGCGCGTTCGACAAACCGCCCGCCGATCCGACCCACGCGAGCACGTCGCCCGAACGGTTGTCGATCACGATGGCCGCCGCGTCGTGCACATTGCGCGGATGCGCGCGCGCGTTCAGTTCGGCGAGCGTGCGCGCGAGCGTGTCGCGGGCGAAGCGTTGCAGACGTGCGTCGAGCGTGGAACGCACGCGCGCGCCGGCCGCCGGATGCACTTCGCCCGCGACGCGCCGCGCGAGATGCGGCGCGAGGGCGTCGTCGCCGTATGCGTAGGCGGGCGCGGCGGCCGTGCGCGTGAGCGCGAGCTGCACGTAGCTGTCGAGATTGACGCAAGGATCGACGCTTCGGGCGACGCCGTGCAGCGCCTGCATGTCGCGCAGGATCACGCAACTGCGCGCGGCGACTTTCGCGTACGGCGCGTTCGGCGCGCGCACCAGCGCGGCGGCGAGCGCGGCCTCGCGTTCATCGAGCCCGGACGGCGCCTTGCCGAACAGCGTCTGCGACAACGCCGACAACCCGACGATTTCGCCGCGAAACGGCACGAGATTCAGATACGCCTCGAGAATCTGATCCTTGCGCCAGGTTCGTTCGAGCCACAGCGCGCCGATCGTCTGCCCGGCCTTTTCGCCGATAGAGCGCCGGCCGGCCGATTTGTCGGCGTCGATGAGGCCGGTGAGCTGCATCGTCACCGTCGATGCGCCGCGCGTGCGCGTGTTCCACAGATTGCCCCACGCGGCCGCCGCCGCGCCGCGCCAGTCGACGCCCGCATGCTCGTAGAAGCGCTTGTCTTCCGATACGACGATGGCTTCGCGCAACGCCGGCGATACGTCCGCGAGCGCGACCCAGTCGCCGCGCCGCGCGTGCTTGTCGATGCGCGTGCGGGCGAGCGGCTCGCCTTCGCGGGAGAGCAGCACCCAGTCGGAGCTGCGCCAGGCCGCGCGCACGTCGTCGAAGCTCGGCGACGCGTGCGCCGCCGCCGGGAGAACGCACGCGATGACGAATGCGGCGGCGCGTTTCATGACATCACTTCGCGGCAAGCGGCTTCACGACGACCGGCGCATTCGGCAACGCGCCGAACGACGACGGCGCGTAAAGCGCCTCGACGCGTGTGGGCGGCAAACCGAACGTGCCGGGATTGTTCAGCCGCATCGTGTATTCGACCGTCAGCTTGCCCTTCGGCAGATAGTCGTAGTACGCGCGATAGCCGTCGAAGCCACGTTCGACGAACGCCGGCCACGCGCCGCGATCCCGTTTCTCGCCCTCGGCCGCCGCTTCGGAATCGCGCCCGAGGCCCGAGCCGAGGATCGTCGCGCCCGCGGGAATCGGATCGTTGACGACGACCCAGGTCATGTCGCTTTGCGCGTCGATGTCGAGATGCACGCGCACGATATCGCCGCGCGAGAGCACGCCTTTCACGGCCGGATCGACCGGCGTGACCGTCTTCGCGATGCGATAGCCCGCCGCGAACGGCGCCTTCAGCGCGACGGCCGCGAGACTTTCGACCGTCGCCCACGGCTTGCCGGCGCCGTCCTGCGTCAGCGTGAGCGAAGCACTGCTCCACGGCAGCATGACGCTGCGCACGCTCTTCGTGGCGGACGTCGCCGACGCCGGCGCGCTCCAGTCCACGCTTTGCGTCGAGGCGCCCAGTTGAATCGACGTATGACCCGCCACCGGCGTGCTTTCGAAGAGCCGCGAGAATCGGCCGACCGCGAGCGCGCCCCACAGATTCGCGGTCGTGGTCTGCCACGCGCCGTTCTTCTGCAACGCGAGCAGGCCCGCGACGACGCGCGGCATTTCGTCTTTCCAGCCGGGCGCGTCCGCGAACATGAGCGCCATGCGCGCGGCGTTGGTTTCGGTGCCGGTCATGAGCCACCAGAGATCGTCTTCGTGCTCGGTCGAGAAGGTGACGCGCGTGCCCTGATACGTCAGGCGCGCGCGGATGATCTGCTCGACTTGCGCGCGCTTTTCGTCGCGATTCGGAATGCCGTCGACGCGCGACAGGATCGCGTAGTAATCGAGCACCGCCGATGTCGCCCATTGATCCGGCGCGACGGTGATCGAGCCGAGCATGCGCGGCTGCGCGAGGCCGTAGCGCGACAAGGCTTCGATCGCCGCGAGCTTCTCGAAGTCGAGATCGTCGCGCGGCGCCCAGAACTTGCGCTCGATCTTGCCGTCGACGAAATTCGCGAGGCCCGCCGCCATCTGATTGCGCAGATCGGCGGGCAGGGCGAAGCGGCTATCCAGCTTCGCGGCTTCGTCGGTGACGGCGAGCAGATACGCGGTGAGGGCGGGGCTGCCGGTCGGGCGCGCGTCGTCGGCGGGCGGGAAGTAGTTCGCGAGGCCGTCGCGGTCGAGATACGACGGCATTTTCGCGAGCACGGCCTGCCATTGCGCGGCGTCCATCAGGCCGAGCGCGCGCGAGGTCTGCTGCTCGAGGCAGTTGTACGGATAGCGCTCGAACCAGCGGCGCACGCCGGGCAGGCCATCCGCGAGCTTCGGCTGCAAGGACACCGCGATACCGCCGCGCACGGCGCCATCGCCCGATTCGCTCGCGTCGGCGGGCGGCGCGACGGGCAAGGTGAACGTGCCTTCGACTTGCGCGATGGTCGCCTGCTGCACGGTGACGGGAATCGCCGCGACGACCTTTTGAGTCAGTTTCACGGCGTCGCTCGCCTTCGGCCCGGCTTGTTCCGACGCGCTCACGTTCCAGTCGAGACTCGCGGACGAACTCGTGCCGAGCACATCGGGCGTCGTCACGTCCCAGGCCACTTCCTGCGACGATTCCGGCGCGAGTTCCACCGTGCGCGCGTCGAGCGCGAGCGTGCCGGCGCGCGGCGTGACTATGACGCGCATCGTGCGCGCCGTCGTGTTGCGCAGCGTGAACTGCGCGCGGAACGCATCGCCGACGCGCACGAGCGGCGGCAATCCCGAGATCAGTTGCAGGTCCTGCGTGCTCTGAATCGATGCGCTGCCGGTGCCGAACTGCCCCGCGCCGACCGTCGCGACCGCGACGATTCGAAAGCGCGTGAGCGCGTCGTTCAGCGGGACATCGACGGTGGCTTCGCCGTTCGCGTCGAGCGTGACGCGCGGATTCCACAGCAGGAGCGTGTCGAACAGTTCGCGCGTGGCGCTGTGTCCGCCTCCGCCGCCCGCGGGCACCGCCTTGCGCCCGAAGTGACGCCTTCCGATGATCTCCATCTGCGCGGTCGCCGTCTCGACGCCGTACGCGCGCTGTTGCAGCATCGCGTCGAGCACGTCCCAGCTTGGGTTCGGCATCAGTTCGAGCAAGGCTTCATCGACGGCCGCAACGGCGATCTGCGTGCCGGCGGGCGCGGGCTTGCCATCGGGCAGCGCGACTTTCACCTTCACGTGCGCCTTGCTTCGTACCGCGTACGACTTCGCATCCGGATTCACGCTCACCGCGAGCCGGTGCGACGCCGTGCCGACTTTGATCGACGCAAGCCCGTAACGGAACGCGGGCTTGCTCAGATCGACGAGCGGCGTCGGCGCCTGATATTGCCGGCCTTCGTACCAGAAGGCGCGCGCCCATTCGACGGGCGCCTTCCATCCCCAGGTGAAGAACGAATACCACGGCACCTCGCGGATGCGCCCGCGCAGCGCGAGCACTGATACGTAGACGTTCGGCCCCCACGCGCTCTCGACCTTGAGTTCGACGGTCGGATCCTTGCCGTTCAGCTCGACGACGCGTGTTTCGACGATGCCTTCACGCTCGACCGCGACGAGCGCCGTCGCCGAACGGAAGGGCATGCGCACCTGAAAGCGCGCGGTCTCGCCGGGTTCGTAGCTGGTTTTCTCGGGCAACACGTCGATGCGATCGGTGTTTTCGCCGCCGAACCACAACTCGTCCTCGCGCGTGACCCATACCGATGTGCTCGCGTTGGCCGCGCGGCCGTCGCCATCTTTCGCGACCGCGATCAGATCGACGTTGCCCGCTTCCTTGATCTTCGCGTCGCACGACACGATGCCGTGGTCGTCGCTCTTGCCGCTGCAGAGCGTGCCGAGATCCTTGATTTCGGTGTGGTTGTCGTACGCGTAGAAGCCGCCCACCATGCGCTTGCGCGAGCTCGACATCACGCGCGCGACGGCCTTGATATCGACCGATACGCCCGCGCGCGGCTTGCCCTGCAAATCGAGCGCGAGCGCCTGCACCGGCAGCGCGCCGCCGACCGACACCCAATGTCCCGCCTTCACGCCGACGGCCACTGCTGCGGGCCAGAGCGTCGTGGCGCCGCTGATCGTCTGAATCTCGCCGTTCGGATCGGCGAAGCTCGCTTCGAGCGCGAGACGCTTCGGCGATTCGACGGCCGGCAGCGGCTTCACCGTGACCTTGCCGGCGCCGTCGCGATCGAGCGTCACGCGCAGCTTGTCCGCGATGAGCTTGGTCGTCGCCTGGTCCTGCTGCTCGCTGTCTTCGTCCTCGGCGGGCGCGCTGGCGCCGTCGTTCGCCGGCTTCCGATACGGCGCGAAGCTGAACGCCTCGTATTGCGAAGCGAAGGGCGGCGATGCGTCGCGCACAAGCGCGGACACCTGCACCGGCAGATTCGACGCCGGTCCGCCCTGCACGTATTCGAGCCGCACTGCGACCGGCGCTTCCTCGGCGGCGACGAGCCCCGGCGATTTCGCGTCGCCCGCGGTGATCGAGCCTTTGAACACCGGCAGGCGGAATTCCTCGACGCGGAAGCTGCCCGATTCGTACGACTGAGTGACGGTGTTGTCGTCGTCTTGGTCGTCGCTGGAAGAGGACGCGCCGTTGTCGAGCGTCACGCTGTATTCGCCGAGCTTCGCCGCGACGGGCACCGTGAAGGTCGAGTCGGCGCTATGGTCGGCCGCCCAGTTGAGCGGCAGATGCCAGGTCTGTCCGCTGCCGACGTGCCGGATCGTCACGCGGCCCGGATAGCTCGGCGCAAACGCGAAGCCGCGCAGCGTCTCGACGCGCAGCAGATGCTTCATCGACACGGTTTCGCCCGCGCGCAGAAGCGTCCGGTCGAACACGGTGTGCGCGCGGGTCGTGCGGGCCGCGCTCATGTCGGTCGGCACGTTGAAGCGCCACGATTCGATGCCGCGATTCCAGTCCGACGTCACGAAGGCCATGTCCGGGCCGGTGACGGGATCGTTCACGCGCGCCGACACGAAGAAGCCGCCCCACGCGAGGCTCTTGTCGTTGCATTGGCGTGTGGCCGCGAGCGGCTTGCCGATCTTCGCGAGCCCCTGCGCATCGGTCCTGGCGGTGGCGATTTCGTCGCCGTTGCAGTCGGTCACGCGAACGTCGGCGTTGGCGACAGGCTTGCCCTTGTCGAGCGTCGTGACCCACACGAGGCTGTTCTCGCGGCCCTGCTTGAAATGCACGCCGAGATTGGTGACGAGCACCGACGTGCGCACGTACATCGCCTGATTCTTGCCGATGAGCGACGCGCCGAGCGCGGGCGAACTCAACTCGACGACATAGAAACCGGGCTTCGTGAGCGGAATGCCGACGACTTCGAACGGCCGCAGCGCTTTCGGATCGGCGGCGGGCAGCGTGAGGGTTTCGACGCCGCGCTGTTTCGCCAGCATCGACAGCGAACGGATGTCGATTTGCGGATCTTTCGACACCGAGCCGTCGCTGTCCGGGATGACGACCGGCTGAATGCCGTTGTTCAGCATCTGCGGCATGCGCTCTTCGATCGACGAGCGCGACATCGAAATGCCGTCGAACTGGTCGACGGCGCGCATCCACTGGCGGATGTCGGTGTCGGCGTCGAGCTTGAGCTTCGTGATGCGCGACGTGCCCGAATCGAGTCCTTGCACGTGCAAGTCCGCTTCGACGTGACGCAGCGTGACGGGCAGCATCGCGGGCATGCCCGGCTCCGCGAATCGCTCGACGATGCCGAACGTGCCCGACGAAAATTTCGCGAGCGGCGGCATTGCGGCGGTCGCGGTCTTGAGCGGGAAGAGATCGGCGTTGGCGAGCGTGCGGCCGCTCGCGTCCTTCAGGCTCGCGGGAGCGTCGATGGTGAGATCGGCGCGCTCGGGCAGCGGCGCGGCGAACTCGACGGCGCTCACTTCAGCGTCCTTGTCGGAAGGATCGAAACTCGGCGATGCGTTGCCCTTGGGGCCGTGCAGCACGAACTTCTGCGCATCGGCGCGGCCGATCGGCGCGCTGAAGTTCAGGCGCAGCGGGCGCAGCGGCGTGCAGGGCGCTTTCGCGTTCTCGCGCTCGCACGAAAAGCTCGCCGTGAAGGGCTCGCGCACGTCGAAGTCGAAGCGCTTTTCGACGTCGTTGGCGATGCCGCTCGGACCCGTCACGCCCGCGCCGTACACGAGCTGCATCTTCGTCGCGGACGGCAATGTTTGCTGGCACGCGAGCGTGAGCACGCGATCGCTTTGCTTTTCCAGCCGGAAATGTTTCAGCAGGGCGGCGCGGGTGGCGTCGTCGACCGCGCGCACCGGAATGCGGTTGCCGAGCGCGCTCGATTCGCACCACACGTGCTGAAGCACCGAGGCTTGCGTGGCGGGGCCGTTCAGGCTCAGCACGAAAGCCTGATTTTCTTCGATGTCGCCGTAGCCCGGCATGACGCGCGTGACGAACGGTCCGCCCGTCTGGAATGCGAAGTGGCGCGGGCCGGACAGCGCATTGCCGGCGACGGACTTGAGGCCGTCCGCGAGATCGAGCGCGCAGCGCGCGCCGGGCGGCAGATCGTGTTCGAAGTCGAAAGCCCAGGTTTTGGCGTCGATCCAGCGTTGCGAGCCCGCCGTGGCCGACGCGCTCGCGCCGCTACAGGTGAGCTTTCCGGGCGCGGGCGCCGCCGCATTGCCGAACGCGATCATCGGTTCGTCGAACTTGGCGACGACCTGCCGCACCTGCGCGACCTTGCCTTGCGGCGACACGCTCGCGATGCGCGCGGCATGGGCCCGATGAATCGCGGCGCCCAGTCCGAGCGCGGCGATCAGCGTGGTTGCGGCCAGAATCCATTTTTTTTGTGACGTTGTAATGCGGCTCATCCACTCGCTCCGAGTTTTCCTCGACGCGAAATTCTACTGGAGCCTTACGCCGATCTTTCCGTCGATGCGAACCGCCGATGCTTTTTCGCAAAAACGGGCGGCTCAGGCCGGATCGACGTTGTTCAGGTGCCGCGCGCTCACGCGCCGCCAATAAAGGAACAGGCCGACGCCCGCGACGCCCAGACTCGCCGAATTCGCGATCCAGAAGCCGCGCGCGCCTTGCAGCCATTCGGGCACGCCGCCGCCCACGTCGAAACCGAGCAGATAGCCGCCGCCCAGCCCGATGCCCCACAGCGCGATGGCGTAGATCACGGTCGGCACGAGCGTCACCTTGTACGCGCGCAGGACGAACGCGGTGGTGATCTGCAGCGCGTCGCCGAGATGATAGAACGCGATGATGAGCACGAGCGGCATGGCGGCGGCAATCACGTTGGCATCGGGCGTATAGGCCGCGATGATGTGCGGGCGCGCCGCGATCAGGAACACGCCGTACACGAGCGCGAGCACGCACGCCATGCCGATGCCGTGTCGCGAGATCGAGCGGGCGTCGTCGTGACGCCGCGCGCCGAGCGCCTGCGACACGAGCGTCGACGACGCGATGCCGATCGACAGCGGCGTCATGTACAGCACCGCGCCGAGATTGCCCGCGATCTGGTGGCCGGCGAGCGTCGTGGTCCCGAAGCGCGAGATGAAAAGCGCCATGAACGTGTACGACGTGACTTCGATGAGATAGGAGAGTCCCATCGGAATGCCGAGACGCAGGAGCGCGAGCTGACGCCGCCAGACCGGCCAGCAGAAGTGCGAGAAGATGCCGAACGGGCGAAAGAATTCGAACTTCACGAGCACCGTCATGCCGACGATCGCGAGCACCCAGTTGATGAGCGTGCTCGCGAGCGCGCAGCCCGGACCGCCGAGCGCGGGCACGCCGAATCCGCCGAAAATGAACCAGGTGTTGAGCGGAAATTTGAGCGCGAGTCCGCCGACTTGCAGGAACATCACGAGCCGCGGCTTGCCGACGGCGTTGGTGAGCGAGCTATAGACGCGAAACGCGAGACTCGCGGGCAAGCCGAACGAGAGAATGCGCAGATACTGGACCGTGCGGTCGTGCAGCGCGGGCGGGCTTTTCGCGAGCGAGAGCAGCGGTTCGGGGAAGTAGAGCAGCACGAAGCCGATCACGGTGAGCGCGGCGGCGAGCCACAGCGCCTGACGCGTTTCCTCGCCGATCTCGCTTTCGCGGCCCGCGCCGAAGAGCTGCCCGGCGATCGGCTGCAACGCGACGAGAATCCCCGTCAGGCCGATATACACCGAGATATAGACCGAGCCGCCGAGGCCGAGCGCGGCGAGATCCGTCGCGGAGAAGCGGCCGACCATCGCGGTGTCGATCACGCCGAACGCGATCACCGCGAGCTGGCCGATCAGCACCGGCCACGCGAGCGCGGCGATCTTGCGGACGTCGCTCAGCATGCCGGTCGTGCCGGCGGAGATCGGCATCGCGCGCATCGCGTTATTGCGCCCGGCGCAGGCTCTTCGGGCGCAGCGGTTTCTTCGCCGGCGGCGTGGGACGCTCGATGCGCACGTAGAGACGGAAGCGCTCGTCGCGGTCGGCGACGCGCCGGCCTTCCCACACGAGCTTCCACTGGAACGCGGACATCGACGACGGCTCGCCGTAATCCGCCGGGTCCTGGCGCAGGATCACGTCGCAATCTTCGTCGAACGCGAAGTGCATGCCGCCGAAATAGGCGAAGGTGGCGATCTGCGCGTCGCCGAGACGCACGGGCGAGATGCAGGTGTAATCGGGCGGCAGATGATCGGCGATCTTCTCGGCCACGTCGCGATACGTCCGGCTGTAATTCACGACCGGCAGCCACAGCGTCATGAGCAGCACCCACATGAGCGTGGTGCCCGCGCTCGACAGCACGACGCTGCGCCACAGCACCTTCGGATGACGCGCCAGCCGCCAGCGCGCCAGCAGGAACCAGCAGACCGTCACGGCCACCGCGCACACGAAGGAAATCAGCTTGAATTCGGGATGAAAGCCCGGCGCGAGACGCGCGAGATTGCGGGCCATCGACGCGGGAAAACCGAACATGCCGGCCGTCCACACGAGCCACACCAGCGAGCCGATGATGGTGAAGCTCAGCATCGCGAACCAGTCGATCGCGTTGATCGCGCCGCGTTTCAACGTGGGCAGCGCGAAGGTCGCGAGCACCGAAAGCGGCGGCAGGAGCAGCATGAAGAGCCGGTTGGTCTCGTGCGCCTGCAGGACGACCAGCACGAGCAGCGGCCCGATGATCGACAGCGGCACGCCGACGTGCGGCGAGCGGCGCAGCCCGCCCCAACTGACGAACGCCCAGACCGCGAGCGGCCACGCGGGCCACGTGAAGAGCGGCAGGTTCTTCATGGCGTAGCCGAAGATCGATCCGGGCGTGCCGGAGAAGAACGAAAAGCTGTTGCGCCACCATTGGCGCAGCCACCATTCGCCGTCGTCGGGGAAGTAATGGAGCGTCGGCAGCACCCACGCGGCGATCAGCACGATGGCGACCGGCAAGCCGTAGATCAGAAGCGGCGCGGCACGCACCTGTTTCACGATGATCGTCATTGCGAGCGTGCAGAGCAGGAGCGCGAACACGAGCACCGGCGAACTCGACAGCCCGACCACGCCGATCGCCACGCCCCACATGAGGCCGCCGTGGATCGGCTTGTCGAGGCTGCGCACGAGCGCGTAGAGGAGCATGGCGGTGCCGGCGAACTGCGCGAGCTGCGGCGTGGTTTCGTGGCCGCGCTCCGCGAGCCCGAAGCACGCGAGCAGGATGAGCAGCGCGCCGTCGGCGAGCGTGCGGCCGTAGTCGCGCGGCTCCGGTTCGCCGCCGAACGCGTATTTGAACGGCTGGGCTTCGTCGCGCCGGCCGAGCAGATAGGCCGAATACCACACGAACGCACAGGCCAGACAGAAGAGCAGACCGGTGACGACGCGCGAGGCGTTGCTTGCGTCGACCCACGGACTCAGCAGCCGGATTGCCGACGCGCCGAGCCAGTACATCAGCGGGCCGTCGGCGGTGGGCGCCTTGCCGACGAGGTTCGGCAGCAGCCAGTCGCGCGCGTCGCCGTTGGCCATCGTCCACATGACGCCGAAGCCGGCCGCATCCTCGTTCTTCCACGGATCGCGGCCGAAGAGCCCGAACGACGCGTAAGTAATACAGATGGCGAGCAACAGCCAGCGCGGCAGGGCGCTGGTGGCGGAGGCAGTCAGACGAACGACAGATCGCATGCGAGATGGTTTGATGGAAAACGGTCCGCCGGTCTCGCTTGAAAGCGAGCCTGGGCTGGAGCAAACCGGCATTGTAGTCGCGCAGCGGCGTTAAGGGCGGTTCGATGATGCCGGCGATAACCGCGCGCAACAACGCTTGAAAGAAGAAAAGCAATCGGCGACAAAAAAGGGCAGCCAAAGCTGCCCTTTTTGCTGAAGCATGAAGCCCGACTTACTTCTTGGTGGAGAAGCGCGCGAACTTGTTGTTGAACTTCTCGACGCGGCCCGCCGTGTCCATGATCTTTTGCTGACCGGTGTAGAACGGGTGCGATTCCGACGACACTTCGATTTTCGCGAGCGGGTAGGTCTTGCCGTTGAATTCGGCGGTTTCGCGCGTGTGGATGGTCGAACGCGTCACGAACTTGAAGTCGTTCGACATGTCGACGAACAGGACTTCGCGGTAATCGGGGTGAATGCCTTGTTTCATGGTCTTTCCTGAGATCTGGCGGTAGCCAACCCGTTGCACTTGCTTGATCGAGTGCCGAGCGAGTCACTTGCCTAGGGTCGAAAAACGGCGATTATGCCAGAAAATCAGTCGCTTGACATCTTTTTCGGGCGTTGCGGCGCAACTCAGGCGTCGAGCGCGCCGACGCCCGCCGGGTCCTGCCGGTAATAGCGCGCGAGCAGCCGGTAAAGCTCGGGATACTCGGCTTCGAACGCCTGCGGCGTCACGAAAAGCGCCTCGCTGCACACGGCGAAAAACTCCGACGGATGGTCCGTGGCGTAAGGATCGATCAGCGATTCGCGTTCGAAACGGCGAAAGCGCGACTGCGGCACGGCGTCCACGCGCGCGCAGAACTGGTCGTAGGCGTTGTCGAAGATATCGGACCAGGCGGTGGCGTCGAGCGGCGCGTGCCAGCGGCGAAAGAGCGGGGGGTGACCATCGGCCTCGCCCGTCACCATGTCGATCTTGTGCGCGAACTCGTGGATCACGACGTTGTAGGCGTCCGAGCCGTCCGCCATCTGCGCATCTTCCCACGAGAGCACGACGGGACCGCCTTCCCACGCCTCGCCGCTCGCATCGTGCTCGATCTCGTGCACGACGCCGTCTTCGTCCTCGACCGTCTTCCTGATGATGAACTCGCCCGGATAGACGATCACGCCGACCCAGCCGCGATACAGATCGAGACCGAGATTGAGCACCGGCAGGCAGGCTTGCGCGGCGATCGAGACGATCATCCGATCGGTGAGTTCGAGATCGTGCGCGGTCGTAAATTCCTTTTGCGCGATGAAAAGACTCGCGGTTTCGCGCAGGCGGCCGAGGTCGTCCGCATTCAGATGGCCGAAGCACGGGTACGTGTCGAGCGTGCGCTGCCAGAGCGCGTCGTCGATCGCGTATTTGCGCAGCGCGCGCTCGCGGCGTTGCGCACCGAACCAGCGGGAAAAGAGGTTGGCCATGCGTCGGACCGGAAGACGGGAACAGTTGCGGATTGTACGCACGGCGCCAATAAAAAACCGCCTGACGAAGCAGACGGTTTTTTCTCGACGCAACGAAGCGGGATCAGCCTCCGCCGCGACGCATCATGTCGAAGAACTCGGCGTTGTTCTTCGTCTGACGGATCTTGTCGAGCAGGAATTCCATGGCTTCGACTTCGTCCATGTCGTGAATGAACTTGCGCAGCACCCAGACCTTCTGCAGCAGGTCCGGCTTGATGAGCAGTTCTTCGCGGCGCGTGCCCGACTTGTTCAGGTTGATGGACGGATACACGCGCTTTTCCGCGAGACGGCGCTCGAGGTGCACTTCCATGTTGCCGGTGCCCTTGAACTCTTCGTAGATCACGTCGTCCATTCGGCTGCCCGTCTCGATGAGCGCCGTGCCGATGATCGTCAGCGAGCCGCCTTCTTCGATATTGCGCGCCGCGCCGAAGAAGCGCTTCGGACGCTGCAGCGCGTTGGCGTCGACACCGCCCGTCAGCACCTTGCCCGACGCCGGCACGACCGTGTTGTAGGCGCGCGCAAGACGCGTGATCGAGTCGAGCAGAATCACGACGTCGTGCTTCATTTCGACGAGACGCTTCGCCTTCTCGATGACCATTTCGGCCACCTGCACGTGACGCGCGGCGGGTTCGTCGAACGTCGAGGCGATGACTTCGCCGCGCACGGAGCGCTGCATTTCCGTGACTTCTTCCGGACGCTCGTCGATGAGCAGCACGAACAGGATGACGTCCGGATGATTCGCCTTCACCGCATGCGCGATGTGCTGGAGCATCACGGTCTTGCCCGACTTCGGCGACGCGACGAGCAGGCCGCGCTGGCCCTTGCCGATCGGCGAGATCATGTCGATGATCCGGCCCGTGACGTTTTCCTCGCCGCGCATTTCGCGTTCGAGCGGCAGCGGCTTGTTCGGATGCAGCGGCGTGAGGTTCTCGAACATGATCTTGTGTTTCGAGGCCTCGGGCGGCTGCCCGTTGACTTTGTCGACCTTCACGAGCGCGAAATAACGCTCGCCGTCCTTCGGCGTGCGCACTTCGCCTTCGATCGTGTCGCCGGTATGCAGATTGAAGCGGCGGATTTGCGACGGACTGATGTAAATGTCGTCCGTGCTCGCGAGATACGAGGTCTCGGGCGAGCGCAGGAAGCCGAAGCCATCGGGCAGCACTTCGAGCGTGCCGTCGCCGAAAATCGTGTCGCCAGCCTTGGCGCGCTTTTTAAGAATGGCGAACATGAGTTCCTGCTTGCGCAGGCGGTTCGCATTTTCGATCTCGAGGCCATTGGCCATCTCGATCAGTGCAGACACGTGCTGAGACTTGAGCTCGGATAAATGCATACGGATTTCCCGCCGGGGAGAGAGGTGCGACAGAAAGATTTGGGAGAAGAGGTGAGCGGAACCGCTCGAGACTTAATACTTCTGGAACTCTTGTGATTCTAGCATAGCACACGCCACGCGAGCCTCGGGTCGGCTTTGGGCGGGCCTCTTGGGCCGATGTTGTCGCGCGACAACATCGCCTGCATCGCGTTCGCGCCTGTTGTGCGCTGGGGATGCTGCAAGCGGACGCCGGGAGATGCCGGCGCCCGCCGATAATGCGGTTACAGGTTACTGTCGAGGAACGCGGTCAGTTGCGACTTCGACAATGCGCCGACCTTCTGGGCAGCGACTGCGCCGTTCTTGAAGAGGATCAGCGTGGGAATGCCGCGCACGCCGAACTTCACGGGCGTCGACTGATGCTCGTCCACGTTGATCTTCGCGATTTGCAGGCGATCGCCATAATCCTTCGCGACTTCGTCGAGGATCGGGGCGATCATTTTGCACGGACCGCACCACTCCGCCCAAAAGTCGAGCAGGACAGGTTTATCCGACTTGACGACATCCTGTTCAAAAGAAGCGTCGCTGATGTGCTTGATTGATTCGCTCATTGTCTGAATACCTCTATTGTTTCGAGGTCCGCGTTTGAATGCTCGCCACGATACACCAAACTGAAAAAAATTTTCGTCGCCAACGGCCAGGATTCGGCCCGCACGCCGTGCGCCAATACGGCTCGCGAACGGCGGCGAATGTTCCGAGGAAGGGCAAAATGCACCACATCCGGGTTATTCAAATGTCATCTTAGCCTACTTTGCTATCCGTTGCCGGGTACCGATAGGCCGCATCTGAGGGCGAAAACACGAAGCGCAAGAGGGCGTCGCCAAGGTCCGCGCAATTCGCGGCCGGCTTCCAGGCGGCGCCGACCCCGTGGTACAATTCGACGTGACGGGCCTCCTCGCATGGTGGCGCGGTCAACCTGGTCAGGTCGGGAACGAAGCAGCCACAGCCGCTTTCCACCAGTGCCGAGGGTCGGGCTCGTCACCTTCCGCTTTTCTTCTGTTGTTCCTCTCTCGTTTTCCCTGATTTCTTCGCCGTATTCCGCGCCGTCACTCGGCCTATTTTCGCGCGTCCGTAACGCTTGTCCGTGCGCTCCGGCAGCCTTTGGGGCGGCGTTTGCGCAAGGTCGTTGCTGATACAATTTCGCGCATGACCTATCAAGTTCTCGCACGCAAATGGCGGCCGAAATCGTTCGAGTCGCTCGTCGGCCAGGAGCACGTCGTTCGTGCGCTCACGCACGCGCTCGACGGCGGCCGCCTGCATCACGCCTATCTCTTCACGGGCACGCGCGGCGTCGGCAAGACGACGCTCTCGCGCATCTTCGCGAAGGCGCTCAATTGTGAAACCGGCGTGACGTCCAAGCCGTGCGGCGTGTGCCGCGCGTGCCGGGAAATCGACGAAGGCCGTTTCGTCGATTACGTCGAAATGGATGCGGCGAGCAATCGCGGCGTCGACGAAATGGCGGCGCTGCTCGAACGCGCGGTGTACGCACCTGTCGATGCGCGCTTCAAGGTCTATATGATCGACGAAGTGCACATGCTCACGAACCACGCCTTCAACGCCATGTTGAAGACGCTGGAAGAGCCGCCGCCGCACGTGAAGTTCATTCTCGCGACGACCGATCCGCAGAAGATTCCGGTCACCGTGCTCTCGCGCTGTCTGCAGTTCAATCTGAAGCAGATGCCGGCGGGGCATATCGTGTCGCATCTGGAGAACATTCTTCAGCAGGAGAGCATCACGTTCGAGTCGCAGGCGCTGCGCCTCTTGTCGCGCGCGGCGGACGGCAGCATGCGCGACGCGCTTTCGCTGACCGATCAGGCCATCGCCTATTCGGCCAACGAAGTCACCGAGGAAGCCGTGCGCGGCATGCTCGGCGCGCTCGATCAAAGCTATCTGATCCGCCTCATCGATGCGCTCGCCGCCGGCGACGGTCCCGGCGTGCTCGCGATCGCCGATGAAATGGCGCTGCGCAGCCTGTCGTTTTCGACGGCGTTGCAGGATCTCGCGAGTCTCCTGCATCGAATCGCTTGGGGGCAGTTCGCGCCGTCGTCGGTGCTGGACGAATGGCCGGAAGCCGCGGATATCCGCCGTTTCGCCGAACTCCTTTCCGCCGAACAGGTGCAGCTTTTCTATCAGATCGCAACGGTCGGGCGCAGCGAGCTCGGCCTCGCGCCCGACGAATACGCGGGCTTCACGATGACGCTGCTGCGCATGCTCGCTTTCGAGCCTGCGGGCGGACCGGGCAGCGGCGTGGCGGTGAGCGCACCGGCGAGCGTCAAGCCCGCGCGCACGGCGGCGCTCGCGGGTGCGATGGCCGAACGTGCGGTCGCGCCCGCGCCCGTGGCGAAAGCGCCGGCGCTTTCCACGGAAACCGTCATCGTCAAGGCTAAAGAAACGCCGCCGGTCGAAAGCGCGGAGTCCACGCCGATCAACGAGACGAGCGAACCCGTCGCTTCGAAGCCGATGCCAAGCGCGGTGCGCCAGGCCGTGCAAGCATCGGCGCCCGAGCCTGCGGCGCCGCGCCCCGCAGGCGGCGCAAGCGCGGCGCTCGACGTGTTGCGCAGCGCCGGCATGCGCCTGTCTTCCGATCGCGGCGCGCGAAGCGCACCGGCGGCTCCCGCGGCGCCGAAGCCCGTCGCGCAAGTTCAGGCGCCCACGCCTCGTCGCGCGCCCGCAGCGCCCGAATCGAAAACCGCAGCAGCCAAGTCCGGCGTCGTTCCGCCGTGGGAAGACATGCCGCCCGACGACTATGCGCCGGCGGGATCGGAAGCCGACTACTTCATGCCGCCGGACGACGGCTTCGTGCCCGCCTTCGACAGCGGTCCCGACGACATGCGCTTCAACGCCGAGCCCGTCGCGAAACCCGCGCCCGTCATCGACGTGAAGCCGCTGCCGCCCGCCGTTCCGCTCGATGCGCTCGGCGTATCGGTCGAATGGGCCGCGCTTGCCGTCGATCTGCCGCTGAAGGGCGTCGCTTATCAGCTCGCGTTCAACAGCGAACTGACCGCCTGCGACGCGAATTCCGTCACGCTCGCCGTCGCGGTGCAGATGTACACCGACGCATCGCACGTCACGAAGCTCAAGGCGGCGCTCGCCGAAAAGCTGGGCCGCGCGGTCGAAGTCAGCGTCAACGTCGCGCCCGTGCGCCGCACCGCCGCCGCGCTCGACGCGGCCGAGCGCGCGCGCCGCCAGCAGGAAGCCGAGCAGGAGATCAAGCAGGATCCGTTCGTGCAATCGCTGATCCGCGATTTCGGCGCGAGCATCGTGCAGGGTTCGATTAAGCCGATCTCCGCATCGGGCGCGAACCCGTCATGAATCGAAGCGCGCGGCGGTTTTTTCGACGCCGCGCGTAGACACTGAATCACGAGCGCGCGAATCAGGCGCGCTTTCGCTACACGTTTTCCAGAAAGGAGCCGAACCATGATGAAGAACCAACTCGCCGGGCTGATGAAACAGGCTCAGCAGATGCAGGAAAACATGAAGAAGATGCAGGATCAGCTCGCGCTGATCGAGGTCGAGGGCCAGTCCGGCGCCGGTCTCGTGAAAGTGACGATGACCTGCAAGAACGACGTGCGTCGCGTGCAGATCGACCCGAGCCTGCTCGCCGACGACAAGGACATGCTCGAAGACCTCGTCGCCGCCGCGTTCAACGACGCCGTGCGCAAGGCCGAAGCCACCACGCAAGAGAAGATGAGCGGCATGACCGCCGGCATGCCGATGCCGCCGGGTTTCAAGCTGCCGTTCTAAACCCGCGCGCCGGAGCGATTCCGGCGTGCCATGAGGAAACATGAAACAACCTTCCGCCCTGTCGGCGCTCGTCGAAGCGCTGCGCGCGCTGCCCGGCGTCGGACCGAAGTCGGCGCAGCGCATGGCGTATCACCTGATGCAGCACGACCGCGCGGGCGCCGAAAAACTCGGCGCATCGCTTCTCTTCGCCACCGGGCATCTGAAGCACTGCGAGAAGTGCAACACCTTCACCGAAGCCGACATCTGCGAAGTCTGCCTCGACGAGGAACGCGACCCGGCCTTGCTGTGCGTCGTCGAAACGCCCGCCGATCAGATCATGCTCGAGCAGACGCTCACGTATCGCGGGCTCTATTTCGTGCTGATGGGGCGGCTGAGTCCGCTCGACGGAATCGGGCCGAAAGAGATCCACTTCGAGCGCCTGATCAGCCGCGCGCTCGACGGCACGGTGCAGGAAGTGGTGCTCGCCACCAACTTCACGAACGAAGGCGAGGCGACCGCGCACTATCTCGCGCAGACGCTCAAATCGAAAGGACTGAAAGTGACGCGGCTCGCGCGCGGCGTTCCCGTCGGCGGCGAGCTCGAATATGTCGATGCGGGCACGATCGCGCGCGCGATGCTCGACCGGCGTTCCGTATAAGGATCGATTCCATGACAGAAACCGAAGCGCTCGGGCTCGCGACGCATCGTCACTACAAGGGCGGGCTGTATCGCGTGATCGGCGTGGCGCGCCACTCCGAGACCGAGGAAGCGATGATCGTCTACGAACATCTCTGGCCGCACGAACGCGGGCTGTGGGTGCGCCCGGCCGCGATGTTCAACGAGACGTTGCCCGACGGCAC
Organism: Caballeronia novacaledonica; assembly: GCF_900258035.1. Lineage (GTDB taxonomy): Bacteria > Pseudomonadota > Gammaproteobacteria > Burkholderiales > Burkholderiaceae > Caballeronia > Caballeronia novacaledonica. The sequence continues at coordinate 45,943 of NZ_OGTP01000016.1, read as the reverse complement.
GCCGCGCTTCAAGCCGCTCGACATTCCGCTTTAAGACCCGCACAAAAACAAGGGAGACGAACATGAGCGCAACGACGGGACCACTCGCCGGCGTCAAGGTTCTGGAGCTCGGCACGCTCATCGCCGGGCCGTTCGCCGCGCGCTTCATGGGCGAATTCGGCGCCGACGTCATCAAGATCGAAGACCCGAACGGCGGCGATCCGCTGCGCAAGTGGCGCAAGCTTTATCCCGAAGTGGGCGGCACGTCGCTCTGGTGGGCGGTGCAGGCGCGCAACAAGAAATCGGTGACGGTGAATCTCAAGGCCGACGAAGGCAAGGAGATCGTGCGCCGGCTCGCGAAGGAAGCCGATATCGTCGTCGAGAACTTCCGGCCCGGTTTGCTCGAAAAGCTCGGGCTCGGTTATGAAGTCCTGTCCGCCGACAATCCCGGTCTCGTGATGGTGCGTCTGTCCGGTTATGGGCAGACCGGGCCGTACCGCGACCGGCCGGGTTTCGGCGCGATCGCCGAGTCGATGGGCGGCTTGCGGCACATCACGGGCTATCCGGATTTGCCGCCGCCGCGCATCGGCATTTCCATCGGCGATTCGATCGCGGCGCTGCACGGCGTGATCGGCGCGCTGATGGCGCTGCATCATCGGCAGGTGAATGGCGGCAAGGGGCAGGTCGTCGACGTGGCGCTGTACGAAGCCGTCTTCAACATGATGGAAAGCGTCGTTCCCGAGTACGGCGTGTACGGACTAGTGCGCGAGCGCACCGGCGCGTCGCTGCCGGGCATCGTGCCGTCGAATACCTATCCGTGCCGCGACGGCAGCATCGTGATCGGCGGCAACAGCGATCCGATCTTCAAGCGTCTCATGAACGCGATCGATCGCGCGGATCTCGCGGACGATCCCGCGCTCGCGTCGAACGATGGCCGCGTGCCGCGCACGAAGGAAATCGACGACGCCATCGCCGCGTGGCTCGCGACGCGCAGCATCGACGAGTCGCTCGCCGTGCTCAACGCCGCCGACGTGCCGGCCGGGCGCATCTACAGCGTCGCCGACATGTTCACCGATCCGCAATACATCGCGCGCCAGATGCTGCAACGCTTTCCGTGGCAGGACGGCAAGGACATCACGTTGCCGAACGTCACGCCGAAGCTCTCGGACACGCCGGGCGAAACGCGCTGGCTCGGCCCGCAACTCGGTGAACACACGGATGAAGTACTTCAAACGCTCGGGTATGATGCCGACGATATCGCGCGGCTGCGGGCGGCCAAAGTGATCTGACGCACGCGCGGACAACAAGAATTCCAAGGAGACACACAACGATGAAACGCAGAACGTTCATCGCGAGCGGCGCCGCGCTCGCGGCCGGATCGTGGTCGGCCATGCCGCTCGCGTTCGCGCAGGCGAAGCCGGAGCAGGCCAAGGTATCGATCGCGGTCGGCGGCAAGAATCTCTTCTACTATTTGCCGCTCACGATCGCGGAGCGCCGCAACTACTTCAAGGACGAAGGCCTCGACGTCGAAATCGCCGATTTCGCGGGCGGCGCGAAGGCGCTGCAGGCGGCGGTCGGCGGCAGCGCGGACGTGGTCTCCGGCGCGTTCGAGCACACGCTTTTGCTGCAGGCGAAGAATCAGTATTTCCGCGAGTTCGTGCTGCAAGGACGCGCGCCGCAGATCGTGCTCGCGGTGTCGAAGAAAGCGATGCCGAATTACAAGTCGGTCGCGGATCTCAAAGGCAAGAAGATCGGCGTGACGGCGCCGGGCTCGTCGACCTCGATCATGGCGAGCTTCGTGCTGGCGCAGGCCGGCCTGAAGGCGACCGACGTGTCGTTCATCGGCGTGGGCGCGGGAGCGGGCGCGATCGCCGCGCTGGAATCCGGCCAGATCGACGCCATCGCCAATCTCGATCCGGTGATGACCAAGCTCGACCGCGCGGGCGACATCCGCATCGTCTCCGACACGCGCACGCTCGCCGATACCGTGAAGGTGTTCGGCGGCAACATGCCGGCGGGCTGCCTGTATGCATCGCAGACTTTCATCACGAAGAATCCGAACACGACGCAGGCGCTCACCAACGCAATGGTGCGCGCGCTGAAGTGGTTGCAGTCGGCATCGGGCAAGGATCTGATTTCGACCGTGCCGGAGAGCTATCTGCTCGGCGATCGCGCGCTCTATCTCGATTCGTGGCAGCACGTGAAGGAAGCGCTGTCCCCGGACGGCCTGATGCCCGCCGACGGTCCCGCGACGTCGCTCAAAACGCTGCAAGCCTTCGACGAAACCGTGAAGGGCAAGCCGATCGACTTGTCGAAGACCTGGACCAACGACTTCGTCAAGAAGGCGCTCGCCACCGTCAAGGTCTGATCGATGTCGTCGATTTCGAAACCCGCGCTCGCGCTCGCGGACGTCACCTGCACGTTCTCGTCGCGGGAGAATCGCAAGGATCGCTATACGGCGGTGCGCAATACGAGTCTCGCGATTGCGCCGGGCGAGTTCGTGTCCGTCGTCGGGCCGACCGGCTGCGGCAAGTCCACGCTGCTCAACGTGTCGGCGGGGCTGCTCGAACCGTCGTCGGGCACGGTCAGCGTGTTCGGCGAAACGCTGAAGGGCATCAATCGCCGCGCGGGCTACATGTTCCAGGCCGATGGCCTGATGCCGTGGCGCTCGGCGCTCGACAACGTGACGGCCGGCCTCGCGTTTCAGGGCGTGCCGAAAGCCGAAGCCGAGGCGCGCGGCGAGGCGTGGCTAAAGCGCGTGGGTCTCGGCGGCTTCGGCGATCGTTACCCGCATCAGTTGTCGGGCGGCATGAGGAAGCGCGTCGCGATGGCGCAGACGCTCATCCTCGATCCGGACATCATCCTGATGGACGAGCCGTTCTCCGCGCTGGACATTCAAACGCGCCAGTTGATGGAAAACGAGCTGCTCGACCTGTGGGCCGCGAAGCGCAAGGCCGTGCTGTTCATCACGCACGATCTCGACGAGGCGATCTCGATGTCCGATCGCGTCGTCGTGCTGGCGGCGGGGCCGGGCACGCATCCGATCGGCGAGTTCGCGATCGACCTGCCGCGCCCGCGCGATGTCGCCGAAATCCGCTCGCATCCGCGCTTCGTCGAACTGCATGCGCAAATCTGGGGCGTGCTGCGCGAGGAAGTGTTGAAGGGTTATCAGCAGCAATTGAAGCCCGCCGTCGAATAAGCCAATACGATCATGTGGAACAAGCTGCGCCCGAATCGGGCGAATCTCATCGTGTGGCAATGGTTGCTGCTGCTCGCGTGCTTCGTGCTGTGGTACGTGCTGACGAGCCCGACGCTCCTGCCGCCTTTCTATTTCGACGACGCCAACAAGGCCGCGTTCTTCTTCGGCGAGCCGCAGAAGGTGCTCGTGCGCATCTGGGAGTGGTTCACGAGCGGCGAGATCTACATCCATCTGTGGGTGACGCTGATCGAAACCGTGCTGGCGTTCGTGATCGGCACCGTGTCCGGGCTCGGCGTGGGGCTGTGGCTCGCGCTCGCGCCCACGACGAGCGCGCTTCTCGATCCCTACATCAAGGCGGCCAACTCGATGCCGCGCGTGATTCTCGCGCCGATCTTCGCGGTGTGGTTCGGGCTCGGCATCTGGTCGAAGGTCGCGCTGGGCGTGACGCTCGTGTTTTTCATCGTGTTTTTCAACGTCTATCAGGGCGTGAAGGAAGTGAGCCCGGTCGTGCTCGCCAACGCGCGCATGCTCGGCGCGAATCGCAAGCAACTGCTGCGGCACGTCTATTTGCCGAGCGCGACGAGCTGGGTGTTTTCCAGCTTGCATACGTCGGTGGGGCTCGCGTTCGTCGGTTCGGTGGTGGGCGAGTATCTCGGCTCGGCGCGCGGCGTCGGTTATCTGATTCTTCAGGCCGAAGGCACCTTCGACATCAACACGGTGTTCGCCGGCATCCTCGTGCTGACGGCGTTCGCGCTGGTGCTCGACGGCCTCGTCGCGCTGGCCGAGCGACGCCTCATGAAATGGCAGCCGAAGAGCGGGGAAACCGAGAAGCTCTGAAGGGACGCGCAAATAAGCGGTAAACCGCGGCAGCCCGTTTTTAGAAGTTTCGTTATGGCAGGACTCCGCCGATCTCGCTATGATGCTTCGCTGACCGGGCGTCGTGTGGCGTGCCTCATCCGATCTTCCGTGATTCGGGGCTGAATCGACGCGAGCAGCACATCAAGTCGTAACGCAAACCGGGCGACACTCCGTATTCGGGCGCCATTGCGCGGGTTCCGTGCGACGTCCATCCGCGCGATCCCGCGAGAGCAAGAATGAAACTGCGAACTGACAGTTCGATAGCGGTGGTGCTGCCATCGCCGATCGGTGACAGCCTCATCGGGCTCGTCCTCGTCGACAATCTCATCCGCAACGGATATCGGCCCGTCGTGTTCGGCTGGGTCGCGGAGCAGCTTGCCGACTGGTTTCCGCATGTGACCGTGGGACAGCGCGCCGCCTGGCAGGGCGCGTTCGACACGGTTCTCGAGCTTCGGCCGACCGACTACGCGTCGACGCTGAGCCGTTCCGGCAAGACGATTTGCCTCGCCACGCTGCCGGAATACGGCGGCTCGAAACATATGGTGGACCGCATCGTCGATATCGCGACGAACGTGCTCGGCCTTGCCGACGTGACGCGCTCGAACGGTCTCGTCGTGCCGTCGGACGTCATGCGCGGGCGCTTCGCCAATCGTGTCGTCATTCATCCTACCGGCAGCCATCCCGAAAAGATGTGGAGCCGCAAGAAGTTCATCGCGCTGTCGCGTGTGCTCGTGCGTCGTCAGTTACAGCCGAGCTTTCTCGTCGCGCCTTCCGAGCTGGATGTGCGAGGTGAAATCGCGAAGGAAGGCTGCGAGGTCCACGCGCTGCCGAAGTTGAGCGAAGTCGCGGCGTGGATCGCGGAGTCATCGTGGTTCATCGGCAACGACTCGGGCCTCGGGCATCTCGCGTCGTGCATCGGCGTGCCCACGCTTTCGCTTTTCATGCGTCAGGGCCTCGCGCGCTCCTGGCGTCCCGGCTGGGGGCCGGGCGCGGTCGTGCTGGCGCCTTCCTTTTTGCCCTTCGGCGGGCTTCGCGAGCGTTTGTGGCAAAGGCTGCTCACCGTGCGGCGCGTGATGTCCGCGTTTCACAAGCTGCATGGCAAGCACGCGCGCGCGACGCATCACTTCGCGGCAGCCGAGACCAATTCGGCGACGCGCATCGGCATGCTGCCCGGCGCGCAGTCGCGGCGGTTCTAGACGCGCGCTTCAGGTCGCGAAGCGCGAGTAAATGCGCCAGCAGCGAAGCGCGCGCCACATTTCGCTCGCGTTGGTCGCGCCCTTCAACATCACGCGGATGTAACCGGACTGCAGAAACTGCCGGGCGAAAGACTTGCGCAGATCGTCGTCGTGCAGGCGCTTTCTGAGCACGTGCAGCAGATGACCGCCCTCGCGGTTGGCCTGGCGCAACAGAATCCGGCTCAGACTTCGATCGGTTCGCGGGTCGAGCGCGGCGGTCACGAGCGCGTCGATCACGCGCAGATAACCCGCGGCGCGGCGCGCGACGTCGGCCTGCGACGGCGAGCGGGTGATCGACGCCGGATTGCGCCGATAACCGTAGCAAGGCTCGCGCACGAAACCGACGCGCCGCGCGTGCAGCCCGACACCCAACGCCCAGATGATGTCCTCGTGCACGACGCCTTCCTCGAAACGCAGGCCGTGCGCTTCGACGAACCGGCGTCGCACGCATTGCAGCCAGACGCAGACGACCCAGTCGTCGTTCGGCACGGTTCGTTCGAGCCACGCCGTGCCGGTGCAGATTTCGCCCCAGGGCTGGCGTTCGTACATCGGCGGGGGATCGGCAGGGGCGGGCAGTGCGTCGAAGCTGAATCCGTTGCCGATCACGACGTCGAGATCATGCTTTTCGCCGTGTTCGATCCACGTGCGCATCGTGCCGGGCTTCATCCAGTCGTCGCCGTCGGCGAACACGATCCACTCGCCGCGCGCGAGTGACAGGCCGACATTGCGCGTCGCGGAGACGCCGCGATTCTCCTGCGTCACCACGCGAATACGCGCGTCGCGCGCCGCCATCGATTCGAGCACGGAGAGACTGCCGTCCGTCGCGCCGTCGCAGATCGCGATGACTTCCAGATCGACGCCTTGCTGATCGAGCACCGAGCGCAACAGCGCTTCGAGCCACGGCTCGCAGTTGTAGACCGGTACGATGACGCTGGCGTCGGGGCGGGTGCTCGTCATGGCGTGCTGAATGGACTCGAAAGGGCGCGATGTTAGCAGCCTCGCATCACGGCTCGATCACGATCTTGCCGGTCACGCGCCGGTTCATCATGTCGTCGAGGGCGCGTGGCGTGTCGTCGAGCGAATAGCGCTTCGTGACGACGGGGCGCAGCTTGCCCGACTTGATCCAGTCGACCATCGTCGCGAATTCCCGATCGGCGATCGCGTGCTCGCGTTGCATGTGGCCGCCCCAGAACACGCCGACGATGCTCGCGCCTTTCAGCAGCGCGAGATTGAACGGCAGCTTCGGAATCTCGCCGTTCGCGAAGCCGACGACCAGATACCGCCCGCGCCAGCCGATGCTTCGGAACGCGGGTTCCGCATACGCGCCGCCGACGGGATCGAAGATGACATCCGGTCCGTCGCCGCCGGTCAGCGCCTTGATGCGCTCGCGCAAATCCTCCTCGTAGTCGATGACGTCGTCCGCGCCGTGCTCGCGGCAGAACGCGAGCTTGTCCGCGCTCGACGCCGCCGCGATCACGCGCGCCCCGACGATCTTGCCGATCTGGACCGCGGCGATACCGACGCCGCCCGCCGCGCCCAGCACGAGCAGCGTGTCGCCGGCCTTGAGTTCGCCGCGATCGACGAGCGCGTGATACGACGTGCCGTAGGCGAGCGTGAATGCGGCGGCGCCGGCGAGATCGACGTCATCGGGCAACGCGATGCAATCCGCTTCCTTCGCGCGCGCCTGTTCGGCGAACGCGCCTTGCGCGGTATAAGCGGCCACGCGCATGCCGGGCGACAGGCGCGTGACGCCCGCGCCCACTTCGCGCACGATGCCGGCGAACTCCGCGCCGGGCGTGAACGGCAGCGGCGGCTTGAACTGGTATTTGTTCTGGATGACGAGCACGTCGGGGAAATTCACGCTCGCCGCTTTCACATCGATGACGACTTCGCCCGCGTCCGGATGCAGATCGGGGAGCGTTTCGACCGAAAGCGTGTCGGGTAATCCGTGTTGGTTGCAGCGTACGGCGCGCATGGCGTCTCCTCGTTTTACGAAGGCTCAGTTTAGGGCACAGGGCAGGTCGGGAGCGAGCCTGCGAGTCGTCGTCGCGCCACTTTCCTCGGTTACAATCGTCGGATGCGAATCCTACTCAGCAACGACGACGGTTATCTGGCGCGCGGCATCAATGTGCTGCACGAAGTGCTGCAGCCGCTCGGCGAAGTGACCGTGATGGCGCCCGAGCAGAACTGCAGCGGCTCGTCCAACTCGCTTACGCTGTCGCGGCCCTTGAGCGTTCATCAGGCGCCGAACGGTTTCAACTTCGTGAACGGTACGCCGACCGATTCCGTGCACATCGCGCTGACCGGCATGCTCGAGCAACAGCCGGATCTCGTCGTGTCGGGCATCAACAACGGGCAGAACGTCGGCGAGGACACGCTGTACTCGGGCACCGTCGCGGCTGCCACGGAAGGCTTCATGTTCGGCATTCCGGCGATCGCGTTTTCGCTCGTCGGGCGCGACTGGCTTCATCTCGAAGACGCCGCGCGCGTGGCAGCGGAGATCGTTGCGCATTTCCTCGAACATCCGATGCCGGGCCATCCGTTGCTGAACGTGAACATCCCGAGCCTGCCGTACGAGCAGCTCGGCGCATGGACCGTCACGCGCCTCGGCAAGCGCCATCCGTCGCAGCCGGTGATTCGCCAGAGCGATCCGCGCGGCAACCCGATTTACTGGATCGGCCCGTCGGGCGACGCGCTCGACGCGAGCGAAGGCACCGATTTCCACGCGGTCGCGAACGGCTTCGTCTCGATCACGCCGCTGCAACTCGATCTGACTCACACGAAGCTCATGGCCGAAACGCGCGAATGGGCGCGCGCCGGGAGCGGTCGCACATGAGCGACGAGCGCGCCAAGCGCTTTCCGCTGGCGCTCGCGGATCTGGTTCGCGAGCCGCGCAAGCCCGCGAACCGGCCGCAGGATTCCCGCGCGAAGCAAGCCGCCGCTTCGGCGCTCAAGCCCGCGCCCGCGCAACCGGCGAAGCCGGGTCCATCGCGCGCGGCGAACGCGCCGATGAAAAATCCCGCGACGGCGGCGGCGTCCGCGACGCCGGCCACGTCGGTTTTTCCGGCGCGTTCCGGCAAGAAGCCGGCCGTTGGCGCGGCGAAACCGGTTTCGTCCGCGAGCAAGAGCGCCGCGCAGACGCATCATGCGCCGCACGCCCCGCGCGCAAGCGCGTTGCGCCCGGCGGCGCGATCCGCCGAACGCGATCCGAATACCACCGCCAGCGCGCCGAAAAAAGGCGCGCCCAACGTTGCGCTGGCGAGCACTCAGACGCTCACGTCGGAACGGGTGCGGGAGCGCATGGTCGAACGGCTTCGCTCGAACGGCGTGACCGATCCGCGCGTGCTCAATGCGATGTCGGTGGTGCCGCGTCACATGTTCGTCGATCCGGGGCTCGCCGCGCAGGCTTACGAAGATGCCGCGCTGCCGATCGGCCATCACCAGACGATCTCGAAGCCGTCCGTCGTGGCGCGCATGATCGAGCTGGTCGCGACGGGACGCGCATTGAACAAGGTGCTGGAGATCGGCACAGGGTGTGGCTATCAGGCGGCGGTGCTGTCGCAGGTCGCCACCGAGGTTTATTCGATCGAGCGCGTGCGCCCATTGTCGGAGCGCGCGAAGCTCAACCTTCGGCCGTTGCGTGTGCCGAACATCAGGCTGCATTACGGCGACGGCCGCCTGGGCTTGCCCGCGGCCGCGCCGTTCGACGCAATCGTGATCGCCTGCGCGGGCCTCGACGTGCCGCAGGCCCTGCTGGATCAACTGGCGGTGGGCGGCAAGCTCGTCGCGCCGGTCGGATCGCAGGCCGCGCAGTCGCAGGTGCTGACGCTCGTCACGCGCGTGTCGGCAACACAATGGCGAGAAGAGCAACTCGATCGCGTCTTTTTTGTACCTTTAAAATCCGGAGTGATTTGACCCGATGAGTATCCTGCGTGCTTTGCAAGAAGGAAGTGCAGGCCAACGCCTGAGCGCGGCGCAGCGCGGCGTGTGCGTGCTGGCGTTGTCCGCGCTGGCCGCGTGTTCGACGCGCATGGACATGGCGCCCGTCGTCGACAGAACGGGCGCGCCCATCGGCACGACGGCGGCCCAGACGCCGGACAACGGACCGCCGCCGCCGGGCTATTACCGTGTGAAGCCGGGCGATACCCTATATCGGATCGCGCTGGAAAACGGTCAGAATTATCACGATATCGCGACGTGGAACAACCTGACCAACCCGAACCAGATCGAAGTCGGCCAGTTGATGCGCGTGGCGCCTCCGGGTGCGAACGTCTCGGCGGCGACCCCCGGTGTGGCGACCGCGCCGATCATTGGCGGCGGCGTGCAGACGCAGCCGCTCAACGGTACGAACGCCTACGCGTCGCCGCAGCCGGGCACGACCGCGCAGCCGCCGTATTACGGTCCGAATTCGGGCATGGGCGCAACGCCCGGAACCCCTGCTGCGGCGGCGGGCATGGCGTCGGCGCCGGGTGTGCCTGGCGCGGATGCCAATGCGGCGGCGCCCGCGGCTCAGCCGGCGTTCATCTGGCCGGCGCGCGGACCGATTCTCGGCACGTTCGACGACGCGAAGAACAAGGGTTTGAATATTGGCGGTGCGGCGGGAGATCCGGTCAACGCGTCGGCGGACGGCCGGGTGGTTTATTCCGGAAATGGGCTGCGCGGCTACGGCAATCTCATTATCATCAAGCATGACGCGACTTTTCTCACCGCGTACGCACATAACCGCGCTTTGATGGTAAAAGAAGGGGACGCGGTAACTAAAGGGCAGAAGATCGCTGAGATGGGGAACAGCGATTCGGACCGCGTGATGTTGCATTTCGAAGTTCGCCGGCAGGGAAAACCTGTTGACCCACTGAAGTATTTGCCGCCGCAATAAAGCGAAACCATCATGCCAAAAACGAAGCGCCGCCTGCCGCTAGCCGAGACTGAGACGATCAGCCGACCCTTGCAAGTGTCGGTGGAAGACGGTGCTTCGACTCATGATGACGAAATCGACAACGTCGATGTCGATGTCGACTCCGAGGAAGAAGGCGGCAGCCGCGGAAAGGGCAGCGACGAAGCGAGCGAAGGCGCAAACGATTCCGCCCCTGACGCCGACGACTTCCGCTCGCTCCTGCAGGCCGAGCTCACGGCCGACACCATTCAGCACTACCTGAATCGCATCAGCGTGAAGCCGCTCTTGACCGTCGAGGAAGAGCAGCGCTATTCGCGGCTCGCGAAGGCGGGCGAATTCGAAGCGCGGCAGGTCATGATCGAGCGCAATCTGCGGCTCGTCGTCAGCATCGCGAAGGGTTATCTCAATCGCGGCGTGCCGCTGCTCGATCTGATCGAGGAAGGCAATCTCGGCCTCATGCACGCCATCGAGAAATTCGATCCGACGCGCGGCTTTCGTTTCTCGACTTACGCCACCTGGTGGATCCGCCAGAGTATCGAGCGCGCGATCATGAACCAGGCGCGCACGGTGCGGCTGCCGGTGCACGTGATCCGCGAACTCAATCAGGTGCTGCGCGCGAAGCGCCATCTGGAAAAAAATTCCGCCAATTCGAACGACAGCGTCGCCCCCGAGCGGCGCGACGCGAGCATTGACGATATCGCGTATCTGACCGGCAAGACGCCCGAGGAAGTCACCGATATCCTCGCGCTCAACGAGCACACGGCTTCGCTCGACGCACCGCTCGACCTCGATCCGGGCAGCAGCCTGCTCGATCTTCTGTCCGACGACCAGAGTCAGTCGCCGGATGCCGAAGTGCAGCATCGCGAGCTCGAATCGCTTACGCGCCTGTGGCTGTCGCGCCTGTCCGACAAACACCGGCACGTGATCGAGCGGCGTTTCGGGCTGAACCACATCGAACCCGCGACGCTCGAAGAGCTCGCCGAGGAAATGGGCCTCACGCGCGAGCGTGTGCGCCAGATCCAGCAAGAGGCGCTCGTGCGGCTCAAGCGCTTTTTCGCATCCAACGGCGTTCGCAAGGACGCCGTGCTTTAACGCTTTGGCGGTGCCCGCCAGGGCATCGCGTTCCAGGATTCAATGACACCGATTCTCGTTTTCGACATCGAAACAATCCCCGATGTCGACGGCATTCGCCGTCTCGACGATTTGCCCGACGATCTTTCCGACCGCGAGGTGGCCGAACATGCGTTCGCGGCGCGCCGCGAGCGCGTCGGCAACGACTTTCTGCCGCATCATCTGCAGCGCGTCGCGGCGATCTCCTGCGTGTTTCGCGACAACAACGGCTTTCGCGTGCGCTCGCTCGGCACCACCGCCGATGGCGAGGCCGCGCTCATTCAGTCGTTCTATCGCGTGATCGAGAAGTACACGCCGCAACTCGTGTCGTGGAACGGCGGCGGCTTCGATCTGCCCGTGCTCCATTACCGTGCGCTGGTGCACGGCGTCGCCGCGCCGCGTTACTGGGACCTCGGTCAGGACGACCGCGAGTTCAAGTTCAACAATTACATCGGCCGCTATCACATGCGTCACATCGATTTGATGGACGTGCTCGCGATGTATCAGGCGCGCGCCAACGCGCCGCTCGATGCGCTCGCGAAACTGTGCGGCTTCCCCGGCAAGCTCGGCATGGATGGCGGCAAGGTCTGGGACGCGTACTGCGACGGCCAGATCGAGGAAATTCGCAACTATTGCGAGACCGATGTCGTCAATACGTATCTGATGTACTGTCGTTTTCAGATGATGCGCGGCGGCTTCACGCCCGACGAGTACGCCGACGAAATCAATGTCGTGAAGAACGCGCTCGCGCAGGAATCGTCGCCGCATTGGGCCGAGTATCTCGCGGCGTTCGGGAACTAGGCGCGGCGGCGTGATGACGTTCGTCTACAATCTCGCCTTTGCCATTCGTTAGCCAGGAAGTACGCAGGTGTCTGAAGCCGCTCGAAAATCCCAGAATCGCCGCCGCGCCGCGCCGGCGAAGTTCGTCACGCCCGATCCCGATTTCGTCGCGCCCGAACTCGAAATCGATTCGCTCGATATGGAGGCGCGCGGCGTCGGCCGCACGGTCAACGAGAACGGCGAGCCGGGCAAGGTCATCTTCGTCGAAGGCGCGCTGCCGGGCGAACGAGTGAGCTATTCGAGCTATCGCAGAAAGCCGAGCTTCGAGCAGGCGCAGGTGGTGAACGTGCTGCGCGAGAGCGTGATCCGCGCGAAGCCGAAGTGCCAGTTTTTCGGCACCTGCGGCGGTTGCTCGATGCAGCATCTCGACGTGCGCGCGCAGATCGCCGTGAAGCAGCGCGTGCTCGAAGACAGCTTGCAGCATTTGTCGAAACTGCGCGCCGAAACCATGTTCCGGCCGATTCACGGGCCGTCGTGGGGCTATCGCTATCGCGCGCGGCTGACGGTGCGGCACGTCGAAAAGAAGGGCGGCGTGCTGGTCGGCTTTCACGAGCGCAAGAGCAGCTACGTCGCCGACATGACGAGCTGCGAAGTGCTGCCGCCGCACGTCTCCGCGATGCTCGTGCCGCTACGTCATCTGGTGGCGGGGCTTTCGATTCGTGACCGCATGCCGCAGATCGAACTCGCGGTCGGTTCGGACGTGACGGCGCTCGTGCTGCGCATTCTGGAGCCGCTGACGGAAGCCGACGAAGCGCTGCTGCGCACCTTCGCCGACGAACACGGCGTTCAGTGGTGGCTTCAGCCGAAGGGGCCGGACACCGTTTATCCGTTTTATCCGCTCGATCGCGAACTGGCTTACACGCTACCGGAATTCGACATCCGCATGCCGTTCAAGCCGACGGACTTCACGCAGGTGAATCACCAGATCAATCGCGTGCTGGTGAGCCGGGCGCTCAGCCTGCTCGCGGCGGCAAAGTCGGATCGCGTGCTGGATCTCTTCTGCGGCATCGGCAACTTCACGCTGCCGCTCGCGCGCGTGTCGCGTGAAGTGGTCGGCATCGAAGGCAGCGAGGCGCTGACGGCCCGCGCGCTGGAAAACGCAACGGCGAACGGCGTCGACGGACACACGTCGTTCGCGTGCCGCAATCTGTTCGAAGTCACCGCCGACGATCTGCGTGCGCTCGGTCACTTCGACAAATTCCTCATCGATCCGCCGCGCGAAGGTGCGCTCGCCGTGTCGAAGGCGCTGGCGGACATCGCCCAGTCCGGCGACGGGCCGTTGCCGCAGCGCATCGTCTATGTGTCGTGCAATCCGGCGACGCTCGCGCGCGACGCCGGCCTGCTGGTACACGAAGCGGGTTACCGGATGAAGGGCGCGGGCGTGGTGAACATGTTCCCGCACACGTCGCACGTGGAGTCGATCGCGTTGTTCGAGCGCGACTGATTCGAATGAAGCAGACGCAAAAAAAACCGGCCCGAAGGCCGGTTTTTTATTGCCGCGTCGAGAACCGAGCTTAGTTGCGGTTGCCGCCGAAGATGCCGAGCAGCGCCAGCAGGTTCGTGAACACGTTGTACAGGTCGAGGTAGATCGCGAGCGTCGCGCTGATGTAGTTCGTCTCGCCGCCATTCACCACGCGCTGAACGTCAAACAGCATGTATGCCGAGAAGATCACGATGGCGAGCACGGAGATCGTCATCATCAGGGCCGGCAACTGCAGGAAGATGTTCGCGAACGCGGCGAGCAGAATGACGATCACGCCCATGAACAGAAACTTGCCGAGGCCCGAGAAATCGCGCTTGCTGACGGTGGCGATGGTCGCCATCGCGGCGAAGATCACGCCCGTGCCGCCGAAAGCCATCATGATGAGCTGCGGCCCGTTCGAAAAGCCGAGAATAAAGCTCAGCAGGCGCGAGAGCATCAGGCCCATGAAGAACGTGAAGCCGAGCAGGACGACCACACCCATGCCGCTGTTCTTGGTTTTCTCGATGGCGAACATGAAGCCGAACGCGATCGCGAGGAACGCGATGAAGCTCATTGCCGGGCTGGTGGCCGCGAACAGCGAGAAGCCTGTCGCGACGCCGACCCACGCGCCGAGCACCGTCGGCACCATCGAGAGCGCGAGCAGCCAGTAGGTGTTGCGCAGCACGCGGTTGCGCACCTCGACCGAGGTGACGCTGCCATTACGGCCAAAGCTGTAGGGTGATTCGTTCATGGTTTCTCCTTGCTCCAATTGTCTGTCGTTTGGTCTTCCCGCGACATCCGTCACACACGAATGATAAGGTGCGCGGACTTAAGCCAGTATTAGGACCGCGTGGGTGCAGCCGCCGCAAGGCGCGGTTCCCGTTGCAATGCAGCGTTTTGTTCCAATATGGCCCCGGCGCGCGCCGAATTCAATAGTTCCAAAGGCTGATTCGGCCGTTCGGATAGTTAAGTCCTCGCTGGATTTGATCCTTACGGCGCCGTAAGGTTTCAATCGCAATCATACCTTGCTTCGTGCTACAATTGTCGATTCGTTTTAATCCGTAAACCGTTCATTTTTTGGAGTTTTTCATGGCGATCGAGCGCACCCTGTCGATTATCAAGCCGGACGCGGTAGCAAAGAACGTTATCGGCCAGATCTACAGCCGTTTCGAGAACGCGGGTCTTAAGATCATTGCGTCGCGCATGGTTCATCTGTCGCGCGCCGACGCGGAAAAGTTCTACGCCGTGCACGCCGCACGTCCGTTCTTCAAGGACCTCGTCGCGTTCATGATTTCCGGTCCGGTCGTCATCCAGGTGCTGGAAGGCGAGAACGCAATCGCCACGCATCGTGACCTGATGGGCGCGACCGACCCGAAGAAGGCGGACAAGGGCACGATCCGCGCCGACTTCGCCGACAGCATCGACGCGAACGCAGTGCATGGTTCGGATGCTCCGGAAACGGCGCGTCAGGAAGTTGCTTTCTTCTTCCCGGAAGTGAACGTTTACTCGCGTTAATTTTCGCGTCGTACCGCGCGGCGGCCGGTCGGCCGTCGCGCGCATCGCGCCTCGACGCAGCATAGCGGTATGAAAGTAGCAGGAACTGGCGCGAACGGTCCCGGGCAACACCGTCCGGACTTCGCAATCTGAAATGGCAGAACTCGACATGACGAGCAGCAGTACCGTCAACCTTCTCGATCTGGACGCCGCCGGGCTGACCGCGTATTGCGCGAGCCTGGGCGAAAAGCCGTTTCGCGCCAAGCAATTGCAGCGCTGGATCCATCAATACGGTGCCGACGACTTCGACGGCATGACCGATCTCGCGAAATCGCTGCGCGAAAAACTCAAGGGCCGCGCCAATATGGCGATGCCCGACATCATCAGCGACCACGTTTCCGCCGACGGCACGCGCAAGTGGCTGATCGACGTCGGCAACGGCAACGCGGTCGAAACCGTGTTCATCCCCGAAGAAACGCGCGGCACGCTGTGCGTGTCGTCGCAGGCGGGATGCGCGGTGAACTGCCGGTTCTGTTCCACCGGCAAGCAGGGCTTTTCCCGCAATCTGACGACGGGCGAGATCATCGGCCAGTTGCGCATGGCGGAGTTTGCGCTGCGCAAGTCGCTCGGGCGCGATGTCGGCGGACCGGGCAAGGGCGAGCGCGTCGTCACGAACGTCGTGATGATGGGCATGGGCGAGCCGATGCTCAATTACGACGCCGTCGTGCCGGCCATGCGCCTGATGCTCGACGACAACGCTTACGGCCTGTCGCGCCGCCGCGTGACGCTGTCCACTTCGGGCGTCGTGCCCATGATGGACCGTCTCGCCGCCGATCTGCCCGTGGCGCTCGCCGTGTCGCTGCACGCGCCGAACGATCCGCTGCGCGACATGCTGGTGCCGCTGAACAAGAAGTATCCGCTGCGCGAATTGATGGCCGCGTGCCAGCGTTATCTGAAGGTCGCGCCGCGTGACTTCATCACGTTCGAATATTGCATGCTCGACGGCGTCAACGACACCGAGGCGCACGCGCGCGAACTGCTCGCCGTGACGCGCGACGTGCCGTGCAAATTCAACCTCATTCCGTTCAATCCGTTCCCGGAATCGGGGCTCACGCGCTCGAAGAACGAGCAGATCAAGCGTTTCGCGCAGGTTTTGATCGATGCGGGTGTCGTCACGACGGTGCGCAAGACGCGCGGCGACGACATCGACGCCGCCTGCGGCCAACTCGCGGGCGCGGTGCAGGACCGCACGCGTCTTGCCGAACGCATGAGCCGCGCGGGCAGCAAGACGATCGAGGTGCGGGCAATCTGACGGCGCGCCCGAACAGAACAAAGCCGCAGCGAAAAGGCGTGGCAAACGCCGGGATGCGGCACTAAAAGACGAACATTTTGTTATAAAGCGGTCTGCAATGGCGCCGGAGTTGTATCGTTCACGTGGTTTTTCAACCGAAGAATGCAACAGGCGCTATATGAAAGAATCGATGCGAGGAATTTGGCATGAGTGAGCCGCAGCACCCGACGCCTTTCGGCAGTCATTCCGGCAACCGGTCCGGCGGTCAGTATGACGATCAGGCCGGCGCGGAACGGGCGGCGTCGAATGCGAGCCAGGCTGGGCCTCTGGACTCGATCCCGGCGGTCGGCGCGCGTCTCGCGCAGCTCCGCCAGGCGAAGGCATGGTCGATCGACGACGTGTCCGCGCGCCTCAAGGTGTCGCCGACGAAACTGCTCGCGCTCGAATCGGGCGATATCAGCCATTTGCCCGATCGCACGTTTGCCGCAGGCATCGTGCGGAGTTACGCGAAAATCCTGGGCGCCGATCCCGCGCCCTTCACGCAGGCATTCCGGCGCGATGGCGGCGAGATCGCGGAGAATCTGAAAGTGCCGGCGTCGGCGGGCGCGGGTCTGCCGCGCGGGCGCGTTTCGGTGCCGCTCGGCAATTCGTCGGGCCGCAAGCGTTCGTGGATGTGGGGCATGCTCGCCATCATCGTCGTGTTGGTGGCGTTGGTGATGTGGCACACCGGCGGCGACTCGAGCAACTGGCTCGCGCGCCTGAAAGCGACCACGGGCATGGGTTTATCGTCGACGCCGACAGCGCCGTCGAACGAATCGGCGGGTGCATCGTCCGCGCCAACGCCCGACGAAGCGGCGGCCGCGAACACCGGCGAAGCGTCGCTGCCCGAAGTCGCGACGGCGCCCGGCGAGCAGCCGATGCCGCGTCCGCTCGGCACGAACGCGCTGCCGGCTTCGTCGTCGACGCTATCCGCGGTGCAAGGCGCGAGCGCGCCGGCTGCCGCGGCGCCCGCATCGGCTGCGAAGACTGCACCGGCAGCGGCGGCGTCCGCACCTGCCGTCGCGGGCAGCGGTTCGAGCGCGATCGAGTTGAAAGTAAAGGAAGATAGCTGGTTCAGCGTGCGCGGCAAGGACGGCAAGGAACTGTTTTCCGGCCTCGTCCACGCGGGCAGCGCGCAGCGCGTGGAAGGCGAGGCGCCGTTCAAGGTGACCGTCGGCAACGCGAAGGGCGTCGAATCGTTGTCGGTCGACGACGAACCCGTCGATGCCAAGCGCTATTCATCCGCACGCGGAAACGTCGCGCGTCTCTCGCTGCCCTGAGCCGGCGAGGTCTATAGGTTCACTGCGCGGCGGACAAGTCAGGGGCGTCACGGTGCAAGCCGCGACGCCCGTTTGAGGTTCCATCCACGCAACCCGGCGCCGTATCGGCGGCAAGGTTGCAAAAGGGTTTTTCGATGCAATCCGAAGCTCAATCCCTGATCAGCAGCAAGATTTGTTCGACCGAGCCGGTCTTCGGCGGTCCGTTGACGCGCCGCGGATCGCACGCGGTGGATGTGCGCTGGGGCGGACAGCTCGTGACGATCGGCGGCGACGCGCCCGTGCGCGTCCAGTCGATGACCAACACCGACACCGCCGACGCCATCGGCACCGCCATCCAGATCAAGGAACTGGCGCAAGCCGGCTCCGAGCTCGTGCGCATCACGGTGAACACGCCGGAAGCGGCCGCGGCCGTGCCGCATATCCGCGAGCAACTCGATCGCATGGGCGTGACCGTGCCGCTCATCGGCGACTTCCATTACAACGGTCACCTGTTGCTGCGCGACTACCCGGCGTGCGCGGAAGCGCTGTCGAAATACCGCATCAATCCGGGCAACGTCGGTCAAGGCGCGAAGCGCGACACGCAATTCGCGCAGATGATCGAAGCCGCGATCAAATTCGACAAGCCGGTGCGCATCGGCGTGAACTGGGGCAGCCTCGATCAGGACCTGCTCGCGCGCATGATGGACGAAAACGCCGCGCGCTCGACGCCGTGGGAACTGCAGAGCGTCATGTACGAGGCGCTGATTCAGTCGGCGATCGGCTCGGCGGAACGCGCCGTGGAACTGGGCCTCGGGCGCGACAAGATCATCCTGTCGTGCAAGGTCAGCGGCGTGCAGGATCTCATCGCCGTGTACCGCGAACTCGCGAAGCGTTGCAGCTTTGCGCTGCACCTCGGTCTGACCGAAGCAGGCATGGGCTCGAAGGGCATCGTCGCGTCGACGGCGGCGCTTTCGGTGCTGCTGCAGGAAGGCATCGGCGACACCATTCGCATCTCGCTCACGCCCGAGCCCGGCGGCGCGCGCACCGGCGAAGTGGTCGTCGGCCAGGAAATCCTGCAGACCATGGGCCTGCGTTCCTTCACGCCGATGGTCATCGCATGTCCCGGCTGCGGCCGCACGACAAGCACGCTGTTCCAGGAACTCGCGTCGCAGATTCAGAACTATCTGCGCAGCTCGATGCCGACCTGGCGCGACCAATACCCCGGCGTCGAGAAGATGCATGTCGCGGTGATGGGCTGCATCGTCAACGGGCCGGGCGAATCGAAGCACGCGAACATCGGCATCAGCTTGCCGGGTTCGGGCGAGAATCCGGCGGCGCCCGTGTTCATCGACGGCGTGAAGGTCAAGACGCTGCGCGGCGAGAACATCGGCGTCGAGTTCCAGCAGATCGTCAGCGATTACGTCGAGCGCACGTATGGAAAGCGCGAAGAAACGAACTCAGCAACGGCTTGAATGCAAAAACAGATGACTGAAGAGAAGAAACGGCTCGAAAAACTGAGCGGTGTGAAGGGCATGAACGACATCCTCCCGCAGGATGCCGCGTTGTGGGATTTCTTCGAAACCACCGTCAAGTCGATGCTGCGCGCATACGGCTATCAGAACATCCGCACGCCGATCGTCGAGCATACGCAGTTGTTCACGCGCGGTATCGGCGAAGTGACCGATATCGTCGAGAAAGAGATGTACAGCTTCACGGATGCGCTCAACGGCGAGCATCTGACGATGCGCCCGGAGAACACCGCCGCGGTCGTGCGCGCGACCATCGAACATAACCTGCTGTACGACGGCCCGAAGCGCCTGTGGTACGTCGGTCCGATGTTCCGTCATGAGCGTCCGCAGCGCGGGCGTTATCGCCAGTTTCATCAGGTCGGCGTGGAAGCGCTCGGCTTCGCGGGTCCGGATACGGACGCCGAGATCATCATGATGTGCCAGCGTCTCTGGGACGACCTCGGGCTCACCGGCATCCGCCTCGAACTCAATTCGCTCGGTCAGGCGGAAGAGCGCGCGGCGCATCGCAAGGAACTGATCGCGTATCTGGAGAAGCACGTCGATTCGCTCGACGAGGAAGCGAAGCGCCGTCTCTACACGAATCCGCTGCGCGTGCTCGATACGAAGAATCCGGCGATGCAGGAGATCGCGCAGAACGCGCCGAAGCTCGTCGATTTTCTGGGCGACGCGTCGCGCAAGCACTTCGAAGGCGTGCAGCGTCTGCTCAAGGCGAACAACATTCCGTTCACGATCAATCCCCGTCTCGTGCGCGGTCTCGACTATTACAACCTCACCGTGTTCGAATGGGTCACCGACAAGCTCGGCGCGCAGGGCACGGTCGCGGGCGGCGGTCGTTACGATCCGCTCATCGAGCAGCTCGGCGGCAAGCCGACGGCCGCGTGCGGCTGGGCAATGGGCGTCGAGCGCATCCTCGAGTTGCTGAAGGAAGAGCAGCTCGTGCCGGAGGCCGAAGGCACGGATGTGTATGTCGTGCATCAGGGCGAGAAGGCGGCGGAGCAAGCGTTCATCGTCGCCGAGCGTCTGCGCGATACGGGCCTCGACGTCATCCTGCACTGCAGCCCGGACGGCGCGTCCGCGAGCTTCAAGTCGCAGATGAAGAAAGCCGATGCGAGCGGCGCGGCCTTCGCGGTCGTGCTGGGCGAAGACGAACTCGCGCAGGGCATGATCGGCGTCAAACCGCTGCGTCGTTCGGGCGACGAAACGTCCGACGGCCAAAAGAACGAGCAAGTGAACGTTCCGGCGGAAGACTTGACCGAATACCTAATCAATGCGATGGTTGCAACCGCCGATGACGAGGGTGCCTGAGAAAGAGGTGCATTGCCGTCGCGCGGCGGCCCGGATCGGGAAGAACCGGGCATCGCGCGCGGCGCTCGTTGAGGGAATTGAAACGCAGGAAGGAATAGCTGGACGATGAGCTATCACGACGAACAAGAATCACTTGAAAGCGTAAAGGCCTGGTGGGCCAAATGGGGTAACACCACGACTTGGATCGTGCTCGTGGTACTCGTCATTGGCGCCGGGTACAACGGATGGAATTTCTGGCAGCGCCGTCAGGCGGCCGAAGCGTCGGTACTCTACGACCATCTGCAGCAGGCGGTGAGCGCCAACGATCAGGCGCTGGTCGCGCGTGCGGCGACGGACATGGAAGACAAGTTCGGCGGCACGGGTTACGCGCAGATGACCGCGCTCGCGGCCGCGAAGTCGCTGTACATGGCGGGCAACACGGCGGGTGCGAAGGCGCAGTTGCAATGGGCCATCGATCACGCGAAGGACGCCGAGTACAAGCAGATCGCGAAGCTGCGCCTCGCGCTCGTCCTGCTCGACGAGAAGAACTACGACGCCGGTCTGAAGCTGCTTGCGGATCAACCGCTCGACGCGTTCAAGGGCGTGATCGCGGATCGTCGTGGCGACCTGCTCGCCGCGCAAGGCAAGCGTGACGATGCGCGCGCCTCCTACAAGGTCGCGCTCGAGACGCTGTCCGAGAACGAAACGTCCGCGCGTCAACTGATCCAGTTCAAGCTCGATGCGCTCGGCGGCTGATGCGCATCGTTTCAATCGGTATCGATCGATTTAGCACATCAGTCAATCAGGTCGCCCGCCACAGCGTCGCCATGCAGCGACGCGGCGGTCGGCGCCGATCAACCCAATTCAACAATTCATGTTGCGTCCACCGATGATTTTTTTGAAACGCTACGCCGTGCCGCTCACTTGCGCGATGACCGTCTTGTTGGCCGCCTGCTCGTCGACCAAGGATGAACGCCGCGTGCCGACACCGCTCGCGGACTTCAAGCCGGTGTTGAACGTCAACCAGACGTGGAAGGTGAGCGTCGGCAAAGCGGGACGCTATTTGTTCTCGCCGGTCGCGGTCGGCGATTACGTTTTCGCCGCGGGCACGAACGGCACCGTCGCCAAGATCGACGCGAAGACCGGTCAGGACGTCTGGCGCGTCAAGCTCAAGGACGATCTGTCGGCGGGCGTCGGCAGCGACGGCAATCTGACGGCCGTGGGCGGTCTGAAGGGCCAGGTCGACGTGCTCGGCGCCGACGGCAAGCTGCTGTGGACGGCCACGGCGCCCGGCGAGATCGTCTCGCCGCCGCTCGTCGGCAACGATCTCGTGATCGTGCGCACGATCGACGGCAAGGTCATCGCGTTCAACGCGCAGACGGGCGAGCAGAAGTGGGTCTTCCAGTTGCGCGCCGTGCCGCTGAACCTGCGCGTCGCAGCGGGCATGACGTTCGCCGGCAACCAGGCGGTGCTCGCGGGCTTCCCCGGCGGCACGTTCGCGGCGATCAACCTGCAGACGGGCGACGCCTACTGGCAGGCTCCGGTGTCGTACCCGAAGGGCGTGACCGAAGTCGAGCGCATCAACGACGTGACCGGCGCGCCGGGACTCGTCGGCGCGCAGACCTGCGCGGTGACGTTCCAGGGCCGCATCGGCTGCTTCGACGCCAATACGGGCCAGCCGGTGTGGGAAAAGAACTTTTCGAGCGACAGCGGCCTCGCGCAAGACGAGCAGACCGTCGCGGCGGGCGACGACTGGTCGGTCGTCAATGCGTTCCGCGCGTCGGACGGCTCGCAGATCTGGAAGACGGACGCGCTGAAGAACCGCAGCGTCAGCGTGCCGTACATTCTCGGCCGTGCGGTCGTCGTGGGCGACTATAAGGGCTTCGTGCATTTCCTGAATACGGAAAGCGGCGAACTCGTCGGCCGCGCGCCGACCGACGGCAGCGCGATCACCGCGGCGCCCGTGCTGGCGGGCAATACGCTCGTCGTGCAGACGCATGACGGCGATCTCTACGGTTTTCGTCCGGGCAACTGAGTGAAAATCGGGCCACGAGCGCGTGACGCGCGCTCGTGGCTTCCAGCAAGCGCGCCATCGGTGTAGAGCGGCGCGGCAGGTTCGCCCCGACGAGCCGCACGAGAAAGAAGCGCTGCGCCAGGCGCGCATCGCGATAAAACCCGCAAGCAAAAGCAGGGTGGAAGAACGAGCGCGTCGCGCGAAGGCGTCGCGCAAGAACGAGCCTCGAACGAGGCAAGACCGGCGATCGACCGCCGACGATCCGGCCAACCGAAGCGCCTCGCGTGCGGCAAGCCGAATCCATGCTAATTTTCGACAAGCGCAGCCATTGCGCGGCGTAGCGGAACGCAACGAGGCGTTTCTGCCGCCCGTTCCGCGTTCGCCTTGCGTTCAACCTTGAACAAAATCAGATGAAACCCGTGATTGCGCTCGTCGGGCGCCCCAATGTTGGGAAATCGACGCTTTTCAACCGGCTGACGCGCTCGCGCGACGCGCTCGTCGCGGACTTGCCGGGCCTGACACGCGACCGCCACTACGGCGAGGGTCGCGTCGGCGGCGAACGTCCGTACCTCGTCGTGGACACGGGCGGTTTCGAGCCCGTCGCGAAGGACGGCATCCTGCACGAGATGGCGCGGCAGACGCGCCAGGCGGTCGAAGAGGCCGATATCGTCGTGTTCATCGTCGATGGGCGCAATGGACTCGCGCCGCAGGACAAGGCGATCGCGGACTATCTGCGCAAGACCGGCCGGCCGCTCTTTCTGGTCGTGAACAAGGCCGAGGGCATGAAGTACTCGGCGGTCGCGTCGGACTTCTACGAACTCGGCCTCGGCGATCCGCGCGCGATCTCCGCCGCCCACGGCGACGGCGTCCTCGAGATGATCAACGACGCGCTCGACATCGCGTACAAGGATCAGCCGGAAGAGACGGAAGACGAGAAGGCGAAGCACGGCGTGAAGATCGCGATCGTCGGGCGTCCGAACGTCGGCAAGTCGACGCTCGTGAACACGCTGATCGGCGAGGAGCGCGTGATCGCGTTCGACATGCCCGGCACCACGCGCGACTCCATTTACGTCGATTTCGAGCGGCAAGGGCGCAAATACACGTTGATCGACACGGCCGGCCTGCGCCGCCGCGGCAAGGTGTTCGAAGCGATCGAAAAATTCTCGGTCGTGAAGACGCTGCAGTCGATCGCGGACGCGAACGTCGTGATCCTCCTGCTCGATGCGCAGCAGGACATCTCGGAGCAGGACGCGCACATCGCGGGCTTCGTGGTCGAGCAGGGGCGCGCGCTCGTCGTCGGCGTGAACAAGTGGGATGGCCTCGACTCGCATGTGCGTGAGCGCACGAAGGCGGACCTGACGCGCAAGCTCAAGTTTTTGGACTTTGCTAAATTCCACTACGTTTCCGCGCTCGAGAAGACGGGCATCGGCGCGTTGATGAAATCGGTCGACGACGCCTACGCCGCCGCGATGGCCAAGCTGCCCACGCCGAAGCTCACGCGCGCGCTGATCGATGCCGTCGAATTCCAGCAGCCGCGCCGCCGCGGTCCGGTGCGGCCGAAGCTGCGCTATGCGCATCAGGGCGGACAAAATCCGCCGATCATCGTGGTGCACGGCAACGCGCTCGACGCGATCACGGACACGTACAAGCGTTATCTGGAAGGGCGTTTTCGCGAAACTTTTGGACTCGTTGGCACTCCACTTCGCATAGAGTTTCGGTCGAGCCACAACCCCTACGCGGACAAGGACTAAGACCCGCGTGGAGCCTTACGTTTCGGTGCATTCAGCCATTTGGCCGAGGGGCGCCGAAAACGTAAAACAGCGAAAATCGGCTATAGTGTAGCGATTGTCGGCGGATCTCTTTTTCTTCGTCCACAATATTTCCAACCTGCAAAAAAACACGGAGTTTGCTATGAGCAACAAAGGGCAATTGTTACAAGACCCGTTTTTGAACGCACTGCGTAAAGAGCACGTGCCGGTGTCGATCTATTTGGTCAACGGCATCAAGCTTCAAGGAAACATCGAATCTTTCGACCAGTACGTCGTGTTGCTCCGAAATACGGTCACCCAGATGGTCTATAAGCACGCCATTTCGACGGTCGTGCCGGCCCGCCCGGTGAATTTCCACCCGGACGCCGAACCGTCCTAAACCTCGTCGCGGCCGGCGCGAATCTGCCATTTCCAAAATGAATATTAAGCAACTCGCCGGTCGCTTCAAAAACGTAAATACATTAATTTGATCAACGCAGCGCTCGTCGGCATCGACTTCGGCAAGATCGATTTCGAAGCCAGTCTTGAAGAACTCAGCTTGCTCGCACAAAGTGCGGGCGCTCATCCCGCCGTCACGCTCACCGGCCGCCGCTCGAGCCCCGATGCCAAGATGTTTATCGGCAGCGGCAAGGTCGAGGAACTGCGCCTGCAGTGCGAAGCGAACGACGTCGAACTCGTCATTTTCAATCACGCGCTCGCGCCCGCGCAGCAACGCAATCTCGAAGTCGCGCTGAATCGCCGAGTGGTCGATCGCACGAGCCTCATTCTCGATATCTTCGCCCAGCGCGCCCGCAGCCACGAAGGCAAGCTGCAGGTCGAGCTCGCGCAACTGCAATATCTGTCCACGCGCCTGATTCGCGCGTGGACTCACCTCGAACGCCAGAAGGGCGGTATCGGCCTGCGCGGGCCGGGTGAAACGCAGCTCGAAACCGACCGCCGGCTTATCGGCGAGCGCATCAAGGCGCTCAAGACCCGGCTCGAAAAGCTGCGCCGTCAGCACGGCACGCAGCGGCGTCAGCGCGCACGCAATCGCACGATGTCGGTGTCGCTCGTCGGCTATACGAACGCGGGCAAGTCCACGCTGTTCAACGCGCTCACGAAGGCGCAGGCGTACGCGGCCAATCAGCTCTTCGCCACGCTCGACACCACGTCGCGCCGCGTGTTCTTGGGCGAGGAAGCGGGGCATGTCGTCGTGTCGGATACGGTCGGGTTCATCCGCGAATTGCCGCACCAGCTCGTCGCCGCGTTCCGCGCCACGCTCGAAGAAACCATTCACGCCGACGTGCTGCTGCATGTCGTCGATGCATCGAGCGCGGTGCGCCTCGATCAGATCGATCAGGTGAACGAGGTGTTGCGCGGCATCGGCGCGGACAACATTCGCCAGATTCTCGTCTTCAACAAGATCGACGCGGTGCCCGAGCTCGCGGCCCGCGACGAAGCGGTTGAAAGGGACGAGTATGGTAATATTTCGCGCGTTTTCTTGAGTGCACGCACGGGTCAGGGGCTCGATGCGCTGCGCGCTGCCATCGCCGAAATCGCCACGGCGGAAACCGGTGAAACCGATGCGGGCCTACCCAGCGTGCTCGCCGAATTTCCGGAGTCGCACGAGGCGTCCGACGCAACGCAATCCACGCAGTCCGGGTCAAACGCCATACACGACACGAACGCGCAGCCGGACGACCACCGGCAACCCGTCGAACGTGACGATCACAAGGTCCCCGAGCACGGTCATTGAGTTGCTTCGGAATTGCATCGACCCGGCGTCGACCCCGGCTGTCTAATGGTGAATCACCGAGTGAACGACTATAAAGAGCGGAGTATCCGGCACGCTGTGCATGCCGTCTTTTCGATCAACGATCCGCGCTGGGGGCGGGGCGACGGCAATGGCGTGAAGAACGACTCGAAGCGCCCGCAAGACGGCAAGCGCCCGAACGGCAAGGACGAAGGTCCGCCGGATCTCGACGAAATGTGGCGCGAGTTCAATCGCCGCATCGCCGGCGTGTTCGGCAAGAAGCCCGGCAACGGCGCGCCGCGCGAGAACGGCCGCGGCACCAAGATCGGCGTCGGCATCGTGATCGGCGTGCTGATCGCCATCTATCTCGGCAGCGGCGTGTTTGTCGTGCAGGACGGGCATGTCGGCGTTGTCTCGCAATTCGGCCAGTATCGTCAGACGGTCTCGCAAGGCATTCACTGGCGTCTGCCGTATCCGTTCCAGTCGAGCGAAATCGTCGATACCTCGCAGATTCGTTCCGTCGAAGTCGGGCGCGGCACCGCGCTTTCGCAAGGCAACGTGCGCGACGCGTCGCTGCTGACGAACGACGCGGATATCGTCGATGTGCGCTTCGCCGTGCAGTATCAGATCAAATCGCCCACCGACTTCCTCTTCCGCAGCGTCAATGCGGACGACAGCGTCACGCAGGCCGCGCAATCGGCGATCCGCGAGATCGCGGGCGGCCTCACGACCGACGACATGCTCTACAAGGATCGCGAAACGCTGCGCGCCCGCCTGATCGAGACGATCCAGCGTTCGCTCGATACTTATCGCACCGGTCTGCAGGTGACGGGCGTCG
The DNA here is from genome assembly GCF_900258035.1 of Caballeronia novacaledonica. Lineage (GTDB taxonomy): Bacteria > Pseudomonadota > Gammaproteobacteria > Burkholderiales > Burkholderiaceae > Caballeronia > Caballeronia novacaledonica. Next base: position 19,117 of record NZ_OGTP01000016.1, on the reverse strand, counting down.
CGGTGCAAAGCGTGCAGGTGCCGCAGCAGGTGCAGTCGGCGTTCGAGGAAGCGGCGCGCGTGCGTCAGGACAACGAGCGCGCCCGCGATACCGCGCAAGCCTATGCGGATCAGTTGCTGCCGCGCGCGAAGGCCGACGCGGCCAAGCTGATCGACGAGGCGCGCGCCTACAGCAATCGCGAGGTCACGCAGGCGCAGGGCGACGCGGAGCGCTTCAAGGAGGTCTACGCGGAATACTCGAAGGCGCCCGCGGTCATTCGTCAACGCATGTACCTGGACACGATGCAGCAGATCTACTCGCGCACCACGAAGGTTTTCGTCGACAGCAAGGCCGGCAATAATGTCGTGTATCTGCCGCTCGACAAGCTCGTCGAAGCCAATCGGCAGCAGGCGAAGGACGCGGCCGAGGGCACGAACGGCGCGGCTGCGTCGGGCGCGCCTGCCGCGGCCGAAGCACCTCAGGCGCGCGCGCAAGGCGCAACGAGCGCATCCGCGCCGGCCGCCGCCGCACCCGCCAGCGCGGCGAGCGCCGCCAGCGGCGCGAGCGCGAATGCCGGCGGCGATCCGCTGCGCTCGCGCGACGCGTTCCGTTCCCGCAGCCGGTCGGAAGACCTGCAATAAGGAGCGCGAACATGAATCGAATTTTTGCGCTCGTCGTCGCCGTCGTCATCGTGCTGTTCATCGGTTCGTCGATGATCTTCACCGTCGACGAAAGACATGCCGCCGTCGTCGCCGCACATGGCGAAGGCAATCCGCGTCTCGAAGGCCCCGGCCTGCACTTCAAGCTGCCGCCGCCGTTCCAGACGCTCACGCTCGTCGACACGCGCACGCTCACCATCGACGAATCCGGCGCCGACCGTTTCTCGACCGCCGACAAGAACGAAGTGCTGGTCAACACGGTGATCAAGTATCGCGTCTCCGATCCCCTGAAGCTCTTCGAAAGCAACGAGAAGAACACGCAGACGGCCGAAGAGCGCATCACCGCGCTCGCGCGCACGGCGCTCGCGAGCGCTTTCGCGAAGCGTCCGCTCACCGACGCGCTCGGCAATCAGCAGGCGATCGAAACCGACGCGCGAAAGAGTGTCGAAGGCGCGGCCGGCGGCTTCGGCGTGCAGCTCGTCGATCTGCAGATGACGCGCATCGACTTTCCGTCGGCGGTGGCCGATTCGGTCTACAAGCGCATGATCGCGGCGCGTCAGCAGGCCGCGGCGAACGAGCGCGCGAAAGGCACGGCGGAAGCGGACAAGATCAAGGCCGACGCGGAACGCACGCAGCAGGCCATCGTCGCGGACGCCTACAGCCAGGCGCAGTCGATCAAGGGCGAAGGAGACAGCAAGGCGGCGGCCATAGCGGCCGATGCGTACGGACGCGATCCGCAGTTCTACCAGTTCTATCAGAGCCTCGAAGCGTATAAGAAGACGTTCAAGCCGGGCGACGTGATCGTGGTCGATCCGAGCAGCGATTTCTTCCGCTTCATGAAGAGCCCGACCGGCGGCGCGACGGACACGTCGCCCCCGGCGACGGCGAAGCGCTGATCCCGTCCGCGCCGCGCGCCGGCAATGTGCCGGCCGCGCGGCAATCAAAACAAACCCTTGGACATGGCCGAGACGTTCCTGCTCGCTCTTGCGTTGATGCTGATTATCGAAGGCATGTTTCCCTTCGTTTTCCCGACTGCCTGGCGCGATACCTTTCGCCGCATCGCGGAGCGGCCGGTGCACCATATCCGCATCGGCGGGCTGGTCGCGATGGTGCTCGGCCTGATTCTGCTCCTGATCGCGACGTGAGCCTCGCCCGGCAAGCCGCCGCCATTTCGCCTATCTTGTCCTTATCCTTTCGTCCCTGACCGTTCAAGTCCGCAAGCCGCGCGACCCGCGCCGAAGCTTGCGTCCCGTAGGAAACGTATCGATGTCCACCTGGTTACTTCCCGAGAATATCGCCGACGTCTTGCCGTCGGAAGCCCGCAAGATCGAAGAGCTGCGCCGCCGCCTGCTCGACCGTTTCCGTTCGTACGGCTACGAACTGGTGATGCCGCCGATGCTCGAATATCTCGAATCGCTCCTGACGAGCGGCGGAACCGACCTGAATCTGCGCACCTTCAAGCTCGTCGATCAGTTGTCCGGACGCACGCTCGGCCTGCGCGCGGACATCACGCCGCAGGTGTCGCGCATCGATGCGCATCTGCTGAACCGGCAGGGCGTGACGCGTCTGTGCTACGCGGGCGTCGTGCTGCACACGCGCCCGCGCGGGCTGCACGCGACGCGCGAGCAGATTCAGATCGGCGCGGAAATCTACGGGCACGCGGGGCTCGAAGCCGATCTCGAAATCCAGCAACTGATGCTCGATTCGCTGCATCTCGCTGGTCTGAAGAAAGTGCGTCTCGATCTGTGCCACGCGGGCGTGCTCGCCGCGCTGCTGGAACTCGAACCGGCGGCGGCAGCGCTCGGCGAAGCGCTGTACGAGGCGCTCGCGAGCAAGGACGTGCCGCGCCTGCATGAACTGACGGCGCATCTCGGACAGGTGCCGCGCGAGGCGCTGCGGTCGTTGCCGTCGCTGTATGGCGATGCCTCGGTGCTGCAAACCGCGCGTGGACTTCTGCCGAATCTGCCGGTGATCGCGCGCGCGCTCGACGATCTCGCGTTTCTCGCGGGTCAGGTCGAAGGCGCGGAAGTGATGATCGACCTCGCGGATTTGCGCGGCTACGCTTATCACAGCGGCGTGATGTTCTCCGCCTATGTCGATGGCGTGCCGAACGCGGTCGCGCGCGGCGGCCGATATGACGACGTCGGCCTCGCGTACGGCCGTGCGCGGCCCGCGACGGGATTCTCGCTCGATCTGCGCGAAGTGGCGCGCATCTCGCCGGTGGACGCTCGCGGCAGCGCGATCCTCGCGCCCTGGAAGCATGACGAGCCGCTGCGCGCGGCGGTTCTCGCGCTGCGCGCGGCGGGCGAAGTCGTGATCCAGGCGCTGCCCGGCCACGATCACGATCTGGACGAATTCGCGTTCGACCGCGTGCTCGTCGAGCGTGACGGCAAATGGACGGTCGAAACGCGCACCTGAAGCGGGCGATGAATACAGTCGCTTGATCGGCAAAGGAATTTGCTTAGCCGATTCCAATCGCGCGAGCGTGACGAAATCGCGAAACGCGTCCCGAAAAACTCGGAACCTTTCGCGAACATAGGTAAAATGCGTTTTTAACCAGCTAACGAATCAACATGTCTGCCAGTGCAGTGAATGTTAATCCAGGACGCAACGTCGTCGTGGTGGGCACCCAGTGGGGTGATGAGGGCAAAGGCAAGATCGTCGACTGGCTGACGGACCACGCCCAGGGCGTCGTGCGCTTCCAGGGCGGTCACAATGCGGGCCATACGCTCATCATCGGCGGCAAGAAGACCATTCTGCGCCTCATTCCCTCGGGCATCATGCGCGCCGGCACGGCCTGTTACATCGGCAATGGCGTCGTGTTGTCGCCGGAAGCGCTCTTCAAGGAAATCGACGAACTCGAAGCAGCTGGCGTTGACGTCCAGAAGCGCCTGTTCATCTCCGAAGCCGCCACGCTCGTCCTCCCGTATCACGTCGCCATCGACCAGGCGCGCGAAGCCAAGCGCGGCGCCAGCAAGATCGGTACGACCGGCCGCGGTATCGGACCGGCGTACGAAGACAAGGTGGCGCGTCGCGGCCTGCGCGTGCAGGATCTCTTCGATCGCGCGGTGTTCGAGGAACGTCTGCGCGAAGCGCTCGACTTCCATAACTTTGTGCTGACTCAGTATCTCGGCGCGAAGGCCGTCGACTTTCAGGAAACGCTCGACACGATGCTCGGCTACGCCGACCGTCTCGCGCCGATGGTCACGGACGTCTCCCGCCGTCTCTACGACGAAAACCACGCCGGCCGCAATCTGCTGTTCGAAGGCGCGCAAGGCACGCTTCTCGACATCGACCACGGCACGTATCCGTATGTGACGTCGAGCAACTGCGTCGCGGGCGCGGCGACAGCGGGCGCGGGCATCGGGCCGCAGCGCCTGAACTACATTCTCGGCATCACGAAGGCGTATTGCACGCGCGTCGGTTCGGGCCCGTTCCCGAGCGAACTGTACGACGCGGACAACGCCCAGCGTCAGGATCAGATCGGCCTGAACCTCGCGACCGTCGGCAAGGAATTCGGCTCGGTCACGGGCCGTCCGCGCCGCACCGGCTGGCTCGACGCCGCCGCGCTGCGCCGTTCGATCCAGATCAACGGCATCTCGGGCCTGTGCATGACCAAGCTCGACGTGCTCGACGGTCTCGACGAAGTGAAACTGTGCACGGGCTACACGCTCGACGGCAAGCCGGTCGACATCCTGCCGCGCGGCGCATCGGAAGTGGCGCGCTGCGAGCCGGTGTATGAAACCTTCGGCGGCTGGAAGGAAAGCACCATCGGCATCACGCAATGGGACGGGCTGCCGGAAAATGCACGCAAGTACCTGACGCGCGTGCAGGAAGTGGCGGGCGTGCCGATCGACATGGTGTCGACCGGCCCGGACCGCGACGAAACCATCCTGCTTCGCCATCCGTTCAAGGTCTGAGCGCCGCAAAGCCTCGCCTGAACCGGACGCTGTAAAGAATGTGGCCGCCTGAAGCGGCCACATGTCGTATATAACCTAAGCATTTGAAAGAGCCTCACCATGATCGCGATGACGGACCCGCGCAACGACGACAAGAACCTCTGGGTCGGCTGGGATGAATATCACCGGCTGATCGAACTGCTCGCACTGAAGGTGCACGAGTCGGGCTGGAAGTTCGACAAGATCCTGTGCCTCGCGCGCGGCGGCCTGCGCGTGGGCGATCAACTTTCACGCATCTACGACCTGCCGCTCGCCATTCTCGCGACGAGCTCGTACCGCGAAGCCGCGGGCACGGAGCAGGGCGATCTCGACATCGCGCAATACATCACGATGACGCGCGGCGATCTGTCCGGCAACGTGCTGCTGGTCGACGATCTCGTCGATTCGGGCGTCACGCTCGCGCGCGTGCAGGAGCATCTGAAGGAGCGTTATCCGGGCATCACGTCGGTGCGTTCGGCGGTGCTCTGGTACAAGGCGTGCTCCAAGGTCACGCCCGACTATCACGTTCAGCATCTTGAAACGAATCCGTGGATTCATCAGCCTTTCGAGGAGTGGGACACGGTGCGTCCGCACAACCTGGGTGCGTGGATCAAGCGCGGCATGCAGAACGAACGCGGATGAACGTCGACGTCTGATTGTTTCGCATGACAGACGCCGTTCGCCGGGCACGACGCCGGGCGCAACGGCGTTTTTGTTTCTGCGCGATTGTGCGACGAACTGCAAACCATCATGCCGAGCGCGCCCGCCGACGCACGCGAAGCACGATGCTACACTCTCACTCGCGTCTCTCGTGGCGCTGGAGCAACACGCAAGAAGGCGTCTTCGCGTGCAACGTTAGATAGAATGGCGTTCGTTTTTTTCCGCTCTGGACGGATATTTCGCTTTTATGACTAACACGACTCACGCGCACGAGCATAAACAACCCATGCACTCGCTTGCGCTCGCAGCCATCGGCGTCGTTTTCGGCGACATCGGCACGAGTCCTCTCTATTCATTGAAGGAAGCCTTTAGCCCGTCGCATGGCATCGGCTTGTCGGAGGCGTCGATTCTCGGCGTGATCTCCTTGCTCTTCTGGGCGATCGTCATGGTGGTCGCCGTCAAATACGTTCTGTTCGTCATGCGCGCCGACAACAACGGCGAAGGCGGCGTGTTCGCCATGACGACGCTCGCGCTGCGCAGCGTGAAGGAGTCGGGCAAGGTCTCGGGCGTGCTGATGATGCTCGGCATCTTCGGCGCGTGCATGTTCTACGGCGATGCGGTCATCACGCCGGCGATGTCGGTGATCTCCGCGGTCGAAGGCCTCGAGATCGCGGCGCCCAAGCTCTCGCCATACGTGCTGCCGATCACGATCGTCATCCTGATCGCGCTGTTCTGGATTCAGCGCCACGGCACGGCGGTGGTCGGCAGGCTCTTCGGTCCGATCATGGTCGTGTGGTTCGCGACGCTCGCGGTGCTCGGCGCCGCGCATATCGTGATGGAGCCGCGCATCATCGCCGCGCTCAATCCGTATTACGCCATCTCCTTCATGGCGCAGCACGTGCTGCAGGCGTATATCGTGCTCGGCTCCGTCGTGCTCGTGCTGACCGGCGCGGAAGCGCTCTATGCGGACATGGGTCACTTCGGCGCGAAGCCGATCCGCTACGGCTGGTACGGTCTCGTCATGCCGTCGCTGCTGCTCAACTATTTCGGCCAGGGCGCGCTCCTGATGCACGATCCGAAGGCCATCGAAAGCCCGTTCTTTCTGCTCGCGCCCGACTGGGCGTTGCTGCCGCTCGTGATTCTGTCGACGGTCGCGACCGTGATCGCATCGCAGGCGGTCATCTCCGGCGCGTATTCGCTGACGAGCCAGGCGATCCAGCTCGGCTACGTGCCGCGCATGAAGATCCTTCATACGTCGGAGCTTGCGATCGGCCAGATCTACATTCCGCTCGTCAACTGGATGCTGCTCCTCATCATCCTGTGCATCGTGATCGGCTTCAAGAGCTCCGAGAATCTGGCGGCCGCGTACGGTCTCGCCGTCACCGCGACGATGCTCACCACGACCATTCTCGTGTCGGTCGTCATGGTGAATCTGTGGGGCTGGAACCGCTGGCTCGTCGGCGGGATGATCACCGTGTTCCTTGCAATCGACATCGGCTTCTTCGGCGCGAGCCTGCTGAAGATCGAGCAGGGCGGCTGGCTGCCGCTGTGCATCGGCGGGGCGCTCTTCTTCCTGTTGATGACCTGGTACAAGGGCCGCATGATCGTGAAGGATCGCACGGCCGCGGACGGTATCCCGCTGATGCCGTTCCTGCAGGGCTTGCTCGCGCATCCGCCGCATCGCGTGTCGGGTACGGCGATCTATCTCACCGGCAGCGATTCGCTCGTGCCCGTGAGCCTGCTGCACAACCTGAAGCACAACAAGGTGCTGCACGAGCGCACCATCTTCATGAACTTCGCGACGCGCGACATTCCGTATGTCGACGATGCGCATCGTCTCGAAGTGAAGGATATCGGCGGCGGCCTTTTCCTCGTGAAGGCGGCTTACGGCTTCAACGAGACGCCGGACGTGAAGGCCGTGCTCGAGCAGATCACGCGCACGCACGCGATGACCTTCGAGCTCATGGACACGTCGTTCTTCATGGCGCGCGAGACGGTCGTGCCCACGGAATTGCCCGGCATGTCGGTGTGGCGCGAGCGCGTGTTCGCGTGGATGCATCAGAACGCGGCGAAGCCGACCGATTTCTTCAGCATTCCCGCGAATCGCGTGGTCGAGCTGGGAACGAAGATCGAGATTTGACGCTGCGTTTTTCGGCAGCGTAAAAAAACCCCACGTCGCAAGACGTGGGGTTTTTTCTTTGGCGACTCGAAGCGTCAGCGCTTCAGTTTTGCGAACGCCGCGGCCATTGCGCCGGCCGCTTCCGGTTCGCGACGCTGTTGCGGACGCTGGCCCGAACGACGATCCTGCGAACCGCGCGATTGCGCGCCGCCCGCCGAAGGCGCTGCGGCGGAGTCGTCGTCGAGACGCATGGTGAGCGAAATGCGCTGGCGCTTCACATCGGTCTCGATCACCTTCACCTTGACGACCTGACCGGCCTTCACGACTTCGTGCGGGTCCTTGATGAACTTCGTCGACAAGGCCGAAACGTGCACGAGGCCATCCTGATGCACGCCGATATCGACGAACGCGCCGAAGGCCGCGACGTTCGTCACGACGCCTTCGAGGATCATGCCCGGCACGAGGTCCGAGATTTTCTCGATGCCTTCCCGGAATGTCGCCGTCTTGAACTCGGGGCGCGGATCGCGGCCCGGCTTTTCAAGCTCGGCGAGAATGTCGCGCACGGTCGGTAGGCCGAAACGATCGTCGACGAATTCGGTGGGCGAGAGACCCGTCAACGCTTCGCGCTTGCCGAGCACATCGCCGATATGCTTCTTGATCTTCGCGAGAATGCGTTCGACGACCGGATACGCCTCCGGGTGCACCGACGAGCGATCGAGCGGATTCTCGCCGTTGTTGATGCGCAGAAAGCCCGCCGCCTGCTCGAAAGTTTTGTCGCCGAGACGCGGCACCTTCTTCAGATGCGCGCGCGACGGAAACGGCCCGTTGGCATCGCGATAATCGACGATATTGCGCGCGAGCGTCGAATTCAGCCCCGACACGCGCGCGAGCAGCGCGACCGACGCCGTGTTCGCGTCGACACCGACGGCGTTCACGCAATCCTCGACGACCGCATCGAGCGAGCGCGCGAGTTCGCGCTGATTGACGTCGTGCTGATACTGGCCGACGCCGATCGCCTTCGGCTCGATCTTCACGAGCTCGGCAAGCGGGTCCTGCAGCCGCCGCGCGATCGACACCGCGCCGCGCAGCGACACGTCGAGTTCCGGAAACTCCTTCGCGGCCAGTTCCGATGCCGAATACACCGACGCGCCCGCCTCGGACACGACGATCTTCTGCAGCTTCAGATCGGGATGCTTCGCGATCAGCTCGCTCGCGAGCTTGTCGGTTTCGCGCGATGCGGTGCCGTTGCCGATCGACACGAGTTCCGCCTGCGTGGCGTGCGCGATGCGGGCGAGCTTCGCGATGGAGCCGTCCCAGTCGCGGCGCGGTTCGTGCGGATAGATGGTGTCCGTCGCCAAGACCTTGCCGGTGCGATCCACGACCGCGACCTTCACGCCGGTCCGCAAGCCCGGATCGAGACCGATCACGGCCTTCGGGCCGGCCGGCGCCGCGAGCAGCAAGTCCTTCAGATTGCGCGCGAACACGCGAATGGCTTCATGTTCGGCTTCTTCGCGCAGTTGCGTGAGCAGTTCGGTTTCGATATGCGGCTGCACCTTCACGCGCCAGCACCAGCGGCACACGTCGGCGAGCCATTTGTCGGCGGCGCGGCCACGATTGGCGATACCGAAGTGCTGCGCGATCATCGCTTCGCACGGGTGCGGAATCTGCGCGTCGAGTTCTTCGCCGAGACCGAGCTTGACGCTCAGCACGCCCGCGTTGCGGCCGCGGAACAGCGCGAGCGCGCGGTGCGACGGCACGGTGCGGATCGTCTCGCTGTAGTCGTAGTAGTCGCGGAATTTTTCGCCTTCCTCGCCCTCTTTGCCGTCCACCACGCTCGACGTGACGAGCCCCTGGCTGAACAGATGCTCGCGCAGCTTGCCGAGAATCTCGGCGGTTTCGCCGAATTGTTCGGAGAGAATGTCGCGCGCGCCGTCGAGCGCGGCTTTGGTGTCGGCGACGCCTTTATCGGCATCGACGAACTTTGCGGCTTCGGCTTGAGGATCGAGCGTGGGATCGGCGAGCAGCGCCTGCGCGAGCGGTTCGAGACCGGCTTCGCGGGCGATCTGCGCGCGCGTGCGGCGCTTGGGCTTGTAGGGCAGATAGAGATCTTCGAGCACCTGCTTGCTGTCCGCGCCTTCGATGGCCCCGCGCAGTTCGGCGGTGAGCTTGCCTTGTTCGTCGATACTTTGCAGGATGGTCGCGCGACGGTCTTCGAGTTCGCGCAGATACAGCAGGCGCTCTTCGAGCGTGCGCAGTTGCGTGTCGTCGAGATTGCCGGTGACTTCCTTGCGATACCGGGCGATGAACGGGACAGTCGAGCCTTCGTCGAGAAGCTCCACGGCGGCGGCGACCTGACGCGGCTGCACGGTGAGTTCGGAGGCAATGCGCTGTACGATCTTGAGTGCTACGGTTTGCGTCATGTTTCTGCGCTGTCTGCGGCTCGCCAGCGAGATCCGCGCCGCGTGGGCAGGCTCGCGAGAGCGAGGCGCCGCGGGCGGGTGACCGTAGAACGAGCCAGGTTCGGACCGGGTTGCTGAGCGGGGCATTTTGCCATAAATGGCGAAGCGCTCCGGCGCGCGGTGATAGAATTTGGGCATCGCACAGGCCGTTTCGCACCTGATTCTTTATCACGTTGCCGTTCATCCATTTGCCCAACTTCCGCCTTTCAAACGTGCCGTTCGCCGCGGCTGTTTCGCTGCTGTGCGCGGCAGGCGCATGCGCGTCGCAGCACGCGCTCGCTCAAACCGCCAGGCCGATCGATCCCGGCACTTCCGTGAGCGTACGTCCGCTGGATGCGGCTGCGTCGGACGCGCTGACTGCGCAAAATCCCGACGACGCGCTGAAAGCCGGTTTCGTCGAGCGCCAGAAGGTGCTCGACAAGCGTAGCGAAGAAAACAACTACCGTTACGGCGTGAAGCAGCACGACTGCTACAGCACGTTCTTCGTGAATCACTGTCTGGACAACGCGCGCAACGAAATGCGCGAAACGCGTCAGCAGATTCGCGAACAGCAACTCGCACTCGACGACGAACAGCGCGCCGAGCGGGCAAAGCAGCGCGACCAGCAGACGGCGATCAAGCGGGCACAATACGAAGCGGAAGCGCCGCAGCGCGCCGCGAACGAGAAGGCGAGCCAGCAGGCCTACGAGGACAAGCAGCGTCAGAACGCGCTGGCCGCCGCCCAGCGCACCGCCGAGGCGCCGCAGCGCGCGGCGAACCAGGCGGCGTACGATCGCAAGCAGGCGGACTACCAGAAGCAACTCGAAGACGCGCGCGCTCGCGGCGTGCAGGACGCGCAGGAACGCGAGCAAAAGGCGCAGCGCTACGAGCAGAAGCAGCAGGAAGCCGCGCAGCATCGCGCGGAAGTCGAGGCGCGTCAGAAGGAAGCCGCCAGAAAGGCGCAGGAAAAGGCGCAACAGCAGGAGCAGGCGCGCCAGGAACAACTGAAAATGCAACAGCAACAACAGCAGCAAGGTAAGTAGGGCAGCCGGGCTCGCTACACGGGTCCGGGCAAAGAGGATGAAAGGAGGCGAGCATGCAGCAGCGCTTGAGTGATTCCCCGCGCGCACCCCGACAACCCGCCATGGATGCCGCTGTGCTGCGCGATCGCATCGCGCAATTGCAGGAAGAGCATCACAGTCTGGACACGTTGATCGAAAAAATGTCCGGCACCGACGACCTCGAGCTGAGGCGCCTGAAAAAGCGCAAGCTCAAGGTGAAGGACACCATTCTCCTGCTGCAATTGCAGCTGGACTCGGACGCGCACTGAACGCAGCGCGCCGGCCGCGGGCTCGTGCTGGCGTCGGCGCCTCGCGTGCGCGGCCGCGCCGAAACCCGCAGGATTTAGCACGCCTTGAACTCACCCGCACAATCCAGCGAGGGCGCGAGCGCGCCGCTCGCGCTGACCGACAAGCGCGGCGTCGAGCTCGACGCCATCTTCGCCGCGCAAGGCCTGCTCGCACGCGCGATCGACGGTTATCGGCCGCGCGCGTCGCAGATCGAAATGGCGCGCTCGGTCGCGGCCGCGATGGAAGCATCCGGCCGCGCCATGCCCGAGCCCGCGATGTTCGAGGCGCAGCGCCGTCCCGCGCGCAAGCTCGGGCCTTCCGACAAACCTTACGCGCCGGACGAGCAACCGGCCGACGAGATCGGCATCGCGACGGCGAAGGCGGCCATCGATGGCGGCGAGAACACGCTCATCGTCGAGGCCGGCACGGGCACCGGCAAGACCTACGCGTATCTCGTGCCGGCGATGCTGTGGGGCGGCAAGGTCATCGTGTCGACGGGAACGAAGCATCTGCAGGATCAGCTCTTTCAGCGCGACATTCCGACCGTGCGCGACGCGCTCGCCGTGCCGGTGACCGTCGCGATGCTGAAGGGCCGCGCGAACTATCTGTGCCATTACTACCTGGAGCGCACCGCCGACAACGGCCGCCTGCCGTCGCGCCAGGATACGTCGCATCTGCAGGAGATCGTCCGTTTCGCGAAGATCACGCGCACGGGCGACAAGGCCGAGCTCGCGAGCGTGCCGGAGAATTCGCCCGTCTGGCCGATGGTCACGTCCACGCGCGACAACTGCCTCGGCCAGGAATGCCCGCATTACAAGGAATGCTTCGTGATGCAGGCGCGCAAGGAAGCGCAGCAGGCGGACATCGTGGTCGTGAATCACCACCTGTTTTTCGCCGACGTGATGCTGCGCGACACCGGCATGGCCGAACTGCTGCCGACGGCGAACACCATCATCTTCGACGAAGCGCATCAGTTGCCCGAGACGGCGACGCTCTTTTTCGGCGAGACGCTCTCGACGACGCAGTTGCTCGAACTCGCGCGCGACACCGTCGCCGAAGGTCTTTCGCACGCGCGCGACGCCGCCGACTGGACCAAGCTCGGCGCGGCGCTGGAGCGCGCGGCGCGCGATCTTCGGCTCGCGTTCAAGGAAGATTCGGTGCGTCTGTCGCTCGGACAGTTGCCGGACGGTCATCCGATTTTCGAGGCGCTCGACACGCTGGAGACGCATCTTTCGGCGCTCGCCGCGACGCTGTCCTCGCATGCGGAGCGGGCGGAATCGCTGCAGGCGCTGGTGCGCCGCGCGCGCGAGTTGCAGGACCTGCTCGCGGGCTGGACGACGCCGCCGACGTCGCTCGAACGCGCGGTCGTCGAGAACGAGGACACCGCGAAGCAGGCGGCGAAGGACGAGCCGAACGAGATGGTGCGGTGGATCGAAGTGTTCTCGCACACGGTGCAGTTGCACGAAACGCCGCTGTCGGTCGCGCCGATCTTCGCGAAGCAGCGCGCGGGCGTGCCGCGCGCGTGGATTTTCACGTCCGCGACGCTTTCGGTGCGCGGCGACTTCACCCACTACGCGGCGCAAATGGGCCTGAACGCGCGTCGTTCGATGACCTTGCCGAGCCCGTTCGATTACCCGACGCAAGGTCTCCTGTACGTGCCGCGCAATCTGCCGCAGCCTTCGTCGCCGCAGTTCACCGATGCCGTGTTCGAGGCGGCGCTGCCGGTGATCGAGGCGGCGGGCGGCGGCGCGTTCGTGCTGTGCACGACGCTGCGCGCGGTGGATCGCATCGCGACGCGTCTGCGCGACATCATCGAGCGGCGTGGCTGGGACAATCCGCTGCTCGTGCAGGGCGACGCGAGCCGCACCGAACTTCTCGACCGTTTCCGCGCTTACGGCAACGCGATCCTGGTGGGCAGTCAGAGCTTCTGGGAAGGCGTCGATGTGCGTGGCGATGCGCTGTCGCTCGTCGTCATCGACAAGCTGCCGTTCGCCCCGCCCGACGATCCCGTGCTCGCCGCGCGTCTCGACGCGCTGACGAAGAAAGGCTTGAGCCCGTTCGCCGTGCATCAGTTGCCGCAGGCGGTCATCACGCTGAAGCAGGGCGCGGGGCGGCTGATTCGCGCGGAGACGGATCGCGGCGTGCTGATGATCTGCGACACGCGCCTCGTCGATAAACCCTACGGCCGGCGCATCTGGCAAAGCCTGCCGCCGTTCAAGCGCACGCGCGAACTGGACGTGGTGCGCGAATTCTTCACCGATGCGGCGAAGTGGAAAACGGAACTGGCGGAGTAACTGCCGGAATCCCGAGTTTCTATCGACGAAAAAAAACGGCCGGTTATCAACCGGCCGTTTGTCTTGTTGCCCGTGTTACCAGATCTGGTACCAGGGCTTGTCGGTGCCCGCGCGGCGTTTGCCTGTCACGTACGGGCTGTCCGGGAACGTGGCGGCGAGCACGCGCTTGGTGTCGTCGGCGAGTTGCGGCTGATCGAGCTTCTCGTACGACAGCATCATGATGTGCAGCGCGTCTTCCGTTGCCGGCGCATTCCGGTACTCGCGAATGGCGAGTTGCGCGCGGTTGATCGCGGCCACATACGCGCCACGGCGATAGTAGTAATCGGCGGCGTGCACTTCGTGCGACGCGAGCGCGTTCACGATATAGCGCATGCGTTGCGCTGCGTCGGGCGCGTACTTGCTTTGCGGATATTTGTCGACGACGACCTTGAATGCGTCATAGGACTCGCGCAGCGACTTCGGATCGCGCTCGCTCATGTCCTGACCGGAGAAGCGGCCGAAAAGGCCGAGGTCGTCGTTGAAATGGATCATGCCCTTGAGATAGTACGCATACGCGATCTCGGGATGGTCCGGGTGCAGCTTGATGAAACGGTCGATAGCCTGGTCGGCGTTGGCGGTTTCGCTGTCTTTCCAGTCGCAGTACGCGACGTTGATCTGCGCCTGCTGCGCGAAGTGGCCGAACGGGTCGCGGCCTTCGAGCGCTTCGAAATACTTCGCGCACTTGCCCCAGTCGCTGCCGGATAGCGCGTCCTGAGCCTCCGTATATAATTTGTTGTTGTTCCACGTTGCCGTTTCGTCGGTCTTCTCGGGCAGGCCGTGACAGGCCGTTACGATGGCGACGCTCGCGGCCAGCGCCAGATACTTGATCGATTGACGCATCGAGAGATGAATGGTGTTGAAGTCTCGCATCAGTGCTTGCTGTTCCTGGCTGATTCTTACTGAATCTTCGCTGTTCTAGCTGTATTTCCGGCGCGGCTTCCGATTCATGCCGCCGAAATCTCGTTCAAATGACCCGCTCAAGTACTCGTCGTACCAAAGACCAACTCAAAGATTATAGCCCATGCGCCACCGGCGACGACGCGGCTTCGCCCGATCCGACCGGCGGCGCGGGCCCTGAAGCGCCGCGCGAGGCGCGCGTGCCCGACGATCTCGCGGGCGAACGGCTCGACAAGGTGCTCGCCAAAATCTTCCCCGAATTCTCGCGCAGCCGGATGCAGGGCTGGATCGAGGAAGGGCGCGTGCAGGTCGATGGCGCGGGCGCAAAAGTGCGTCAGCCCGTGCCGCTCGGCGCGACGATCACGCTCGTGCCGGACCTCCTGCCGGAGCAGCTTGCCTTCGCGCCGGAGCCGGTGCCGCTGCATATCGTGTACGAAGATGAAACGCTCGTCGTCGTCAACAAGCCCGCGGGCATGGTCGTGCATCCGGCCGCGGGCAACTGGAGCGGCACGTTGCTCAACGGGCTCCTGCATCGTTATGGCGACGCCGCCGCCGGTCTGCCGCGCGCGGGCATCGTGCATCGGCTCGACAAGGAAACGTCCGGCCTGATGGTCGTCGCGCGCACGCTCCAGGCGCAGACCGACCTCGTGCGTCAGTTGCAGGCGCGCACGGTGAAGCGCCGCTACGTTGCGTTCGTGTGGGGCAACATGCCCGACGAAGGCACCATCGACGCGCCGATCGGCCGCGATCCGCGCGAGCGCACCCGCATGGCGGTCGTGAAGACCGCGTCGGGCAAGCCCGCTCGCACGCATTTCCGCACCACCGACCGGACGACGTGGCACGGTCAGCCCGTCAGCGCGATCCACTGCGATCTGGAAACGGGCCGCACGCATCAGATCCGGGTGCATTGCGCGCACGTTCAGCATCCGCTACTCGGCGATCCGGTGTACGGACACGCGCGCGGCAAGCGCTCCGTGAGGCCGTTGCCTCACGATTTCGCGCGTCAGGCGTTGCACGCGTGGCGGCTCGGCCTGATTCATCCCGCGACCGGCAAGGAAGTGCACTGGCGCGCGGACGTGCCCGCGGACATCGCGGCGCTCGCAGCGGAGCTCGGCTTCGGGCAGGACGAGGAAGTCGAATTCGACGAGGACTTCGCAGAGGCCTACGAAATGGGCGAAGGCGAAGAAGACGACTGGGACGACGAAGAATACGAGGACGACGAAGCATGACGCACGAAGCCGCCGGACTGCAATCGAAAGACTGCGTGCTGCCGCAGTGGAAGGTGTCGCCGCGCGTGCGCGCATTCGTCACGACGCGCGCGGGCGGCGTGAGCGCGGCGCCTTTCGATGGCGGCGCGCCCGGCGCGGGCGGCCTCAATCTCGGCTTCTCATCGGGCGACGCACCCGATGCGGTGAAGGAAAACCGCCGCCGCGCGCTCGCCGCGACCGGTCGGCCCAATGCCGCCTGGCTCGAACAGATTCACGGCACGCAAGTCGAGGATGCGCACGCGGTCATCGAGCGTCTCGCGCTCGGCGAGCGCACGCGCGCCGACGCCAGCGTGACGGATCGCGCGGGCGTCGTGTGCGTCGTGATGACGGCCGATTGCCTCCCGGTCCTTTTTTGCGACGACGAAGGCCGCGCGGTCGGCGCCGCCCACGCGGGCTGGCGCGGTCTTGCCGGCGGCATCGTCGAGAAGACGGGCGAGCGCGTGGCGACGCTCGCGGGCGTACCGGCATCGAAACTCAATGCGTTTCTCGGGCCGGCCATCGGGCCGCAAGCGTTCGAAGTCGGCGAGGACGTGCTCGACGCCTTCGTCGCGGCTGCGCAGGCGGATCGGCGCGATGCGACGAAGGCCGCGTTCAGGCCCGTCGGCGGTGCGCCGGCCAAATACTTCGCGGATATTTATGCGCTCGCGCGCCTGCGCCTGGCGGACCTCGGCATCGATGCCGCGCGCCTGCACGGCGGCACGCATTGCTCGGTCACGGAAAAAGAGCGCTTCTATTCATACCGGCGCGACCGCGTCACCGGCCGCATGGCCGCGATGATCTGGCTAGCCGACTAAGTGTTTGACGGTCGGCAATCGCCTCGGAACATAGCCGGCAACCGTTTCCTGCCGATGACGAAACCTCATGCGAAATGCAATATTTCGCATGGGGGAAAACGATAATTAAAAAAATATCGCACTGCGGCAAAATCGGGACGAAGCATTGACATGCCTCACATCCTGGAGCAAGAATGTTTCAGGAATTCACTCAATCGGGGCACGGCGTAGCAAGGCATTCTTTGCCGCGCGCATATGGCGCACCAACACTTGCGCGCTGGTCGAGGAAAGCCCGGCGATGCCTGCGTTAGCAATCCAGGTCTTCCGAGACTCACAGGTCAATAGCGGGTATGGCTTCCAAATCTACTTCCTCATCTTCCCGCTCCCGTACCGCCGACAGCACCTCGGCTCAAGCATCCGCCGATACGACTGGCGTACAGCAGGCGTTCGATCAATGGCTGAACGCGTGGCGTTCCGTCGCCGATCCTGCGCAATGGTCGAAATTTTCTCCACAGACGAATCTCGCGGGCGACGCGTCGGCATCGGCATCGCCGTTCGCGGCATTCGCTGAATTCGCCAAGCGTTTTCCAGGCGGGTTTCCATCGACGGCATTTCCGGCTGCGTTCCCGACGCCGGGCGCCATGCCGCAGATGCCCGACTTCACGAAAATGAACGGCATGGCGGAATTCGCGAAGCTCGCGAGCAGCATGCCGGGCTTCGGCGCCGCAATGCAGGGATTGCCCACGCTGCCGAAGATCCCGACCGCCGCGATCCCGCCCGAGCGCCTTCACGAATTGCAGAGCAACTATTCGCGCGATGCCGCCGACTTGCTCAAGCAGGCAGGCGCGCAAAGTATCGATCCGACCGCGCTGAAGGATCGCCGCTTCACCGATACCTCTTGGCAGACCACGCCCGCCTACGCGTTCACCGCCGCGTGGTATCTGCTGAACGCGCGCTATCTGCAGGAACTCGCGGATGCGGTGCAGAGCGATCCGAAGACGCGCGAGCGCATCCGCTTCACCGTGCAGCAATGGGCCGCCGCCGCCGCGCCGAGCAATTTCCTCGCGCTCAATCCCGACGCGCAGAAGACGCTCATCGAAAGCAAGGGCGAAAGCCTGCGCCAGGGCATGCTGAATCTGCTGAACGACATGCAGCGCGGCAAGATTTCGCAGTCGGACGAGTCGCGCTTTCTGGTCGGCAAGAACATCGCATCGACGGAAGGTTCGGTCGTGTACGAGAACGAACTCGTGCAACTGATCCAGTACAAGCCGCTCGCGCCGAACGTGTACGCGCGCCCGCTTCTGATCGTGCCGCCGTGCATCAACAAGTTCTACATCCTCGACTTGTCGCCGGAAAGCTCGCTCGTGCGCTATGCGCTCGAGGAAGGGCATCAGGTGTTCATCCTGTCGTGGCGCAATGCGGATCAGTCGATTGCGCACAAGACGTGGGACGACTACGTCGAAGAGGGCGCGCTCGAAACGATTCGCGTCGTCCAGGAGATCAGCGGCGAGGACAAGATCAATACGCTTGGCTTCTGCATCGGCGGCACGATTCTCGCGACCGCGCTTGCGGTGGCGGGCGCGCGCGGCGAGGAGCCGGCGGCATCGATGACGCTGCTCACGTCGATGCTCGATTTCTCCGATACGGGCGTGCTCGACGTCTTCGTCGACGAGGCGCACGTGCAGATGCGCGAGCAGTCGATCGGCGGCAAGGGCGGCGCGCCGGCCGGTCTCATGCGCGGCATCGAGTTCGCCAATACGTTTTCGTATCTGCGTCCGAACGACCTCGTCTGGAATTACGTCGTCGACAACTACCTGAAGGGCCGCACGCCGCAAGCGTTCGATCTGCTCTTCTGGAACAGCGATTCGACGAATCTGCCCGGCCCGATGTGCGTCTGGTATCTGCGCAACACGTATCTCGAGAACAAGCTGAAGACGCCGCACGCGCTGAAGGTATGCGGCGAGTCGGTCGATCTGTCGCGCCTCACGCTGCCGACCTTCATCTACGGCTCGCGGGAAGACCATATCGTGCCGTGGAAATCGGCGTATGCATCCGCGCCGGTGCTCGGCGGTCCGCAGAAGTTCGTGCTCGGCGCGTCGGGGCATATCGCGGGCGTGATCAATCCGCCGTCGAAGAACAAGCGCAGTTTCTGGATGATCGACAGCGACGACGAGCGTCTGCCGGAGAACCCCGACGCGTGGTTCGAGGCGGCGGCGGAGCATCCCGGAAGCTGGTGGCCGGCCTGGTCGAAGTGGCTTGCGCAAAACGCGGGCGAGCGGGTCAAGGCAGGCGCGGCGCAGGGATCGAAGACTCACCCGGTAATCGAGGCCGCTCCCGGCCGTTACGTACTGGAACGCGATTCGTGACCGGCGGCCGATCGCGCGCGAGCGCATGGAGCCGTTCTGAACCGCATTAACATTCGATGCCAAAAGGAAACTGACATGACTGACGTAGTGATCGTATCGGCCGCGCGCACGGCGGTAGGCAAGTTCGGCGGCTCGCTCGCGAAGATCGCGGCGCCGGAACTGGGCGCGACGGTAATCAAGGCCGTGCTGGAGCGCGCGGGCGTGAAGCCGGATCAGGTGAGCGAAGTGATTCTGGGTCAGGTGCTCGCGGCCGGTTCGGGTCAGAACCCGGCGCGCCAGTCGCTCATCAAGGCCGGCCTGCCCGACATGGTGCCCGGCATGACGATCAACAAGGTCTG